>CAIOFV010000034.1 GCA_903857665.1 uncultured Myxococcales bacterium
AGGGCGTGCAGGGCACCTCCATGGACAGGCAGTATTTCACGCACTTCGCGCAGCAGTAGCCCTCGGCCGCGTTGAGGGCTTTTTTCGGGCACACGGCCAGGCAGGCCTTGCACCCCGTGCAGAGGACGGGGTCGATCTCAACGAACATCTTTATATCCTTGTCGCGAAATATTTCCACCCAACCATACTTGACGAGGGAACCCCCAGTCGCCATCTTCCTCCTGTCCGGCTATCGCCGGCGCGCCGACAGGGCGAATCGTACCCCTTTGGAGGTTCCCGTGAACAACACATCCAGCGCCCCCGAGTCCCCGGTCGCGAACAACAACCCGGTGCTTGCGGTGACGGACGACACGTTCGAGGCCGAGGTGCTCCAGTCGACCCAGCCGGTCTTCGTGGACTTCTGGGCGCCCTGGTGCGGCCCCTGCCGGATGGTCGCGCCCATGGTCGAGGAACTGGCCCGGGAGTACGCCGGGCGCATCAAGTTCATGAAGCTGAACACCGACGAGAACCAGGGCGTCGCGGGCGCCATCGGCATCCAGTCGATCCCGACGCTGGCCGTGTTCCAGGGGAACAAGGTGCTGGATTACCGGATCGGCGGCGTGCCGCGGGACGACCTGCGACGCATGCTCGACGGGGTTCTTGCTCAACCTCAGCCCTCGACCGAAGGCACGAACGTCTGACGGGGGTTCGCCAGCGCGCGGAGGATCGGCGTCGTCGCGAAGGTCGTCACGAGGGCCATCAGGATGAGCATGGCGAACAGCGCAGGCGAGAGGACCCCGATGTCCAGCCCCACGTTCAGCACGATCAGTTCGACGAGCCCGCGGGTGTTCATCAGGATCCCGAGCGACGAGGCGTCACGCACCCCGAGGCCTGTCATCCGGGCCGCCGCGAAGACGCCCCCGAACTTGCCCAGGAACGCCACCAGCACGATGACCCCGCAGACCAGCCAGTCCCCGCTCCCGTCCAGCAGGCCGACCCGGGTCCGCAGCCCGGAATAGGCGAAGAACACCGGCAGCAACAGGGTTGCCACCAGGGGGCCGATCTGGCGGCGAACCTGGTCGGCGATGCGACTGTCGTGCGGGAACAGCGCCCCGAACAGGAACGCCCCGAAGATGGCGTGGATCCCGATCCACTCGGTCAGCACGGCCGAGAGCAGCAGCAGCGCCACGGCGCCGCTCAGGACCCCGGGGCCGGTGACCCGTTCGCCGGCCCGGGCGAGCCAGCGATGGATGAGGGGGCGCAGGACCAGCAGCATCAGCGCGGTGTACGCCACGGTCAGGCCGATCGTCGGCAGTACGGCACCCGTGTTCCCATCTGCCAGGCCTACCACCAGCGCCAGCAGGCACCAGGCCGAGATGTCGCCGACCGCAGCGCTGGTGAGCGCGGTCACGCCCAGCGGGGTGGCGGACAACGACAGGGCCTTCAGGATGCGCGCCAGCACCGGGAACGCCGTGATCGACATTGCCGTTCCGACGAACAACGAGAACACGACGAACCCGGAGGACCCGATGCCGAACCGAGGGTAGAGCCAGAGCGCCAGCAGGACGCCCAGAACGAAGGGAAGGACGATGCCGGCGGTCGAGACGGCGATGGCGGTTCGCGCCTGGCGGCGAAGATGGGCCGTGTCGAACTCCAGGCCCACCATGAACATGAACAGGATGACCCCCAGTTCCGAGACCGCCGCGAGGAACG
>CAIOFV010000035.1 GCA_903857665.1 uncultured Myxococcales bacterium
AAGTGCCGCAGGTCCGGCCCGTCCCATCGAGCCCGGTCGGCCGGCGGCATTTCCTCGAAGGCGTCCACCGCGATCCGCAGCCAGGACAGCGTCAGCAGCGCGTTGAACCCCGGGAACTCGTCGATGACGCTGTACATCATGCGACCGTGTTCGGTCACCTCGCCAGTGTGATCGATGATCTGCAGGCCGTTGACCACCAGGTGCCTGGCGAATGCCAGCACGTCCACCCGGATCGCGGCCCGGATCTCCGGGTCGTCCAGCAGGTCCAGCGCAGCCGAATACCCGAAGAGGATCCCGTCCATCGTGTCCTTGCTGACGGCGTCGTTCCAGAACCAGCCCTCGTACCCCGGTGCCGTGGACGCCACCCACCCGGATTGGCCGGCGGCATCGAACCCGTAGGCGAAGCCCGGCCGCTGGTAGGCGCGGCCGTATAGTCCGGGGATGCCCGTCACGGCGGTCAGGTGGTGCAGGCCGGCGACGGCCTTCCGGGCGTTTTCCAGGGCCTCCGGGTCGCGGGTCACCGCCCAGCGGAAGGACTGGGACGCCAGGTAGATGGCGGTCCAGAGCCCCGTGCTGGGAAGCTGCTCGCGGGCCGTCACGTTCCCGTCGCCGTCCTCGCGAACCGTTCGGATCAGGCCGTCGTCCAGCAATTTCGCGTGCACCCGGGTGTCCAGGAAGGCCGCCTTGTCTGCCAGGGCCCCCGCGGGTGCCGCAACCGCCGCACAGGCCGGCACAGACCGGGCCGTCGCCTCGGCAAAGGGCAGTTCCAGGCGGGTCAAGGCAGCCGTAGCGGGGAAGGTGACGACCACGATGCCGTCCCGGGTCTCGACGGTCGGGATCGCGGACCCGCCGCCTGCGACGCCGGCCAGTGCGGACACCCGAACGTCCCCGACGACACGCCCGGCGTCCATCACATAGGCCGTCACGTCACGGCCAGGAGCGGTCCGCAGGTCGATCCGAAGGCGCCCTGCCGCGGCGTCCCAGGACTCGCCGGCCACCTCGACGGCGCCCCCCAGCAGGTGCAGCGTCGTGCCGGCCAGGGCCGGATGGGAGGGGCGCGGATGGAGCACCAGCACGCGCTCGGTTCGAGGCTGCAGCGTGCGCCGCACGTGGCCGTTCGTCACCCACTCCCAGGTCCCGTCCCAGGCATCCAGCGCCAGCACGTCGGTCCCGGGCGTGGCGACACCAACGGCGGACAGGTCCACGTCCATTTCCATCGGCGACTCGGGCTGGCCGTCCGCGGGCACCCAGGGCCCGCCCACATTGCGGTTCACGCCCCAGTGGAAAAGCCCGAGCACGTTCCAACGGCGGCCGTCGCGGTCCACCGGCAGCAGCCACCGCTCGGGGTACTCCCGCAGGAACAGGTCCAGGGGCCGCGCGGACCGGGGGTACACCGGCAGCATGCGATAGACCACGTCCCGCCATTCGGGGTGGTCGTGGAGGTCCACGTAGCTTTCGCCCATCTTAACGATGCCGCCGGTCAGCGCGACCAGCGACGCGAACGCCCGGGCCTCGGCCATCGTCAGGCCGTACTGTTCCCGGAAGAAGACCA
Source organism: uncultured Myxococcales bacterium (assembly GCA_903857665.1). GTDB lineage: Bacteria > Myxococcota_A > UBA9042 > DTJE01 > DTJE01 > CAIZWN01. Next base: position 1,553 of record CAIOFV010000035.1, read on the forward strand.
GATCGGGGTGGTTGATCCATAGGTTGTGCGACATCCAGTAGCGGTGCGCCACAGTGGCGACCGTGACCTTGATCCCCTGGTCACCGGCACCCTTCGGATCCCCCCACCAGGGTTCGTTGTCCAGCGAGATCCGGTTCCCGTCGGCCACGTCGAAGGTCAGCCCCATGATCGACACCAGCAGCAGGAAGGTGTCGGGCCCGATGGCTTCCCGGATGACGTCCAGCGCGTGGACGTACGCCTCGGTGGGGGTCACGTCCGGGTCGTGCAGATTCGTTGCGAACATCGCGAAGTAGCTGAAATCCATCTTGATCCAGCGGTACCCCCACTCTCGGGAGACCTTCCGGAAGACCTGGGACAGCCACTCCAGCACCTCGGGGTTCGTCAGGTCCAGGGGACGCTCGTCCTGGGGCACGAACCCGGATCCCAGCGCGGACACGTCGGCCACCCAGTCCGGATGCTGCAGCAGCGTCAGGCTGTCCGCGCGCAGCGTGAAGGGCGAAATCCACAGGCCCGGGATCATCCCGCGGTCCCGGACCTGCTGCGCGATCCAGGCCATCCCGCCCACCGCGACCCCGTCGACCTCGTGATCCGGAAAGCGGTCCGGGTTCGGCCACCAGTCACCGACCGCCGCCTCCCAGCCGTCGTCGACCATGAACCACTGCATCCCGTGGGGCAGAAAGTCGGCGGCGGCCAGGTCCAGGTTTCGCAGCAGCAGCGCCTCGTCGATCTGCGTGCCATATCCCCCTGAACCGCTGCCGCCGCCCCACGAGTTCCACCCGGTGGGGACGTCGGTCCAGACGTGCTTGGCGATGCGCTTGGCGTAGCGGCGGGCGAACGCCTCCAGGCCCTCCTGGGCGGTGGCGGGGAACGGCTCCAGATAGAAGGGCTCCGATCGCAGCCCGGTGCCCTCGACGAGCCCCGCCTCCCCGGCCGTCCCCGCGTCCAGCGCGGTGGCCCCGCGGCCGTCGAGGTAGTGGCATAGCCCCTCGAACCGGGTCATGCCGGACCGCGGCGCCTGCCCGGCCTCGGCCAGGGTCGGCGCCGTCGAGGGATCGTGGTCCACGATGACCAGGCCGATGCCCTTGCGGTGGGACAGGAAGCCCGCCACCAGCGCGGCTCCCGACACGGGGTCCTGGATCCCCGCGGCCCAGTTGGCCGCCACGCCGGGCGGGAACAGAATCGACGTGCCGCTGCCCACCTGCCGGACCAGAGCGTCGTAATCGAAGTAGACGTCGCAACCGTCGTCCAGGATGGCATGGGTGGCGGGATCGGGGCCCAGGTACAGGGCGCCGCCCGAGTCGCCATCGGCGGCCATCGGCGAAAGGCCCATCAGGCGGCGCGTGGTCCCTGGGGCGGGGATCGGCCAGGCCGCGGCCACGTCGGCCGTGACGAAGGCGGTTTCCCCGCGGATCTGGAACCGGCTGACCAGCACCGGGCCATCCTTCGCTGGACCATGGCGCAGACGCAACTCGACACCGATCCCCAGGGGGTCCTCGAAAGCCTCGGCGGTCCAGGTCGTGGTCCCCGCTTCGCCGGTCGTCGCCGATCGTTCCTGGCAGACCGGTTCGACGCCGGCCGCGCCGACGCACTCCCGGTAGGACGCCCGTGACTCGGCCCGGTCCAGCACCCGCGTCCAGCCGTTCCCGGGCAGTCCGTCCCGGGCCCGATCGACCTGGAAACGTCCTGTGACCGGATCGACCACCACACGCAGCTGGGTGCCCTCGAGCAGAACCTGCCCGCCTTCGGCCCGAGCCGTCACACCACCATGCTCGACGGGTGGAGGAGGAGTCGTATCCAGAACCTCGTCCACGTCCCTGTCTCCGCTTTCCAGAGCCGGATCGCCTGCCGTTTCATCGACGGGATCACCGGGAAGGTCGGACGGTATCGACAGTTCGGCCGAGTCGAGGGAGTGGTCGGGCGCCCCATCCAGGGCACCGCTTCCAGACCCGCTGCACGACGAGGTGAGTGCAGCCAGAAACACCGGGACCGCCCATCGGTACGCGGGTCCCACGGCCTTGATTTCACGACGCATGATCACCTCTCGTTCGTCCGAGGATACCGGCATGAAGAAGCCCTCACAAGGTGTCTCTCGACCCGCACCTGGATGACGGGTCCGTAAGGATCGCCCCTTGCATTTTTGAGCATGTGCCAATATCGTCCCCTCGGCCATTGGGCGGAGGCTTCCCATGGGATGCGGTTGCGGAGACGGACAGGACGCGGGGGGCTGTGGGGAACACGGGCGCGAGGCTGCCTTCCAGCCCGACGACCTGGCCCGCGCTGCGATGCGGCGGATTCCCCACAAAGTACTCGTCATGAGCGGCAAGGGGGGCGTCGGCAAGACGACCGTGGCGGTCAACCTCGCGTACGCGCTGGCGGCTGCCGGCCACAAGGTCGGGATCGTGGACGCGGATCTGCACGGCCCCGACGTCCCGCTGATGACCGGGGTCGAAGGAATGCGCGGCGAAGCCGGTGACCAGGGTCTGACGCCCATCGAGGCCCCCGGTGGGGTCCGGGTCCTGTCCGTGTCCATGTTCCTGCCGTCGCCCGATGCGCCAGTGATCTGGCGCGGCCCTGCCAAGGCCGGCGTCATCGCCCAGTTCCTGGGTGCTGCCGACTGGGAAGGCACCGACGTTCTGATCGTGGACTGCCCCCCCGGGACCGGCGACGAACCGCTGTCCGTGGCACAGATGATCCCGGACGCGGATGGCGTCGTGATCGTCACGTCCCCCCAGGGCGTGTCGCTGCTGGACTCGCGCAAGTGCGTCGGCTTCGCGCGCCAGTTGGACCTGCCGGTGCTGGGGATCGTCGAGAACTTCTCGGGGTTCGCGTGCGCCGGCTGCGGCCGCCGCATCGACCTGTTCAAGCGGGGCGGCGGCCAGCGCGCGGCCACCGACCTGGGCGTCCGCTTCCTGGGCAGCATCCCCATCACGGAAGCGATGGTCGAGGCAGGCGATTCCGGAAAGCCGCTGGTGGTGTCGACTCCCGACGACCCGGCATCCCAGGCATTGGCGGGGATCGCGCAGGCGATATCTGCCGACTGGGTCGTTGGCGAAGCGGCCGACGAGGAACCTGCCACGTCCCCTGCGCACGCGCCCAAGCCCGCCGGCCTCCTGCGGGTGGGCGTGACGGCAGAGGACCTGTCGGGACTGGACGCCCCCATCTCCGGGCACTTCGGCCACGCGCCCGCGGTGACGGTCGTGGAGGTCGAGAACGGCACGATCGTGACCGTGACGCCCGTGCCCAACCCGGGTGCGGCCAACCACCAGCCCGGACAGATGCCGCGCTTCCTGAAGAGCCTGGACGTGGACGTGGTGCTGACGGGCACGATGGGCGAGCGCGCGAAGTCCATGTTCGACGCCTTCGGGATCCGGGTCGTGGGCGGCGCGGACGGCACGGTGGGCCAGGCCATGAATGCGTGGCTGCGCGGCGACCTGGCGGACTGGATCCCCTGTGGCAATCACGGACACGACGGTGGCGGCGGTTGCGGTGGTCACAGCAACGACCACGTCTGCGGCTGCGGCAGCCACGACCCGGTGCCTGAACAGGACTGACCCGCATCAGTCGGGCGGCGGATCACCTTCCGCGTCGCTTTCGCACCTCGGGCAGGCTTCGGGCGCCTCGCCGGGTGTCGCGTGGGTCCAGACATCCCGGCACCGCGGGCAATGGAAGTTCCGGCCGTCCGCGTTCGGGTCCAGTCCCTCGATCCGCAACGCCTTGCCGTGAACCAGCGCGTCGGCCACCTTCCTGCGGGCGACCTCGACGACGCGCGCGAACGTCTGGCGGGACACGCCCATGGCCTCGGAGGCCTGCTGCTGGTACATCCCCTCCAGGTCCGCCAGGCGGAGCGCCTCGAACTCGTCCAATTCCAGCACCACCTCGTCGAGGGCCGACAACGGGATCCCGCGGGGCTTGTAGTAGGTCGCAACCGGGGCGGCGCCCACGCGTCGGGGGCACTTGGGTCTGGCCATCGTCGTCACGCTCCTGCGGGACCGGCGTCCGCGTTGATGGCATTCTCGCCAGCAGGCAGCGCGGTGTCCAGTTCGCCCACGCCCTGCCCTTCCCGATCCACGAACACGCCCTTGCCCGCCGCCACGATCCGCTGGCCTTGCCGGGCTTCGGCACGCAACCGGTACAGCGGCGGCGAGGACTCCACGGTCCACGCCTGCACCTCCATCGGGACCTCCAGTGCAACGGCATGCCGGAACCGGACCTGCAGGTCGCCTGTCACCGCGGCGATCCCGCGTGCCATCAGGCATTGGGCCATGGCCGAGTCCAGCAGGGTGGCGACCACCCCTCCCTGGGCGATTCCCGGGTAGCCCTGGAAACGGGTATCCAGGCTGACCTTGCCGACCACCGTCCCGTCCGTCCGGGCCTCGCACTGCAAGCCTGGGCCAGCCGGGTGATTGGCGGAACAGGCGAAGCAGCCGGGGTGAAGTTCCTCTCGGGTTCGTGCGACCGGGTCCATCGTCGGCATCCCCTCCGTGGCCGTTGGATTATTGGCAAATGCCCGACAATCTGCAACACTCGCGCCCGGGTGATCAACGCGCGGAGGATTCATGGAAGACAGCAAGAAGCCGGACTACAAGGAAGCGTTCTGCCTGGACTGCGGGTTTGCCACCCGGGCGCTGCATGCCGGGGAGCATTACGGCCAGCCCCACACCCCGTCCCACACGAACCCCATCTACCAGAGTTCGACGTTCGTCTTCGCGACCGCAGAGGATGGCGCGCGGGCGTTCTCGGGCGCGGCCGAGGATGCGTACATTTACACCCGCCTCGGGAACCCGACGGTCAAGGTCCTGGAGGCCAAGATCAACGCCCTGGAAGGCGCCGGGGTGAAGCTGGCGAATCCCGAACTGCGGGTGTCCACGGTCGCGTTCTCGTCGGGAATGGCGGCCATCCACGCGGCCCTGGTGGCCTGCGCCGGGGCCGGTGACGAGATCCTGATGGGCAACGTGGTCTACGGGGCGACCGAGCACCTGTGCTCGAACGTGCTGTCGCGCCTGGGCATCCGGACGATCGAGGTCGACTTCACCGACCTTGCCGCGGTCCAGACGGCGATGCAGGCCCACCCCGCGGCCAAGGCGGTCTTCTTCGAGACGCCGATGAACCCGACCATGATGTTGGCGGACATCGCCGGCGTGTCCCGGGTGGTCCGCGCCATCACCCCCGACGCGCGGATTATCGTGGACAATACCTTCGCAACTCCCTACCTCCAGCGCCCGCTGGAACTGGGGGCCGACGTCGTGGTCCACAGCGCCACCAAGTACATCTGCGGTCACGGGACCGTGGTCGCCGGTCTGGTGACCACGACCGTGGACCGCCTGAAGGACGAACTGTACAAGCTGGTCAAGGACGTCGGGTCGTCGCCGGGCCCGTTCGACGCCTGGCTGGTGAACCAGGGCCTCAAGACGCTGCCCCTGCGCATGGATCGGCACTGCTCCAACGCGATGGCCATCGCCCGCCACCTGGAAAAGCACCCCGCCGTCTCGAAGGTGCACTTCCCCGGCCTGGAATCGCACCCCCAGCACGACCTGGCCCGGCGGCAGATGAAGGACTTCGGGGGCATGCTGTCGTTCGAGCTCGTCGGGGGCCTGGACGCCGGCCGCACGCTGATGAACACGATCCGGGTCTTCACGCTGGCCGTGTCCCTGGGTTGCGTCGATTCCTTGATCCAGCACCCGGCCTCGATGACCCACGCCTGCGTCCCTCGCGACAAGCGCCTGAAGGGCGGGGTCACCGACGGGCTGGTCCGGATCTCGGTCGGGATCGAGGACGTGGAGGATCTGATCCAGGCGCTTGACCAGGCCCTGGCGGGGCTGTAGCAATCAGGACCCGGAAGCGGAAGCATCGGACGCGCCCCTCGGAGGTCCCATGGACCCGGACAGCAACGAGCCGGTTCCCTTCGGTTGCCAGCACTGCGTGACTCGCGCCAGTTTCGTGGGCGGGAACGTCCGGATGCCCCGGGACTGCCCCACGACCACGCATCCCGACGTGGCGAAGGACGTGTCGGGCTACGTGTCCCCGGAACGCCAGGCCCTGATGCGGGCGGCGAATGACGCCCCGTACACGCCCGACGGCCGCCTGCGGACCCGGGTCGAGGAACTGGTCTTCTTCGCCCGGTCGCAGGGGATGCGGCGCATCGGCGTGGCGTTCTGTGTTTCGATGATCAAGGAGGCCCAGGCACTCGCCCGGATCCTGGTGGCCGAGGGACTGGAAGCGGAACTGGTGTGCTGCCGGGTCGGGGCGGTGGACCACGACGAGATCGATCTGCCCAAGGTCCACCCGGAGAAGTTCGCGGCCATCTGCAACCCCGTGGCCCAGGCCCGCCTGCTGGATGAGCGGGGGGTGGACCTGATCGTCCAGATGGGGCTGTGCATCGGCCACGACCTGATCCTGCAGCAGGAAGCCAGGGCCCCGGTCACGACACTGGTGGTCAAGGATCGGGCCCTGGACCACCATCCGATCCTTGCCCTGCGCCCGCAGCCCGGGGACACCCGGTAGGAGGATGCGTCCATGCGATTCCGAATCCACCCCGCGTGGTGGCCGGCCCTGGCGCTGGCCAGTCCGGCGCTGGTCCCCTGGCTGGCCGTGCAGACGGGCCGCTTCGCCACGGGCAGGGCCCGCGCGCTGCGGGCGAACAAGGAACGGATCGAGCACGCCCAGCCGCTCGCGCTGCCGTCGCTGGACGACCTTGAACTGACCGTGCTGGTCGACCACGAGCACCAGGCAGGGTTCCTCGGGGACGCGGGCGTTTCCTACGCGATACGCACCCCGATGGGCACGACCCTGATGGACCTGGGGTTCGGCCCCGGGACCCCCACGCTCCTGCACAACGTCTCCCGGCTCGGGTTCTCGGCCGCGGGCATCGACAGTGTCGTGATCACGCACCTGCACCTGGACCACATGGGCGGGATGCACGCCGCGAGGGCCCGGCGGGTCGAGTGGCCGGAGGGCTTCGCGCCGAAGCCCGGGACCCCGTGCTTCCTGCCGGCACCGGCGGAGGCGCCCGGCATGAACGTGCGTCTGGTCGAAGGGCCCTGCCTGCTGCCCGGGGGCCTCGCGACCACCGGTCCCCTGGCGCGCATGCTCTGCCTGACCGGATGGACCGAGGAGCAGGCGATCGTCGCGAAGCGCAAGGACGGCGGGCTGGTCGTGGTCACGGGATGCGGCCACCCCACGATCCAGACGATCCTGGCCATGGTGCGCCGGCTGGATCCGGGGCAGGTCCACACGGTCGTTGGCGGGCTGCATTTCCCGATCACGGGGTCGCGCATCCAGCGACTCGGCATCCAGTTCCAGCAGATCGTCGGGACGGGCAAGTGCTGGTGGGCCGGGGTCACCGACGAGGATCTGACCGTCCTGATCGCCGCCCTGAACGAGGCCGGTGTCCAGAGGCTTCTTCTTTCGGCACACGACACGTGCGACCACGCGATCGACCGCCTGCGACGCGAAGCCCGCGCCGAGGTCGAGGTCCTGCAGGTGGGCGCGAGCTACAGGCTCTGACGGGCGTGCCCGGCAACATCCTGGCTATCAACCTCCATGACCGGCGACGGCTTCCGAAGGACGGCGATCGTCTCCCACCGCGTCAAGGTGACGCATCGGACCTCCAGACCCCGACCTGCAAGCCCGGCCAGGGCCGCATCCAGCGTGACGAGCCCCACCGGATGGGGAACCCCCTTGTCCTCCAGATGACGCTTCCCGATCCAGTCGAGGCCGGCGGCGGACAGGTCCGTCAGGACGACGAGCCCGCCGGACCGGACCACCCGGGCCACGCTGTCCAGAACGGGTTCGGCCGTCGCCAGATGGTGGAGCGCGTTCATCGACACGACGGCCCCGAAGGACCCGTCCTGGAACGGCAGGGCGGCCGCGTCCGCCTCGATCAGCCGGAGGCGCGCGGACACCCCCGCTCTTGCCGCCAGGGCCCGCGCGAGCCGGAGCGCCTCGGGGTCCGTGTCCACCCCGACGACATCGAACCCGCGCCGCGCGACCTCGATGGCGAGGTTGCCCTTGCCGACGCCGATGTCGAGCACCGGGCCGCAGAGACCGGTTGCGGCGTTCAGCACGGACGCAGCCTCCGCCCGCCGGTCGAAACCCGCCTGGCGGTCGTGCTCGATCTTCAACAGGTATTCGGAGACGCGCTCGTCCAGGTCATCCGGGTTCTTCATGCGACATCCTCACCACCAGCGTGGTGGACTGCAATATCGACGGCCGCCACCAAAGGTCCCCCGGTTCCCCCAGGTTCCTCGCAAATCGGGCATATGCTAGCATCTTCCCGGTCGGCAATCCCGCCGACTGCAGGAGGATGACTGTGCCGACGAAAACCGAACCGAACCTGCCGGCACCGGACGACAAGGCGTTCCAGGACTTCTACCCGGACGACGTGGCGTGGTGCTACGGCTGCGGCCGACTGAACGACGCCGGTCTGCACGTGCGCAGCTTCTGGGAGGGCGACGAGTCCGTCTGCCGGTACGACCCTGGACCGCAGCACATCGCGGTTCCCGGCTACGTGTACGGGGGCCTGATCGCCTCGCTGATCGACTGCCATGGCACCGGCACCGCCGCCGCGGCCATGTACCGGGCCCAGAACCGCCCGATGGACAGCGAACCGCCCCTGCGATTCCTGACGGCCTCGCTGCACGTCGACTACCTGCGTCCCACGCCCATGGGAGTGACCCTGGAGGTGCGCGCCCGCGTCAAGGAAGTCACCGGCCGGAAGGTGGTGGTCGAGGAAACGCTGCACGCCGGGAACGAGGTCTGCGCACGGGGAACGGTCGTCGCGGTGCTGGCTCCGGATCATCTTTTCGTGCCGCGGGGTTGATGCACCGCCCGGATGGAGCCGCGCCCGTCACCCCATCCACACGCCGTTCCGGATCCTCCACAGGAGAGCCGGTCCTGCCCCGATGAAAAGGAACACCATGACTGCCAACGCGATGCGCAAGGCCGCCACCCGCACGCGCGCAAACGCTGGTCCGTTCAGTTGCGGTATCCGGCGACCTACCGTCGAGGCCACGACGGCCGCGCCAGCGTCAAGGGCCACCACGGCCAGTGCGCCGAACAGCGGGTAGCCGACGGCCCCGTGCCGGCCCGCGAACAGGCACCACGGGCAGTGATGGGCCAGGACACCGTAATGGTAGGCTGACAGGTCCCGAACCAGGACCACGGCGGCGGCAGGGGTCCAACCTGCCGCAAGGATCGCCAGGAGCAGGGTTGCGGCGGGCCCGCGGGCAAGACGGGGAAGCATCCGGATCGCTCCTGCGACTGCGACCAGGACCGCCGCCCCGATCAGTACCGCGGGCAGGAGCCAGAGCCCGACCGGATCGTCCACCGCCCCGGCACCCCGGACGCCATCGTATGTGACGGAGCAGCAGTCCACCGGAGCCTGCCCGTCCAGGCCCAGGAGGGCTTTCCCGGTGTGCCAGGCCGCAACCACCATCAGTGGAATTGCCAGCAGCAGCAACCTGGCGGACGACAAGGCCAGCGGTGCCTCGGGGCGGGTCCGGTCCAACCGGTCCAGCAGGTGCCACGCGCCCAGCACCGCCAGCGACACCATGCGAAGCACGAAGGCCTGCGGGCCGGCACCATGCATCGCCTGGAGCACCCCGGTCCCGCACATGGCGCCCGGCACGATCCCCGGAAGCACCGACGCAACGGCCAGCACGAATGCCAGGGACGAAGCCAGGAAGAGGAAGGTCGCAGATCCGGCACGGAGAGCCGCGGACTCCGCCCGGCGCTCCAGGCGGATCTGCTGCCGGGTCGCGGCCCCCGGGGACCACGACAGGACGACGCCCAGCGCATCCAGGCCCGCCGCCAGGATCAGCAGGACCGACAGGCTGTCGAGCACCACCACGGCCAGCACAAGCGGATGCGGCATCAGCGCGCCTCCGCCAGGAGCCCCTCGTCCAGGCGCCACGCCAGGTCGGTCGCCAACGAAAGGCGGTGGTCATGCGTCGCGACCACGACGACGGCCCCCCTGCGCGCCGCGGCCTCGAACGCCTCGACAACAATGTGCACCCCGGCGTCATCCTGGTGCGCCGTCGGCTCGTCCAGCAGAAGGTATCGCGGACACCCGACCAGCGCCCGCGCAAGGCCGACGCGCTGGCGCTCGCCGCCGGAAATCGATGATAGATGCCGGTCGGCGAGGTGCATCGCCCCGGCGGCCTCCAGGGCCACGCGAGCCTGGTCCACGGCCGCACGCATGCCCGGCTCCAGCGGAACACGCGGGGCCATGACGTTTTCCAGTACGGTCAGCCCGTCCAGGAATACCGGCACCTGGAACCCCAGACCGACCTGGCGACGCCACCGATCGCGATGCGCCGCGATCCACGAAGAGACCGGTTCGCCGTGCGCGTAAACCCGTCCTTCGTCCGGCCGGATAAGGGCGGCGAGTACATGGAGGAGCGTGCTCTTGCCGACGCCTGTCGGACCCAGAATCGCCGAGACCGCACCGTGCGGGAAGCTGGCAGACACGCAATCCAGCGTGGGATGGGGAGCATCCGCCCCCGATCGGCAGACGGAAACCCGGTCCAGCACCAGCCCGGCCTTCTTCACGGCTCATCCTCCAGCAGGGCCGCGGGGTCTTCCGTCGAATCGCGCAGGATCGGCCAGAGCGTCGCAACCAGCCAGGGTGCCAGAACCGCCCCCGCCACCCCGACCAGCACGGTGACCACACCCGTGCCGTCCAGGAACAGCCGTGGCCCGATGCCCTTCCAGCCCATCCACGGTGCGACCAGCCCGGGAAGCCCCGGGCGGATCGCGACCGCGAACGCAGCCACCAGCCCCGCGACGATGCCCGGGACGGCCAGCACCAGCGCACGCAGCAGCCGCAGGCGGACCAGGTCGCCCGTGGTCCATCCGACTGCTTTCAGCAGTCCCACCTCCTTCCGCCGGCCGGTCCCGTCCCGCGCCCCGGCCAGAACCAGCAGTACCAGCCCGAGCACGGCAGGCGCCAGTACCATCGAAGCGACACCACCCAGGCGGGCCAATGCCGTCGCCAGCGACTTCCGCTCGTCGGTGCGGCCCGCAATGCGAACGGGCCAGGGCATCGCCGACTCGAGGTCGGGGCGGATCGCCGATTCCTCGCCTTCGTGAAACACGTCGAGCGCCAGGTCGGTCGCCGTGCCCGGCGGAAGTCCCAGAAGGCGGACCGCATCGTCCCATGCAACGAGGACCAGATCGTGCCCCACGAGGTCGCTTCGGTCCGGCAGGGAAGCCGTCACCCGGAGGACTTCGGGCGGACCGCCTCCCGCCGGCACCAGGGTCAGCGTCATGCCGGGTGCCGCCAGGGCCCCCGTCCCCACGACGGCCTGACCCGGCCCCGGCGCGGCAATGTCGAGTCCGCGCAGAAGTTCCCCGGTCATCTCGTCCACGCCGACGATCATCCAGGACGCCTCCGAGCCGGCCACCAACCCCCACGCGCGAGGCCGCGCCGCCGTGACACCCCGTACCGACCTCGCCGCGGCGATCCCGGCGTCGACCGGGACGGGAACGAAACCGGACGTGCCGGTGCGTCGGAGGACGAGGGAGGGTGAATCGTCCAGGACCCGGTCGCCGGTTGTCGCGAGCCCCTGCAGGACCAGCAGGGGGGTGGCCGAGACGAAGACCAGCGCGGCCATGGCTACCGACATCAGCAGCACTTCGCCGGGTCGTCGCAACGCATCGCGCGAAGCCCACAGGAGGATCGGAGGCAGGAATCGGCTCATGGCTGCCCACCCCGCCCTTCACCGGAGGACCCGGGATCGGGCACCGCGGGCGTGAAGCGCCGGTCGATGTTCGGGGCACCTTCCGGTGCTCGCAGCCGTGTCGCCGCAGGCTCCAGCGCCAGTGTGGAAAGCCCGAGCGCCCGCACCAGGCCCGTACGCACGTCAAGTCGCTCGTCCACCTGCAACCGTCCACCGAACCCCAATGCGGCAATCCCCAGCAGGACGAAAACGACGCAGGCCACAAGCCATGCTTTTGCCCATCGCAGGCCCGGCGGCATCCTGGCCCTCCCTGCTACGGGGCGACTTCCACAGGCAGCGCCTTCTTCCCGGTCACCGCCTCCCAGCGAGCATCATCCATGTCGGCCAACCGGAACGTCGTCTTCCCGCCATGACGGTCGGTGAACGTCCGCACGTCCTCCTCGGTCCGCAAGGGAACCAGTGCGGGCCCCATCGGGCCGACCACGTCCGAACCGGCGATGAAGACGGCCTCGCTGGCATCCAGCGGCTCGCCCGCGAAGTAGTCGCGTGTCACGGCCCGCCGCAGGTCCGCCCGTCCCGCGTGCAGGTAGATGTCGGGATGCATCCAGGAGCGGATCATGCAGCCCGTCCCGCAGAAGTAGAATGTGCGGCCATCGCGCAGCTCGACGGCCGACGCGAACTTCGCGTGCTCGGACACCGGCATCGCGCACACCGGGCAGCGGTCCTCGGTGGAAATCCGCAAGTGCCCGCGATCGTCCAGGCCCTGCTTCGCAGCGCTTGGTGAGGTAGCGGAAGAGGACACCGGCACCACCGCCGGAGGCGTGTCTGGGGTACGAGAGCACGCCGCCAAGACGAACAGGAGCGAGAGGATCGTCCGGATACTGGATGCCGTCCTCATTCCAACCTCCTGTTCATGAAGAGCCAGCGTCGGAATCCCGGAGGCCCCCCCCGAAACCTGTGGCTTTGAGCATCTGCCAAGAACCCGCTCCGGGTCAAGCCTGGTCGGCCCGACCCTGGAACGTCAGGTCTTCGACTGCGGCAGGAACGTTACAGGTTGAATGCGACGGGCAGCCGATCAGTGCCCGTGGCCGTGGCACCCGTGACCATGCCCATCCCCGCACGTCGCGACGCTTCCCAGGTCGCCCTGCAGGTATTTCGCCACTGCGTCCCGGATCGGACCCGATGCACCGGTGGCAACCACGATCCCGGCGCCGGCCAGCGCCTGGATGGCGCCCGGCCCCATGCCACCCGCGACCACGACGTCCGCCTTCAGGCGCGCGATGAAGGTCGGCATGCCGCACTGGTGCTCGCCGTCCCCGGCCAACGTGGGAACGACCCGCGACTCCCTAATCTGCCCGTCCGCCACGTCCACAACGACCACCGCCGGACTGTGGCCGAAATGGGGACTGACCATCCCGTCGAGCCCCAGTTCATCCGCCGCCGCAACCACGATCCGCCTCGTCACGTTCATCCGGCCCTCCCACTTCGACGCAATGTGCGCCGGGGAGAATAGTGCGCATATGCTCGGAACAAGTCAAGACATGGAAGGGTCTGCGGCGTGAACAAATCCAGACGGCCCTCGGCCTTGAGCGCACTGTCGGCCGCCCGGACACAGGGGCGTGCAGGCAGATCGTCCACACGAAGTGCTCGGCCGGCTGATCGCGGAGGACCGTCAGATGCGGGGAGCACCTGCTGGCTGGCTGGCGCCCAACGGGGCCCGCGGGTCGACCGTCGGCACGTCGAAGGCCAGGACGGTCAGGTTCAATTCGCGGGCGGGGTCGTTCGGGTGGGTCAGGACGGCCTGGCTGCCGAAGTCCTGCGGGTAGTCCAGGCTCCGGCTTTACCTCGGGTGGGCCTTCATGACCTCCGCGGCCTGGGCAACGACCCGGCTGAAGTTCCTGGACCGGTTGGACAGGACGACCGCGATCTTCGTGTCCCGCCAGTAGGCAAGACTGTTCCAATTCTTTGCCAAAGTCGCGGCTTTCGGGGGCCATTTCGGGCTAACAGCGGCATGTCAGACAAGTGTCCAGACAGGTGTCAACGCATCGAATCTCTTGGGTGCCGGAGGAGGGACTTGAACCCTCACACCCTTGCGGATACGGGATTTTGAGTCCCGCGCGTCTACCAGTTCCACCACTCCGGCGAGGTCACAACGCGCCGGGAGGATAGCGGAGGGCCGGGGCGGAGGTCAAGACGCGGGAACGGTCAGTCGCGGGTGGTGTAGGGATCGCGCCGGGATGGCTTCCGGGCGCAAACCGGCAACGACAGGTCAGGAAGCGGCCACGGGGTCTGCCGGCGCCGCAGTCGCGGCCGGGGTTCCCGCCACCGCCGCATCGATCCGCTGGCGGGCCGCGTCGACCTCGTGGACGATCCGGTCCAGCACGTCGGCCACGGTCGGGAGGTCGTGGATCAGGCCCACCACCTGGCCCAGCGGCAGCACGCCCTTGTCCACGTCGCCTTCCAGCGTCGACACCTGGAAGGCCTTGAAGGCGTTGGCCAGGAACGACAACTGCTTCACGTTCTTCCAGCCCGACGCGGTGACGCCGATGGCCAGCTTGCCCCAGGGCATGCCCATCATCTTGGCGATCTGGCGCGAGTTGACGAACGCCCGCGGCAGGTCCAGCCCGCGACGGATCGCTTTCTTGGACCCCTTCGACACCAGGATGCGGCAGGGCTGCCCGTCGAACCGCGTGGTGTACACCGTGTCCGCGATGCCCTTGTCCAGCGCCAGCACCTTGCAGGCGTCGTTGATCGGGCTGTCCTTCGTCATCATCAGGCGCGTGCCCAGTGCGATGCCTTCCGCGCCCAGCGCCAGCGCCGCCGCCAGCCCGCGCCCGTCCGCGAAGCCGCCCGCCGCGATGACCGGAATCTTCACGGCGTCGGCGATCGCCGGAACCAGCACCAGCGTGGTAACGTCGCCGCCGTGCGCGGCCGCCTCGTGCCCGGTGACCAGCAGCGCGTCGGCCCAAGCCTCGGCCGCCTTGGCGTGCTTGACGTTGACGACGGTGCCGATGACCTTGCCGCCGTAGGCGTGGCACGCGGCCGCAATCTTGTCGCCCTTGCCCATCGAGATGTTGATGACGGGGACCTTTTCCTCCAGCAGCACCCGGGCGTTTTCGTGCGCGCCGGGGAAGTACAGCGTCACGTTGGCCGCGAACGGCTTGTCGGTCAGTTCGCGGATGCGCCGCACCGCCGCCCGGGTCTGGGACGTGCTGTAGACGCCCGTGGCCAGGATCCCCAGCCCGCCCGCGTTCGATACCGCGGCGACCATCTCGGGCACGCTGATCCACGACATTCCCGACAGCAGGATCGGGTGCCGGATGCCGAACAATTCGGTGATGCGGGTCTTCATGGGGTCCCCCGGAAAAAGCCTGCGCAAGACTACCACAGTCCGATTTCGCCATGGAGGCCCTTGCAGACGGGGCGCGCAGGCCCAAGGATCGCCATGCCCGGGACGGAGACCGACGTGGAAACCCAGTGGCTGACCCGCATCAAGGTGCCGTTCCGCGACGTGGACATGATGGGCCACGTCAACAACGCGGTGTACCTGTCCTACATGGAGCAGGCCCGCGGCGACCTCTGGGACGACTGGCTGGGCCACGGCGCCTACAAGCGGATGCCCTACCTGGTGGGCGAGGTGCACATCCGGTACACGGCCCCGGCGCACCTGCGCGACACCATCGAGATCGGCACCCGCCTGGTTGCGGTGGGCCGGCGGACCTTCACGCTGGAGTACCTGTTCCGGCGCGCGTCGGACCAGGCGCAGCTGGCGATCGGCACCACGGTGCTGGTGTTCCTGGACCTCGCGACGATGAAGTCCGTGGACACCCCCGAGGAGTTCCGCGCGAGGGCGCGCGAGGCGGGTGTCGAGGCGTAGACGCTAGTCTTCCTTCTTCTTCCGAAACGTCCACAGGTTGTTGACGACGAAGTTGATGGCCAGGCCGGCCAGGATCCCCATCATCGGCGCGAACGCGTGGTACACGCGGTAGTCGCCGCTGATGGACGCGTTGAAGAACTCGTTGCCCCGCACTGCGGCCGACACCACGGACGACGTGCCCAGTTGGACCACCGCCGCCACCGACGACACCAGGTAGAACTTCGCCAGCCGGTGGAAGAACGAACCGGCGCCGCTGCCCGCGACGCGGTCGCCCCAGGTCCACGAGTTGTTCAGCAGGTAGTTGGTGAAGATCGACACGACGATGCCCAGCCCGTAGGCGACGATGTCCCGCACCCCGGTTTCGGTCAGCGCGGGCACCCCGAACGCGTCCGCCGCCCAGCCGCGCAGCCCCGCGAACAGCGCCGGCGCCAGCATCACCGTGCACAACCAGACGACGCCCAGGTTCACCGGAACGCCCGATGTGCCCACGACCAGGAACTTGATCACGCGGCGCTGCTCGAACGTCAGGTGCGCACGCAGGAACCGTCGGACCCCGATGAACTCCACGCGCGCCCTCCCCGGCCGGACCCGGCTTCCGCCTGCCGACCCGTCGTCACAACCGCTCGCCGTCGCCCGGCACCACCACGTGCACGCGATTCTGCCACGCCTCGGGGATGCGCCCCCGGATCGCGGCTTCCACCTCGTCGGGCCGGTACACCTGGCTGACGTGGTACAGCACCACCGCCCGCGACTCGACGCCCGCCAACAGCGCGGGCAGGTCGTCCAGGTGCATGTGCCGGCCCACCTTGGCGGCGTTCGAGTCCCGCCGCTCGTCGTCCAGGAACGTCGTTTCGATCATCAGCACCCGGGCCCGTCGCACCCACCAGGGCGACAGATCCAGCCCCTCGGCCTGCGTGTCCCCGGTCACCGCGATCAGCGGGTCGTCGATCTCGTCGAACAGGTCCGTCGCCCCTTCGGACTTCCGGCGGGCGATGTCCCCCCCCGCCAGCCCCGCGTGCTCGGGCCGCAGCTTGACCACGCGACGCACCACGGACCAGCCCACCGAGTGGGCCTGGTGCACCACCGGGAACGGGCGCAGGTACAGCCCGCGGCCGACCTCGATGTCGCCGCCCGGCTCCACGCCCTCGACCACGGACTCGAAGGGACGGCCCTGCAATTCGCCCATCGCGTCCACCAGCCGCTGCAGGGGCGCGGCGATGGCCGACGACGCGATCAGGCGCGGCGGCCGCATGCCGTACAGCCGGCGGACGCCCAGGTACTGGTTCAGCCCCGACACGTGGTCGGCGTGCGCGTGCGTGAACGCCACCGTGTCGCACCGCAGGGCCGCCTGCGTGGTCACGCCCAGGTCGATGCACAGGGACCACTCCGGGAACGCGATGGTCGTGGCGATTCCGCCCAGCGACCGCGCGTCGATCCGGATGCCCTCGACCACCCTCAGCAAGCGAGACCCCCGGCCCGATCGGGGCGCGAGTATAATGCCGGGGAATGGGTGCGGCAATCCCGGCTTCGGACCTCGTTGAACTGGCGCTGGAGTGCGGCCTGGACGACGCCGCAGCGACCCTGGCGTTCCCCGTCCCGGTCGATGCCGCCGACCTCCGGCAGCGTCTGTCCGCCTACCCGCCCGAGTTGTCGTACCTGGCCCGGGGCCTGGCGAAGCGCCTCGACCCCAGCCTGGTGCTGCCCGGGGTCCGCACCGTCATCGCGGCCTGCATGGCCTACGGCGGCCCTCACCCTGGCGTCGCGGCGCGCCCCGCAGGCTCGGGCTTCGTGTCGCGTTTCGCCTGGTGCCCGGACTACCACCGACCCGTGGGCGACGCGGTGGCGCGGTTCGCGGCGGGCATCGAGGCCCGCACCGGAACCCTCACCCGCGCCTACGTCGATACCGGCCCGGTGCTGGAAAAGGCGTACGCGGCCGCGGCGGGCCTGGGATTCATCGGCCGTCACGGGCTGCTGGTCCACCCGAGGTTCGGCTCGTTCGTGTTCCTGGGCGTCGTGCTGACTGACGCCGAGGTGATGCAGGACGTCGAGCGCCCTGCCCCTTCGGCCGGCTGCGGCGCCTGCACCGGCTG
>CAIOFV010000036.1 GCA_903857665.1 uncultured Myxococcales bacterium
AGGACGAGGAAGCGGCGCATCGGGGACTCCTGCGTGGCCGGGGGGATTGTAGCGCAGGTCGGGGAAAAGGCGCAGGCATGGCCCATCGATGGCGCGGCAGGGAAGCCGCGCCCGGCGGGTTAAACAAAAACGGCGAGCTTGCGCTCGCCGTAGTTGTGGACCTGGAGATCAGGAATAGCTGTTGCCCTCCGCAGAGCGTTTACGGAATATCTCGAGCTGCCGATCGCGTGTCGCCACGCCTCGGCCTCCTCTCATGCGGTCTGCCTGCCTCGCGAAGTCAATCCCCGTGTCCTTGCGCCGTATTGGTTTGGCGCTCCCCGCTTCGTGGTTGGACCACCTTGCGGTTTACAGACACGGGGCTCCCCCGGTTTAACCCGGTTCGAGTCCCTTCCACAGGCTTCAGCTCCGCTCCAGAGTGTTACCCGAGCATTCCCGCGCACGATCACCGCCTTTCGGCGTGCTTCCTGCGCTCCGCTCTCTCGAGGTTTCTTCCCCTTCAGCGCAACCCAACTGCCGAGAGCCACCAACCCCGGGGCTTCCGCCCCCCGGGTCATGTTGCGTCCTTGCGGTTCCGGCCCGCTTCGACGCCTTGCTCCCTCGACAATCTCCCCGTTGTGTTTCAAACGGGCGCGCTCGTGGGGTTCCCCCTTCAGAGCATCACCTGGCAAAGATCGAATCGTCTCTCGACGATTGCCTCCCCTCGTGCGATTGGCTGTGCCCGGCGCAGGCCGAGGTCCGGGTTGCCCCGAATCCGACGTACACCGGCCAGACACGTTTTCACGCGTCCGGGCCTCGCTTCAGGGGTTTCATCCCTCTGCCGGTTGGGACTGCATCCGATGGGTTTCCCCATTTCGGAATGCGTCCTGGCTCTCCTGGGTTTCCGCCTCCCTGGGGCCTTCCCCGTCCCTTGCCTTGAGCCTGTTCCATCGATCGGACCTGTCCTTGCGGCCGGTTTCCGTTCGCGGGATCCGGTGTCCATCGGGATCACGGGCCTGACGGCCTCCTCCGATAACCTTCCGAACCGAGCTCTCCTCTCGGTACTTGGGGTAAGCTCCCGTTCTGGGTGCTGTTCCCTGAACTCCAAAGTGTCAAAGATCAAGGGTCGTTGGCTTGCCTCTCCCGAGGCTGCCGGCCTCTTCGAGGTTTGTGTCCTCTTCCCGTCGATCCATCGGTTGCCCGAAAGAGCGAGGGGTGTCGGACCAGCGGTCCGCCAATCCCCAGGTCCATTTCCGAGAATAGACCCGCGACGGATCCGCGTCAATACCCCAAAGAAAAATCTTTTGGTTTCCTGGAATTTCCGCAGGTTGCAAACGCACGATTTTCCGCCCCAGAACAATGCACAGGTTTCCGACAGGCCCGCGCCCTTGTCGCTCCGCCGCAAGCGGCCGCGGACACGCCGCGGACAGGCCTCCAGCCTGGGTTTCGCGTTTCCGACAGGCGGCATCACGAGGTTTCGCGGGCCTTCGGCGACGATCAGGCGCCCGCAACCATCCTGCGCAGTTCCTCGATGGAGGGCGCAGGCCCTAGAACGATGAGGGTGACCCCGCTCTTGATCACCCAGTCCGACCCCGGGTTGTAGGTGAATTTCCGGGTCACGTCGTCGCGGAACCCGACGACCAGCAGGTTCGTCCGCTGCCGGATCTCGGAGTCGGCCAGGCGCTTCCCCAGCAGCGGCGACCCCTCGCCGACCTCGATCTCGTCCATGCCCAGGTCTTCCTCCGCCTTGTCCAGCACGGAGTCCAGGAACCCCGTCACGCCCGGGCGAAGCATCTCGGTGAACAGGCGCCGCCCGCCGATGGCCTGCGGCGAGACCACCGCGTCGGCCCCGACCAGCAGGAACTTGTGGCGCGACCGCTTCTCGTTGCTCTTGCCCACGATGCGCGCGGTCTTGTTCACCTGGCGCGCCGACAGGATGGCCATCAGGTTGTCCTGGTCTTCCGGCAGCGACGCGATCATCCCGGCGGCGTGCGCCAAGCCCGCCCGCGTCAGCACGTCCTCGTCGGTCGCGTCCCCGATGACGAACGGCGGGCGCAGGCCGGTCGAGTCCATGAACGCGCGGATCCTCGCCTCGGTGTGGTCGATGACCACGACGCCTCGTCCCGCCGCCAGCAGCCGCTCGGCCGCCTGCTCGCCGTTCCGGCCCAGCCCGCAGACCAGGTAGTGCCCGCGCAGCCGCTCGATCTCCTTTTCCATCCTGCGCCTCCGGATGTACACGTTCAGGTCGCCTTCGACCAGGAACGCCGTGATGATGGACAGCAGGTACAGCATCGACCCGCCGCCCGCAAAGATCAGCAGGATCGTGTACGCGCGGAGGCCATTGTCGCTGCCGACCGGGATCACCTCGCGGAACCCGACCGTCGAGACCGTCGTCGCGACCATGTAGATGCAGTCCGACCACGTCCAGGCGCCGCCCCCCAGCACGTAGTACCCCACGCTCCCGCCGGCGACGATGCCCAGCACGATCAGGATCGCGGTGACCACGCGACGGGCGGGAAACGTGGCGCGGAACGGCATCATCGCGGGGGGCTCCACGGACCCGGCCATGATAGCACGCCGGGGTGCGGCCCGACGAACCCAAGGAATTGCGTCCATCGGCGTCTTTCCACGCTAGAATCGGCCCCGGCGACAGGCCAGGGAGACCCACGATGAGCGAACCGACCGCGACCCCGGAGCCGACCCCGAGCCCCCTGCGCGAGATGACCCAGCCCTTCATCGACCTGGTCCACGCGCCGCGCGCGCTGTGGGGCATCAACGTGACCTACTTCCTGGAGGGGCTGGTCTACTTCGGGATGCTGGGCTACCTGGCGATGTACTTCAACGAATCGGTCGGGCTGGGCGACGTCGAGGCCGGCTGGATGGTCGGCGTGCTGACGTATGGCATCACGTTCAGCATGTTCCTGTTCGGCGGCGTGGCCGACAAGCACGGGGTCCGGGTCGCGCTGCTGGGGGCGCTGGTGCTGATGCTTGGCGGGCGGGCGCTGATGGCGCTGGGGCCGGCGCTGGGACTGGGCGCGGCCGGCCTGGGCTCGCCGGTCCACCTGATCGCGATGGGCGGGATCCTGCTGATCGTGATCGGGTACGGCATGTACCAGCCGGCGGCCTACGCGGCCGTGCGGCAGTTCACGACGCCCAAGACCGCGGGGATGGGCTACGCGATGCTGTACGCGCTGATGAACCTGGGCGGCTGGCTGCCCACGTTCGCGTTCCTGCTGCGCGACAAGGAATACGCCGGGCTGGGGATCGCGGGCACGTACTGGGTCTACACGGGCATCACGCTGTTCGGCCTGATTGTCACGTCGATCATCCTGACGCGCAAGGTGGTCGCCGACGCGACGGCGAAGGCCAAGGCGGCGCTGGCGGCGGCCGAACCCGCAGCACCGGCAGCCGCGCCGGCGGCCGGCCTCGTGGAGCCGGTGGTCACGGGGCCGTTCAGCCTGTGGCGTTGGCTGAAGAACCACCCGCTGGCCGACAAGAAGTTCGCGTTCTTCGTGTTCTGCCTGATCCCCGTCCAGACGCTGTTCGCGCACAACTGGCTGACGCTGCCGATGTACGTCGAACGCGCGTACGCGGGCACCTGGCTGGGCAAGAACTTCGAGGTCGCGACCAACTTCAACCCGATCCTGATCTTCATCCTGGTGCCCATCGTCGCGGCGCTGACGCAGAAGCGGAAGGTCTACAGCATGATGGTCGCGGGCACGTTCGTGATGGCGGTCCCGACGTTCCTGCTGGCGCTCGGGGCGTCGTTCTGGACGCTGCTGGGCTACCTGGTGCTGATGACCGTCGGCGAGGCGATGTGGCAGCCGCGCTTCCTGCAGTACGCGGCCGAGATCGCGCCCGAGGGGCGGACCGGTGCGTACATGGGCGTCGCGCAGTTCCCGTGGTTCCTGACCAAGGTGATCACCAGCCTGTACAGCGGCTGGTTCCTGGTCAACTTCTGCCCGAAGGACGTGCCCGTCGAATCGCTGCACACCGAGAAGATGTGGTTCATCTACGGCCTGATCGCGATGTCGTCGACCGTGATGCTGGTGCTGGCCCGCAACTGGCTCGGGAAGGACTTCAAGACAAAGGCGTGAGGACGTCTGACGTCCGAGGTCTGAGGTCCGAGGTCCGAGGTCAGAGGGCCAGGAAGGCCGCAAGCAGCGCGCGCGTGACGAGGGAATCGCGCGGCTCGCGCTGGTAGGCAGCCAGGATGGTCTCGCACTTGTCCGGCATCACGCGCATCTCGCCGTCGATCAGGTGGACGCCCTCGTCCACCGAGATTTCCGGGTGATGCTGCACGCCCCAGACGGGACCGTTGCGCCACTTCACGATGGCGTGGTCGCAGCGGGCGGAACGCGCCAGCGAATCCCAGTCCGCGGGCAGCGGCCAGACCTCGTCGAAGTGCGCCGAGAACGCGAAGAACGGCGACGGCAGCCTTGACGCCACGGGGTCCCGGTCGCCCGCAGGCGTGCGCGTGACCTCCACCCACCCGAATTCCGGGGTCGGCGATGCGCGAACGAACTCCCGGCCCGACAGCGCGCGCACGACCAGCTGGTGGCCGAAGCAGCTGCCCAGCACCGGGAGGCCGCGCGCCGCGATGTCACGCACCAGCTCGCAGGTCGAGAGGATCCACGGGTCGTCGCCGTTGATGGACGCCTCGCTGCCGGTCACCAGCACGTGCGTGACGGCGTCCAGCGACGGGACGCGTTCGCCGCGCGGCGGGCGAAAGGTCACGGAATCCACGGCGGTCGCGCGGGACCAGTGCGTCACGGGGTTGTACAGGTCGGCGTGGATGCTGTTGTCCACAATCAACAGGCGCGGCATCGGGCCCTCCCTGCCAGGGCGCAAACGATAATGGAGGGTCCGCGGCGCCGTCAAGGCGGACCGGCAACCGGTAGTGCAACACGGCGTGCACGGCGCCCCCCCGGGGCGAAATATCACCGCGGACAGGACAGGTGCCTGCAGGCCTTCGGCACCGGTCCGTGCCTGATTTCGCGCCGCAGCGCCCGATCGCATCGTCGCCTGTCGCACGTTCGGTCGCGCCCTGCGAATGTCGGATTGGCCGCGCCGGGAAGACCGTCAAGCCCCCCCCGGCGCGGCCGGGGCACTGTTCGTCCGGCATCCGCCGGCCCGGCATCCCGGGGACTGGTCAAGGACCTTGTGCGCGGGGACGGCGTCCGTGGAGACCGTCCATCTGGCCGTTCCTTGAGCTGCAACAGCGGGCGCCGTCGTTGTCGTCGTCGTCCGACGGGTCGTCGTCGTCCCGGTCGGACGCGCGCAGGTCGGCAGCGTCGTTGTCGAAGCTGCCGCCCCGTTTGACGCGGTCGGAGCCGTCGCCCCGGGTGCCGAGGCCGATGCTCACACCCCCGTGGGCACCAAGTCAAGCCTCGCCAGCGTCATTCGCCGCAAGGCCAGCGAGTTCCCGAGTCGGACGTGCCCGCACAGGCTGCCGCCACGGTCCACCTCGGCGGTCTCGGCGTCGGGCCCCATCGCTGACCGACGAACGCACGCGGCGAGCTTCCGCTGGAACCGCCGCCGGCCCTCCCCGTCCACGCGCACCAGGCCCGGGAATACCCGGAACCCGAGCCACGGGACGCCCTCGGTCACGGGCGCGACAACCGTGGCCTCGTCCTTGACCTCCAGGCGCAGGACGTCGGCGCAGAACCGCCGCACGTCCGCGGCCAGCCGCCATAGCGCGTCCTTGCGGTGCGAAAACGCCGCCAGGTCGTCCATGTACCTGACCCATGCTCCGCACCGAAGGTCGCGGGTCACGTGCTGATCCAGCACGTCCAGGTACACGTTGGCCCACACCTGGCTGGTCAGGTTCCCGATCGGCAGGCCGCTCCCGGGCTCGGTCCTGGGCACGCGGGCACCGTCCAGAAGGGTCCGGCAGAGCCAGAGCTTACCGTCGTCGAGGCCGGCGACCGACAGG
>CAIOFV010000037.1 GCA_903857665.1 uncultured Myxococcales bacterium
CCACGACGGCCTCGGCGCCGGCCGCCGAACCGCCTGTCCCGGCGCCCCCCGTGGCAGCCGCGCCGACCCCGTCGCCGCACCCCGCGAAGGACGCTGGCGCGCCGGCTGCCGCCCCGGTCAAGGCGTCACCGGTGAAGGCCGCCGCCGCGCCCGGCACCTGGGCGGTGCAGGCGCGGGCATTCCGGGACGAGGCGGGGGCCAAGGAGTATGTTGTTGCGTTGAAGGGCCGGGGCTACACGGCCCGCGTCGTTCCTTTCACGGATGCATCCGGGACCACGTGGTTCCGGATCCGCCTGGGACGTTTCCAGGCCTTGGCAGCGGCACAGTCGTTCGCCGCCAGGTTCAACCTGCGCGAGCACGAAAACGCCATTGCGGTGGAGGTACCATGATCCCGCTGACGACCCCCCGACGCATCGACAAACCCTGGGGCTACGAACTGATCCTGGCTCACACGGACCGGTACGTGGGCAAGATCCTGCACATCGACCGAGGCCACCTCCTTTCCCGGCAGTTCCACCGCGTCAAGGATGAAACGGTGTACGTGCTGAACGGGACGCTGATCCTCGAGATCGGCCCGGCCGAGGCGGTGGAGCGCGTCGAAGTGACCGCCGGCCAAGGCTACCGGACCATCCCGGGGACCATCCACCGGTACATCGCCCCCGACGACGGGGACGTGGACATCATCGAAACATCGACGCCGGAACTGGAGGACGTCGTCCGCCTGGAGGACGTCTACGGCCGCACGGGCACCAGCGAACCCTGAGGTTCGCCGTGCCGGGCCGAACCCAACCCGAACCATGGAGCCGCATCATGCCCAGCCTCACGTTCGTCGATACCGCAGCCGCCCCCAAGGCCATCGGGCCCTACGCCCAGGCCGTCGAATGCCGGCCCGCCCGGATGCTGTTCCTGTCGGGGCAGTTGGGCCTGGATCCCGACACCGGCGGCATGGTCCCCGGCGGCGTCGAGGCCGAGGCGCGACGCGCCCTGCAGAACCTGGACGGCGTTCTGACCGCGGGCGGGATGGACCGTTGGAACGTCGCGCGGACCACGATCTTCCTGGTCGATCTGGCCGATTTCGGGGTCGTCAACGCGGTCTACGCCGAGTTCTTCGGCGAGCACCGGCCGGCCCGCGCCACCGTGCAGATCGCCGCGCTGCCGCGCGGGGGCCGCGTGGAAATCGACGCGATCGCCGTCGCGGATTGACCGCGTGACTCCCCGGCGGCCGCAGTGCATCAGGGCTTGAGGATCGCCTCGTAGTACTGGCGAACCAGGTCTGCGAACGCATCGGGAATCGGCGCTGCCAGATGCCCGCGAACCGCCCGCTCCAGGTCGTCGGACGCCCGCCGGGACGGCGGTGGAGGCAGCGTCAGTTCCTCCGGATCGTCCCGGTCCGTGAGGCGGCGCGCAAGTTCCATCGACCCGCGTTCCAGCAAGTGCCGAAGGCGGTTCAGATCCTGGATCGCCTGGCGCTGGTGGGCTTCTGCCGCCGCCGGGTTCCACTCGGCCAGGCGCCGGGACGCCTCTTCCATGTTGCGCCGTGCCGACACGGCCACGCCCGCCGCCTCGCCCGCTTCCCCCCCCGCAGCACGCCGCATGGCCTCGGCCACGCGGGTCGCCGCCGCGAGCGCCCGCTCCTGGACCTTCTTCTGATCCAGGAGATCCGAACGATCCCCGGATTCGATCAAGGCCGAACGATCCCGCCGCCAGGCCGACAGCGTCCTTGCGACCTCGGCCAGGGGCGGGGCGGCATGCGCCATCCGGGAGGACACCGCCCGCAGCGCGCCGGGGTCCCCCGGGGTGTCGTCCCGGAACGACGCTTCCTCCCGCAGGTCACCGGCCAGCCGCGCCGCCCCGGCCGCGGCGTCCTCGGCGACCCTGGCCGCGGTTTCCAGGTCGCGCCCGGCGAGCAGATCCGCAAGGTTCGCCACGTCGGTCATCAACCGGACCACGTCCTCGGCATCGTATCGATCCAGGCGACCCACTTCGGGCCTTCCCAGCAGCTCACGGGCCTCATCGACGCGGCTCTCCATCGCCCGGATGTCGGGCGCCCGCGCCTGGGCAAGGGCATCGGCCCGCCGCTTCAGCACGAACGCCGATTGGGCCGTCCGATCCATCACCTCGCGCTGCAGGCGCCCCGCCAGCCGAAGGTTGGAACCCACCTCGGCCGGCAGCACCGCATCGCGGGTGCCGGCCAGCGATTGCTGATCCATCGCGGAACGCCAGGAAGCGACCACTTT
This sequence comes from uncultured Myxococcales bacterium, assembly GCA_903857665.1. Lineage (GTDB taxonomy): Bacteria > Myxococcota_A > UBA9042 > DTJE01 > DTJE01 > CAIZWN01. Next base: position 2,238 of record CAIOFV010000037.1, read on the forward strand.
CGCCAGCGCTTCGGCCGCTGACCGCAGGGCCGCCGGCGGCGCCCAGCCCGACACGCGGCTGGACTCGGCCGTCAGGACCGCGTCCCGGGCCAGGATGGCCGTCTCACCGAGCCGCCGCGGAGCCAGCCTGGCCGAACCGCCCTCCAGCGTGGCGCTGGCCTCCATCTGGCGCCAGGCCCCGTCCACCAGGCGCAGGGCCCGCCGGGCGCGGATCAGCAACCGCGAGGCTTCCTCGGCCGCGCCCGAGGTTCCGGGCCCCGCCGAGATCTCCCGCAGCCTGACCGACCAGCGTTCGATGTCCGACAGCCACCCCGACAGCAGCGCCCGGCGCTCCCGCGCAACGCCGTCGTCCAGGGCCAGGACGGCCTGTTCCACCTGCTTCAGGGCCAGGTCGCGCGGAATCGAGACGCCCTGCCCCGCCTCCTCCAGCGCGCCGGCGGCCTGCTCCAGCAAGGGTCGCATCGCGGCCGAGTCGCTGTCGATGGTTGCAGCCGTCGCTGCCTTGCGCACCTGGTCCGCCAGGTTCCGGAGGGTCTGGAGGGACGCCGTGGGAATCCCGGGATTTCCGGGCCCCGGAAGGTCCAACAGGTCGCCCAGCAGCGTCACCGCCGTGCCGTCCAGCCGCTCCCAGCCTTCCACCTGGACCAGCCGGCGCACGGACGGGACATCGACGAAGAAGCGCACGGGCCCACTGCGCCCGGTGCCGTCGGGCCGACGGGACAGGCGCCCGAAGCCCTCGATGGCGACGTCGACCCGGCCCCCCAGGTCCAGGGCATCGGACGGCATCAGGAACACCAGTTCGCCCGAGGCCTGCCGCAATCCAGGTGCGACGTCCCGCTGGTGGACGCGAAGCAGCGGGCGGTCGGGTTCCAGCGGGAAGTTGTACACCGCATCGACGCCCGCGATGCCGTTCGGGGAATCGACCAGCCAGCGCAGGACCGCCGATTCCCCCGGCGCGATGCCCAGGCGCGACGGCGCGACCACCGTCACCACCGGGGGATCCGGGTCCGCGACGACCAGACGGCGCCGCGCCTCCTCGTCCAGCACCAGGCCCGGAGGAACCACCACCGACAGGTGCCAACGGCCCGAAGCCCGCACGGGGAACGTCGCCGTGAAGGCCCCGTCCGGGGCCAGTTCCAGCGGCACCCGGGTTTCGCGATCGGCGGACAGGACGACCAGATGCCCGGTCGAGGCCGGTCGGAACAGGCGTCCCGAGACCTCGACGGAAACCCCGACCGGAGCGGTGATGTCGCCGCTTTCGTCGCCGGGAACGCGCTCGGGCTCGCCGGAGGGCGAAGGGAGGAGCACCGTCGTCCGAAGGTCGTACGCGAGCACGCCCACCGACGTCGGAGGCCCGACCAGCCACGACACGGGGAAGCGCCCGGACAGTCCCAGGAGGTTCCTGACGCCGCGAGCCGTGAACCAGGGCACGGCGCTCATCGCCAGGAGGGCCAGCACCGCCACGACCACGGCCCACGCCATGCGCTGGCGGGCCCGGCCCGGAGGACACAGGACGGCAGGCGAGGCCGCCGCCAGGAGGGCGGTCAGCCGGCGCGCCTCGGCGGCCAGGAGATCCGGCGAAAACGACTCCCCGTCGTCCATCCGGGGACGCAGGCCCGCGACCGCCTCGATGCCGAATCCCACCTCGGGAACGCGCCGTCGCAACACCCAGCCGAGCCGCTCGGGATGCGCCAGCCGGCGGGGAAGGTCCACCAGGAGGTGTGCCGCCATCCCGATCGCGCCGGCCAGGAGGCCCACGAGCAGCGCGAGGCGCAGGGGGCCCGCGTCGGGCGTGACCGCCGCCAGGCCCACGGCGGAGGCCATGCAGGTCGATCCCACGATGGCCGCCACGGCCCCCAGGTCGCGCGCACGTTCGCGGATCAGCATCCGCCGGGCGGAAGCGAGGCTGAAGTCGAGGGCGTCGAACGGATCCATGGCGGAAGTCTAGCCTCTTTTCAGGCCCGTGGACGAATCACGTGCCGCCGGCCAGGCCGAACGGGCACGAATCCCGCAGGCGGCACTCCGGGCAGCGCGGATTCCGGGCCGTGCAGAAGGAGCGCCCGAACCACGTCACCCGGTGGCTGAAGACGGTCCACTCCGACCGGGGGAGCAGGTCGCACAGGTCGGATTCGACCTTGTCGGCGTCCTCCTCGACGGTCAACTCCCACCGCTTCGACAGGCGCAGGACATGCGTGTCCACCACCATGCCGGGCACCCCGAAGCAGTTGCCCAGCACGACGTTCGCGGTCTTGCGCCCCACGCCGGCCAGCGCGGTCAGTTCCTCCATCGTCCGGGGCACCTCGCCGCCGTGAAGATCCACCAGTTGCCGGCAGCATGCCTGCACGGAGCGGGCCTTGGCGCGGAAGAAGCCCGTCGTCCGGATGATGGATTCGACCTCCTCGGACGGAGCCGAAGCCAGCGCCCGCGCGTCCGGGAACCGCGCCAGCAGGTTCGGCATGACCAGGTTCACCGTGTCGTCCCGCGCCTGGGCGGCCAGGATCGTGGCCAGCAGCAGTTCGAGGGGCTGGCGCCAGTTCAGGGGTGTGCCCGTCGAGCCCGGGTACCATTCCGCCAGCGTCGTTGCGATGGTCGCAGCCCGCTCCTTCCTGCGCTTCAACGATTCCACGTCGCCTCCTCGCCGCTCCCTCCCCGGGAGGCCGGCTACACCTGCGGTCGGCGGTGCACCCGGGTGAACGCCGCCTGGTCCCGGGGCTTCACGATGATCTCGTCGATGTTCACGTGGTCCGGCAGCGACAGCACCCAGCGGATGCATTCGGCGATGTCCTCGGCCCGCAGGGGCGTCATCCCGCGGTACACCGCGTCGGCCTTGTCCTTGCTGCCATAGCGGACCACGCTGAACTCGGTTTCCACCATCCCCGGGTCCACGGTGCTGACCCGGATGGGTTCGCCGCACAGTTCCAGGCGCAGGGTTTCGCAGAACGCCTTGACCGCGTGCTTGGTGCCGCAATAGGCCGAGCCGCCGTCGTACACGCCGTGGCTGGCCGTGCTGCCCAGGAACACCACGTGCCCCCATCCCGCAGCCCGCACATACGGCAGCGTGGCCTGGGTCACCCGCAGCACGCCATCGACGTTGGTGTCGAACATCTCGCGCCAGACCGACTCCGGCACGGTCGCCATCGGATCGACGCCCCGGGCAAGGCCCGCGTTGTTCACCACCATGTGGATCGCCCCCAGCGAAGCCGCTGCGGCATCGACGAAGGTCTTCACGGACCCGGTCGAACGGACGTCCAGGGCGCTCGCAAAGGTCCGGATGCCGTGCTCGGCGCCCAGTTCCTCGGCCAGGGTTCGGACCTCCGCGACGCGGCGGGCCCCCAGGGCAAGGTGGTATCCCTCGGACGCAAGGGCGCGTGCCGTTGCAGCCCCGATGCCAGTGGATGCCCCCGTGATCAGGGCGACGGGATGCTTCGGTCGCATGGGAGCCCTCCCGGTTCCGACGGATGGGAATTCTACACCGGGCCGACCCGCGGGATCCGCCCCGTCAATCGACACGAGCAATCCTGAGGGACAGGCGGGAGTGGCGCAGGTTTCCAGCGGACCGCCGGGGCGTCAGTTGGCCGTCGGCGGGGTCGCCGGCGGCAGGTCGCGAGTCGCCAGGATGAACCGAAGCACGCTTTCGCGCTGCTCGTCTTCCAGCTTCGCGTTCCTGGCCATCTTGATGATGATGTGGTTCCACTGCTCCACGGTCCGGCTCTTCGGCGTCGGCAGCTTGTGGCAGAAACCGCCCCTCCCGCACGACGCCACGAACAGGTCATGCCCGTGCTGCAGCGACGCCTGCGTCGCGTCGGGCCACTTGGACTGGCCGATGCGCACCAGGTCGGGCGACACGTCGGGGGCGATGAACGCCGCGCCGCATGCCACCAGGATTGCCGCCGCCGACAGGCCGGCGACCAGGGACCACGTCTTCCGGAACGTCATGGCTGCTACCTCCTCGGGACCCACAGGCTTCATTGGACGACGCCCCCCCTTCGAAGTCAACGAGAGGAGGGGCCCCTGGCTTGCAGGCACAAGGACTTCCGGTGCAGATGCCCGGTCGGGCGATCCTCCATCGACAGCAAGCCGTCCGCCATCACCGCACCCCGGGTTCCTTCAGGCTTCGCTCCAGCGCAGCCCCCAGGACCTTCGAGGCCGACGCCTCGCGAACCTTCAGGCGGATCATGGCCTGTTCGCCCGGGGTGGGCGCGCCGCACACGACGACCAGGAAGGATATCGGGCCGCGGCCGTACACCCCGCCCCACGGGGACCTGCAGTGCTGCGGCATTTCCGCCTCCCCGAGGCCCCGCAGACGGTCCCAGCCCAGGTCGGCCAGGGCCCTTTCGTAGTAGCCGGAAACATTGCGGGCGCCGTCCTTCGACAGCAGGACGAATTCCATCGCGCCACCCGCGGCTTCCTTCTTGTCGAGGTCGGCCCCCGGGTAGACGAGGGTCTTGAACGGCTTCAACGCGCCGCCCAGGCCCAGCCGGCACAACGCGAGGTGGGCCGCGACCGCGACGCCCGGATGGCGGTCCTGGGAGTGCGCCTGCAGGAGATCGGCGGCCCACCGGGCCTGCAGGTCCCCCAGCCGCTGGGCCGCCGCCATGCGCCACGGGGCATCGACGTGACGCAGGGCCTCCCGCAGGAAGGGCTGCTCGTCCGCCCCGGCCTCGCCCAGGTGGACGAAGGCCTCCTTGTCGTTGTTCCGGAGGGCCCGTCCCCAGTCCTTCGGCTCGCCGGCCTGTGGCGCGGCCTGGGACAGGCCCGGGAGGCTCGCGGCGACAGCGACGACGGTCCACGTCGACGGAATCCGGCGCATGGGAACCTCCGGGCATGGGTGCGTCGCCGGAATGCTATCACGCCTGCCGCGGCGCATCATAACCGGCGCTGTGCCTTGTCCATGGTGGCCGGGCCGCGCGAAACCTTGACCCCCCGGTCGCGTGTGCTAGAAGCAGGATTCCACCTCATTGGAGGAACGGCATGTCACCTGCGGACGTCGTTCGACGCTTCCTCGAAACCTCCCAGGCCTCGGTCCGGAGCGATCCGCCTCGGCAGGATCTCATCCAGGACGTCATCTCCCGCCGTGAGGCGTTCGTGTCGGCCTGCGGCGCCCTGGCAACCTGGGCCCCCCCCGCTTCCACGGGACGCAGCCCCAAGGACACCGTCACGGTCCGGCGCCCCGAAAGCGAGGCCGGGATCGACTGGGACTCGCCGAACAACGTCGCGATCGAACCCACCACGTTCGACATGCTGTTCTCCGACGCCCTCGCCATGCTGCGAAAAAGCGGCGCCATCTGGGTGACCCATCGCGTCCTGGGAGCGGATCCCTCGTGGGCCCTCCCGGTGACCACCGTGACGGATCGGGCGTTGACCGCGCTGTTCACGGACAACATGTTCCGCCCGCTCCCGCCGGACCTTTCCAGAAGCTGCTTCGCCGATCAGCCGTTCACGATCCTTGCGCTGCCGTGGGACAGGCTGGATCCGGACCGGTACGCAGGGCGCCTGCGCGTCGATCCGGCGACCGGGCGCACGTCCCGCATGGCCGTGGCCTTCGACTACGACCGTCGCATGGGGATCGTCATTGGCTCGGCCTACCTGGGCAGCGTGAAGAAGATGGCCTTCACGGCGATGGACTACTACCTGCCGGCCCGGGGCGTCCTGCCGATGCACTGCTCGGCCAACGAGGGCAAGGACGGTCACACGGCGCTGATGCTGGGCCTTTCCGGCACGGGCAAGACCACCCTGTCGGCCGACCCGCTCCGCGCCCTGCTCGGCGACGACGAGCACGGCTGGGGCCCGAACGGCGTCGCCAATTTCGAATACGGCTGCTATGCCAAACTGATCCACCTGGACCCGGAGAGAGAGCCGGCGATCCACCACGCGGTGTTCCACCAGGCCGATCCCCTGCGGCACGGCTCGATCGTCGAAAACGCCCTGATGTATCCGTCCGGGCATTTCGATCTGGACGACGAGCGCCTGACGCCGAACTCGCGCGCCTCGTACCCGTTGTCGGCCCTGCCTAGCATCAAGGAAAGCGGCGCCGGCGGGCATCCGAGCACGATCCTGTTCCTGACGGCCGACGCCAACGGCGTGCTTCCCCCGGTGTCCCGCCTGACTCGATCCCAGGCCATGCTCTGGTTCCTGATGGGGTACACCAGCAAGCTGGCCGGCACCGAAACGGGCGTGTCCGAGCCGGGGTCCACGTTCAGCCGATTCTTCGGCGAGCCCTTCATGCCGCGGCTGCCGTCCGTGTATGCCTCGATGCTGGGGGAGCGCCTCGACCGCCACGGCACGGACGTGTACCTCGTCAACACGGGCTGGGGCGGAGGCCCCTACGGCATCGGGCGTCGGATGGACATCCGCCTGACGCGCAGCATGGTGAACGCGGCCCTGTCGGGCGCCCTGAAGAACGTGGCCTACGAGGAGGACCGCCGGTTCCACCTCCAGATTCCGCTGGCCTGCCCGGGCGTCCCGGACCTGTCCGTGCTGCGCCCGCGATCCACGTGGTCCGACCCTCGAGCCTACGATGCCTGGGCCGATCGACTGGCCGCCGAGTTCGCTGCCCACTTCAAGCGGGCCTACGCCAACAAGGGCCTGGCCGTCGAGATCGCCGAGCAGTGCCCCGGCATGTGACCCGTCGCCCGGTACACTTGAACAGAAAAGAGGGGGTTGCGCCTCCTTGCCCACATGCGGCAGGATCGCTCCGTTCCCCCGGGTCGTCCTCCTGCATGCCTTGCGGTGAGGTCCCGCCCCGGCCAGGAGGCGCGATGCCCGACCCTGGACAGACGCAACCGACCCCGCGACCCGCCATCGCGACGCCGATCCTCGCGTCCACGGTGGTGGTCCTCAGGCCGCGCCCGGCGGGTCCCGAGGTGCTGCTGATCCGGCGACCGCCCGGCGGCCATGTCCCCGGGGACTGGGCCTTCCCCGGTGGACGGGTGGATCCCGAGGACATGACGGCCCCGAGCGGTTCGCTGGCGGCGTACGAATGTGGCCGGACCCTCGGGCTGGAGGACACCGCGGTCGCCCGGGGGGCCTGCCTGGCCGCCGTGCGCGAACTTTCCGAGGAAACGGGCCTGCTGCTGGCCCGTGACCGCGCCGGACGCATGGCCGACGCCGAAGCCGCGGCAGCCGTGGCCGAGGCATCCCGGCACGGGGCCGCTTCCTGGCATGCGGCGCTGGCGACGCGAGGCCTGGTGCCGGCGATCGACGCCCTCGCGCCCTTCGCCCACTGGGTCACCCCGGAGGGCCTTCCGAAGCGCTTCGACACATGGTTCTTCGCGACCCGGTCCCCGGACGGCCAGGAGGCCGCGCCGAACAACGAAACGACGGGCCTCCGTTGGATCCGCCCTCGGGATGCCGTCGCGAACAACGCGCCGGGCGGCGAAGTCACGCTGCCGCCGCCCACGCTGGACGCCCTGTTGCGACTGGCCGCGGTCTTCGATGCCGGCACCGCCGGCGACAATGCGGGGATCGACGGCCTGCTGGCCGCCTGGGCGCGCCGCGGCCCGCCGCGAGTCCAGCACCCCGTGATGCTGGTGGACGCCGCTGACGGGCCGATGGTGGTCCTGCCGGGCGACCCGCTGCACCCCGAAACCCCGAATGCCAGGCCCACGACCCGCTATCGCTTCGTCCTTCGGGAAGGTCGCTTCCACAGGATCCGGAACGACTGAAGGGCGCCACCGAATACCTGCGCACCCTGCCTCAGGCCCGCCGCACAGCCGCCTGGATCACCGATCCGGCGCCGCGGCGCAGCTTGAGGGGTTTCCGCGGAACCAGGCCCGCGTCCCGTTGCCACGCGGCGATCTGGTCGGCGCTCCACGCCCCCGAAACGCTGGTCATGCCGAAGTAGAGGTCCATCAGGGCCGAGGTCTGGCCCTTGCCGCCCGGCACGTCGGGACGGCTGAAGTCGATCACGGCGAACACCCCCCCGACCTTCAGCGAACGCGCCACGCGGCGGGCCAGCGAGGCGCATTCCTCCGCCGTGAAGTGGTGGACCACGCTGGAGGTCACGACCACGTCCCAGCAGGCCTCGCCGAGGTCGTCCGCCAGCGCATCCCCAGCGCGGTGGACCACGCGATCCCCCATGCCCTCCTCGGCCAGCAGCGGCGCCGACGCCTGCACCGCCTCGGGCAGTTCCAGCACCACCGCCTTGAGGCCCGCGTGGCGGCGACAGAAGGCGACCGACAGGAACCCGTGCGCGCCGCCGATGTCCAGCATCGTCGATGCGCCTCGGGGGAAGGGCGTCCGGGCGGCAATCTCGGTCGCTCCCAGGCGGGCCAGCCCACGCATGGCCCGCTGGTAGGTGTCCCAGCCCTGCTCGTCCAGTTCCGGCCTGCCCAGCATGCACGAACCCGTGCGAACGTGGTCTTCCAGCCTGGACACCCACTCCCACTCGTAGTACCGCCACAGGAGGTAGTCGCGAACCGAATCCGGACTCCCGGCCAGCAGCCAGCGGCGGGCGGCAGGCGTCAGCGCATAGGCGTCGCCCTCCCGAACGAGGTAGCGCTGCGACGCCACGACGTCCAGGAGGCGCCGGGTCGGCATCGGCGCGGTCCCGGCCCTGCGGGCGACCTCCTCCGAGGACAGGGGCCCATCCGCCAGGACGTCCAGGAGCCCCAGGCGGCACACCGCCATCAGGGATCGGACCGCCAGCAGGCCGTTGAACGTTTCCAGGACAGGCGTCGGGACCTCCCCCGACCACAAGCCCATCTGCTCGAACGCAGACTCCGGGATCAAGCCGACTCGCATGGCGCCTCCGGATGCAACGGTGCGATCTTCGCGGACGGGTGTGTCCTGTCAACCGGAATGAGGAGGTGCCGCGCTTGCGCGGGCCTTCAACGCTTCCCATGATGACGATGCGGCAGGGTGGCAAAGGGGGTGCCGAATGGACGAAGGACGGAAGGATGGCGGCCCGGCCGATGCCGTTCCCGCGGCGAACGTGTTCCGGGTGCTTCGGAACGGGCCCCTCCTCGCGCGGGGCGACCTGGTGTTCGCGGACGAGGCGGGCGCAGTGCTTCGGCGCGAAACCGCCGCGGCGCTCTGCCGGTGCGGCCATTCCGGCAACAAGCCGTTCTGCGACGGAAGCCATCGGCAAGTCGGGTTCACGGAGGGTGAGGCGGCCGCCCCGGGAGACAGGCTCCAGCCCATCGCCGACGGCGCGGCGGGTTCGGGCCCGGTCACGGTGATCTTGAAGCCGACGGGGTCCATGCGCCTCCTGGGTCCCTTGAAGATCATCGACGCAGACGGACGGGAGCACGCCGGCGGCCGGGCCTCGCTGTGCCGCTGCGGGGCCTCCCGGACGAAGCCCTGGTGCGACAACGCGCACCGCGACATCGAGTTCCGGGTGGATTGATTCGCGCAACCCTCAGGGCAGGGAACACCGGAATCGCGACACCCGGTCGGCAGCCGCTTCCAGCCGATCCCGGGGCAGCGACCCGTCCCGGACGCCCCGCTCGAGCGCCTCGGCCAGCACCCGTCCCTCCCCCTTGGCCCCGCACTGAAGGAACAGGTCGATGCCCGCCCGCAACCCCCGCTCCAGGATTTGGGCAGGCTCGAACCGGTCGGCGATCGCCTTCATCCCGAGGTCGTCCGTGATCACGCATCCCTCGAAGCCCAGTCGGCCGCGCAGCCGGCCATCGACGATCCCCGGGGACAGGGTCGCGGGCACGTCCGGGTCGAGGTTCGGGTAGAGGCAGTGGGCCGTCATGATCATGCGGATTCCCGCGCGAACCGCCGCCTCGAAGGTCCAGGCTTCCCGGGTGTCCAGCACGCCCGCCTCGGCGGGAATGACCGGCAGTTCCAGGTGGCTGTCGGCAGACGCGTCGCCGTGCCCGGGGAAATGCTTGCCGCACCCGGCCACCCCGACGGACTCCAGGCCCTCCAGGAACGCCAGCGCCCCCGCAGCGGCCGACACCGGATCCCGCCCGAACGCCCGGTCGCCGATGATCGGGTTCGCCGGGTTGGTATCGACATCCAGCACCGGCGCGAAATCGAGGTTGAATCCAAGGTCCCGGAGATCCCGCCCGATCGCGAGGCCGGCCTCGCGGCACGCCGACGCCCCCGCGGCGCCCAGTTCGGCGGCGGTCGGCCGTTGCGGGCACAGGCGGCGCAGGCGCTGTACGCGCCCCCCTTCCTGGTCCACCGAGATGATGGGCGGCGGCAGCCCGCGGGCCGCCTCGCGCACCTGGCGACAAAGGTCGCGAACCTGCTCCGCATCGACGAGGTTGCGGGCGAACAATGCGACCCCTCCCAGGCCTCGGGCCAGGAGGTCCGCTTCCTCGGTCGGCAGGGTCGGTCCGTCGAATCCCAGGATGATCAGGGAGAGGAAGGGGCCGGTCACTTCGACGATCCGCCCGGTACGTCCTTCGAAGCGGCGGCGGGAGCCGCGGCAGGGCGAGGGGCCCCGATCGAACCCGGGTTGACCGCGGCGGGGGGCACCAGGACCGTCCGCGGCTGGACCAGCACATCGTCCTCGGCCACGTACAGTTTGTAGTAGGCAAAACCGAGGCCCGCGGCCAGCAGTACCAGGACCAGCAGCAGCACGATCCGGCCCGCCGTGCGCTTCATGGACGGGGGATCATCCTCGTCGTTGAAATCCGAGCGCCAGCCCAGCTTCGCGACTTCCTCCATTTCCTGGAGGGTCATCATCGCGAAGTCGTTCGACGTGTCGATCGGCGGTTCCGCCACGGTCACCGCGCGCATTCCCACGGCGGTCGCATGGCGCGACGGTTCGGCAGGCGACTCGGGCGCCGTGTCGGACAGCGCCGAGTCCGGCGCGAGGACCTTCAGGCGATAGTCGCCGGCCAGGAACACATCCCCGGGCCGGATTTCCACCTCGTGGGGAAGCCGCTCGCCATCCAGGCGGATGCCGTATCGCGAACCGGCATCGGACAGGAGCAGGCGACCATCCGCGACCCGGATGCACGCATGGTGACGCGACACGTTCCGGTCCGGCAGGACCAGCGTGTTGTCCGGCGCGCGACCGATCGTGACGGTGCCTTCCCCGAGGGGCACGACCCGCACGTTGCCCGTATCGTCTTCTATATACAGCCGCATCATGTTTCCGTTCCCCGCGGCAGTATAGCACGGGGCCAAGGGTCGTCAAATCAGTGGCGGACATGGATCCGTGGGCCCCCGCGCAGGCTTCCGGGCCGCAACCGGGGCGCGGCCTGATCGGGCTCGGAGCCGGCGGTGGGATCGGGCGCCGCCCCTGCACCCCCCGGCCCCGGGGTGGCGGCGTCCGACTCGGGGCCCGCGAGGTCCGCCGGCGCGTCGCCGCTGGCAGCCCGACGCAGCAGCACGATCTCGGGGTCGATGTCCCACGGGGAGATCTTCGCGCCGAGGGCCGCTTCCCAGGCCCGCAGCCACCACCGGTGGGTCCCCGGGCCGAGGTCCGGCTCGCACTGGGACAGGGACCGGGCCGTCATGGGGTCCGGCGCGTCCAGCCCTCGCCGCCGGAAGGCTTCCGCCCACCATTCGCCAGGGGAGCGATCCTTGTGGGTGCGCCACCAGCCCCGCCAGGCCGCCGCCACTGCCGCCGGGTCGGGCGCCTCGGCGTCGGGGTTCGCGCCCGTCAGGTCCTGCAGCGCCGATACGGCCGCCTGCGCCGGCAGGGCCCCGTCGGCCAGGGCCTCCACGAGCAACCGGACCGCTGCCAGGGTCGGCAGCCTTTCCACGGCGTCCACGGCCCAGTCCCGGACGGTCCGGCGGATCTCGAACACCCCCAGGTCGATGACCCACGTTCGATCGATGCGCAACAGCGAGGCCAGGAGGGACGGCCGCCGCCATCGATCCGCATGGCGATCCAGCGCCATCAGCAACGACTCGGCAACGGCCGGATCGGACTCGCGGGCCAGCCGCCGAACCAGTTCCTCCTCGATCCCGCTCACGCCCCCGTCCACCAGGGATGCGGCCGCCGCACGTCGGACGCCGGCGTCACCGTCATCCAGCCGGCGAAGCACCTCGCGCAGCGCGTCGGGCGTCCCGATCCGCCCCAGCACCGTGGCCGCGGCGGCTCGCAGGGCCGCGTCGTCCGAGCGGGCCGCCTGCGTCAACCCCGCGACCCTCTCCGCGATCCGGAAGGTCGGGTCGCGGAACCAGGAACGCTGGCTCCCGGTATCGCGACAACCCTCCAGGACGTCGTCAGCGGGACAGCCGATCCGCACGTGGAGATGGTCGTTGTGGGGCTTCGAGCGGGCCGGCTGCGCCAGGGCCTCCTCGGCCACGCGGATCAGCGCCGCCGGTTCCTTCGACTTGCGCGCATGTTCCAGCAGCATGCGTTTCAGGGACCGCGACACGAACAGCCACTGGGTCGAAATCGAGGGGTTCTTCAGGAAGGATTTCACCAGCAGCCAGTTCCGGACGGTATCGAACCGGACCGGCACCCCGTCGGCATCCCCCTTCCCCGCCCGGTCCAGGGGCACCAGCGTCTTCGGCAGGAACGCCTTCCCGTCCGGCCCCAGCAGGTAGAAGCCGACGTCGGCGTCGCGCCCCGAATGGTGCGACACGCTCCACGGGATCGGGCCGCCACCGATGCGCCCCAGGTTCCCGACCGCAAGGCGCGACCCGGGCCTCGCCGTGTCCACATCGGCCCCTGCGGTCAGCAGGGCATCCACGAGGTCATCGGTCGCACACGCCGTGCCTCGATGCGAGTGCTCCTCCAGGATCACGTGGTGGGGGCCCTCGGCCGGGAGGGTTCGGCAGGCAACGACGAAACCGGTGGTGGCGCCCCCGATGGAAAGGGATCCGTGCCCCTTCAGACGCCCGATCGCCGGGTGCCCGCGGACGATCCCGACCAGGGGCAACGCATCCAGCCGCGGCTCCAGGGCCCGCCGCGGGGAGGCCGCCGCGCCCTCGACGTCTCGTGACGGCACGACCTCACAGGGGACGCCCGGCGGGCACCCGCCCTCGACCCTCCGATCCGCGGTCCCGCTGCAGCCCGTCCCGACGACGAGGGCGACGAATGCCAGAAGGTGCGATCGAGTCATGTCGTCCGGGAGCCGCGAGGACAGGACCGATTCTAGGGACCGGGCCGCGCGAGTCAAACTTCCGCACCGCAGCCGGCTTCCAGCAGGCCCGGATGCACCCGGTACGGCTTGACATGCGCCCCGGCAGGGCGCTATTGCTGGCGAAGGAGGGACTCCTCTGACATCACCTGACGCGAGCCCGACGTGATCGACGAGATCCCGTTTTCACGGGAAGCAAAGTTCGTGTTCGCAGAAGCCGCCGACATCGCACGGCGATCCCAGCAGCCGATCGATTCCGTCCACCTGGTGCTCGGCCTTTTCGCGGTCCGTTGCGAGGCCCAGTCCATCCTGCTGGAAAAGCGGGTCGATTACGACCGGATCCTCGAGGTCCTCACCCGGATCCCTCCCGAGCCCCCGGAAACCCTCTCGATGGTGTACTCCGCGACGGCGCGCATCGCCGCCAATGTCGGGTCGCACCACGCGACCTCGGTCCACCTTCTGATGGCCATCTCGCGCATCACGACGTCCCGGGCAGCACGTGCGCTGGAAGCCGTGGGACTCCCGATGTTCGCGCTGCGAACACAGGCGATGGCCCACCTGACGGACCCGCGCCTGCGCCGTTCCGCCTCCGAGCGCATCGAGGCGGTGGGCGCAGCACGCGGGCTTCCAGGCTCGTCGAACGCTTCCATGCCGCCGCAGCCGCACCCTGGCGGGGCGGCTCCCGGGGGGCCGCCGGGCCCGCCGCCGCGGATGGCCCTGCCGGGCACCGCCGCGGCCGCTTCCCCGCTGCGGGCGGCGCCCCGCTCGGTGGTGTGCGACGACGATATCCCGGTGGTCTTCGAGGAACTGGGCGACGACCTCGACGCCCCGGCTCCGATCGAGGAGGAAGCCCCCGAGCCCGTGACGGCCCAGACGGCCTCGCGGGTCCGCACCCGCCCCGGACGCTACGACCTGGACCCCGAGCGCTTCCCGACCCTGACCGCGCTGGGCCGGAACCTGAACGCCGAGGCGGTGGCGGGTCGGGTGGACCCCCTGGTGGGACGCGACGACGAACTGGACGCGGTGGTCGATATCCTGTGCAAGCGGCGCTCCAACAATCCGCTGCTGCTGGGCGACCCGGGCGTGGGCAAGACCGCCCTGGTCGAAGGCCTGGCCGCGCTGGTGGTGGCCCGCGGAGATGGCGTACCCGGACTGTCGGACCGCGTGATCGTGTCCGTGTCGGTCGCGGACCTGGTCGCGGGCACCGTGATGCGCGGGTCCTTCGCGGCCCGCCTGCGGGCGCTGAAGGACGAAGTTCTGGCGTCCGACGGCCGGATCATCCTGTTCATCGACGAAATCCACACCCTGATCGGGGCGGGGGCCGGCGACGGCGGCATGGACGCGGCCAACGACCTGAAGAGCGCGCTGGCGCGAGGCGAACTGCCCTGCATCGGCGCGACCACCTTCGGGGAGTACAAGCGGCACATCCTCACGGACCCCGCCCTGAAGCGCCGCTTCGAGCCGGTGTTCCTGCGCGAACCGTCCCTCGACGACGCGGAGCGGATCCTCGCCGGCGTTGCGCCCCGCTACGCCTCGTACCATGGCGTCCGATTCTCCGCTGACGCGCTCCGGGCCTCGGTGCGCCTCACGGACCGCCTGATCCCGGATCGCAGCCTGCCGGCCAAGGCCATCGACGTGCTGGACCGGGCCGGCGCCCGCGTCCGGCGCGAGGGTCGCGACGAGGTCGGCCGCGAGGACGTGGTGCGCGTGCTTTCCGCGCTGGTGGACCTGCCCCGCGAATACCTCGCGCTGTCCCCCACGGAACGCCTCCGCGAAATGGAGCGCTTCCTTTCCGAGCGGGTCTTCGGCCACGACGACGCCCTCGCGGTCGTGGTCCGCACCCTTGCCCAGAACTGGTCGCGATTCGGTTCCAGGCGTCCCCTGGGGTCCTTCGTCCTCGCGGGTCCCACGGGATCCGGCCGCCGCACGCTGGCGGCGTCCATCGCCGAATTCCTGTTCGGCTCGGCCCAGGCGCTCCTCGAGGTCGATCTGACCGACTACGCCGAGTCCCACGCCCTGTCGCACCTGATCGGGTCGCCTCCGGGGTACGTGGGCCACGAGGAGGGCGGACTCCTGGCCGACACCCTGATCCGGCGTCCATTCCTGGTCGTCCTGTGGCATCACCCCGAGCAGGCGCACACGTCGATCCAGGGACTGCTGGCCCAGATCCTGGCGGAAGGGACCGTGACCGATCGCCGAGGCCGGCGCATGGACTTTCGCAACACCGTCCACATCCTGGCGCCAGGCGCCGATGACGCGACCGGATCGTCCGCTCGTCCGGTCGGCTTCGACCCGATCCATGATCCGGATGCGCGTGCCGCGGCCCTGGTGGCGCGCCTGCGCAAGATCCTGCCGTCGGACCTGCTGTCCGCCGCGGATGCGGTGCTGCCCTTCCCGCGGCCCGGAGCCGACGTCCGCGAACGCCTGCTCGGCCGGATCCTGCGGGAGGCCATGGCGTCCTTCCGGGACGAGCACGGCGTCCCGCTCGTCGTGGATCCCGATGCCGCAGCGCTCCTCGCGTGCCAGGTCGGCTCCGACGAGGCCCCTGGCGCCGCGCTGGAAGCCATCGTATCGCGAACGATCCTGCGTCCCGCCGCCGACTGTGCCTTCGAATCCCCGGTCCCGTCCGGGTCGTTCCTCCGGGTCAGTGCGACGCCGGGGGATGGCGATCGCTTCCGCGTGACGATCGAGGCCACGTCTGGTGCAACCGGCACAATGCCTTGAGGTTTCGCAGCGAAGTTCACGCTTGACGCAGCATGGACCCCTCGATATAGTCCGGCCTGCCCAGCCGGGCACCCCCCATTTCGGGCCGGCTTTGGGCGTGATCGCCGCGCGGCAAGGACGGGTGAGGCAGATGAGCGAACCGAACGAAGACAAACTTCCGAAGGACGTGCACGAACTGCTGCTGAACCGGGAAGAGGAAGGGGGACACACGCACGCGGCCCAGGACGTCATCACCGACGCCCGCAGGCCGAAGCGTGAGAAGTACCTCACCGTCCCGGTGATCGTCATCCTCGTGTCCCTCGCCCTGACGGCGGTAGGGCTGGGGGTGATCTTCTCCAGCGCCGTGCTGTCCGAACAGTTCTCCGCCATGCTTTCGGGCGATCTCGGCAAATACAAGGAGCAACTGCGCAAGGTCCGCGAGGACAAGGTGCGCGAGATCGAAAGCGTCACGGGCAACCGGTACGGCAGCCTGTCGCTGTTCTATTCGCCCCGCACTGCCCGCGTGACCATCACGGAATACAAGTACAAGCTCGACTGCTCGAAGGCGTCCGGCGACGACGAGACCCTCGCCTGCCTCCGCAAGAAGGTCGACTACAGCCAGAAGCCCGAGGTCCGGCAGATCGACAACCCGTCGCTCAAGCTCAAGGACAAGGAAATCGTCGATCAGATCCCGTTGAACGACATCCCGATCAAGGAAGCGTCGGACGATCGCAAGACGTTGTTCTTCTATGACATGACGGTCGTGATCGAAACGGACGGCTACTACCCCCGCAAGTTCTTCCTCACCGGCGACAAGGAACACGGCCGGGGCGAGGAGGGCTGGGAATCGCTGTTCTGGGAGCAGAAGGGCCCGCAGGTGTGGATGGTCGATTTCCGCGGCGCGGACCTCCTGCCGAAGCCGGAAACAGCCCGCGAAAACTACAAGAAGGCCCTGAACGACTGGGAGTGCATCAAGCGCGAGATCGACGGCAAGCGCAAGGCCGGCAAGTCTGTTTCGGGCGACACCGAGAACGGCCTGTTCATCGAGATCCTGAACCGGAACGGGTTCAAGACCTTCGAAGAGTTCAACGTCATCGACGTGGAACTCCGCAAGGACGACAAGTTCGCGAAGTCCTTCGACGCCGACCTCAAGAAGGTCGTGTGCAAGTAGCCCGCCGCACGCCCACCCCCCAGCGCACCCCTTCCAGCCGATCGTGATGTCTTCGGGGAAGTCGCCTAGCAACGCCGAGAAACACTGTCCAGCTGGATCGTGACCGGACCGTCGTTGACCAGGCTCACCGCCATCATCGCCTGGAACTCGCCGAACACGCAGGGCAGGCCCGTCGCCAGGAACCGCCGCTCGACGATGGGCCAGAAGGCGCGCGCCTCCTCGACCGGCATGGCCTCGGTCCAGGAGGGGCGGTTCCCCTTCCGGCAGTCGCCGTAGAGCGTGAACTGGCTGATGATGCACAGCCCGCCGGCGACCTCGCCGACCGACAGGTTCATCTTGCCCTCGGGATCCTCGAACACCCGCAACCGGGACACCTTGCCGGCCACCCAGTCGAGGTCCTCGATCGTGTCCCCGCTCCGCAGCCCCACGAACACCAGCAGGCCCCGGCCAAGTGTCGCGACGGGGCGGCCGTCAACCGTCACCCGGGCCTCGGAAACCCGCTGGATCACGCAGCGCATCGCGGGTCCCTCCGGGCGAGTTTCAGGCGCATGTGATGGGCAGGCAGGCCTTCACGCTGCCCGATGGCGACGAATCCAACGGAGCCGCCGTCGATGTGCAGATCGAGCCGTCCGCCTGTCCCACGCAATCGGCATCGACGTCGCAGGGCGCCACGCACCGGTAGTCCCTCAGGTAGGGAACCGACGAGGCGTCGGCGCACCTCAGACCGGGACCGCAGTCCTCGTCGACCCGGCACTGCACGCACGAGGTCACCTGTCGGCAGATCGGGATGCTCAGGGAAGCGGTCGGATCGGACCGGGGCACGACGACGCGCGGGGCGCAGACCGCCCCCCAGCCTGCCACGAGGCCACAATCGGCGTCCGTCCGGCAACCCAGGGAGCAGAAGCCCACGCCCGACAGGGCCGAGGGTTCGCACAGGCCCGTGGCGCAATCGGATCCATCCTTCGATGGGGTGCAGGGCTGCCCCGGCGCGGCGCCGCCGGTCGGCTTGACGCAGAACCAGCGAACCTCGTCGATGCCGCCCGGGACGCCGGTTCGCACCGCCGCCCGGCAGTACTCGTCGAGGTTCGCGCAGACCGGGGTGTCGTCGCAGGGAGCCAGGCTGCTGTCGCCGGGCACCGGCACGCACCAGGATGCCCACAGGTCGTCGGTGTTCACGCGAGTGCCGGCGGCGGAAAACGGCAGGGCTTCGCAGGTCCACCGGACCGTCGAGCTCCCGAAGGAGGACGAGTCGGGACAGTCGGCCCGCGTCCGACAGGGTTCCGAGCAGATCCCCGGCACGCCGTCGGTGGCGTCCTCGAGCAGGCAGGCCCGCGAACGGCACGTCGCCCCGAAGGCGGCTGCGCCACAGGCGGTCCCGACCGGCTGGGCATCGGTGGGCGGCGCCATGCAGAGCAGGTCCACCCGCGTCGGGTCCGCGGTGGCGGGGACATAGGCCGTGCAGGCCGCATCCGCGGCGCAGTCCGAAGCGACCAGGCAGGCCGGCGCCGGGTCGCCCGACGTCAGGCACAGGGGAACCCGCAGGTTCACGTCGATCTTCCCGTCGCCATTGGCGTCGGTGGGGAACTCCCGGAGGCCGCACCGCTGGCCCGCCCCGCAGTCGGCATCCTCCGTGCACAGGGCGCCGCAACGACCGTCGAAGCAGTAGGCCTCGTTCGAGCAGGGAACGACCGGTCGACCGTCGCCCGCGGCCGTGTTGCAGGGCTGGCCCTCGCCGGCGCCCCCCGCCAGGCGTCGCTGGCATCGGCCGGGAGGGTCGCCGGCCGCTGACGCGATCATCTGCGCGACGTCGGCAAGGCAATAGAAGGCTGGATCCCGGCAGTCCTGGTCGATGCGGCACGCCTTGGGTGCGCAGGCGGCGTACAGCCCGGAAGGGTCGGCGATCAACACGCCGGTCGAGCACGACCAGGCGCTGCAATCCGCATCGGTCGCGCAGGACGCCCCGCCGTCCCGGCACGTGCCGGAGGCCGAATCACACTGGACAGCGTCCGTGACGCAGGCCCCGTCGTTCGCGCAGGGCGCCGAGCATCCCCGGGTCGAGCAGTTCCACGCAAGGCACCGCCTCGCCTGCCCCAGCCCCGGATCCCAGCCACAGGGGTCTGCCAGCAGGCCTCCCCCCGGGGTCGCAGCCAGGCACCGGGCCTCCCGGTTGCCGCGCACCTTCACGTATCCGCAGGCCTCGCCCGACGGACAGGGGGTCCCGTCGTCGCAGGGGGTGAAGGAGGAGCGCGGAAGGCAGCGGCCCCGAGCTCCTCCGGGGCCTGCGGCCAGTTCCTCCTCGACACAGGCCCACGCCCCGGGGAACCGGTCGGCCAGCGCCCCTTGGCAATCCCCGGCTGGGGCGTCGTCATCATCGATCCCATCGGTTCCCGGGATGCCCGTGCCGTTCTGCACGATGTCCCGCGTCAGCGAGCACCAGCGCGAGCAGACGCCGGATACGCATGGCCCCTCGCGACACTGGTCGTCCTGGCAGCCGGGCCAGGACGGGTTCGCGACGCCCGACCCGGGCAGCCAGGAAATCGCGACGGTCGGGGAACAGTCCTCGGTCGGGCCACAGCCCCCCCCGAAGGCGATCTGCACGGACATCAGCAGGCACTGGGATCCGTCGGTGGCGCACTGGGTGCCCGATGGGCAGGTCCCGCAGGAGCCGCCGCAACCGTCGTCGCCGCAGGGATGGCCGTAGCACTGCGTAACGCAACCCGGGTCGTGGAACGAATCCTGGCCGGGGTCCGCGGGAAGGTCGGCGTCGTGCCCACCCGAATCCCGATGATCGGATCCGGGGTCCGCCACGTCCGCCACGTCCGGGAACCATCCGGGATCGGTCACCTCGACATCTGCAGGCTGCGACGGGATGTGGAACAGCGACCGGCACCCCGCGGGGGCCAGGACGACCATCGCGACCAGCAGCGACGAGCCTCGTCGCACGCGGACACCCCCCGGAGAACCTCCAGAACACTACCCGTTTCAACGCCCGCGAGCAACCGGAGGACGCCGTCAGCGGCCCGCACCAGGCTCGCGCCGGAGCCACTTCGCCCAGCGATCGGCGACCGTATCCCACGACAGGTCCGCGACCGCGGCCATCGCGCCGCGGGACAGGCTCGCCCTGAGTTCGTGGTCCTCCAGCACCGCACGGATCGCCCGACGCAGATCCGCCGCGTCGCCGGGAACGGCCAGCAGCCCTCCGCCGTGGCGGAACACGGCCTCACCGGCGCCGCCAGCCGACGTGGTGACGACCGGCAGGCCGCACGACCACGCTTCCGGGATCACCCGGGGCATCCCCTCGGCCCGTCCCAGGAAGCCGACGCGGGAAGGAACGACCAGCAGGTCCGCTCTCGCCATCGCGCGCCGCGCGTCCTCCCGATCCACTTCGCCCTCGAACCGCGCGCGGACCCCCAGGTCGGCCGCCAGTCGGCGCAGCGCCGGGCCTTCCGGGCCGTCCCCGACCACCGTCAGCGCCACGTTCGACAACCCGGCCACGGCCCGCAGCAGCACGTCCACGCCCTTCTGCGGCACCAGTCGACCCACGAACAGCAACCGCTTGACGGTGGCGTGCCCCGACGGCGGTCCCACGACGGTCCGAAGGTCCACGCCGAGGGGAATCGTGACCAGCCGGGCATGATCGCCGACGGCCTTCCGAACCTCCTGCTCGACCGTCGCCGAAACGCATGCCACGGACGTCGCCGAACGCACCGCTTCGCGAATCAGGAGGGACAGCGGGGGAAGGCGCGCAGCGACGGGCGGCCCCGAGTGGGCGACCACGAACAACGGCCGACCCGAGACCCGGGCCACCGCGGCCCCGACCGCGCCCATCGGCAACAACCAATGCGCCACGATGGCGTCGCACACCGCCGCGCGCGCGGCGGCCTCGATGGCGAAGGCGGTCAGGAAACGGGGCAACCCCAGGGCCTCCGTCGGGTGCCGCCGCAGGTTCGATTCAAGCCCCGAGCCGTGGAACGCGCGCGATTGCGCCGGAAGGAAGGAGGGCAGCCACTCCACCCGCACCGGGTCCGTCGAATCGGGGGCCGGCACGTCATCCGGGGGCCGCGGCGCGGCCACCAGGATGTCGAACCCCCGTCGCGCAAGGAAATCGCACCAGTCCTTCACGAAGCCGCCCCGGGCGTCGCCGGGGCGAAGAGGCCACGAACTGGTGAGTACCAGCAGGCGCATGATCGTTCAATGCCCTCCGGTCGGCCTCGTCGGCCGCAAACGGGTTCGGGCCGGATCCTACCCCGCAGCGCGCGCCGCCGCACGGGTCGGCCCGGATGCAGCCGTTCCGATCCGCCGACGCGCCAACCCTTTCACCAGGAACCCCCTCAGCAGCACCAGTGGGTACACGATCGCAGCCAGGGCCGGCCGGATCCCCGACGGCTCGCCCCGGTACACCGGGGCCACCGTCACCTGCGCCACCGGCAGTCCGGCGCCGGCCAGCGCCGCCAGCAGGTCGTTCGGGAAACCGTATCGGGGGTACAGCCACTCCAGCGGCAGGCGATCCAGCGCGTCCAACCGCAAGGCCGTGTATCCGCATTGGGAGTCCATCAGGCCCGTCAGCCCGGTCACCCGGCGCGTCAGCCAGGTCAGGCAGCAGTTCCCGGCAAACCTCGTCAACGGCATGACCCTGGGACAGTCGGGATGCGACAGGCGATCGCCCTTGCTGTAGGCCGCCTGGCGCTGCAGCACGGGAGCCAGCAGCGCGGGCAGGTCCGCCGGATCCATCTGGCCGTCGGCCGCCATCACCACCGCGACATCCGCTCCCAGGCGACGCGCTTCCGCGTACCCGGTCAGGATGGCCGCCCCGACGCCCCGATTCCGGTCATGGCGAACCCAGGCCACGCGCGCCTCGGTAGCCGCCTCCGCCCTCGGATGCGACCCGTCGTCCACCACCACGAATTCATCGACGAAGGAGGGGACCGCCAGCAGGACGGACTTCAGCCGACCGCCCGCGTTGAAGGCCGGGATCACGACCGCGACTCGCTGGCCTTGCAGCATCGGGCGTCAGAATTCGAAGGCGATTCCCGCCACGAAGTTGCGGGACGACAGATTCATGGACGTCTTCGAACCGAAGTCGTCGATCCAGTTCCAGGTGTACTCGGCGAACAGGTAGGTGTTGTTGACACCCATCTCGTCGTCGAGGGTCTGGGCCATCATGGGGGCCAGCGAGTCCAGTTGGAACATGAGCCCCACCGACGCGTGCCCGCCGAACGTCAAGCCGCGACCGCGGGTCCCGTCCGCGGCCTTGGACACCGAGCCGACCCCGTTGGTGACCCACCAGAAGTAGCCGTCCAGGCCGCCCTTCACGACCGGCACGAACGGGAACTTGAAGCGATGCGCCAGGTAGTCGAAGCGGTAGATCAACGACAGCGACAGCGGCAGGAGGTGCATCTTGGTGGGGTCGGTGGACTTCGCACCACTCTCCAGCAAGCCGTGGCCCTTGGCCTGGGTGTACCCGATGGATCCGCCAACGGCCAGGACACCGACCTGCTTGAAGAATTCCCAGTCGAACTCCACCTGGCTCGTCAGGAAATACCCGCCGCCGAACGTGTCGTTCCACGGCTTCTTGGTCGTGAATTCCTTGTCCACGTCCGGCCTCCAGGGCCCGAACTTCAGTTCGGCTATGAAGTTGCGCGGGGACTCGGCCCGGGCGGGAAGGCTCGCGCCCACCACCACCAGCGCCGCCAGTACCGCCAGAGGCAACGAAATCGCAGTCCGCATCACGACCGCCTCCTTGCGCGGACTACGGCCAGCGTCGCAAACCCGGCCGCGAACATCACCAGGATCAGGCACAGCGGCACGACGAAGCCCCATCCGGACGGCAGCGCCGTCGCCAGGCCGGCCATCGTGACCAGGGGCCACAGCATCACGCGGGCCGTGGCGCGCAGCCCTTCACTGCCTGCGATGAAGTCCGCAAGGGGCGGGCTGAGGGCGTAGTACGTCGCCACCAGGCCGCGACCCGGCCCCCACGTCATCAGGAAGCGGTCCCGGAAGGCCCGCAGCGTCCAGACCTCGTCGGCCATGTACGACCCGTAGGCGGCCGTGGCGATGAAGCAGTATCCGCCCTTGTCGTGCCCGACCTCGGGGCTCGACCGGTAGGCCTCGAAGAAATCGTAGACCGGCACGGGCATGGCCGTGCTGACGGCGGACAGGGGGCCTTCGTTCCCGTTCTCGTCCACGGCCGCCACGGCATAGTAGTACATGACGTTGTTGTCGAGCCCCGTGACCTGGTGGGTGTGCGAACTGATGGACCCATCGCGCTTGGCCAGGGTGAGCGTGGTGCCGTCGAACGTTTCCTTGCTCGTATAGACGGCATACGTGAGCCCCGTCTCATCCGTGTTGTCCGGATCGGTCCACTTCACCGTGATGTTCGAATCCCCCTCGTTGGGTTCCCCCAGCACGGGCGCCGCCGGAGGCTTCAGGTCGAACCGGAAGGGGATCGCCTCGCCATCGACCCAGGCCGCCGTGGTCAGGACCGCGGGCGCCGACACGATGACGTACAGGTTCGTCGTCTTGTCCGTTCCCGATTGGCAGTCCGTGGTGGTCAATGCGTTGTCGGCTGCCACGTCGCTGACGACCTGGACCTGCAACGAAACCGTCGTGGCAGAGGCCGTGGAGGGGAAATCCTGGGCGGGATAGAACATCCCGGTGTGACAGGAGGCATCATCGACCGTGTTGGTGGCGGTTTGCGCGCAGGTCCCGTTCGGAAGGCTCAGCTTGGCATACCACTGCCACTCCGACGTCGTCTCGTTGTTCAACATCCACTTGACCTTGAGGTAGCAGGCGTTCTTCCTGAGGTCCAGGCAGTCGGCGAGGTTGACGACGTGCTTCGTATCCAGGGAAGTCTTCCCGATACGAGCGTCCAGGCTGCAGCCGGTGCCCACGGCCTCGAGGCCCTGGAACGAATAGTTGGTGATGGTCGCCCCGGCCCGGATCGGGGCCAGCGTCGTCGCAACCAGTACCGCCAGTGCCAGGGACACGATGCGTGCGTTCGTTTTCATGGCGCTACATCCAAGCAAACCTCGTGCCATCCGGCACCCGCTGCAAATCCACCCCGCAAGGGCTTCGGAACCGGCCCGCGGGGAGCCTGGCGTGCCAATTTGTCAACCCGCCCGCCACAACGACGCCAGGGTTGACACAGGGGGCACCCGAGGCGGCTTCGCGCCCGGGCGGAAACCATCCTACTCTTCCTCGGCCGGTTCCTGCCGGGCTTCGGCGAACACCGGCGTCACGCCCAGGAGGTACTCCGCGATGTGGACCGCGTTCAGGGCGGCCCCCTTGCGGATGTTGTCCGAAGACAGCCAGAGGTTCAGGCCCCGATCCACGGTCGGGTCCCGCCGGATGCGGCCCACCAGCACGTCGTCGCGTCCCGTGGCGTCCAGGGGCATCGGGTACTCCCCGTTTGCCGGGTCATCCACGACCACGACGCTCGGCGCGCCGGCCAGTACCTTCCGAGCCTCGTCGGCGGTGACCGGCGAATCGAACTCGACGTTGATCGATTCGGAATGGCCGTTCAGCACGGGCACCCGGACCGCCGTCGCGGTGATCCGCAGGTCCGGCAGGCCCAGGATCTTGCGGGACTCGTTGACGATCTTGGTTTCTTCCGTCGTGTAGCCTTCGTCCTCCGGCCGGAAGATTTCGACCTGTGGCACGACGTTGAAGGCGATCTGGTGCGGGAAGGCCTGGATTTCAAGGGGCCGCCGGTTCAGCATCGCCACGCACTGTCCCACCAGTTCGTCGCCGCCCTTCCGCCCCGCGCCGCTGACCGCCTGGTAGGTGGACACAATGACGCGCTTCAGGCCGAACGCCTTGTGCAGGGGAGCCAGCACCAGCGTCAGCGGGATGCTGCTGCAGTTCGGGCTGCTGATGATGCCCTTATGGCCGCGGGCCGCCTCCCCGTTCACTTCCGGGACCACCAGCGGCACGTCCGGATCCATCCGGTACGCGCTGGACTTGTCGATCACCACGGCGCCGGCAGCCACGGCCCGCGGCGCGAAATCGCGGCTGACCGAGGCGCCCGGCGCGGAAAGGATCACGTCGATTCCCGCGAAATCGGCGCCGGCGAGGTTTTCGACGGTGACCTGCGTGCCGCCGAACGCGACCGTCGTCCCGGCGCTCCGTCCAGACGCGAACAGGCGAAGGCGCCCCACCGGGAACCCTCGCTCCTCCAGCAGTTCGATCGCCTCGCGGCCCACCATCCCGGTGGCGCCCACCACCGCGACGTTGAATGTCTTCGCCATCGATCCCTCCAGAGTCCGGATGATTCAGGGCGTCCGGTGCGTCCCTGTCTTCGGGCTGCCCCAGGCGCCGGAATCATACACCCGACCGACCGGGGGAGTCAGGCCGGTGGCGTCAGGAAACGTGCAGATGCGACGGCCGCGAGGATCTTGAGCGCGTCGAAGGGCAGGAACGGCAGGGAACCCAGGACCAGCGCTCGATCGGGCGGAAGCCCGAGCATCATCCCCAGCACGGACACCCCGGCCACGTGGATCGCCACGACGCCCAGGAGCGCCGCCCAGATCGGCGCAATCCGGGCCCGGGCAACGGCCACGACGGGCGCGGCAACCACGAATCCCGCCAGGTATCCCGCGCTCAGCCAGCCGGCTCCGGCCGGGACGGACATCCACCCGGCGAACCACGGCACACCCAGAAGTCCCGCCCCGACATAAATCGCCTGTGACAGGAAGGCCTGCCGGGGCGACAGGAGCAGGCCGGTCAGCAGCACCGCGAACACCTGGAGCGTGAACGGCACGGGCGTGAAGGGCACGCGGATCGCCACCTGTGCCCCGAGCGCGGTCGCGATTGTCATCGCCGCCATGCAGGCGGCAGGCGCGGCGCGCTCCCCCATCGCGATCCAGTGACCAGAGGAACGGAGTATCGCAGCCATCGAGCCTCCTGGGCCTCGGACGCAGGCGCGATCGTGCCCGACCCCGGGCGCGGCGCCAAGGGGGGCGACCCGGAGGGCGCGCCCGCGCTGGGCCGAGGCCGGTTCGACGCCGTGCGCCCCGCAGGGCAAGGCGGCAGATCGCCCCGGGTCGAAACGCCAGGACTGGAGGTCTGAGGGATCCCTGGACGCAAGCCGGGCAAGGCACGGCACGCGACAGGCACGTCGAGGAGGACCGGGACGAACGGACCGGGGGCACCTCCCCCGGCCCATCCAGGGCCCGGCAGAGGCGACCTCGAATACCGTCAACGCGCAGGCGACCTCAGGCCGCCGTGCCCGTCATCGTCACTTCTTGGCGACAGGCTTCGCCTTGGCCGGGGCCACCTTCTTGGCGGGCGCCTTGACCGGGGCAGCCTTCTTCGCCGGGGCGACCTTCTTCGCCGGGGCCTTGACCGGGGCGACCTTCTTCGCCGGGGCCTTGACCGGGGCGACCTTCTTCGCCGGGGCCTTGACCGGGGCGACCTTCTTCGCCGGGGCCTTGACCGGGGCGACCTTCTTCGCGGGCGCCTTCACCGGGGCGACCTTCTTCGCCGGGGCCTTGACCGGGGCGACCTTCTTCGCGGGCGCCTTCACCGGGGCCGCGACGGGGGCAGGCTTCGCGACGGGCTTCGCCGCCTTCACGGGGGCAGCCTTCACCGTCTTCACGGGAGCCTTCGCCGCAACCTTCGGAGCCGCCTTCTTGATGACCTTCTTGACCGCCATGATGACCTCCAAACGAGTTATGCCCGGGGGGCAAAGCGAAAATAAATCCCATCCGTGTGGAAGTCAAAGAAACGACATGGCGATCGCTGAACAATGCTCCCGCGTTCCCGGGGATTCGACGCTTTCCCTCCCCCCCGAAGATGCGTGTCCATGTCACGAACGCCGCATCCTGACTGGTGCAAATCAGATCCGGGGGTTGTGCCGGACGCCATTGCCTGGAGAGGTGCGGGCCCATCATCGCCGCAGCCGCCACCCTCGCCCACGGGATCGCCGCGCCGACCGGACCGTTTCGACACCGAAAATTTTCCTGAACCGGATTCGCGCCAGCTCCGTCTGTCCGCAACGACCTTCGAATGGGGGCGATCATGCGGGACCAGGCAGGACGACGAACGGAACGCGATCCGGTGCGGGACGCGGTGGTGCAGTCGCTGGACAAGCTCTACGGGGCGGCCATGCGATTGACCCGCAACAAGGCCGACGCCGAGGACCTGGTGCAGGAAACGGTGCTGCGAGCCCTGGAGGTCGCGCCGCGCCTGGACCCGGGAGGCAACATCCCCGCCTACCTGTGCCGAACCCTCGGCAACCTGTTCATCAACGGGCACCGGCATCGAAAGGTCGCCCGCCGGGTGGGGGAAGAGGCCTGGTACGGGCTCCTCGACGGCACGACCTATTCGTCCGAAAGCCGCCTCATCTGGGCCGACCCTCCCACCCATCACCGACACACCACGATGGCGAAGGATCTGGAGGCCGCGATCGAGGCCCTGCCGGAACGGTTCCGGGCCGTGCTCATCCTGGCCGATCTGCTCGACTGGACCTACGCCGAGATCGCAACGGAACTGGCGATTCCCATCGGGACCGTGATGTCCCGCCTGTGGAGGGCACGCCACACCACCCGGGCGCGGCTCGACGCGGCCCGGGCCAGCGACCCGACCTCACCCCTCGACCAGGACGTCGCTTCGGCCGGGAATCGCGCCGGTTGACGGGATGGACCGGCTCCCGAAACGATCGGGCCGTCGCTTCGATACCTCCCAGCCTTGTGAAAGGAGGGCTGGATGAACCCCGCACGAACCCGGGTCGAACGAACGCTGGCGACGGTGCTGCTCGCGGGATTCCTGGCCTGCACGACCGCGTGCGGCAACGATGGGCCGCTTCCGGCCCGGCCGGACGACAGGGGACGCCCGGACGAGGCCGATGTGGCGGTGGAGGATGCGTGGGACCTCCCGCAGGACCCTGCGCGTTCCAGCGACCCGGGAGTCGATGCGGACGCCCTGTCCCGCCCCGGTCCCGCGCACGACACGCCGGAACCCGACGCCCGACCGGGCGACCTGCCCGACGCGGCGCCACCGGGCGCGGACACTTCGGCGGACGCACTGCCGCAGGAGTGCCCCCCGGCAGGCACGGTGTTCATCACCGAGTTGCTCCCGGACCCCGCCGCCGTACCCGACGTGACGGGTGAATACGTCGAGGTCTACAACCCGGGCGAAACGGGCGTGGATCTCCGTGGCTTCGACCTGCGAAGCGGGCGCGAGTCCCACCGCATCCATGGCGATTCACCCGTCCGCGTGCCGGCCCACGGGTTCCTGCTGATGGCGGTGTCCGCGAACCCGGACGACAACGGCGGGCTGGCGCCCGGGTATGTCTACGACTCGGTACGACTGTCGAACGGGGCGGACGACGTCGGTCTGTATTGCAGCGATGCCATCATCGACCGCGTATCGTGGAGCGCCTCGTCATTCGGGCTCAAGGCCGGCTTTTCACTGTCCCTGGACCGGACCGGGTTCGATGCCACGAAGAACGACGATGCCGGCTACTGGTGCCGGGGAGTCGCACCCTACGGAGCCGGTGACCACGGCACGCCCGGGGAGGACAATCCGTCCTGCGGCACCGGGTCCTGCGGCGATGGACGGCTCCAGCACTGGGAGGAATGCGATGACGGGAACCGCATGAACGGGGACGGCTGCTCGGCATCCTGCCAGGGAGAGTCCTTCGAGGCGGGATCGATCATCGTCACGGAAGTCCTGGTCCAGCCCGTCGGCACGGGGAAGACGGTAGGGGAGTGGGTGGAACTGCACAACCCCACCCCGCGACCGATCGACATCGACGGGTGGACGCTCGGCGACGACGCGGGCACCCCGGTCCGGATCCAGCCATCGAGCGGCTCCCTGGTGGTGCCGTCGCTGGGATACGTGGTCCTGGGCCGAAGCGCGGATTCCGACGTCAACGGCGGCGTGAGCGTGGACTGGTCCTACGGCGATGCCTTCGCGCTGGGGAGCCCTGCGGGCCAGGTCATCGTGACCTGGAACGGCAGCGTCATCGACAAGGTGGTCTATGCCCTGGGAACCACCTTCCCCGAGGCGCCGGGGAGGTCGCTCCAACTGGATCCCGCCTTCCTCGACGGGGAACTGAACGACTGGAGCGAAGCCTGGTGCGCCGCTCCGGACAGCGCCGTCCTGCCGGACGGGGACCACGGGTCGCCGGGAACGGGAAATCCACCATGCCAGTGGAACCCCACGCGAACCCGGGAGCCTGCGCCACCTTCCCGGCCTGATGTAGAATACGTTCGCCGCCTGGCGCCCTCGGATGGGCGGGACTGGAGGCGGTGAATGACAGGCACAGGAGGACAGATGAACGCCGTTCCGGACGACAATCGAGATGCGACGCAGAAGTCGCCGGGCCGTTGCCTGGCGCAGCCCCTCGCGGGTGCCGTGCTGGTTGGCAGCCTGCTGGCCCTGGTGATGATTCCCGCCACGTACCACGCCTTGCTCGATGTCGCCGGCGGGCAGGCGGCCTCGGAGGATCGAAGGGCCCTGGCGGTGGCTCGGCGCATGACCGTGAACGGGCCGAACGAAACGACCCTTTTCGAAACGCTCCGCACGGTGAGAAGTTGCTCTTCGGGCCTTACTGCCGGGTTCGTCCGAACGGCAGGCGGTGCCGTAGAGTCCGGCTCCGAGATGCCGGTGCGCCTGCTGGCCATCGGGCCCAACGGCATCCCCGTGGTGCTGCCGGACGAACTGTCAGGCCCCATCGACACTGCGGCGGCCCAGGCCGTGTCTTCGCAAGGCAAGGACGCCACCGGGTCCGCCTGCATCGATGGGGGGGAAGAGGCGCCCCTCCTGTGCGTGGTGGCGCTGCCCAGCGGGGCGCTGGCGGGCGTGGTGGCCGGTCGGACGAAAATGCTGGCCCCCTACGGATTGCCCGCAGCGGGTTCGGTGGTGGGCGCACTGCTGTTCCTCCTCGCGGCATGGTGGAAGCCGTCCTGGCGCCTGCAGTTCCCGGCAGCCGTCACGGCAGTCCTGGTCAGCAGTGTCGTGGCGACCCTGGTGGTCGTGGGCGCACGCACAATCATCTCGAACGCGGCTTCGGCAGAAGCGTCCCTGGCAGGCATCCTGGGTCCCCTGGGAGGTCCCGTCACGCCGGATCCGCAGGGCCCGGGCCTGGCCTTCGTGCTGGCAACGGTCCTGGCCTCCACGGCCCTGGCTACCGGTGGCGCATGGGCCCTGGGGCGCATCTTTTCGCTCCTCCGCGGTCCGCGGTGAATCCCGGCCTCCGGACGCTTCCATTCCCCACGGCCACCCCGCCCCTCATGTTCCCGCGGCCTGAATCCCCGTGAAGCGCCTCGCGTCCCCCTCTCGGACCCTACCGACGCACGACGGTCCTTGCAGGAAGCTCTCGCCGGAGATGAAGCCGCCTCGGGTGCATCCATGATAGAATATTGGCCCGGTCGGGGAACGTGGCTCGGTGGAAGGAACACGGCAAATCTTCGGTCGATACGAGATCGTACGGCCGTTCGGCGCGGGGGGGATGGGCGAAATCCTCCTGGCGCGCCAGCCTGGCCTGCCCGGGGTCGAACGCCTGGTCATCATCAAGAAGATCCTGCCCCACCTGGCCCAGGAACCCGGCTTCCTGGAGCGGTTCCTCGACGAGACACGCGTGGCGGCGAGCCTGAGCCACGGCAACATCGTCCAGGTGTTCGAGGTCGGCGAAGTCGATGGCGAATACTTCATGGCCATGGAATTCGTCGATGGGATGGATCTCAAGGAGGCCTTCCACCGCCTGAGGGCGACGACCCGGCGCATGCCCGAGGACCTCGCGGTATTCGTGCTGGTCGAGGTCGCCAAGGCCCTGTCGTATGCCCACGAAAAGCGCGGCCCCGATGGCAAGCCACTGGGCATCGTCCACCGGGACGTGAGCCCGGCCAACCTTCTTCTGTCGATGGACGGGCAGGTCAAACTGACGGACTTCGGGGTGGCCAAGGCCGCCCTGCGCCTGTCGCTCACCATCCCGGGGACGCTGCACGGCAAGGTCTACTACATGTCGCCCGAACAGGTGTCGGGCGAGGAATGCGACCCGCGATCCGACGTGTTCAGCCTGGGCGTCGTGGCCTACGAAATGCTGGCAGGACGACGCCCGTTCGAGGGGACCAGCGAGGTGGCGGTGCTGGACAAGGTGCGCCGGTGCGACCCGCCACCGCTGGCCGAAGTGGCACCGTGGGTGCCGGGTTCCCTCGCCGCAATCGTCGCTCGCGCGCTGGCCTGCGACCCGGCGGACCGCTATCCGACGATGGATGCCTTCCGCCAGGCCTTGTCCACGTACATGATGGAAGCCCACACCATGGTTTCGGCGCGGGCGCTGGCGGAATTCCTCACGGAACTCCGCTCCATCGCGCCCGAGCGACTGCCGATGGCGGCCGTGCCGACCCCCATCCGCACCGCGACGCCCCGGACCCTGGACGACGTCGCTGCGGCCCTCCTGGGACAGGGGCCGGAGGGCCTGAAGACCCCGGCGCCGATCCCCGAGACCGCCGGTTCTCCTCACACCCGGACCCTGGCGTCGGCGGAAGGGGACGCATCGCGAACCCGCAGGCGGCGCGAACGGCTCCGCAGCATCGTGGCGAGGATCGCGTTCGTGGTGGGCTTGATCGGGCTGGGAACGGGCCTGTGGGCCTGGAACCTGATCAACAACCTGTCACGCGACGGGCGGACCGAGGTTTCCGCGATCACGGAGGCGGCGCCGGCTGCTGCTCCGTCGCCCGTGGCCGACCCCCGCCCGGCAACGCCGACGACACCGGCTTCCTCCGAGGCCGCGACTTCGATCGCCGTGGTCCCCGCGCCCGCACCCGTCCCCGCCGAAGCCCGCCGCACCGCGGCCGCATCCCCGGGGCCGTCCTCGACCGCGGCCGAGTCCCCCAGCTCCCGCAAGATCCTGCTGAAATCCGCTCCCGAAGGTGCGCGGGTCATGTCCGGCGAACGGGAACTGGGCATGACTCCCCTGGACGTGACGGTTCCGGCCGGCGGCAGCCTGCGCCTGGACCTCCTTGCCGAGGGTCACGGTCCGAAGCAGGTGATCCTGACGTCCACATCGGCGTCGCCGCTCCACGTGGTCCTTCCCGCGGAACCCGGGCGGGTGAAATTCCGTTTCTTCCCTGCCGATGCCGAAGTACGGATCGACGGTCGGACCATCGAAACGACGGGGAACCTGGTGGACCTGGAACTGGCCTCCGGGGCCCACGTGCTCAGACTGACGACGCGGAATGGCGAACGGTCGCACGACACCCCCTTCGACGTGGTTCCCGGCAGGGCCCGGGCACTTGGAACCGTGGAACTGGGCGAGGGCGGCCGATCCGAGACGGGCGCCACGACCTCCCTTCCTCCCCCGACGGAGGCCCCATGAGCGATCTGGACCAGACCCTCACCGTCCATCTCGACGTGCCGGTCGACTACCTCACGCTGTGCAAGTACACGCTGAAGGTCATCGAGGGGCCGGACAAGGGCCTGGAAAAGTCGTTCGAGCGGCGCCAGATCGACATCGGGACCGCGCCGGACTGCCACTTCATGCTGTCCGATCCCACCGTATCGCGAAACCATGCCCGCATCGAGCACGACGGCCAGGGCTACAAGGTGTCCGACGCGGGCAGCAAGAACGGCGTCCGAATCGGCGACCTGAAGGTCCTGTCGGCGTACCTGCCCGGCGAGGAACGCCTGATCCTGGGCGAAACCGTCATCCTGTTCCGGCTGGGCACCGAAACCATCGACATCAGCATCGCCCGCGAAACGCGCTTCGGAAAGCTGCTGGGAAAATCGGTCGAGATGCGCGAGGTGTTCGCCATCCTCAAGCGCGTGGCGCCCACCGATGTGACGGTCCTGATCGAGGGCGAAAGCGGCACCGGCAAGGAGGTGGTGGCGGAGTCGCTGCATGCCGCCGGGCCACGCCGGGCGAAGCCGTTCGTCGTGTTCGACTGCTCGGCGATCCCCAGGGACCTGATGGAAAGCGAACTGTTCGGTCACGTCCGCGGCGCCTTCACCGGGGCGGTCCGCGACCGGTCGGGGGCCATGGCGGAAGCCAACGGCGGCACGCTGTTCCTGGACGAGGTCGGGGAACTTCCGCTGGAACTGCAGCCCAAGCTGCTGCGGGCCCTGGAAAAGCGCGAGGTCAAGCCCGTGGGTGGCAACCGGCACGCCACGCTGGACGTGCGGATCATGGCCGCCACGAATCGCCGCCTGGACGACGAGGTACGCGCCGGCAACTTCCGCGAGGACCTGTTCTGGCGCCTGGGCGTCATCCGGATCGGGCTGCCGCCGGTACGCAAGCGCCCCGAGGACATCCCGCTGCTGGCCGACCATTTCCTGGCGGAAATCGCGGGTCGGACGGGCGTTCCCGCGCCGCGGCTTTCGTATGACACGATGGAAAAGCTGAAGGAATACGCCTGGCCGGGCAACGTCCGCGAACTGCGGAACTTCCTGGAACGCTCGGTGATCCTGTCCGGTGCGCTGTCCGGGGCGCCGCTGCCGCTGGACCTGCCTCCCCCGACGCAGACCTCGCTGCGGCGGGATCAGGACGACCAGGACGAGGTCCTGCGCGTGAACTTCGACGAGCCCTTCAAGGACGTGAAGGACGGGCTGGTGTCGGAATTCGAGCGCCGGTATTTCAGCCGGCTGCTGAAGCGGACCGAGGGGAACGTGTCCAAGGCGGCCCGGTTGGCGGGAATCCACCGCAAGAGCCTGGAGTACCTGCTGCGGCAGATCGACCTGCCCCGGTCGGGGAACGAGGGAGGCTGACCGGACCCATCGTTATTGTTGACGTCTGTCGTGAATTTGGCAGATTGATGCAGTCCGTGCGAGGATCCTGAGTCCCGGAAGGGAACTTGCAGATTCGGAGGAGATCGATGGAACGCAAGACGAAGACCCAGACGACGACGAAGACCCTGACGCTGACCCGTGCCGACGTGCGCACGTCGATCGCGAAGGGCGCATTGACCGAGGAAGAAGAGCGCTACGTGCGGATGCGTTTCGGGATTACCGAGCCGCTGACCGCCGCGCTGACGCGTCGTGGCATCGACTTCCCGGAAACGCACGCGTTCCTGAACCAACTGGAAGCCGACATGGTCCTGGGCGGTTCCCCGAAGTCCGGCAACCCCGTGAAGGACCGCATCATCAACAGCCTGCGCCGCTCGTAGATCCCCGCAGGCCCCCCTTTGCGACACGCAGAAACCCACCCGAAGGGCAGACACGACCCATCGAACCCCTGATTCGCCGGGAGAATGTCCTGAGCCAGGCACGAAGGCGGAGGCGAGGATCTCGGATGGAATCTCTTGCCGCAGCCGGAGTCGCCTCGGGCGCGCCTATCGGGCTGCGGCCTTGGCGCGGGCTCGACCCGACGGCCCCAGGCCGGCACGGGTGCGGGCATCCAGGAGCAGGCGGACCACCGCCTCGGGCAGCGCCTTCGCCGGGCCGATGCGGTCGGTGACCAGCAGGATCTGTGCGGCCTCTTCGCAATGCTCGATCTGGCGGAGCGCCGTCGCGGGATCCGGCCCCCACGCCAGCACGCCATGGCTGCCCAGGAGGACCACGTCGTAGGGTTCGAGGAACGGCTGCAGCGCCCCGCTGAGGGCCTCGCTGCCCGGCAACGCGAAGGGCACGACCGGCACCACGCCGCCGGTGCCGACGATGAACTCGGGCAGGAACATCGCCTCGACCGGCCGGCCCACGACCGCGAAGGCGGTGCAGGCGGGCGGGTGGGCGTGCACGACGGCGCCGACGTCCGGCCGGGTCCCATAGACCGAAAGGTGCATCGGGAGCTCGCCGAAGGGATTGCGGGCGCCCTGCAGTTTGCGGCCCGCGCGGTCCAGCAGCAGGAGGTCGGTTTCCCGGACGTCGCCCTTCGACATCGCGGTAGGCGTCGCCACCACCTTGCCGTCGGCGGTCAGCGCCGTGACGTTCCCCTCGTGGTTCGCCACCCATCCGCGGGCATGGAGGGCGTGGCTGACCCGCACGATTTCGCGCTGGAGCCCCGGCAGCGTGACGGACGCGTTCATGCGTCACCCCGCGCGACAGCGCCTTCGGGCAGGCCGGCCGGGATCCGCGCGTCCACGGCATCGACGATGCCGACCACCAGCGAGCGGATGGGCAGCATCTTTTCCTTGAGGATCTGCCGCGCGCCGTTGCCTTCCGAATTGACCAGCACGAGGTCGCCCGGCCCCGCCTGCACGGTATCGACGGCCAGGAAGGACGGTTCCGCAGGCCGATCCTGCTCATCGACCGGCTGGACCACGTACAGTTTGAGTCCCTTGTAGGTCGGGTGCTTGACCGTCGAAACGACGGTGCCGAGGACACGACACAGCGTCACGGCCGACCCTCCACGTCCACGGAATCCACGATCCCGACGATGGCCGCATCCACCGGCACGAACCACACCGGAAGGGCCAGGGCGGCCTCGCGACTGCTGACAAGGTGCACCACGTCGCCCGGGCCCGCCTGCACGGCGTCCACGGCGACCAGCACGTTGCCGCGAGGGGTGAGATCCGTATTGAGGGGTTGGACGACCATCAGCCGGACGCCTTCCAGCCCTTCGGCCTTCTGGGACGCCACGACCGTGCCCACGACCTTGCCCAGGTACATCCGGGGACTCCGGGAATCGCCGAACGTATATAGACCCGCCGGACGGACCCTGTCAACGGACGCCAGTCCGTGCCTTGGCCTTCGCGATCTGTCCTTCCTGCTCCCACCCTGCGGCGCTACACTTCGTTGCGTCGCGCGGAGTGGCCGGGACGATGCCAGTAGACTCCAATCCAGGCTTCCCCGCGACCGCGCCGGCCGCGGACCTTCTTTTCGCGCTGCACCGCGTGTTTCCCCACTACGGCAGTTCCTTTTACGCCAAGGCCAAGCTGGTCAAGCGGACCCCGCCGCCGAGTCCGCCGACCATCGTCATCGACCTGATCCAGCAGTGCTCGCTCGGGTGCGCCTTCTGCTTCGCGGCGGATACACGGCGGCGCGGCGCGTTCCTGGAGGACCCTGCTCTGGACGCGCTGCTGGAGGCCGCCCGCGGGGTGGCTCGCATCGTCGTGGTCGGCGGTGAACCGTTCGAGCACCCCGGCATCGAGGGGGTGCTGGAACGCCTCTGCCGCACGGTGACGGACGAGGTCGAGGTCTTCACAAACGGCGCCGCGATTCCGGAGGATCCGGACGCCGCCTTGGCATGGGCCGGCCGGCTCGCATCCCGGGCGTCGGGCCGCGCGCTGCGCCTGACGCTTGCGGCGGACCCGTGGCACCGTGACCGGCTGGGCGCCGACCGGTTCGAAGCCGCCGTTCAAGCGCTGATCGCGGCCGAGGCCGTGCCCGGCATCCATGCGATGTTCAACGTGACCGACAGACGTCTCGACTCGGAAGACTACCTCGACCTGCCGGTAATCCGCGAGGTCCTCAACGCCCTATCGCCCGTCCTCTGGG
Source organism: uncultured Myxococcales bacterium (assembly GCA_903857665.1). Classification (GTDB taxonomy): domain Bacteria; phylum Myxococcota_A; class UBA9042; order DTJE01; family DTJE01; genus CAIZWN01. The sequence continues at coordinate 38,484 of CAIOFV010000037.1, forward strand.
AGCGTTTCCGACGGCTGTTGCCGGGCGGCCGCATCGACGACTCGTTCTACATGAATCCCCTGGTGATCCAGGGCAGCCAGGGCGAATGCGAGGACGCTGAGCGGTTGCGCTCCGTCGACTTCCTGTTCCACCCCGAGGTCGTCGCGACGCCGCGTGACGGGCGCCTCCTGGTGGTGGGTGCCCTGAACGCCGCCTGGATGAGCGATCCGCCGCCGGCCCTGATCCTCGGACACCTTCCGGAGCGCGAACTCGCGGACGTGATCCTGACGGACGTGGCGGGCCGGGCGCTTGACTTTCCGTCAGCCGCCTGGCTTCGCCCGGCCTTCGTCGCCCTCGCCAGCGGACGGGTTGATCGCCCCGCGCTCCTTGCGGACGCGCGAGCCCTTCACGAGGCTCACGGCAGCACAGACCCCTTGCTCGAGCCGCTGCTGGCCTGCCTGGCGGCCGGGGACGACGACGGCGCCGCCCAGTGCTTCGAGGCGTCCATCCGGTTCGCGGACCTCGCTCGGTTCGGCCGAGACCCGGATGCCTGGTTCGGCGCTCTTGCCAACCGCCTCCTGGAATTCGCCGACCGGGCACCGGCAGGGCTTTCCATCGACCTGTCGGGTCGCCGGGATTTCGACAAGATCCGCCTTCCCGTCCTGCAGCAGGCGCTGGTGCGCCTGGCGGATCGGCGGGAAACGGACGTGTACCAGGCCCCCGTTTCGCTTTGGGGGCGGCTCGCGGCAGGCGGCGGACAGGAGGTCCCGGTGCTGCTGGCGACCGAACAGACCATCGGCCGGCTGCCCGAGCCGTCCCTTCTGGTCCTGCCCCTGACCGGCACCGCGATCGATACCGGCTTCGGGGCCTGGCCCACGGACGCGCCGTATCTCGTCCGGCCCGGCCTCCGCGTAGGTCCGCAGGGCGCGGTGCACGCCGGGATCGTCGGCGTCACGACCCGGTCGCTCCCCGGCGGCGCCGACCGCGCCGAGAGCGAGGCACGTCGTCTCCTGGAGTACCTCGACCTTCTCTTCGGACCTCTGGCCCTGGCGCTCCGGTCCCGGCTTCATGGCCTGGTCGATGACCCCTGGGGGCGTCGCCTGGACGCCCTGCTCGCCCGGCCCCCGAACGACTCCATCGCAACCGAAGCCATGCCCCTGCTGGCGGACCCGGGCACCGTCTTCGAGTACGTCACGTTCGACCCGAACCGCAATGCTCCGGCGTTCCACAACAAAGTGCTGCTGGCGTCCATCTTTGACAGGCTCGACCTGGGCCGGTACGATGTCGGCCGCACGACTCGATTCCGTGCGGCATTGTCGTTCTGGCGGGGAGTTCCCAAGTGACCTTCCCCGGTACCTTCCCCATCAGCCTCGTGGAATCCGGCACCGGGACCCCGGGCGGCATCGCGGTCTGCGGCGCTCCGGCCTCGATTGCCACGCTGTCGGCCCGTCTCGACGAGGCGGTCGCGCAGGGGTTCCACGACGTCACCTTCATCGACTTCGAGCTCCTCGCCCACCCGGACCGCAAGGCGCTGGTGCGCGCGGTCGTCGCGCGCGGGCTGACGTTCGGCATGGCGACCCATGGCCGCGGATTGCGCCGGGAAGTCGCGGCCGGGCTGCGTCGCACCGGCCTGCGCCGCGTCGAGGTCACCCTGCACGGCGGCTCGGCCTATCCCTACTACCTGGCTACTCAGATCCATGGCTGGGGCGAGGCCCTTTCGGGGATCGAAACCGCGGCGCGGGCCGGCCTGGCGGTCGATGTCGTCGTCCCCGTCAACCGGTTCAGCCGAGGCAGCCTGCGGAACGCCGTGGTCGCGATGGAGCAGATGCCTCCCGGCGTTTCGCTGCGTTTCGAGCCGGACGGCCTGGCCGACTACGCCGCCGAAATCCAGGACGGGACGGCCTACCGTGCCCTGCTGCGGGGCGAATCGGACCCGACCGTGCCGTCCGGCGGGCGGTTCGTTCCCACGGGCCAGAGCGTGGACGTCGATCTGGCGGCCTGTCCGTACCGGCGCAGCGGGTCCCTCGCCGAGGATCCGCTGCGGCACATGCTGGTGCGCTCCGCGGAAGGCTCGTTCCAGGTATACCGCCTGTCGGACCCGATGCCCGATTCCGTGGTTCGCGTCGCCAAGAACGTGCGCGGGCTGGTGTTCGCGGGGGGGGATCCGGCGCGGCGCCTTGCGCTGGAGTCGGAGTGCAGGACGTGCCGTCAGTTGACGGATTGTCATGCGGCGTTCTTCGACCTGGGCACCCCGGCACCCCGACCGACCCTGGCCGCGGCCGACGTCGCGGTCGACCTCGTGTCATCGACGGCCTCCGCCGGCATGCGTCACTTGCGGTCCGCAATGGCCGACCTTCCCGCCGGCAAGCGCCTGAGGGTGGCCGGCCGCGTGCCGTGCCTGGCGATCGGGGCGGACGCCCCCGAACCGAAGCCCTTGCCCGACATCGGGATCGGCGTGATCGCCGATCTCGCGCAGTCTCACGGCCTGTCGATCGTCGACTATCACCTGCCGCACGAAACCGCGGGAGGCGACTTCGACGCCGTCTTCGAGCGCCGCGATTCGCGGGTTTCCGAACGCCGCTCCGAGCGCACGGCCGTCCTCATGGTCTCCTCGGCCTGCGTCGGGAACTGCGTGATGTGCTCGATGCCCCAGACGTTCGCAGGCCACGCAGTGCCGTTGCCGCGGGCGCTGCCGCTCCTCGAGGAGGTCAAGCTCTGCGGGTTCACCGCCGTCGATATCTTCGGCGGCGAAATCATGCTGCGCCTCGACCTGCCGGTCCTGATCGAACTGGCCAAAAGGCTCAACCTGTACGTCATGATCATTTCGACCGGCTACGGCATCGACGAAGCGTCGCTGGGCCGCATGGTGGAAGCCGGGCTCGACAAGATCGAAATCGCCATCGACGCACCGAATGCCGAGTTGCACGATTTCATCAAGGGCCGGCGCGGCCTGTTCGACCACGCCGTGCGCGCCGTCCGTGCGGCTCGCGAAAACCCGAGGGTCTATGTCGAGGTCAACACCGTCGTGCTCCCCGAGAACTTCCGGTACCTTCCTCAACTGCATCGGTTCATCGCCTCCGAACTGCACGGGCACCGCCAGCACCTGTTCTACGTGACGCACCCACCGAGTTCCCTGGTCCGGCCGCGGTGGCTCGACGAGGCCCAGGCACGCGAGTACTTCGAGGTCGTGAAGCCCGAACTCGAGCGCATCGAGGCCGAACTGGGAACGCATATCGATTTCTGCCCGTCGGTGGAGCCGGGCGACTTCGCGTCACCCGAGGCGTTGTACAAGAACTTCAGTCGCGGCTGCTACCTCGGGGAATCCAGGCGGTGCGCGGCGCCCGAGCAGGACCTGATGGTGCTGCCGGACGGCGAGGTGTACGCCTGCAACAGCCCCATGGTGATCCACAGCCAGACCGCGATCGGCAACATGGCAACGCACCGGCTGATCGACTGCCTTTCGGGCGGCCCGATGGCGCGCTGGCTGCGCGAAGCCGGCACGTGGCCGGAGTGCGAAAGCTGCATTGCCCGAAGGTAGGCCCCCGATCCTGCAGGAGGCGAACGTGAAGGAACCCGGTCCGAAGGCACGATTCAGCCTGTCGCTCCCATGGATGATCTTGCTTTCCGTGCTGGTGATCCTGCTGGAGGCCTGGTCCCGCTATGCCGCGGACCCCGATTTCTGGCTCCCCGACCCGTTCCCGTTCCTGGTGATCTGGGTCATGGGGGTCTTCCTTGCCACCGGGTTCATCCAGTCCTCCTATCGACGCTCCATGTCGCGGATGCTGCTGGCGATCGTCCCCGTTGCCTTGCTGCTGGCCTTCGAACCCTGGGCCGCCTTCCGCGACGTCCAGGCGCTGGGCCAGATCGAACGAACGTCCGACCCGCTCCTTCGGTACCACTACCGGCCGGGGGCCTTCGGCGGGCTCGGCGAGGGGCCCGTGAATTCGCAGGGCCTGCGGGATCACGAGTACGCGCGTCCGAAGCCGCCGGGCACGTGGCGGGTCGTGCTGCTGGGGGACTCGGTTCCGAACGACGGTTCGATCCCGTTCGACCTGCGGTTCAAGTCGGTACTGGAGCAGCGCCTCCGCGAAGTCGCGCCGCCGGGGCTCACCGTGGAGGTCGTCAACGTGTCCTGCGAGGGGTACAACACCCTGCAGGAGGTCCGCCTGCTGGAGCAGGTCGGCCTGGGATACCAGCCGGACCTGGTGGTGCTGGCCTACGTCGTCAACGACCCGTACCTGCAGGACGGCTCGGCCCGGCGCATGGGCAGCAGTTTCTTCTTGTTCCGGTTCGTGCCGCTGGTCTATTCCTGGTTCGGGGCCGACTGCAAGGTGTTCGAACCCATGCACCGGAGTTACGGGTTCCACCTGGCGGTCACCGAGCCGATGGAGCGGCTGCGCATGAAGTCGCTGGCTCACGGGTTCGAGGTGGTGGTCGCGACGCTGCCGCTCGTCACGGCATTCGATGACCCGGTCTGCGGCGCGATCTACGACCAGGTGGGCGACCTGGTCCGGCGGCTGGGGTTCACGTTCGTCCGGGTCGTCGATGCCTTCCAGGGAGAAGACCCTCGCGACTTCCTCAAGCCGGGCCAGTCGATGGACAATGTCCACCCGAATGCCGCCGGACACGCCCGGATCGCGGACGTCCTGTTCAAGGTCCTCCGGACCCGCATGCCATCGGCTGCGCCGGCAGCGCCCGCCTCGGCAGCAGTGCCCTGAAGGCGGGGCCCGGCCCGGGCTGGTCCTGACGGCCCTCCCGCAGTCCCCGAAGCCACCGGATTCAAGACCGCGGCCGAACCCGGGCCGCAGGGCGGCGACTCGCCGGGAGGACACCGGGTCCCTGGGGAACTACGCGCCTGCTCGCAGTTCCGGATCGGCAGGACGACCCGACGGTACGGCGACCGGCAGGCCCGGGATCGAGGAGCGAGCCAGGTACAGGCTGTTCAGCACCACCGTCACGCTGCTGAAGGCCATCGCCGACGCGGCCAGCGCGGGGTTCAGTTCGCGAATCCAGTGCGGCAGGCCCTTGAAAGGCGCAAGGACGCCCGCGGCGATGGGGATCAGCGCCACGTTGTACGCGAACGCCCAGAAGAGGTTCTGCCGGATCGTGCGCATCGTCCCCCGGGACAACGCGATCGCCCGGGCCACGCCGGCAGGATCGCCGCCCACCAGGGTCACGTCCGCCGCCTCCACGGCCACGTCCGCCCCAGTGCCGATAGCGATGCCCACGTCGGCCGCGGCCAGCGCCGGGGCATCGTTGATCCCGTCGCCGACCATCGCGACGGACACGCCCTCCGCCCGTGCGGCTCGCACCGCGTCCGCCTTTCCCTCCGGAAGGACGCCCGCCAGCACCCGGTCGATCCCCAGGCGCGATGCCGTGGCCTGGGCCGCGAGCATGCCGTCCCCGGTGATCATCGTGGTCCGCAGCCCCAGCCGATGCAGCGCCTCCACGGACGCCGCGGCACCGATCTTTTCCACGTCCCGGAACGCGAGCGCCCCGAAGGCCCTGCCGTCCACGGCGACAACCACCGTCGTCGCCCCACCGACCGCCAACTGCATCACCTGCTCCGCGACGTCCGCCGCGCCCTGGACGTCATCCGCGAACGCCCATCCCGGCTTTCCCACGCGCACGTTGCGCCCGCCGACCATGGCCGCCACACCCTGTCCGGGGACGACGCTCGCCTCGTCCGGCACGACGATCGCCAGGCCTCGGTCCCTCGCCGCCTGGACCACCGCCGCACCCAGCGGATGCCCCGATGCCGATTCGGCGCCCGCGGCAAGTGCCAGCATCTCGTCCGGATCCACCCCCTCCAGGGCCCGCACCTCGTCCAGGGCCGGCCGGCCGGCCGTCAGGGTCCCCGTCTTGTCCAGCAGGACCGTCCCGACCCGCGACAGGGCCTCCAGCGCCTCGGGCCCCCGGAACAGCAACCCCATCCGCGCCCCGCGCCCGGTACCGACCAGGATCGCGGTGGGTGTCGCAAGCCCCAGGGCGCAGGGACACGCGATGACCAGCACGGCCACCATCCGGACCATGGCGGCTACGGGATCGCCGCCGATCGCCCACCATGCGACGAACGTCACGGCGGCCAGCGCGGCCACGGTCGGGACGAACACCGCCGATACCCGGTCGGCCATGCGCTGCACCGGCGCCCGACCCGCCTGGGCCTCGCGCACCAGGCGAACGATCCGGGCCAGAGCGGTGGCTTCGCCGGCACCGGTGACCCGCATCACCAGCAGGCCTTCGCCGTTGATCGTCGCCCCGAACACCCGGTCTTCCGGCGCCTTGTCGACCGGCATCGACTCGCCGGTCAGCAGGCTTTCGTCCACGGACGACCTCCCCGTGACGATCTCGCCGTCCGCCGGCACCCGCTCGCCGGGGCGCACGGCAACCAGGTCTCCGGGCCGCAGTGCGGCGGCGGGGACGTCCCGCTCAATCGACGCATTGATTGTGCCCGAGGCGGCTTCGGCCCCGGCGAGAGTTTCCTGCTCAAACCCATCCCTTCGCCCTGGGGCTCGGCCACCTTCGCGCTCGGGCGAAGCCGTCCGCAGGTGCGCGACGGAAGGCGCCAGTTCCATCAGCGAGCGCAGGGCCCGGGACGCACGGCCGCGCGCACGCCCCTCCAGCATCTTGCCCAACTGGACCAGCGTGACGATCAACGCCGCGGTTTCGAACATTGGGTGGCCCTTCACACCGAACAGGACCACGGCCGCAGACCAGCACCACGCCACCAGGGACCCCAGGGCGACCAGGACGTCCATGTTGGCCATGCGCGCCCTCAACGCCCGCAGGGCCCCGGACAGGAATCCCCACCCCGAGTAGAACTGGACTGGCGTCGCCAGCGCCAGCATCAGCCAGGGAAGCCAGGCACCCCCGTCCAGGATGCCGGCGTCCGACGCCATCGACAGGATCACCAGGGGCAGGGTGAAGGCGGCACCCACGACGAATCGCCGCCACCGCAGGGACTCGTCAGCCGCGCGGGCCGCCTGCTCGTCCTTGCCGTCGTCGCGCGCCGGCACGGCCCGGAAGCCGGCGGCCTCCACGGCCCGCAGCATGGCCTCGACGGTGGCCACCGCGGGATCGAAATGCACCGCGCAGGATTGATCCGCCAGGTTGACGTCCGCCGACGCGACGCCATCGACCCTGGACACGGCCCGCTCGACCGCCTTGGCGCAGTTGGCGCAGGACATCCCGATGATCGCGAGGTCCGTTCGCTGGTTCGACAAGGCCGGCACTCCGAGACGCCCGCTGAAGGGTGGGGTCTCCGGGCGCCTTGCGCAAGGAGGGCGGTGGAGCGGCACTGCCGCAGGCACGAGGGATGCGGAAGCCTACTCGGCCTCCAACTGGAACTCGGGGACGTCGAACCAGAATCCCAGCCCCGTCACGGAATCGATCTCGGCCTGGACGATCGCCGCGTGGCCTTCCTCGATTTCCAGGAACCGGGCGAACAGGGCTTTTTCGGTCGCTCCGGGCAGGTCTTCCACGACCCTGCGGTACCAGGCCGCCGTCGTCCGTTCGGCCGCCTCGGCCTTGCGCAGCGTGGCCAGCGCCGACGCCCGCTCCTCCTGGGTCATCGCCATCCTTTGGTCCAGGTTCTTCCCCGCCGCCAGAAGCCGATCCAGCGAAGGAACCATCGTCACCAGGATCTCCAGGCGGACCTTGCCGGTCGCCGTCCACTCCCTCATCCGGGCGATCAGGTAGTCCAGGTGCCCCTGCTCCTCCCGTGACAGCAGCGTCAGCACCCGGGCCGCCACCGGGTCCGCTGCCTGGGTCGCGGCCTCGGCATACACGTCCCGAACCCTGGCCTCGTACTCCATGGCCGTCCGAATGGCCTCCTCGACCGTCATGGCACCCTCCCTCCGGGCCCGACACCGGCCCTATGCCGGCCTGTACGGGCGTCCGGTCATCGACGAAACCACCAGCGCCTTCCGTTCCTCCAGGCCCCCGATCAGCACGGCTCCGACCACCCGCCCCGCGGCGTCCATCCGGACGCGCCGGTATGCGTCTCCCTCCCGGAACGACTCTTCCCGGGCGAACGGCGCAAAGAGATCCCCGATGCTGAACACCGCCACGTCCGTGATCTTCAAGGTCGTCTGTCGCACCGATCCGGAATACGCGATCGGCGCGCCCGCCAGGGACGCCCCGGCCGCCTTTCCCTGCTCACCCCCGGCGCTCCAGAAGCCGTACAGGCCGGTCCGATGTTCGGCGCAGTCGCCCGCAGCCCAGATCCCGGCGGCCGAGGTCCGCAGGCCGTCGTCCACCCGGATCCCCTTGTCGATGGCCAGCCCGGAATCCCGCGCCAGCGTCGTGTCGGGGCGCACGCCCGCGGACACCACCACGAGGTCCGCCGGCAGGCTTTCGCCCCCCTTCAGGGACACCCGAACCGCCGCCCCCTGCCCGGCCTCGATCCCCTCGACACCGGACGCCAGCCGGAAGGAAACGCCGCGCCGTTCCAGGATCCCCTGGAGCACCGCGCCCCCCTCGGCATCCACCTGTCGCGGCAACAGCCACGGGGCCGCCTCGACCACGGTCACGGACATGCCGGTCCCGGCCAGCGACGCCGCCAGTTCCAGCCCGAGCAGCCCGCCGCCCACCACCACGCATCGCCCGCCATGACCCGCCCGCGCCTTCAGGTCCAGCGCGTCGTCCATCCGGCGAAGGATGGTCACCGACGGAAGCGACGCCCCCGGGAACGGCGGCACGAAGGGTTTCGCGCCCACCGCCAGCAACAGGCCGTCATACGGGATCCATTCGCCGCCACCGACGTGGATCCGCGCCGCCGTTGGGTCGATCCCCTCGACACGCGCCCCGCGTCGCAGCTCGATGCGCTGCTCGTCGTACCAGGCATCCAGGCGCAGGAACAGGCCAGCCGGCGCGATCCGGCCGTCCAACACCTCGCCGATACGGATGCGCGAGTAGTAGGGCCAGCGCTCGTCGGTCAGTACCAGGATCCGGGCGTCCGCGTCCTTCGCCCGGATCGCGGTGGCGCCCTCGATGCCCGACACGCCGCCGCCCACGACGACATGGGTTCGAACGCTCATGCCGGGGCCCCCGGCTGCGAGTCCTCGGGTTCGAACATTTCCTTGGCCGCACCGCATTCGGGGCATACCCACCCGTCGGGGAGATCCTCGAAGGCGGTGCCGGCCGGGATTGCGGCCACCGGGTCGCCCGTGGCCGGGTCGTACGTGAAGCCGCACACGATGCAGACGTGCCTCGTCATGGCCGATCCTCCCTCTGCGGGCCGCTTCGCCGATGCCCCACGGCCCGGCGAGGCGATGTCCCTGTCACAGGAATCGCAACAACCGGACGGCCTCGGGGACCACCCGGAACTCCACGCTTTCCCGCATGCCCGCCACGTCCCCCGCCACCTGGAACGGCACGGGCTGCGAGTACTCCAACCGGACCTCGGAGGCATAGAAATCGAACAATCCCTCGGCCGCGAACGTCCCGTCCCACACGTGGCGGATCTGCAGAAGGCTCCAGGTCAGCGGGACGTTTGAAATCCTCAACTGGAAGAACCCGGCGTTGCGATCGGCCCACGGCAGCAGGCGCATCCCGTAGCCATACGTGGGCGTCGTCCCGGCGATCGTCACCAGCGCAGGCCCGTCGTACAGGACCTCGCCGGAGCGATACAGCCGCCCCCGGGCGCCTTCCGCCCCGATCCGCCAGGCCTCCGCACCCAGGTTGGTGATGCGGACCGTCAGGTTGCGCCCCTCGACGAACCCCTTGATGTGCCGCGGGGCGGTGGCCCCGAAGAACGCCGCGAAGTACCCGCCGACATTCTGGAACAGGGGCTTGATGCGCCCGGCCCCGAACCTGTTCTTGAAATCCACGTAGTCAGACAGGATTTCAGCGTCTGCGCCCAGGCTTGCGAACGGGAACAGCCGCCCTTCGACGTCCACCAGCGAGATCGTCCAGGTGTCCAGCGACGGGTTGGTGACGTAGGTCTTCAGATCCTGGATGGGGCTGCCCGACGACACCAGCAGCGAAAGCGCGTTGCCGGTGCCCAGCGACAGCACGCCCAGCGCCGGCAGCGGCGGCCGTTCGGGACGGGCCAGGGACGCGCGCCAGAGGCAGTTGATGAGTTGGACGACCGTCCCGTCGCCTCCGCCCGTGAAGACGGTGGGATAGCGGCGATCCAGGATGCTCCGGGCGAACTGGTCGCCGTCCTCGGGCGTCGAGGCGAAGAAGATGTCGTCGGGCGGCACCAGTTCCTCGATCTGCCCCACCACGTCCGGGGAGACCCGGCGCGCGTTGGCGTTCAGATAGATGGCGAACGGCCCGATCGGCACCCTGGTCCATCCCCCCGGCCCATCGAGGGCCGACTTCCGGCAGGAAAAAAGTGTACCACACCCGCCCTGCGGCACCGCCGGCGCGGTTCGCGGGACCTTCCCCCGGGCCATCGCGGAGTGGCGACGCGGTCGAAACCGTACCTGCTGCCCGTCCATTCCCGGGTTCCCCTGGGCGCACCCGAGGCGGCCCCGTCGTGGGTACCAGGGAATTCCAGGTGCACCGCGGCGTTCTGGCTGTTGGATTCAAGGCCCCGCGCGGCGGCGGATCGGCACGGGACGGGCGTTTCCTTGAAGTGGGGGATCCCGTGTGCTAGCGTGTTCCATTGGACTCGGAGGTTCTCCGTGAGGTTCCGCACCTTGACAGCAACGGCCCTGGGAGTCCTCTTCGCGACGTTCGCATGGGGGGGGTGCTCGGAGGCCGCCCCGGCCGCGCCGGTGGAACCCTCGTCGATCCGGCTGGCCTCGCGGCAGCCCATTGCCGTATCGACCCCTGCGCCGCCGACCGAAAAGATGGGCGACGACGTCGATGACGCCGAGGAAAAGGACTACTGGGAAGGCGTGGACTTCGGTCCGGACGACTTCGCGGAGGTCCGGCGCTTCGTGAAGTTCTTCTACATCGACCCGGGCTACGACAAGCACCTGGCCTGGCTGACCGCCGCCAGTTTCGCGCTGCGGACGATGGACCCCTCGCGCGAGGCGGTCCCCGAGGACTGGTGGCGCCGCAAGCACGCCGACGTGAAGGAGCACAAGCGCTGGGAAGGCGAGCCCGAACGCCTCCGGAAGGGCGACCTGTTCCTGGTGGCCCGGCTGGCCAAGGACGGTCTGGACCTGCCGAAGGGCACGCTGACCCCGAACCAGATCCGCGCCCGGAAAGCCGAGTACCGGCAGCGCCTGGCCGACCTGGACCACGCCTGGGCCCGCGTCCCGTTCACCGAGGCCGACTTCGACCGGGTGATGGACTGGATCAAGGCGCAGCAGGGATCCAAGCCGGACTTCAAGCCCAGCAAGTTCTACGTGGCCGCGGCCCAGGGCTACCTGGCGTCCCTGGACCCGCACTCCACGATCGTGTCCGCGAAGGCGTGGGACGAAAGCACCCGGACGACCACGGACGGCTCGTTCGAAGGCATCGGCGCGGTTCTGATGAAGCGCGGCGACGACATCCTGGTCGAGAACCCGATGGAGGGCCAGCCGGCCTTCAAGGCAGGCCTGCGGGCCGGCGACGTCGTGGTTTCCGTTGACGGAAAGGCCGTGGGCGGCCTGGAACTGCAGAAGGTCGTCAAGCGCATCCGCGGGTCCAAGGGTTCCACGGTGGTGCTGGCGGTGCGGCGCCTGGGCGAACCGCGCGACCTGACCTTCGAGATCGTCCGCGATCACATCGAAATCAAGAACGTCCAGTCCCACATGCTGGATCGGCACCCCGATGTCGGCTACGTCAAGGTCACGGGCTTCGTGCCCTCGACCCGCGAATCGGTCCAGCAGGCCATCGAAAACCTGAAGTCCCAGACGAAGGGCGGGCGCCTGCGCGGGCTGGTGCTGGACATGCGCAACAACTCGGGCGGCTTGCTGCAGGAATCGGTCGATATGGCCGACGATTTCCTGGAGGACGGCGTCATCGTCAGCGTCAAGAACCCCAGCGATCGGGACGAGGTGTTCAAGGCCGAGCCCGGTTCCTGGAAGTTCCCGACCGTGGTGCTGGTCAACGACGGCAGCGCCTCCGCGGCCGAGATCCTGGCCAGCGCGCTGCAGGAAAACCACCGCGCGCTGGTGGTCGGCGACCGGACCTTCGGCAAGGCGTCGGTGCAGACGCTGCTGAACCCACTGCTGCGCCGCGACTACTACATCAAGCTGACGGTGGCCCGGTACTACGCGCCTTCGGGCCGCACGATCCAGGTCACCGGGGTGGTCCCGGACATCACCGTGCCGCCCGCCCCGGGCGAACAGCCGCCCGTGGGCTTCCGCGAGGAGGACCTGCACCACCACCTGTCGCGCCTGTCCGGCGAGTACAAGTCCCCGAACCTGCTGGTGGCGAAGAAGGTACTGGCGTGCGACAAGCGCACGGGCGTCGGCGACCAGATCGCGAAGGCCGACCCCCACCCCCAGGTCAAGCCCGACTATCCCCTGCTGAAGGCCGCGGATTACCTGGAGTGCGTGGCGTCGTTCGAGGACGGGAACCCGTCGGATACCGCCGGCACCCGCTAGCGCCTGACCCGGGCGACAGGCAGCACGCTACGACACCTTCGTCCCCGGCGGGATCGGCCGCGCCGGAGCCAGCACCGCCGGCCCCGCGTCATCCGACGCCGCCAGGATCATGCCGCTCGACAGTTGCCCGAACACCTTCCGGGGTTCCAGGTTCGCCACGATGACCACCTGGCGACCGACCAGGTCCCCGGGCGCGTAGGCCTTCCCGATCCCCGCCACCACCTGACGCGGCTCGGCCTCGCCCAGGTCCACCTGAAGGCGCAGGAGCTTGTCCGACCCCGTCACGGGTTCGGCCTGCAGCACGGTGCCCACCCGCAGGTCCACCTTCGCGAAGTCGGGGAAGGCGATCCGGGGTTGAGCCTCGGCCGCGGCTGCCGGCACCACCGGAGCAGCCTCGGGCGCAGCCTCCGCCTTCGCCTGGACCGGAGGCTCGACCTTCGCCGCCGCAGGGGCGACGTCGGTCGCCGCGTCGAATTCGGGAACGTCGAACCGCGGGAACGGAGCGGACTCCAGCACCAGCGCGCCGCCCGGCTTCAGCCCGCCCCACGTCAGTTCATCCAGCGTCGCCACGGGCTCGCCGGCGCCGATGGCACCCAGCAGGGCCTCGCACTTCGACGGCATCACGGGCCACAGGCAGTTCAGCGCGAACCGCAGGGCCTCCAGCGCCATCCACACCGCGCCCGCCGCCTTCGCCGGGTCCGTCTTGATCACCTTGAACGGCTCGGTTTCGGCCACGTAGCGGTTCACCCGGCGCACCAGCGCGATCGTCGCTTCCACCGCCTGCTCGACCCGGATGTCGTCCACCAGGTCCTTCACGCGCCCCGGCAGCGCTTCCGCCATCGCCCGCAGGTCCGCGTCGTGGGGCGTCCCAGAACCCTCGCCCTGCTCCGGCACCACGCCGCCCATCGACCGCTCGGCAAACTTCACCAGCCGGTTCGCCAGGTTGCCCAGGTCGTTGGCCAGGTCGTAGTTGTGGCGCTTCAGGAACGCCGTTTCGGAAAAGTCCGCGTCCAGCCCCACGACCATTTCCCGCATCAGGAAGTACCGCAGGCTGTCGGTACCGTACTTGTCCTTCATCGACAGGGGGTTGACCACGTTCCCCAGCGATTTCGACATCTTGGTCTTGTCGATCAGCCACCAGCCGTGGGCGATGATCTTCGGCAGCGGCAGTTCCAGCGCCATCAGCATCGTGGTCCAGTACACGCTGTGGGTCGTCAGGATGTCCTTTCCGATCAGGTGCGTCACGTTCGGCCACAGGCGGTCGAACCGCGGCTGGTCGTGGTACAGCCCGATCGCCGAACAGTAGTTCAGCAGCGCGTCGAACCACACGTAGGTCACGTAGTCGGCGTCGAACGGCAGCGGGATGCCCCAGGCCAGCCGCGCCTTCGGCCGGCTGATGCAGAGGTCCTGCAGGGGCTTTTGCAGGAAGCCCAGCACCTCGTTGCGCCGCGACTCGGGCCGGATGCAGTCCGGGTGGTCATGCAGATGCTGCAGCAGGCGGTCCTGGTACTTCCCCATCCGGAAGAAGTAGTTGGCCTCCTTGATCCGGGTCACGTCGCCGCCCGTTTCGGGGCACTTGCCATCGACCAGTTCCTCCTCGGTGAAGAACTTTTCGACCCGCGGGCTGTAGAAGCCCTCGTACTCGCCCCGGTAGATTTCGCCCTTGTCCCACAGCCGCTGCAGGGCCTCCTGGACCACCCGCTCGTGGCGAGGCTCGGTGGTCCGGATGAAGTCGTCGTTCTTCACATCGAGCGTCGGCCACAGGTCCCGGAAGTGCGCCTGCATCTCGTCGCAGTGCTGTTGCGGGGTCAGGCCGCGCTTCGCCGCCGCCTCCTGCACCTTCTGGCCGTGCTCGTCCACGCCCGTCAGGAACCACGTCTCCAGGCCGAAAAGGCGGTGGTAGCGGGCCAGCACGTCCGCCAGCACCGTGCAGTACGCGTGGCCGATGTGGGGCTTGTCGTTCACGTAGTAGATGGGCGTGGTGATGTAGTAGACGCCCTTCTTCGTGTCGCTCACGGGGTCCTCCTGTGGGAGCGGGGCACGGGCCGCGGGCTACAGCCGCTCAGCCACGCTCTTGCCCTGCAGGAACAGCGCCAGGTAGTCCCGGCCGCCGGCCTTCGAGTCGGTGCCGGACATGTTGAAGCCGCCGAACGGGTGCGCGCCGACCATCGCGCCGGTGCACTTGCGGTTCAGGTACAGGTTGCCGACGTGGAACTCGCGGCGGGCCCGCTCCAGCCGCTCGCGGCTGCGGCTGTAAAGCGCGCCGGTCAACCCATAGATCGTGCCGTTGGCGACCTTCAGCGCCTCGTCGAAGGACGCGACCTTCGTGACGGACAGCACCGGCCCGAAGATCTCCTCCTGCTCGATCCGTGCGCCCGCGGGGATGTCCCCGAAGATCGTCGGCTGCAGGAAGTACCCCGGCTCGGCTGCGCGCCCGCCGCCGTGCAGCAGTGTCCCTTCGGCCTTGCCGATCTCCATGTACGCCAGGATGCTCTTCATCGCGGACTCGGTGATCACCGGGCCCATCGCGTTGGCCACGTCCTTCGCCGGGCCGACGGTGAGCTTCTTCGTGCCTTCCACCACCCGGGCCACCAGGTCGTCGTACACCGCGTCCATCACGATCAGCCGGCTGCAGGCGCTGCACTTCTGGCCCTGGTAGCCGAACGCCGCGGACACGATGCCCTTCGCGGCGTCCTCGACGTCCGCGTCGTCGCAGACCACGACGGCGTCCTTGCCGCCCATCTCCGCAACGACCCGCTTCAGCCAGATCTGGCCGGGCTGCACCTTCGCCGCCAGCTCGTTGATGTGGATCCCGACCGCCATGCTGCCCGTGAAGGCGATGATGCGGGTCAGCGGGTGCGCCACCAGCGTGTCGCCCATCGCGCCGCCCGAACCGGGAACGTACTGCAGCACACCCTCGGGCAGGCCGGCCTCGCGCAGCACATCGACGAGGTACCACGCGATGACGGGCGTCGGCGACGCAGGCTTCAGCACGACGGTGTTGCCGGCCACCAGCGCCGCCGTGGTCATGCCGCACGCGATCGCCAGCGGGAAGTTCCATGGCGGGATGACCACGGTCACGCCGCACGGGATGTAGTAGGCGTTGTCCTCCTCGCCGGGCATCAGCGTGGTGGGCTGGGCGCCGCCGTAACGAATCGCCTCGCGGGCGTAGAACTCGCAGAAGTCGATGGCCTCGGCCACGTCGCCGTCGGCCTCCAGCCACGGCTTGCCGGCCTCCAGCACCTCGACCGCGTTCAGTTCGAAGCGGCGGCGGCGCATGATCGCGGCGGCGCGCAGCAGGATGCGGGCGCGCGCCTCGGGTTCCCAGCGCGACCAGGCGGGGAAGGCCTCGTGGGCCGCGCGGACGGCCTGGTCCGCGATTTCCGGCGTGGCCGACGACACGTACCCGACCACCTGCGACGGGTCCGACGGGTTCAGCGACGCGATTTCCTTGTCCGTGCGGATTTCCCGACCGCCCACCAGCAGCGGGTAGTGCGTCCCGAAACGCCCCTCGACGGCCGCGATGGCGGCCAGCATCCCCTTGCGATTCGCCTCGATGGAAAAGTCGTTGTAGGTCTCGTTGACGAAGGGGGCGAGCATGGTTGGATCCTCCACGGGTTGCTCGCGCCGGACCCCTTCGGGCCGGCGAGGGCCGCAGCATCGCGCAGGCCGGCCTTTTTTTCAACCCGCGCGCGGGCGGCAGAGCGGGCCGGAAGTCGTGCGACCCTGGCCGGGCAGGTTCGGGCTGCGATTGGGGTGTCGGTGGGATGGATGCGCCGGTCACCGGGAGCACCTGGAAGTTCGTTCCGTGAGGAACTTCGGACCGATCAGTAGGACGTCAACTGCACCAGGTCCAGGCGGACCCGGTTCTGGTACTCGGAGTTCCCATCGTTCCCGTTCTGCATCCGGACCTGGATGCGAAGGTCGGTCATCGCGGTGATCGCCCCGAGGTCGAACGAACTCTTCCCCCAGGCCAGCTCCGTCCCGGTGGGGAACGTCTCGAGCGTCTGCAGGAGGTTCCCCGACTGGTCCAGCAGCTCGACCCAGGCGGCCGAGGGCCACACAACGCTCATGCTGGCGTCCCGCCAGTACGACAGCCTGGTGCGCGCCGTCGCGATCGTGAAGTCGCGGTACTCCCAACCTTCCCAGTTCGCGGTCGTACGGTCGCACATGACCAGGGAATTCGCGCCCTCGTAGCCGGTCCCCATCGCGGCGCCCGGCCCTGGGGTCGTATACGGGCAGTCGTAGTCCGCGCGACCGCTGACCGCCCAGCCCGCCAGGTTGGACAGCTCGCCCCCGGTCCCTTCGAAGTCGTCCAGCGTGACGACGGTCCCCGAGCACGCGTCCGTGAGCGGCGCCCACTGGCACAGCCCGAGCGTCCCGCAATAATCCTGCGTGCAGGCGTTCTGGTCATCGCACTTCGCGACATGGGCGCACTCGCCGGCCGGCTCGGTGCAGGAGTCGTTCGTGCACGCGCTGTCGTCGTTGCAATCCACCGGGGTGACCTGACACTCGCCGCTGACGCAGTGATCCCCGACCGTGCAGCCCAGCCCGTCCGAGCAGGCGGACTGGTCGGGCAGCGACGACCAATCGACGGTGCTCATGTCCGGCAGGCAGGCGCGGCACGTGCCGCCCGGGTCGAGCGTCCCGGACTCGACGCACACCCCGTCGATGACGCAGTACCCGGCCTGGACGACGTTCGAGCACCCGACGCCGTCGCGCGAGTCGTCGGTGCATGCGAGGCCGTCGTCGCACGAAGCGGGCGTGTCCTCGTCGGCCTGTCCGCCGCAGTCGGTGTCCACGCCGTCGCAGGTGTCGGGGGCGGTCTCCGGCACGTCGGTCGCGTCTGAGCCGGTCTCCGGCACGTCGGTCGCGTCTGAGCCGGTCTCCGGCACGTCGGCCGCGTCGGAGGCGTCCGAGGCGTCGGCCGTGCCATCCGGGTCCGCGGACGCCTGGTCCACCGCGAGTTCATCGCCCGTGACGTCGTTGGCATCCGCCCCGTTTCCCGCACCCGAGGTGCACGCCCAGCAGGCGCTGATCACGCAACACGCCACACCCACTCCAATACGCCGCGTCCACATCGGTCTGTTCTCCTGCCATACGACGTAGAGGAGGGTACCGGACGAAGGGGGCGAGGACAATGCGCCGCGGTCCTCCTCCCATGGAGGAAGAAGGCCGTGGAAGGGCTTCAGCCCCGCGCCCCATGACACACTGCGAGTTCGGGCTCACTCCTCGAGCGATCGTGGTCAGGGGTGCACGTCACTGTTCCGATACGAAATCGCATCGCCCGATCATTTGACCGGCTGCATGCGGGATCCGGGCGTTGTCGATCGCGGTTGCTTCCTCCCGGGTGCTATGCTGATTCCCGGCTTCACAACAAACCGGTGATAGCGATGCGCCGACAGGACCGTCCCTGGGTGTTGACTCGCTCCCCGTGCGGCCCGGTGCTGCTCGGCCTGGCCTGGGCCCTGGGCGGCTGCGGCGGCGCGCGCCTCGCGGACCTGGGGCAGGCCCCCGACGCGGTGGACGTGTTCGAAACGGCCACCTCCGATCAACCGGACACGCCGGTCCAGACGGACGCGTCCGACCTGCCGGACATCCCCGTCCAACCGGACGCGTCCGACCTGCCGCAACCCGACCTGCCCGATGCCCCGGACGCGCAGGACCTCGATCCCACCGGCGAGATCGCATGCCCGCTGTGCGCGTTCACGATGCGCATGGACCAGGACGCGACGCTGGCCGTGGTGCCCGCCGGCGCCCAGATCGCGCCGATGTACGGGACCGTCGGCCTCCGCTTCACGGACGACTCCTACGTTCCCGCGCTGGGAACCGCCGGGATCCGTTCCCGCACCTGGGGCGTCACCGGTCCGAGCGTCGCAACATCGACCTTCACCCCCGACCATTCCTCGGCCCAGGTCCAGTTCCTGCCGATGCTCGTGGGCGACCACACCTTCGCGCTGTCGGTCGAAAACGCCGCCGGCTGCTCCGAATCGTGCATGCAGACCGTCCACACCGTCCCGCTGCCGGGATGCATGGTCGAACTGACCTGGAACACCCCCGCCGACCCCGACCCGACCGATACGTGCGGCCAGAGCGGCGTCAACAAGGACTGCGGCACGGACCTGGACCTGCACGTGCTGGACCCGCGCGCCACCGGGGCCGTCCTCAATCCCCAGGGGCTTCCCTACGGGTACTTCGACGAGGCCTACGACTGCTACTGGATGAACGCCAACCCCAAGGCCTGGGACGCCGCGCACCCGAACGACCCCGCCTTCCAGCCCCACCTGGTACGCGACGACACGGACGGCGCGGGCCCGGAGGTCTTCCACCTTGCCCTGCCGCCGTCGGACACCTGCTACCGGGTGGGCGTTCACTATTTTGACGACCATGGGTTCGGCAAGACGTACCCGACGCTCCGGGTGTACCTGGATGATCCCGCGCCGGTCTACGAAAAGACGCTGACCCTGGCGTTGCACACGTCGGACATGTGGGATGCCGGCACGGTGTGCTGCGGGAACCCGTTGCAGCCGTTCGTGGAGTTCAAGGCGGCGAACGGGCAGGATCCGGTCATCATCCCGAACTACGCGGCGCCCTTCTAGGCCGCGGGGCGGCTCGGCCCACCACGCCACGAGCCCGCCGGGCCTGCTCCGCCGCCAGGGTGCCCGGGACTACCGACCGAACCGCAGGCGGTACACGTCCATGTCCACGACGGCATCCTCGGCCATGCAGTCGCCGCAGTGATCGACCTTCAGCACGATGCCCCGGACATCCTCGAATTCGTAGCCGTTTTCGGCCAGGAAGGCGCGGGCCGTCCCCGGGTTCAGGGTCAGGCGCTTGTGGCAGGTGCGGCAGAAGAGCGTCGTTTCCAGCGGATCGCCGCAGTCGCTGCAGATGAAGTTGTCCGGCGATTTGCCGGCCTTCCCGCAGACGACGCAGTGTCCCACCTTCACGGTTCCCTCGGCTCGGGAGGCGGCTGGCGTGCGTCCCTTCCCCCCCGTACGGGCCGGCGCAGGCGACGTGTTTCCGCAGGAAACTCGCGCCGGAGCCGTGGCCGACTCGGGGCATCCAACGAAAGCGAGGATACGGCGGCCCGCGTGGGAACGCCAAGTTCCTGCGGATACAGGTATTCGTCACCCGCTTGGTCCCCTTCGTCAGGCCCGCCTACACTCGGGTGGGGCTGCCCGAGCGGGAGGTTCACCATGGCGCCGACGATCGAGGGAGTCCGGAAGGTCCACGTGATGGGCGTGGGCGGCACGGCGATGTCGGCGGTGGCCGGCCTCTTCCGCGAGGCGGGTTGCGAGGTCCGCGGTTCCGAGGGCGCCGCGCCCTACCCGCCGGTCAGCCTGCTGCTGGAGCGCCTGGGCATCCCGGTGATGCACCCGTATGCGCCCGAAAACCTCGCCTGGGGCCCGGACCTGGTCATCGTCGGCAACGTGATCCGCCGGGTGAACCCCGAGGCCGTCGCGGTGGTCGAGTCGGGGCGCGCGCACCTGTCGTTCCCGCAGGCGATGAACCGGCACTTCCTGGCCGGGCGCACCTCGCTGGTCGTGGCGGGCACGCACGGCAAGACCACCACCACGTCGCTGATCTGCCACCTGCTGCACGCGCAGGGGTTCGACCCGTCGTTCCTGGTCGGCGGCGTGCCGCTGGACTTCGGCGTCAACTACCGGCTGGGCGCCGGCCCCCACTTCGTCATCGAGGGCGACGAGTACGACACCGCCTTCTTCGACAAGGGACCGAAGTTCCTGCACTACGCGCCGAAGGCCGCCATCATCAACAACGTGGAATTCGACCACGCGGACATCTTCAAGGACCTGGACGCGGTGATCGCGGCGTTCGCAAGGTTCGCGGCGCTGGTGCCGGCCGGCGCGCCGCTGCTGGTCCCGGACGGCGATCCGAACGTTCCGCGCGTGCTGGCGGATGCGGGCGCGACGGGCATCATGTTCGGGCTGGACCGGGGGCAGTGGCAGGCCACCGACGTGTCGCGGGCCGCGGGCCGGACCCGGTTCACGCTGCGCCGGGACGGGCACGAGGCCGGCGTCTTCGAAACGCCGCTGATCGGCGATCACAACCTGAAGAACACCGTGGCTGCGCTGGCCTTGCTGCACGAGGTCGGCGCGGTGACGGCGGGACTGCCCGCGGCGCTGGCGTCGTTCCAGGGCATCAAGAAGCGCCAGGAAGTGAAGGGCACCGTCGGCGGGGTGACGGTGATCGACGACTTCGCCCACCACCCGACCGCGGTCCGCGAAACGATGAAGGCGGTGCGGCAGGCCTACCCGGGCGCGCGCCTGATCGCGCTGTTCGAGCCCGAGTCCAACACGTCGCGCCGCCGCGTGTTCCAGGCCGAGTACGCCGAGGCGTTCGCCGAGGCCGACGTGATGCTGTTCTACAAGCCGTTCGAAAAGCCCGACAACCTGGCCCCCGAGGAGCGCATCGACATGGACCGGCTGGTGGCGGACATCGCGGCCCGGGGCACGCCGTCGCGGATGATCCCCGACATCGACGCGCTGGCCGCCGAGGCCGCCCGACTGGCGAAGCCGGGCGACGTCATCCTGGGCATGAGCGGCCGCGACTTCCAGGGCGTTCACGCGCGGGTGCTGGCGGCGCTGAAGGCGGCGACCCCAGGCTGAGGGCCGGGACGGGGAACGCGGTGCCCGGTCAGTTGCGGATTCCCCAGAACGTCGCGTACGGCGAGTAGTTGAAGCCGCCCACGGTGAACAGGGCATCCCAGACGCACTGCTGGTCGACCGGCTGCTTGCCCAGATCGTCGATCTTCATGTCGCCGTTGGTGTCGATGATGGCGCACGGCTGATCCGCCAGGTACCTCAAGCCATCGGCCACCGGCGTACCGACCGTGAAGGTGCTGGTCGGTGTGTCCAGGTCCAGCAGGAACTTGCGGATGTACGGCCCGCCGCTGGTGACCAGCGAGTCGCAGGCCCCTTCGACCAGGTTCACCGTCAGCGCGCCGTTCGACTGGGCGATCAGGTGGGTCGCGAAGTCGTTACAACAACTGCCGGTGTTCAGGCACTGCTTGCCGGCCAGCAGCACCGCGATCATCGCCTCGAACGAATCCACCGGAGGCAGGCCGTCGGAACCGTCGCCGAGCAGCTTCGGCATCAGGAACTTCTCGATCACGTGGTCGATCAGGGCGCCGTACTTCAGGCCTACCGCGTGCCGGGTGATGGCCAGCTTCGTGTTCTGGTCCACCATGCGGGCCTCGATGTCCGCGGTGATCGCAGCCTCCATGCCGGCCATCGAGGCCAGCGGCAGCAGCACGGCGCCGCACGATGGGGTGGTGGGCGGCCAGCAGGTCGTCCCGGGCATCCAGTGGACGACGGCGGTGTGCCACGCCTCCTTGCACCCGCCCATCGCGACGAGGCCGCTGGCGTCCGGCTCCTTCAAGCAGGTCATCGTTGACAGCACCTGGAACGTCCGGAAGATGTCGCCGACGTCGTGCCCGTAGTCGTACACGACGTCGCCGCAGGCCCACGGGTTGGCCGGGTCCCAGCACAGGATGCCCTTCACGTACGCGTCGATGATCCCGCGAGTCTCCTCGCCGATGGTGGTGAGGTTGGCGATGTCGGGCTGGCTGGGGTCGGTGAATACGTACCCGCACATCGCCTGGAGCGCCCCACCGTTCGTCCCCTGGATCGCCGGTTCGCACATCATCTTGAGGATTCCGGCGGTCGGGCTGTTCAGAAGGTCGATGACGAAGTTGAGCACCATCGCCACCTGGGGCGGCAGGCCCGACTGCAGGTTCAGCGTCGTGGTGATGTCCCAGCCGCCGACGATCTTCGGTGGGATGTCGTTCAACGGGCACACGACGCACTGCTTCTTGCCCCATTCGACCGTGACGTCGTCCACGCAGCCCCACGCCTTCACGATGTCCGTGGAACCGGGTTCGGTTGCGGTGCAGACCAGCGTGTACGTCTGCGTCAACTCGGTTTCGAGGCCCGGCATCGTCGTGAACGTGGCATCGGAAGTGATGTCGATCGGGCCCATTCCCATCGTCGCGGTGGGCAGGGCATTCGCCTTGAGGCTGGAGCACGGGAACTGGTCGGGCGAAGTCTGCTTGAACAGCTTCACCTTGCCCAGGCTGAGTTGCGGGAACGCCCCCTCGTAGGTCCCGAACGCGACGTTCAGCGGGCCCGGGCCGTAGGAGTCCACCGACACCTGGAACTGGACGCACGTGCCGGGGGCCGCGCACGCCTCGATCGTGCACGCGCCGGCTCCAAGGCACTGGTTCACGGACAGGCCGTTGACCACCGAGGCGACCACGACGGACACCATCCCGTCCTCGTCAACCGGGCCTTCGGCCAGGTCGAGGTGGCACATGTCGCCGACGTCCTTCACGATCGTGAAGGTGACGTCCCGACCCGTCGCTGGTGCGCCGCAGGCGGTCACCTTGACCCGCATGTCCCGATGGTCGTGCCACGTCATCTGCAGGTTCACCAGGTGGACGGGATCGTCCATCGGGTCCGCGAACTCCATCACCAGCGGGCAGGCCGTGCCGTCGGGCACGTCGAGGACGTCGCTGGTCGCCGGAACGTCGCCGGGAACGTCCCCGGCCGAAGCAGGCGAATCCGGCGCGTCGCCCGCCGCGTCGGCGACCACGCCATCGGCAGCCGACGTGCTGGCGGAACACCCGGGAAGCGCGGCGCACGCGCAGACGCCGACCACGAAGGACACAAGGCGCGTCCAGCGTCGGATTCCCATTCCCCCCCCCATCGGTTCGATGCGGTGGAATTCTATCATTCGCCTGCGATGGATGCCGGCACCAACCCCGGTTCGCCCGGCATCTGATCGGAAAGCGCAGGATTTCGCCCGCCTACCGCCCCTTCGGCCCCGGGGCGATGCCGCGGCTTTCCAGGTATCGTCGCCGCGCCTGGTCCATCAGGGAATCGACGCGGTCGCTGACGGCCTTCAGCGCCGGCGCCATGGGGTCCAGGTCCGGGTGGAACCGCACGCGCTTCGCCTGCCCGTCGGGCGCGAACGTCCATCGCACCAGCGCGCCCGGGTCCTCGGTCTTCAGGTGCAGCGGCGCCTCCGACGGCAGGACCAGCACGCCGCTGCTCCGGATCAGGGCCCGAAGCCCCTCGACGTCCTCTGGAGTCAGGCTGAACGCCTCGCGGGCCCATTGCGGGTGCCCCTCGTGGAGGAGGATCTTGCCTGTCACGTTGTCCACCGTCGCCAGCCGGTCGGTATACGACCACCAGGACCCGTCCTCCTGGATCCGGAAGCCGTCGGGGTCGTCGCCGGGCATCTCCAGCCAGAACTCAACCAGCACGGCGTCCCCCGCCCGAGGCGGCGAGGCCTTGTCCGGGACGGGCGGGTTCGGGGCGGCCGGGGCCGTCGGACAGGCGAGCGAGGCCAGCAGCAGCACCGGGGCCACCCATGGCAAGCCGCCCATACCGCTCGCCATCCGGGGGACCCGCGACCACCGTCCTTCCGTTCCCTGCGAAACGTCCGTCATGGCCCAAGTCTACCGCGATCCGCCGCCGGGGGAACACGCGCCTGCCCCGGGGGGAATCGGTGCCCGCTGTCGGGGGAACCCGTGCTCGCCGCCTTCGGAGGTCCCCTTCGGGACCCGCCGGATCCGGCCCGTCGAGGATTCATCTGGTCCACGTTAGCGTTTCAGATCGGGTCGTTCTTCCCCTTCCGTCGCCGGTTGTGCTAGGTTTCGCCGGTTCCCTGCGGCGAGGCATGCGATGGCTGACAGAGTCCTTCCGGTGCAGGCGTTCCGGTACGATCCCGAAGTGGTCGGCAGCCTCGGCGACGTGCTGGCGCCCCCGTACGACGTCATTTCTCCCGAGCACCAGCAGGACCTGTACGCACGGCACCCTGCCAACGTGGTGCGCCTGATCCTCGGCCAGCAGTACCCGACCGACACCGACGACGACAATCGCTACACGCGCTCCCGGGCGGACCTGAAGGCCTTCCTGGCCAGCGGCGCGATCAAGCGGGACGCGGGCCCCGCCTTCTACGTGTACGAGCAGTCCTTCCGGATCGAAAGCGGCCGCACCGTCACCCGACGCGGCGTCGTCGGGCGCTGGCGCATCCAGGAACAGGGCGGCCTGCTGGCCCACGAGCGCACCCTCGACGGTCCCAAGCAGGACCGCTTCCGCCTGTTCCGGGCCACCAGCGTGGTCTGCTCCCAGGTGTTCACGTTCTACTCGGACCCCCGGCGCCAGGTCGATGCGATCCTGGCCGAGCCCGGCGTGATGCAGCCCGCGACCGAGTTCCCCTGTGCGGACGGCGTGGTCCACCGCCTGTCGCTGGTGACCCGCCCCGATGCGGTCGAGCGCCTGTCGATGGTCCTGTCCGGGTTCACGCAGTTCATCGCCGACGGCCACCACCGCTTCGAAACCACCAAGAAGTACCGCACCCTCCGTCGCGCCGAGGTCGGTCAGCCGACCGGCGAGGAGCCGTTCAACTTCGCCAGCGTCTACATGGCCAACACGCACCAGGACGGCCTGGTGATCCTGCCCATTTATCGACTGCTGCACGGCGTGCCCGGGTTCGAGCCGGCTGCGTTCCTGCGGATGGTGGCCGCGGAGTGCGACGTGATCCCCGCGGGCGCGGACATCCGCGAGGCGTCGCAGGCCCTGGCTGGTTCCGGCGAAACGGGGCCGTCCGTGGCCTTCTGGCTGGCCGATGGCGTGTGGCGGATCCTGCGCGTCCGACCCGAGGCCCACGAGGCCTTCGTGCGCGACTGCGGCCTGCACCCGGCGGTCGCCGCGCTGGACGTGTCGTGGCTGCACCGGCGGGTGCTGAGGGGCCTGCTGGGCATCACCCCGGAGGCCCAGGCGGCCCAGACCAACGTGGATTATCGTCACTCGCTGGACGACGTGGCCGAGGCCTTGGCGCAGGACCCTGAACGGTACCAGGCCGCGGTGCTGCTGAACCCGGTAAAGGTCGAGCAGATCGAGGCCGTGGCCGCCGCGGGCGAACGCATGCCCCAGAAGTCCACGTTCTTCTACCCGAAGATCATTTCCGGCCTGGTGATCCACCCCCTCGAGGACGAGGTGCCGTGAGTTCGTCCAGCCCCGACGCGCTTCCCGGCGAGGACGTTTCTGTCCTCGAAGGCCGCTTCGCCTTCGTCCAGGCCGCACGCGGATGGCGGTTCGGCTCCGACGCCGTGATGCTGGCCCGCCACGTGCTGGCCGGCCCGCAGGGCGACCTCCTGGAAGTCGGCACCGGGTGCGGCGTCGTCGCGGTGCTTCTGGCCGGCTGGGGCTATGCCGGGACCATCACCGCCATCGAGGTCCAGCCCGAACTGGCGGACCGGGCGCGGCGGAACGTGGCTGCCAACGATTTCTCGCAAGCGATCACCGTGGTGGAAGGCGATGCCCGCCGCCATGGCGACCTGCTGCGGCCTGGGACCTTCGCCCGTGTCATCGCGAACCCGCCGTACTGGCGCCTGGGATCCGGCAGGACCAACCCGCATCCCGAAAAGGCGGTGGCCCGGCACGAGTTCCTGCTGGACCTGCCGGCGCTGCTGGCGATCATCCGCGACCGCCTGGCCACGGGCGGCCTCGCGACCATCCTGTACCCGCCGGAGCGGCTCGCCGACGTGTCTGCCGCCGTCGATCGAGCCGACCTGTCGGTGGCCCGGACGGTGGACCTGGTTCCGGCGCCCGGACGCCCCGCCGAGGTCGTCCTGATCGACCTGGTCCGGGGACGGGGTCAGCCCCGCGGCGCTTCCTCCTGGAGTCTCCTCGGCAGGGGTTGAGGACGCCCGGCTCGCCTTGACACACCCCGATCGCCGCATTAGATTGCACCCCGGCGATCCTTTGAGAAACCACCTTCGCACCAGGGGAACACGACGATGAAACCGGACCTGTTGTTCGACGTCCGGCTTGTGGACCGGAACGTCACGCGCGGCCGCATGACGCAGGCCGAACTGGACAAGCACCTCGCGGAACTGCCCGACACCGCGGACAACGCGGCCAACCTGGAAGCCAGCCTGGCCGAGCGCCTGGCCGTGACCCCGGCCCTGGAGATCGCTGCCGCCGCGAAGGCGCCGGCGGGCAAGAAGTCGGGGAAGTGACGGCGGCGATGTCCCGCGCGGAGGCCACCATGGGCGATACCGATCAGGAATGCGGCTGCGAGGATTCGGGAAGCGACCTCCGGACCGTGGATTTCAGCACGTTCGTCCTGTCCCTCGGCACGTCGGCCCTGTACCAGTTGGGCCAAGGGGCGCCGGAGGGAGGCGAAAAGCCCGTGATCAACCTGGCGGTGGCACGACACGTGATCGACCTGATCGCGATGCTTCAGCAGAAGACGAAAGGCAACCTGACCGACGATGAAACCGGGCTGGTCGAAACGCTGCTGTTCGACCTGCGTCTGAAGTTCGTCGAGGTGTGCCGACGCCAGTCCCAGACTGTCGAGCCGTGACGCTCGCACCGAGGAGGACCCGATGGCCGATTCCAAGAACGTGATTCACCTGACCGACGCCTCGTTCGACGCCGAGGTCCTCAAGTCGAGCGTGCCGGTCCTGGTGGACTTCTGGGCCCCCTGGTGCGGGCCGTGCCGCGCGATCGCCCCCGTTGTCGGCGAGATCGCGGACACGTATGCCGGCCGCCTCAAGGTGGGCAAGATCAACGTCGATGAGGACACCCGAGTGGCCTCGACGCACAACATCACGGCGATCCCGACCCTGCTGATCATCAAGAACGGCCAGGTTGTCGACCAGATCGTGGGCGCCGTCGCGAAGGCGAAACTGATCGAAAAGCTGGAGCGCCACCTGTAGCCGGCCGCGCCAGGATCCTCCACGCTGCGGGACCGGGCCTACCGGTGCCGCCACCCTCCCGCACCCGCGACCATCACCCGCACCCCAGCCGACGTGACCGCAACGCCGCGCCGTGCTGTGATCGATCCGATCGCCGTCATGCCGAGCGCTTCGCAGAGAGGCGCGGTCGATGGTTCCGCGACGGCGAGCAGACGGTAGTCGTCCCCGCCGGACAGGGCGGCGTCCAGGGCGTCCCGGCCCGTCAACCGCGCGTATCGACGCGCCTCCGGATGGACGGGGATGCGTTCGGCGTCCAGCAGCGCCCCGACGCCCGAAGCCGCGCAGACGTGCCCGATGTCCGCGACCAGGCCGTCCGACACGTCGATCAGCGCATGCACGCCCGGCAGCGCCGCCAGGCCGAGGCCCAGGCCCACCTGGGCTTCCGGACGTCTGTAGGCACGGGCAAGGGTCGGGAACCGCCGCGTCCATTCCGTGTGCGATCCCAGCAGGTCCAACCCCAGGGAACCGGACCCCAGGAAACCGCCGGACAGCACGATGTCGCCGGCGCGAGCCCCGGACCGGGTCAACACGCGCCCGTTCACCGGCTCGCCGAGGGCCGTGACGGTCATCACGAACAACGGCCCTGCGGACACGTTTCCGCCCACCACGGGGGCCCCGTGGGCCGCCCCGGCGCGGGCCAGTTCGCGCATCGCGGCGACCACCGCCCGTTCGGGCAGCGCGGCCGGGACCTCGATGGCGGCCAGCAGCGCCAGGGGGCGCGCGCCCATCGCGGCGATGTCCGACAGGTTCACGGCCGCGGCCTTCCAGCCCACGTCCGCCGGGCGGCACAGATCGAAGCGGAAGTGCACGCCCTCGACCAGCGCGTCGGTGGTGACCACCACCTGGCCCGACTGGACGGCCAGGAGGGCGGCGTCGTCACCGATCCCGATCCGCACCCGGGGATCCGCGGGCCCGCGGACGGCATGGTGGATGGCATCGATCAGCCTGAACTCGTCCAACGTCGCTCCATGGCGGGGCCGCATGCCGCGGCCCTACAGAGGATCCTCGTCGGGCACGGGCCGCCCCGCCCGCAGCGTGAAGGTCGTCACGTCCCGACCGACCACGCGCCCGTGTTCGGCCTTCAGCCTGCCCGTCGAACCCTCGATCGCCGCCCCGGTCTCCAAGGCATGGATCACGTCGCGCCGGCCCCGGTTCGGGGCGGCACGCAGGGCCGCGACCAGCAGCCGGGCCGCGTCCGCGGCCTCGGCCTCGAGCACCGTGGCACCCGGAGCGTCGCCCGTGACCCGCACGTCCCCGAAGCGCGCCCCTTCCAGGGCCGCGCCGTTGCGGGCCAACTGCAGCGCATCGGCCCAGGCGGAGGTCCCGGCCACGACGGGCCGGGGGCACCGGGCATCCTCCGGCGATCCCACGACGCCCTCGCCCTCCAGGAACCCCAGCCATCGCCGCGTCCCGTCCGCATCCATGGGCAGGTACACGGCCTCGGGAAC
This sequence comes from uncultured Myxococcales bacterium, assembly GCA_903857665.1. GTDB lineage: Bacteria > Myxococcota_A > UBA9042 > DTJE01 > DTJE01 > CAIZWN01. The sequence continues at coordinate 67,190 of CAIOFV010000037.1, forward strand.
GCATGCGCCCGCCTGGCGCGCCTCCCGGACCTGCGCCCCGAACGTCTTGCAGACAACCCGGGGGTCGGTGTCCTCGGGCCCCAGTACCCGCGCGACCGCCACCCTTCCCCCGGCTGCCTCGAACGACGCGCGGAAGGCCTCCACCGCCGAGCGGCCGTACCGGGTCGCGGGTGCAAGCACATACGCCACCTTGATGCCCGAGGCACCCGCCAGCCGGCTCGCCAGGACCTCGATCGGTTCCGATCGTGGCGTTCGCGCCCAGGTGATGCCTGCCCGCGTCCTGCCGTCGGGCGCAGCACCCAGGACCAGCAGTGGCAGGCCCCGCGAGGCCGCGGCATCCGCCAGGGCCCGCGCCTCCTCGTCCCCCGGCCCCCCGATCAACGCAACACAGGATTCCTCGTCGAGACGCGCCACGGCTTCGACCACCCCGGCCGGCTCGCCCCGGTCGTCCAGTCGCCGAACCGGCACCCCGGCCGCACCCAGGACCTGCTCGATCGCTCGCGCCACGCGTCCGCCCAGCGCCGCATGGGACCCACTCAGGGAGATCACGAGGCAGACCGGCGAAAGGTCCCTCGACGATTCGGTTGGCGCCGCGGCCGGTTTCGCGTCGGGTTCGCCCGCGGGCGGGCTCTCCGCGGCCTCGACGGCCCCCTTTCCGAGGCCCGAGGTCGCAGCCCCCTTCGCCAACGCGACGGCGCCGTTCCCTATCGTCAGCAGGAGGATCAGCAGACACGGTGGGGTGAGCATCCGGGAGGACATGACCGTCACAGGACCGCCATTAGCCCGAGGCGTCGCGATACATCAGTTCCGCGATGCGGTACGAGGACTTTTCGAGGTTCTTGATGGCCGAGATCACGGTCGCGGCATCGTTTCCCGCCCTGGCCTTCCGACAGGCCTCGAGGTCGGTGTGGATCCGCGCGATCTCCTCGTCGGTCAGGTAGTTGAGGAATTCCTCGAGGGACCGTTCGGTCGTATACATCAAGCCATCGGCGCGGTTCTTCAGGTTGGCCAGTTCCTGTCGCGACACGTCCTCGCGCGTGGCCTCGCCCGCCTCGCTGATGATCCGCTCGATGTCCTTTTCGGTCAGCCCGGACGTCGGCCGCACGCGCACGGACTGGACGTTCCCGGTGCCGAGATCGCGTGCCGAGACGCTGAGGATGCCGTTGACATCGACCTCGAACGTCACCTCGATCTTCGGGATGCCGCGCCGGGCCGGCGGGATGCCCAGCAGCTCGAACCGCGACAGGGACTTGTTGTCCTTGGCCATCGGGCGCTCGCCCTGCAGGACGTGGATGTTCACCAGCGGCTGGTAGTCTTCCGCCGTGGTGAAGACCTCGGCCACCGAGCAGGGGATCGCGGAATTGCGTTCGATCAGCTTGGTGAACAGGCCGCCCTGCGTTTCGATGCCCAGCGACAGTGGCACGACGTCCAGCAGCACCACGTCGCCGACGTCGCCCTGCAGGATGCCCGCCTGGATCGCCGCGCCCACGGCCACGGCCTCGTCGGGGTTCACGCCGCGACTGGCCTGCATGCCGAAGAACGCCGCCACCTTCTGCTGCACCAGCGGCATCTTGGTCATGCCGCCGACCAGCAGGATTTCCTCCAGGTCCGACGGCTTCAGGCCCGCGTCGTCCAGCGCCTGGCGGCAGTGCTCGATCGTCCGGTCGATCAGGTCCTCGACCAGCGTTTCCAGTTGCGTCCGCGTCAGCGTCATCTGGAGGTGCTTCGGACCGCTGGTGTCGGCATGGATGAACGGCAGGTTGATATCGACTTCGCGGATCGACGACAGGTCGATCTTGGCCTTTTCGGCCGCGTCACGCAGGCGCTGCAGCGCGACCACGTCCTCGAGCAGGTCGATGCCGTGCATGCGCTGGAACTGGGACGCCAGCAGGTCCACGACGCGGGCATCGACGTCCTCGCCGCCCAGGAACGTGTCGCCGTGGGTCGTCTTGACCTGGAACACGCCGTCGCCCAGTTCCATGATGCTGATGTCGAACGTGCCGCCACCGAGGTCGTATACGGCGACCTTGCCGGCGGCGCGACGCGACAGCCCATGGGCCAGCGCTGCGGCGGTGGGTTCGTTGATGATCCGGAGGACGTTCAGGCCGGCTATGCGCCCGGCATCGCGGGTCGCCTGCCGCTGCGTGTCGTCGAAATAGGCCGGGACCGTGATGACGGTATCGACGACCGATTCGCCCAGGTACTCTTCCGCATACTCCCGCATCTTGGACAGGATGACCGCGGAAATCTCGGGGGGCGAAAGCTGCCGGCCGCCCAGTTCGACCGAGGCGTCCCCGTTCCCGGACCGGACGACCTTGTAGGGATAGGAGGTCATGACCCGCCGGACTTCCGGCGAGTCGAATTTCCGGCCCATCAGGCGCTTGACGGCAAAAACGGTGTTGCGCGCATTGGTGATGGCCTGGCGCTTTGCAACCGCGCCGACGAGGCGCTCGCCGTCGTCGCTGATGGCCACGACCGAGGGCGTCGTACGGCTGCCCTCCAGGTTCGGGATGACCACCGGGTTGCCGCCTTCCATGACGGCAACGCAGGAGTTCGTCGTCCCGAGGTCGATGCCGATGACCTTGCCCATTCCTACCTCGCCCACCTGGGCCGCAATGCCGCGGGGGATAGCCAGGACTATCCGGCCCAAACACCATCCGTCCAAGCCACGGAATGGTACCACTTGGAGCCAAAACCGTGCAAGCCGAATGCCGAGCCAACCTGGGGAAATACGAACCGATGCTGCACGCGGTGCTACAGGATCGATTCGGGTACGAACACGATGTCGCCGGGGCGCAGGTAGAAGTTCTTCTGCCGGCCGCGACTGATGTCTTCCACGGGAACTTCGGACCGCACTTCGGCGCCGCTGACGATGCGGGTCACGACGGTCGAATTCGGACGCGACGTCTTCGTGAATCCGCCGGCCAGCGTGACCGCCTGGACAACCGACATCCCTTCCTCGTACCGGAACGTCCCCGGACGTTCGACCTGGCCGAGGATATAGATGCGCTTGGACTGGAATTCCTTGACCTGCACCGTCACGAACGGATCGCGCAGCAGGCCGTCAGCCAGCCGGCCCCGCAGCGTCGCCGCGGCCTGGGACGACGTCAGGCCCTCGATCCGCAGGTTGCCCAGGAGCGGGAAGTCCACCGTGCCGTCCGGCGCGACCTGGAAGACGCCTGAAAGGTCCGGCTCGCGGTAGATGCGCACCTCGAACACGTCCCCGGGACCCAGCAGGGTCCCTTCGGCGGACTGGCGCACCAGGGAGCCCAGCGCCGGGTCATACGTGGCCGCGTGCCCGCAAGCCAACACGCCAAGGCAGAGGACAACCATCAGGACTCGAATGACGGGGCGACGAAGGGGCATGGGTTTCTCAATAGAGGACGGTGATCTCGCCAAACACCTGGTGGACCTTGAATCCCCCGTAGTCCCGGGTCACGGCGCCGCCCGAACCGACCCCGTCCAACCGGAAGTTCGTGAAGATGGCGTCCAATTCATACCCCACCTTCAATGACAAGTAGCGCAGCGCGGAGTAGGACACGGACGCCTTTGCGGACAGCGCATTGTCGTGCCGGTTGGTCTGGTTCGCCGCCAGTGTCACGAAGCCCGGGATGTCCCCGGGGACCGGCGTCAGGCTTGCGAAGGCGAGGTACGCGTATGACACGGTCCCTTCCAGTTCCACGCGGCGCACCAGTTGCTGCTTCACCGTCAGGTGCACCGTGTCCGCCGTGTACCAGCGGGCGTAGTAGGCCGCATCCTCGAAATCCCGGGCGTAGCCGATGTCCAGCAGCGTGAACGGAGTCGGCTTGAATGCCAGGCTGGCGCCCCCGATGAACGTCTGGATGTCCGAGCCCTTTTTGTAGAAGCCCTGGCCGTACCCGGCCTTGACGTCCAACGCGATCTTCTTCGTGATATAGCCCCGGACGCCGACCACCGCACGCAGAGGCATCGAGTTGGCCCGGTAGCCCAGCTTGGTCACGCTCCAGTCCTGGTAGCGCCAGTCGGCATCGAGGTACAGGGACGTCTTGGGAAAGAAGGCCCACGTGCCGATCAGCCGGGCCTGGTGGTACATCCGGTTGCCGTCCTTGAACGAATCGAACAACTCGAAGTTGTAGGCGTATGACAGATCGAATTCCAGCGCGCCGCCGGGACGGACCTGCAGCCCGGCCTCGGCCTGGTTGAAGTTGCGGTCATAGCGCGCCGTCGTCGAGTAGTTCCGCGGCTGTACCGACCGGACGAATCGGTCCGCGATGAAGAACCCCACCACGGACCGCGTCAGGAATTCGGCCCGAAGACTGGTATCTGCGGCGACGCGCCCCTGCTTGGTGGCGTTCTTGTCCTTCGAGAACCAGAAGTTCAGGTCCAGCGAGGCATCCCAGGTCAGTTTCAGCCACGACGGCGTGGGGTTCGCCAGTTTGAACCCCGGTCGGATGGTCAGGATTCCGGCCTCGGACCGTCCCTCGCGGGAATCCTGCCGGAAGACGTTGCTGTTGTATCGGCCTTCGAGGCTGATCGAAGGGACGAGGACGAAATCGCCCAGGTGTGCGCCGCGGCGGGCCTCATCGATCACGGGAGGCAGAGTGAGGCCTACGTCGGCCCGGGCACGCAACGGCGCCAGCGCGGCGAGCACCGCCGCAACCAGGAACGCCGAACTGGCGACCCTTGAAAACTTCACCCGATCAATCCTCCACTCGTCCTCAGTAGAACGGGCTCGCCGACGGCGGCGCCTCGGTGCTGAACACAGGCTCGTTCAGCGCGGTCCGGACGTCCTCGATGGGAAGGTCCTCGGCGAAGTCCTTTTCGACCACCGCCTCGCCCTCGAACACCGTATCGCCGGATGGGCCGCCGCAGGAACGCGCCTGGGACATCAACTCGCCCACCTTCTGGCGCGCAATCCGCATCTTGACGAACTCGTGCTCAGCCCCGGGCCGATCCCGCGCGATCACGCGTTCCCGAAGCGACAGCGCGTTCTGGTCCGAAATCCGCAGAAGCCCCTTGATCGACGACAGCGACGTCCCGATGCAGTTCATGCGGGCGAAGTCGTTCGCCTTCCGGGCACTCGCAAGGGAGTCCAGCACTTCGCGGACGGTGAGGTTCATGTCCTGGACCGACTTCTCGCCTTCCGTCAGCATCTCCTCCAGGGTCATCGCCTGGAGATCCTGGGGCTTGAGGGACTTCGCCTCCACGACCACGTGATCCCTCTTCGGATTCGCGAAGGCCGGCGCCGCCACTGCGACAATCACCAGCGCGATAGCCCACCGCAACATGATCCACCCCCTCCCCCGGCTGACCCGGGGAGGATCAACCACTCTTCATGAGCAGGAAATGACGGGTCACGATCACCAACCCACCCTCGGGCGGCGGGAACGGCCAATCCTTGATCTTTTCCGCGATACACGAACCGACACTGCTGTCTCCGGTACTGTTTTCCACCACCTGGATCTGCGTGACCGTCCCGGCCGGCCCGATGGTGAACTTTATGGAAACCTTTCCTTCAATGCTTGTATTTACCTTGAGCGCACGTTCGTAGCAAGTCTGGATGGCCCCACGACGGCGCCGGAACACGCTTTCCACCGACGCAGCGCTGATCTTGCCTGGCCCCCCTTGATCGCCGAAGCCGCCGACGATCCGGATCCGGACCGCAGCCTCTTCCTGGCGTTCACCGGTTGCCACGG
>CAIOFV010000038.1 GCA_903857665.1 uncultured Myxococcales bacterium
ATGCCGCCGACGCCGGCGCAACCGCCGCCGCCGCCGCCGCCGCCCGCGCCGCCGTAACTGGTGCATTCGCAGGTGGAGGGGCTGTCGCCGCCGCCCGCGCCGCCGCCGCCGCCGCCGCTGCCGTTGGTCCCGTCCTTGCCCTGGAGGCCGGTGCCGGCCTGGTAGCCGTCCTGCGCGATCGCGCCCACCGTCGGGCCGCCGGTGCCGTTCTGGCCCTGGTTTCCGACGGAACCGTTGCCGCCGCCGTATCCCGGGTTCAGCGTCAGGCCGCCGGTGCCCGCATAGCCGCCGCCGGACCCGGTGCCCGCGACGCCCGGGTACCCGTTGCCGTCGCTGTCGCCGCCGTCGCCACCCTTGCCGCCCAGGTTCCCGCAGGAACTGGCTCCCCCGCTGCCGCCCGCCGGCCGGTTGCAACTGTTGCAATAGTCGAAGACGCAGCCACCGCCGTATTCGCAGCCCTGCAGGCCACGCTCGCCGGCGCCGCCGTTCATGCCCAGGGAACCCATGGTCCCCATTTCCCCCTGCGATCCGCTGCCCGCCTGGATGGTGTTCGCGATCAGCACGAGGCCGGGGCTGTTCCGGGCCATGATCCCGTACGACGATTCGCCGGGCGTGGTCGCCGATTCGCTGAGGATCGAGAAGCCGTGGAGGCCCGTGGTGGCCGTCAGGTTGTCGGCGTACACCGCGACCTGCCCGCCCTTGATCTGGGTGATGTTTTCGGACTTGCGCTGCCAGCCGGACGCACGGTCGTATTGGCCGTAGACGCCGACGCCGTTCTTCAGGCTGACGGTTTCGTTGTAGGTGCCCAGCGACACGATGACGATGGGATAGCCCAGGGAGGACGCCGTATCGATCCCGGCCTGGATCGTCCGCTTGGGCAGGTCGATGGTGCCGGGGTTCAGGTCCTTGCCGGTCGTGACGTCCACGAAGACCGACCGAAGGATGTCGCCATCCACGCCGTCGCAGTTGCTGTCGAGGAAGTCCGGGTCGGGCAGGTCGTCGGCCTGGGCGCCCTCCAGCGGGTTGCAGCTCTGGGGGAAACCGCCCAGGCAGTTCGGGACGGTATGCAGGCATACGCCCACGCCGCACGTGGCCGAGCCGAGATCCTCGACCTCGTCGGTCAGCCCGTCGCAGTCGTCGTCGATGCCGTTGCAGACCTCGACGTGGTTGACGTCATCGCCTTCGCAGACCAGGGACTGGCCGTCGGACGCGCAGACCCACTGGCCGCCCTTGCACTGGTCCGCATCGGGCCCATCGCAGGCCGTGCCCTTGTCCGGCCACATCTCGTCGGTCAGCCCGTCGCAGTCGTCGTCCAGGTTGTTGCAGGACTCGACCGTCTGGCCCAGGTACTTGTCGCAGTCTCCGGCATGGCCGTCCACGCAGCCCGGGACCACGTGGGCGCAGACGCCCACGCCGCAGATCGAATCCCCAAGGCCCTCGTCGGTCTTGCCGTCGCAGTTGTCGTCGATGTTGTTGCAGGTTTCCGGTGCCGGGACCCGGGCGGTGCAGGCGTCCCAGGCGAACGCCTGGCCGACCTGGGCGCACTTCCGATCCCCGTTGCACGTGCCGTCCGAGTTCGACTGGAAGCAGGGCGTCGACAGCCCGGAAAAACCCTGCAGGCATGGGCAGTCGCCGCTGTTGGCGACGCACATCCGGAGCGCGTCGGCGCCGATCGTCGCGTCGGTGCAGGTGTATCCCGGCCCGCAGGCGGTCGTCGAGCAGTCGGTCGCGCAGAAGCGGCCGACATTGCTGTAGCCCAGGCAGCGCGCCACTTCCCCTTCGACCAGCGTGCAGTCCGAATCCGCGGTGCACGGCCGGCAGAGCGACGTCTTCGGCGGCATGCACACGTAGGCGCTGTCCTGCCCGGGGGGCGACAGCAACTGGCACGCGTAGCCCTCGGGGCAGTTTTCCACGCACACCTGGGTACAGAAGCTGCCCGACACGGTCGGAACGCAGTACCCCGAGAGGCACTGGGCGTTCGTTTCGCACGAGGCGCCGAACTGCCCCAGGGCCGGGACATCGATTTCAGGCACGTCGAACGCCGAAGCCTCCCCGTCGTCATCCGCCGCGATCTCGGCGTCCAGCGACGCGACGTCGCGCTCCTGGTTGGGATCGGCAACCGTGTCCAGGAGTTCGCCACCGAGGTCGAACTGGACGACCTCGATGCAGGAGCCGTCCGGACACGCGCCGGGATCCGTCGTCCCGCCCTGGCCGCCACCGCATGCCAATCCCGGGACCGCCAGGATCCCTGCCAACCACGCCGCCACCACGAAACGTTGCATCCGGTGCCTCCAGGGACAATCTTGGGGATTCTAGGGTAAAGCGACGCAAGACGCCATGCCTTCCCGCCCGGGCGCGCAGGCTCGGCCGTCTGGCGCTCCGCCGCGGATCTGCTAGGCTTCTGCGCAGCGCGGGATTCGCAGGGGGTCGATGATGGGGATTGCACGCAGGACGGTCAGGCTCGCAATCGTGTGGATCGCCGCCTTGTCTGCCTGCGCCGCCCCGCCCCCGGTCGCCGCCCCGAACGCCCCGCCGCCGCCCGCGCCGGATCTGCCGCCGGCCGACGCATCGTCGCGACGGCTGGCCCTGGCGATCACGGTCGATGACGCCCCCGCGGCCGAGTCCGGCGTGAAGGCCATGCTGGAGGGCAACGGGGGCGTGATCACGGCCCGGGATGCGCCCGTCCTGACCGAAGGCACGCCCCGATCCATCCTCCTTGCGATCGCCATCGACTCCCGGCAGGCCAACGACGTGCTCGCGAAGATCCGCATGCTGGGGACGGTCGATGGTGAACGTTCCCAGGCCGACGACGCGATCCCCGCGATGGTCGAGGTCAACGCGAAACTGGCCGGGCTGCGGGAGGTCGAAGGACGCCTGCGGCAATGGCTGGACGGCCCCCAGCGTGACTGCGCGCGATTCGAGGGCGCGATCAAGGAAAGGGCGAGGGTCATCGACGAGATCGCTGCTCTGGTCGCCCGCCAGCGCCTCATGGAACAGCGGACGCAGAACACCAACCTCGCACTGAGGCTGTCCGAAAAGGCGCCGCCGGTGCCCCCGCCCCCCACTTTCGTGGAGGACGTTCGCCGGGCCGGCGCCCGGATCCTGTCCGAGCCTTGCGGCGCGGCGCGGGACGGCGCGGTGACGCTGGTGGCCTGGCTTCCGGCGGTCGTGCTGGTGGGGCTGCTGCTGGGCCTGGTCAGTCGTCGTCGATGGGGACCGGATCGCCACCGACGGGCGGGGCCGCCAACAGCGTGACCTCCCCCTTCAGGGTCCGCCCGGCCAGGGCTGCCAGGGCCTCCGCGGGCGTGCCCGAAACGAACTCCTCGAACATCTTGGTCAATTCACGGCAGATGACCACGCGCCAGGCGGGGCACGCGCCTTCGAGGTCCGCCAGGAACTTCGGCACCTGCCGTGCAGGAACGTAGAAGATGCACGTGCCGTGGGCCTCGTCCAGGGACTGCGCCAGGCGCTCGCGACGCCCCGCCTTCGCCGGCGGGAATCCGTAGAACGTGAACCGGTCGGTAGGCAGGCCGGAGGCCGCCAGGGCCGTCACCGCGGCACAGGGCCCGGGCACCGGCACCACCGGAAGCCCCGCCTCGCGCGCGAGCGACACGACACGGTATCCCGGATCCGACACCAGGGGCGTGCCGGCGTCGGAAACCAGCGCGATGTCCGTTCCGGACTTCAGGATGTCCACCAGCAGGTGGCAGGCCCGCCGCTCGTTGACGTCGTGGTAGGCGACCATGCGGCGATCGCCGCGCTCGATGCCGAGGTGCTTGAGCAGCATCCCGGTGGTGCGCGTGTCCTCGCAGGCGATGACCGGGGCCTCCCGCAGGATGCGCAGGGCCCTCAGCGTGACGTCCTCGAGGTTCCCGATGGGCGTGGCGACGACGTACAGCGTGCCCGGGCCTTCCCGGGCCGCGGCGGGGGAATCCCCGGAGCCGGCCGACGAACCCTCCTCCCGGGGGGAACGGTGTTCGTCCTTCCCTGGGAATCGTTCGTGCCGGGGCCGCTGGCGAAAAGGCTTTGCCATCGGCCGTCAGACGCAGTCCGCGGGGGCGGGAATGGCTTCGGGCTTGTACACGGTCAGCCACTTGTCGTACCGGCCGTCGCGCCCGGACACCACTTCGAAGAAGGCCTTCTGCAGCGCGCGGGTCACCGGTCCGCAGGAACCCTTGCCCACGATCCGCCGATCGATTTCACGAATCGGGGTGACTTCGGCCGCGGTCCCGGAAAAGAACACTTCGTCGGCCAGGTACAGGTCGCTGCGGGTCAGCGGGGTCTCGCGAACCGTGAAGCCCAGGTCGCGCGCCACCTGGATGACCGCGTCGCGCGTGATTCCGCCCAGGATGGATGCGTCCAGGCCCGGCGTCAGGATTTCCCCGCGCTGGACCAGGAACAGGTTCTCGCCGGAACCCTCTGCCACGTAGCCGCAGTGATCCAGAAGGATGGCCTCGTGGTACCCCTCGCGCTTGGCCTCCATCTTCGCCATCACCGAGTTCACATAGTGCCCGCAGACCTTGCCCTTCAGCAGGGCCGCGTTGACGCTGGGCTTGGAATAGGAGGACACCTTGACCCGGATGCCCTTTTCCAGCGCTTCGGCGCCGAGGTAGGACCCCCAGCGCCACGCGATGATCGCCAGGCGCACGTCCGGGGAGTCGCCGGGGTAGACGCCGACTTCGCGTTCGCCGAGGAAGACCAGCGGACGGAGGTACCCTTCCTCCATGCCGTTGACTGCCAGGGTCCGGACCGACGCGGCGCAGGCCTCGTCGCGGGAGTAGGGGACTTCCAGTTCCAGCAGCTTGGCGGACTGGTAGAGCCGCTCGATGTGCTCGGCCAGGCGGAACACCGCGGACCGGCCATCGGCCATGCGGTATGCCCGGATCCCTTCGAACGCCCCGTATCCATAATGGAGCGTGTGCGCAAGGATGTGCACGTTCGCCTGGTCCCAGGGGACCAGCTTCCCGTCCATCCATATCCACGCTTCCTTCTTGATCATGGTCGCCTCCTGTCGTCCCCGCGCGCCTGGCCGGGTTGGATGACCTGCGGAATCCTAGACGCTTCGGATCGGAAGGGCAACCCTCGTCGCGCCCTCGCCGCGCCTGCGCACGGCACGTGACGAAACTCGGTGCGGGGGACGGGGTCGTCGCCCGTCGAGGGGAAACCGATCGAGGATCGGGTGCGCGACGCCGGAGGGGTGCGGCACGTCCATCGACACGAACCGGGCGCCGTGAATCCGGGCACGCTGGATGCGCAGCAGGACTTCCGGCTCGTGGCAGACGGGATCGGGGACGGCGATGAAGCGCCGCCTGCGGCACCTCGCCAGGGGGTCGGACCGCGTCAGAACGTCTTCAAGTCCTTGACCTTCCCCATGCCATCCTCCTTCTTCGGCACCGGCACCGGCTGCGTCGCGGCCGGGGACGTCGCTGGGAGGACCGTCGGGTCGGCAACCGGGACCGGGGCCACGCCCGGCACCGGGGGCTTCGCGAGGCCCGACGACACCGAGAGCTTCTTGAGCGAGGTGGAAACGGCGCCGTCGCGGTCCGGCGTGGCGTCCACCGTGGTGTCGCGATAGCCTCCCTTCCGGAAGGTGAACGTTTCGACCGCTGCGCCGTAGGGCACGTCCACCGTCAGCGGCGTGTTGCCGAGGGTTCGCCCCCGCTGGACCACTTCGGCACCGTCTGGGTCCGAGGTGAACCGCATGGATACCGTGGACGACCTCGACGCCGAAGGCACCGGGGCGGCCGCCGGTGCGGCTGGCGACGCCGGGGCCGGCAGGGAGGCGGGCGCCGGTGCGTCGGCGTCGGGCCCCAGGATCCCCGACGCCCACAGGCCGATGCCCAGGCCCGAGAAAAGCACCAGGGCCACGGCGGCAGCCCACGCCCCCTTGCCACGACGCGTCGCGGCTGCGGGAACGCCGGCCACGGTCGCGGAGTCGATCGGGAATCGGAGCGCCGGGGTCGGCCGCGGCCCCTGGACGTAGACGACGCGCTCGAACCGGCCCAGCAGCTTGGCCTCGACCTCGTTGATGGCGGCCACCAGGTCGGACGAGTGTTGGAACCGCTGCTCGGGCGATTTTTCCAGGCACTTCAGGACCAGGGCCTCGACCTCCTCGGGCACCTCGATGTCCGGCCGCACCTCGGCCAGCGGCTTCGGCGGCTCCTGGACGTGCTGGATCAGGATGGCCAGCGGGTTTTCCGCGTCGAAGGGGGCATTGCCGACCAGCATCTCGTAGGCGATGACGCCCAGGGCATAGATGTCTGCGCGGTGATCCACGCCCATCGACCGGCACTGCTCGGGAGCCATGTAGCGCGGCGTTCCGAAGATCGTCCCGGCCTGGGTGACGGTGCCCTGGCGCTTGTCGGCCTCGCGCAGCTTCGCCACGCCGAAGTCCAGCACCTTCACGAAGTCGGGGTCGTCGCCCACCTTGGTCAGGTAGACGTTGTCGGGCTTGAGGTCCCGGTGGACGATGCCCTTCTCGTGGGCCTCGACCAGCGACGCCGCGATCTGCTTCAGGACGTGCATCGTGCGCCGGGCCGAAAACGTCTTGTCCCGCCTCAGGGCCTCTTCGAGGCTGGAACCCTCCAGGAATTCCATCGCGAAATAGAGGGTCGCGTCCTCGGCCTGGCCGAAATCGAAGATGCGGATGGTGTTCGGATGGTTCAGGCGGCTGACCGCGAGCGCCTCGATCTTGAAGCGCTTGACGACCTTCTCGTCGCCGGCCAGTTCCCGGAGCAGCATCTTGACGGCGACCGTGCGATCGATACCGATCTGACGGGCCCGGTAGACGATGCCCATCCCGCCGGCGCCGATCCGGGACAGGATCTCGAACCGGCCGCTGATGGTCCGGCCCAGCATCGGATCGACGCCGATGCCGACCGCCGTGCCCGTTTCCGTCGCGGCGACGGCCGCCTCGACCCGGGCCTGGACCTCCAGGTGTTCCAGGGCGGTGGCCCGCTGGTCGGACGGGATGTCGCGGGACAGTTCGGGCCGGGTGGGAGACTCGGGGCGTTCCGGGGGCGCTGGCGCGGTTTCCGGGGGCGGGGCGCCCCCCGAAGCGTCCGCCGGGGGGGAGGAGGCCGCCCCGGCTCCTTCGATGTCCCACCCCAACGTGCGATCGTCCGCCACGGAACCTGCCCGGTATCGTGCGGTTGGGAATGTACCACAATGCCAGCCATCGCGTGGCATTGCGGCCTTCCGGCCTTTCCACCGAGGCCGATCGGAGGGCTTTGACGGACCCGTACGCCTCCGATACACTAGCGCGCGACCGTCGGATCTACGGAAACTCGAATGCACGACGCCCCCTCGGCTCGCTCGGTTGCCCTGCCAATCCTTCTGGCCATCCTGGGCCAGGCGGCGGCCGGCGGCGCTTCGGCGGCGCCGTTGTCGGTCCCCCGCATGGCCCCGGGGCTGACGCTCATCGCCCCCCCCGTCCACGTCGTCCTGGAGTGCCCGGGCGTGCGACCGGATCGTTCCTGGCTGGCCACCCTGGGCGGCGCCCTGGACGATCGGGGCTTCCTGATGACGGACCGCGCCCATGCGCCCGCCGATGGCGTCGCCGCTGTGATCCGCTGCGTTGACCGCTCGAAGGGGCCCCCGCCCGTCGCGATGCCGGCCAGGGACGCGGCGCCCCCGGCCGCCTCCGCCTCCGCGCCAGCCGGTGCAGCGGCGACCACGACACCGCCCGCGGCAGTCCCGGCAGCCGCGCCTGTCACGGCGTCGGCCACCGCGCCGTCCGCGACGCCCCCGGTGCCGGCGAAGGACTCGCCAGCGCCCTCCGATCAGCCCTCGGCCCAGCCGACCCCGCCAACTCCGCCGGCCCCGCCGCTCCCACCCGTCGTCGAGGTGTCCGCTCCCCTGTCCGACAAGGAAGCCATCACGGTCGCGGACCGCGTCGCCTCGCTGGTCGGCCCGAAGGGCGGATCGCCCCGCCCCGTCCGCGTGCTGTTCCTCGTCGAAACGACGTCCGACACCGGTCGGGCGCTGCTGGTCCAGTCCTCGTGGGTGGCCGCCTACGCGCGCCTCTCGGCGGATTTCGTCGATCTGACCGGCCTCGACCGGCTGCCGGCCGGGTGGCTCGATTCCTACGACGCGGTCGTGCTGGCCACCGATCGCCTCCCCCGATCCGGCGTGGACAGGCTGGCCGCGACGTTCCGCGGCTACGTGGAACGCGGCGGCGCCCTGGCGGCCGTGGGCGGCATCGAGGACGAGGAACTGTTCCCGCTGTTCGGTATTGAAAAGGCCATCGGCGAGGCGAAGGTCGAGGCGTACGCCTGCGAGCCGACCTTCCTGCCGGGGGCGAAGGGCCTGGACCCGGTCCTGGACCCGGACGGCGCCGACACCGTCCCGCGGTACCGGCTGGCGCGCGATGTCCGCGTGCTGTGCCGGGGCGGCGCCGGCTCGGCCCGGGACGTCCCGCTGGCCTTCACGGTCCGTCGCGGAAAGGGCGCCGCGATCGTCTGGTCCGGCGCCCGGCTGGCCGACAAGGCCTCCCGGGGGCTCATCCTCCTGTCGATCCTGGAGGTCGCGCCCATCCCCGCGGCGGTCCTCGGCGCCCTGGTGTTCTATGCCGACGATTGCCCGCTGCCCATGACCAACTCGCGTCGCGCCCCGGCCGACGAACTGACCGACCCGACGGATTCGGACTTCTATCGCACGATGTGGTGGCCTCGCATGCGCGCCCTGTGGGAAAAGCACGTCGTGCGGCCCACGATGGGCTTCATCCTGACCTATGACGACCGCATGCCGGGCGACGCGACCCCCGAGGGCTACACCGAGCCCGAGGGCGCCCCGTCCCTGGAACTGGCGCGGTCGATCCGCGACGCCGGCTATGAAATCGGCCTACACGGGTACAACCACCAGTCCCTCAGCGTGGGCCGGAACGAGTGGACGGTGGGCTGGGCCGGGCGCGCCGCGATGGAAGAAGCGCTGCGGGTCCTGCACGGCGAGTACCAGCGGATCTTCGGTGCCGGCTCCGAGCCTCCCGTGTACGTGGCCCCCAGCAACTTCATCCAGAAGCTGGGCAAGGAAGCCCTGCGCACCGTGTTCCCGGCCATCACCGGCATCGCGTCGCAGTACCAGGACGAAGGGCCGATCCTGGGCCAGGAGTTCGGGCCCGACCCGGACGTGCCGGGCCTGGTGGACATCCCGCGCGTCTCGTCGGAGCACTTCCTCGACGGCGACAACAGCCAGGAAGTGCTGGATGCGCTGGTCTTGCCGGGGATCTTCAGCCACTTCGTGCACCCCGACGATTTCTACGACAAGGAACGGTCGCGGGGCGCCACGTTCGACGAGATGATGCGGCGGCTGGACGACATGCTGGCGACGGTCGACCAGGCCTACCCGTTCCTGCAACGCATGACGGGGTCCGAACTGGCACGATATGTCCCCGCGTGGAGGAAGGCCGGGCTGTCGGTCCAGAGGGACCCGTCCGGCCTGCGGATTCGCGCGATCGACCCGCCTCCGGACGGGTTGACGATCCTGGTCCGCGCGCCTCGCGGGACGAAGGTCCGAAGCCAGGGCGCCTGCCAGGAGGTCTTCCGGGCGACCACGGAATCCCGTTACTACTACCGGGTGGGAAGCGAGGCATGCACGATCACGTGGCAATGACGTCCCGGGCGGCCCTGGCCCTGGCGCTGGTCCTTCTGGTCGCCCCGTACGGGAGGGCGGCCCCGCACGCGCCGGCGCCGAGCATCGACGGGATGACGACCGAGGCGCGGCCCACCGCCCCGAAACCCCGGCCGGCCCGGAAGGCGGCGACCGCTCCCGCACCCGAAACCACCGCACCGGCGCTGCCCCCTGCCGCGGAAGCGGTGACGCAGGCCCGCGCGCTGCGGGACGCCGGCAATCCTGCCGAGGCCGAGGCCCTGTTGCGCCCCTACCTTGAGGTCGCGCCGACGGATCCCGCGATCCGCGCCGAACTGGCCGAGGCCCTGTCGGACCAGGCCCGGGACGCCGAGGCTGTGACACAGTGGGAAGCGGTGGTACGGGAACACCCGGAGGACGACGCCGCGCGCCTGCGGCTTGCCGACCTGTACGTGGGCCTCGATCAGACGGATTCCGCGCTCGAGCACTACCAGGCGGTGCTGAAGAGGCGGCCGACCGATCCGGCCCTGCATCGGCGGGTCGGCCTGCTGCTGATGGACGTCGATCGGGGCGCCGAGGCCATCCCGCACCTCGAGGCCTACGCGGCGCTGGTCCCGGGCGACGACGAGGTCGAAAAGGCCCTCGAGAAGCTGTACCTGTGGAACGATCGCCCCGAGGACGCCCGCAGGATGCTGGAGGCCCGGGCCCGGTTGCATCCGGACGACGTGGACGCGAAACGGGAACTCGCCGAACGCTACGTGGACAAGGGCGACGAGGCGAAGGCCACCGCGCTGTACGAGCAGGTGGTGAAGGCCCGGCCCGACGACCTGGCGGCCCGACGCGCCCTGGGCCAGTTGTACGAGTGGAACGACGCGCCCCGCAAGGCGTTGGAACAATATGAAATCTGCCTGGCGGCGCACCCGTTCGATTCCGAAATCCGCGCCCGGGCGCTGTCCCTGTCCACCGACCTCGGGCTGGGACCCAAGGCCCGGCTTCACGGCTACCTGCTGCGCTCCGCGGATCCCCGGTTCCGCGACCTGGCGCGGGAATCGGTGCTGGCGGACACGGGCTTCGGCTCGTGGGCCGGGGTCCAGTACACGTTCTTCCAGGAAAAGAACCGCCTCATGTTCCATGGCGTCGGGCCGCGGGCCGCATACGAGGCGAAGGACTGGGCGACGGTCGGGGCGTGGTACCAGTTCCGGTACCTCCACGGCCCGTCGAACGAAAGCGGCGCGCCGAACCGCACGATCCTCGGGCACGCCCTGGGCGTCTTCGCGAACCTGGCGCTGCCGAAGGAGTTCCGCCTGTCGGTGGGAGCCTCGTTCGCCCACTACGACTCGGGACTGAACTCCGGGAACGGCTTCCTGACGCTGTCCCGCGATTTCGGCCCGGCGACCCTTTCCCTCCACGTCGAGCGGGCCGACCTGCTGACGTCGATCGGCGACGTGCGGACCAAGGCGGCCGCCACCAACTTCACGCTGGCACTGGACTCCGAGCCGGTCAACCGCCTCCTTCTGCACGCGTCGGGCACGTTCGGCGTCTACTCCGACTGGAACCAGCGCGGGGCGGCGACGGCAGGGCTGGGCTGCCGGGTGACCGACCTGCCCCGCCTCGAGTTCTGGTACGAATATGAATACGAGCACTTCCGGTATACGGACGACAGGTACCCGCGCATCACGTACTTCGCGCCCGCCAACTATCACATGCACGGCCCGATGGCGTCGCTGACGCACCCGGTCGCGACGTGGTTCGCATACGGCCTCAACGCCCACCTGTGGCACGCCTACGGTTCGGGCGACAACGCGCTGCTGCTCCAGTACGGCGCCAACGTGACGTTCCGGCCCGCACTGCACCATCTGCTGCAGGCGTCCTACGAGCGCAGCGACGAGGTCTGGGGCTCGGTCGAGTTCCGCTACCAGGACAACCTGCTGCTGTTCACCTACGCGTACGAATTCTGAGGATTTCCGAGGGTTCCGGGACGTCAGTTCGAGGCGCGGCCGCGGGCCTCGGAGACCAGCGAGCAGGCGGGGCCGCAGGATTCGCAGGCCGGGGCCTTCAGCAGGCCGGATCGGACCAGCAGCGCGTGGATGTGGCAACCGATGCACACGCCCGCGAAGGCCTCCAGCGACGCCAGGCCGACCACCATCCCCACCAGGAGGCGGCCCGCCAGTTCCAGGCCCGGCACCAGGTGCAGGACCAGGGACGTGCCGAAGAACACGAATCCCAGCGTCGCGGCGAAGCGCTTGGGCGTGAACAGCACCGGGCGACCCGGGCCGCCGGGCAGGCGCGGTGCGATGGATCGGGCCACCAGGGCCAGCGGGCTGAAGCGCGGGGTCACCAGCGCCCGGATCCCGAAATCCAGGGTCAGGAAGGCGACCGGCCAAACCGAGTGGGTGAACAGCGACGCGAGGCCCAGGATGACGACCTGCAACGCGACGAGCCTCGGGACCCTCTCCGGGACTTCCATCGGGAATCGTTGAGCCGCCATCTCCGAACCCCGCCCCAATAGATGAGTGAATCAATCGACCCACTCTGTCTTGAAAGTGGACTCTTGATGTCCGATTGTCAACCCCTCGCGCTCGGCGGTCAAGAGGATCGTCGGGGTCACGGGATGGAATTGACACGGAACATCTGTTCAGGCAACATCGAATCGGACGGCGGCCGGACAGGCGGCCCGGGAGGTGGGGATGGCGCGCGGTGCCGGCGGTCCGACGGCAAGGCAGTTGACGGTCCTGGACTTCATCCAGCGGCACTCGCGACGCACGGGGGCGCCGCCCACGGTCCGCGAAATCGCCACGGCACTGGGCTTCGCGTCGACCAACGCGGTGGCCTGCCACGTCGATGCACTGGAGCGCCACGGCCTGCTGGAACGCCGGCCCCATTCGTCCCGCGGACTGCGCGCCAGCGAGGGCGCCCGTGGCGGCATCCCGATCCTGGGCCGCATCGCGGCGGGAACGCCGATCACGGCGGTGGAAAACCTGGAAGGCTACCTGACCCCCGACCCGTTCCTGGTGGGGGATGGGGAAGACACCTTCGTGCTGCGCGTCCAGGGCGACAGCATGACCGGCGACGGCATCCTGCCCGGCGACTACATCATCGTGCATCGCCAACCGGTCGCGGAACGGGGCCGGATCGTGGTGGCCATGGTGGACGACGAGGCCACGGTCAAGCACTGGCAGGCCGACGAGGACGCGGTGCGCCTGCTGGCCTCGAACCCGGCGTATCCGCCCATCGAAGTCCGGCCGGGCGACGGCAGGCAGGTCGAGGTGCTCGGGGTGGTGACGGGCGTGTTCCGGAAGGTGTGAGGGCACTGCGTCGCGGACGCGGCCTGGAAGCCTGTCGGAAGGCAGGCGTTTTCGCAGCAGAACAGAACTTGCCGACAGGCTCCTACGGATGCTCCCACTCGCCCTGGCCCGGAAGGTCCAGGAAGTCGCCCAGCACGCCCGACACGCCGTCGTTGACCGACGCCTTTCGCCCCTTCAGGCAGCGCAGGATTTCCTCCAGCGACTTGCCGCGGACCGCGGACCGCAGGTACAGCCACCACAGCAGGAAGTTCACCGGGTGGAACGTCGTGACGACCCCCTCCTGCCCGGGTGCGAACGCCAGGCCGGCATGCCGCGCCACCTCCTCGGTCAGCCAGGTGAAGCGCAGCCAGGACGCGACCTCGCCCTGGAACCAGCGCCGTTCCGCGCCTTCCTCCCGCAGCAGGTCGCGCCACTCCTGGTTTTCCAGCAGCACGCGCGCCCACTCGACGCGATCCGACCACTCGGAAACGTGGCGCACGATCATGCGGCGCAGGGCGGCCCGATCCGCCTCCCCGGCGTCGGCGAAGAAGGCCCGAACGTCGTCCGGCGCCAGGACCTTCGTGGTGCCTGGGCCCTTCGGCCGGGCGTCGGCCTTCGGCGCGCCCTTCCGGGGGCGCGACTCCCAGCCCAGACGCTCCAGCAGGGGGCGGGACCGCACCACCAGGTCGCGGCCGGGATCGTCGTCCGCCAGCACCAGGTAGCGGCCGTAGAGGGCCAGGTCCATCGCAAGCGCGTAGCGGTCGTCGGCGAAGACCTCGACGTGCACCACGCGACGGTCGCCGGTGCGATCGCCGAACTCGCCCGCCAGGCCCAGCACGTCGGAGGTGTCCAGCACGATGGCCGCATCCGGCGTGTCGGCAGGCGAGAACAGGCCCACATAGCCTGCCCGCAACGCGGCGACCTGGTCCGGCTGGTCCTTCAGGGACAGGGATTCCAGGCGCGGGCCGGCCGGGGGACGAGGAGGCGGCAGGTCCTTGCGCAGCGAGGGCAACTTGCGCATCAGGCCGGAACCCGCCGGGCTGCTCCAGTCCACCGCGTCCAGGTGCATGTAAAGCGAGAACACCACCAGGTCGTTGCGCGGGACGTCCTTGACCTCCGCGGGAGCGGCGCCGGCGGCCTCGCCTTCCAGCGCACATCCGGCCGACGCTGACTTCAGGCGGACGGGCAGCGGGATCCGGTGCCGCAACAGCACGAAGTTGTTGCTGCCCAGCCCGCGCGGGAAACTGCTGGCCGGACCCAGGTGGGCCGCCACCAGTTCGCCCTTCAGCAGCGGCAGGACGGGGGTCCCCGCGGCACAGGGCACATGGATTCCGTCGTGCCAGGTCTGGTTGACGCCGACCGGGTAGTACCCGCCGCCCGACTGGCGCTCGATGGCCGTCGATAGCAGGCGCAGGAACCGCGCCGCCTCGGCCTCGTTGCCCAGCGCATGGTCCAGGGACTTGCGCGTGGCCTCGGGCGTCGCGAATGCCCCGGTCGCGACCAGGGCCTGGTCCGCGGTGTCCAGCGCCAGGCCGGCAGGGTCGGAAACGGTCGGGATCGCCGGGAAGGTGGCGTCCTCCTTCCGCAAGGCGGCCAGGATTCGCGCCCAATCCAGGCCCGGGCCCGGGTCCCATTTCTGTTCGTCCGAATGCCAATGGCACTGGATGCCCGCGAACTGCGGGGGCGGCGGGTCGGCCAGCACGGTCCGCAGGATGCCGCCGTCCTGGTCCATCGGGAACACGGGCTGGAGGCCCACGTCATCGACCAGCGCCCGCAGCACCGCCGCCAGCGCCTGGTACTGCGCGTCCGAGTACGTCCAGGAAACGAACGGCGAACCGTTGATCACCGCCTGGGCGGATGCCACGCCACCGAGGGGCGCCGGGACGTCGGGGGTGCGCAGGAGGTTCGGAGCGGTGGTGTTCAGGTCGATCCCGACCCCCACCGCGTTCATGCCCTGGGCGTGCCAGGCCATGTCGGCGACGTCGGTGACCTGGTACACCGTCCCGTCACGGTCGATCATGAAGTGCGTCGACAGCGCCCGGGCCAGCAGGGTCTGGTAGCACGACTTGCTGGAAGGCGAGCCGTCGTGGTGCAGCACCACGGCATGGACGACGCGCCGCAGCGCGGCGAAGGCGCCCGCCGGATCCAGTTTTTCCCACCCGACCCCCTGGAGCCCCAGCACGATCGGAGGCGCCCCCGCGGGCCGCGGCCGCGGCCGGACCAGGGCCAACTGGTCCCCGGTGTCCGGCTCGGTCCCGACGACGGCCTCGACGTTCGCCCCGGTCCCCCGGTAGAACGAGTAGCCGCCCGGGTCCAGGAACGTCACGACCTTGACCGACGGATCGGACAGCGGCCTGCGCTGTCCGGCGATGATGATGTCCCCCATCGGGTTCCCCCGCGGCCCGGAAGGAATCAGGTCCCGGGCCGCTTCAAGGTCGGCATCTTCGGCGCCGCGGGACGTTTCGGCTTCGCCGGCGCCCCGATCTTCTTCACCAGGGCCGACACGCCCTTCCCGAGGGCGAGGGCCAGGCCCAGGACGGCCAGCGCGGCCAGCACCGCAACGACCCACAGGATCGGCGGCCCCCAGGCATGGCCCAGCTTCCCGATCGCGAACGTCCGGGCACGCGACCACGGCCCGGCGCCGAACGCACGTCCCTCGCCGGCGACGAACCGGAACGGCTGCGATTTCAGGTCGCCGGCCGCCACCACCAGCGTGTACTCGCGGCCCTTTTCCAGGGACGTGCCGGGCCGGATCACGGCCTCGCGCTGGAACTCGGCGGCGACCGCCGCCCCGGCCGCCTTCAACTGGTTCGTGGCCAGGGCGGGGCGGTAGGTGCCCCCGGTCCGGACCGCCAGTGCCTGCAGGCGCGCGGCTCCCACCTCGTCGGTGCCGGGAAGGGCCACCGTCGTGATCCGCACGCCGGCCGCCCGCGCCATCCGCACCAGGTCGATCAGCGCCTCGCGCACGACCTGCTCGCGACGGGTGAGGGCCTCGGAGACGCGGGGGATCGAGCACTCCAGCACCGCGCGGGAGCACGCCGGTGCCGCCCCCTCCGGCCCGAGGGCCGATCCGCCCTCGCCTTCGTGGCCGCCCGCCTTCCCGGAGCATTCCTTCGCCTGGGACCGGCACCAGCCGGCCGCCTTGTCGCCCGCCGCGTCCGCGTACCGCAGATACCCATCCCGCCCGTCCGAAAACAGCACGATGGACCGCAGGGACGACGCGGGCGAGCCGGATACCAGCAGGCGCAGGGCGGCCTCGAGGGCGCCGACGGCATACCGATCGTGCACGTAGGCCTCGTCGGCGCGGTCGATCCGGGAATGGCCCCGGGCCTCGGCCCACGACAGGGCGTCCCCGCCCTCGTCGATCCCCAGCAGCCGCGGGAACAGGCCCTGGGGCGCGGGCAGGCCCGCCTTGGCCAGCGCCGTCAGCGCCGCGGGCGCAGGGAACATCCGTCCGCATCGCACCGCCGCACCCGCCTCGTCCGGTCGATCGGCCACGGCCCGAAGGCCGCCCAGGCAGTCCTGGAAATCGTTCACGTCGGTGAAGGAGGGGGCGTCGCCGCCGGGGTTCCAGGCCGTCAGGACCGCGTCGTGATAGGCGATCATGGAGGCCCGCGCGTCAGGACGAAGGCCGTCCAGCGCGACGGCCAACGCGCCGGGGAGGGCCGCGGCCGCCTCCCGGGGGATTTCGGCATGCAGCGCCACCACGAACACCGCGGCCTGGGACACGTCGGCCTTTCCGACCTCCTTCAGCGAACCGCTGAAGCCCTTCGCCACCAGGCCGTCGCTGCCGAAACGCGCGACCGGGTCGATGCCGGTCGTGCGCACCGGTCCCTTGCCTTCGGCCAGGAAGACCTGGATGCCGGACTCGGTGATCTTGAGGGGTTCGCCCTCCGGGTCGAGGGCGGAAACCAGCACGCGCCAGTCCGACGGATCGGCGGCGTCCACGCGGTCCACCTTGACCTGGGGGGTGACCGGCGAGCGGGGTTCGCCCGAGGCGACGCCCGTCAGAAGCGTCGATGCCAGCAGGATCGGCAGCGAGGCCTGTTTGCCGATTCGCATCGGTCCGCTCCAGTCAACATCCGAAGTGGAAGGGCGTGACCCGGAATCCCCCCAGGCCCTCCCGGCTCCCGGAAACCTCCAGCGCGAATTCATGAACGCCCGGCAGCAGTCCCCCGGCTGGTTCCGCGACGAATCGCACCTGCGGTGAGGACCCGGTCGCAGGCGGCGGCACGGGCGCGACGGCGACCGTCCGACCATCGACCCGGTGGACGAAGCGGGCGTCCGCTCGATCCAGGCCCCAGGGCCCTTCGACGGCGATCACGTCCCCGGGCGCGCGGATCCGGCCCACGACCTTCGGCGCCGCGGGCACAGGAGACGGTTTCCCGACGGGAACCCCGGCCCGGCACGAAGCCCCCTCGGGCGCATCCCCTGCGGCTCGGACCGCCGCGGTATTGCTTCGGGCCCCGACCAGCGTGGCCGCCCCCGCGGCCAGGGCCTTCAGGAACGTCCTGCGCCCGATGGACCGGTCCACGCTCGTCCTCCGCGACGTGCCCGTCACTCGTTCCAGTCGCCGGTCAGTACCGCGACGCGGCGCCGTGTTTCCGTCGAGATGTCCGTCCAGCCCATGAACAGGTAGCAGCACAGCCAGAACAGGACCCAGTCGAAGGCCAGGTTGCGCGGCAGCCAGTCCAGGAACACGCCCAGGACCACCGAAGCGGCGACGCTGAACCAGACGAAGTTCAGCACGACCTTCAGGTACCAGGACCATACGCGGTGGTGATGGCTGATGAACGGCACCAGCGACAGGTTCATGAATCCCAGCAGCGCGACCATGGCCACGCCGATCCAGCCCATCCACGGGGACACGGACATCAGGTGCGAGTTCAACAGGGCGACGATCAGCAGGGCCGATGCCGGGCGCGGGAAGCCGATGAACAGCGCCGGGACGTCCAGGCGCCGGACGTTGAACCGCGCGAACCGGATGCAGCCGAACAGGGTCGGGATCAGCGCGACCAGCACCGCGACGGCGAACTGGACGGCGGGCAGCTCGGCCAGGCCCGGAAGGGCCACGTACCGGCGGTAGGCGAAGTACAGCAGGAACGAAGGCGCCACCGAGTACGCGACCAGGTCGGCCACGTTGTCGAACTCGGCGCCGAACTGGTTCACCTGGTTCAGCGCGCGGGCGACGACCCCGTCGAACGCGTCGAAGAAGTAGGCGACCAGGATCCCGAACCCCGACCAGAAGACATACGACGCCACCAGGTCGCGAGGTGCGTCCGGGGGCAGCGACATGCCCTCCATCGCGACCAGGATCGTCGCGATTCCGCCCGAGATGTTGCCCACGGTCATCAGGTCTTTCGTCTTGAAGAACATCACTGCACCGTCTTGTCGTCAGGGGAGGGGTCATCACGGCCGATCGCGGACGGGTCCGCGGCGGCCTCCAGGGAATGCAGGAAGGCCAGCCACTGGTGGCGGCTGGCTTCGGCGACGTCCCTCGGCGCCGCCTTGCGGAAGACCTCTTCGGACACGTACAGGGGCGCCTGGGCCCGCAGGCAGAGCGCGATGGAATCCGCCGGGCGCGCCTCGAACCGGAACGTCTTGCGACCGCGACGGACGTACAGGATGCTGTAGAACGTCTCGTCCCGCAGGTCCGTCAGTTCCGCCTTGACCACCTTGCCCTCCAGGGCGTCCAGCAGGTTCATCAGCAGATCATGGGTCAGGGGCCGCGGGAGGTCCACTTCTTCCAGCACGGCGGCGATCGCCCCCGCCTCGGGGAAGCCCAGGCGGATCGGCAGCGTCTCTTCGCCCTCGACCGCCCGCAGCAGCACCAGGGGCGAACGGGACTCCTCATCGACCAGGACGCCGAGGACCTGGACCTCGATCATGCTGGGGCCCCGTCCTCTCACGCGGCCTCCCACGCCAGCACGGTGCCCCGAAGGCTGTGCACCAGGACCTCGTCGATACGAACGCGCGCCAGCCGCCCCCGGGCCTCGCGGATCGGGATGTCGGCGGGGAGGTTCACGGTGAGGTTGGTCCGCGTGCGGCCCTGCATTTCCAGGATCGCCTTGCCGCGGCCGCCCGAGCGGGTGTCGCGGCTCGGGCCCTCGATCAGCACTTCTTCCTCGCGCCCCAGGTAGCGGGCCATCCGCTGGATCGTGATGCGGTCCTGCACGGCCTGGAGGCGAGCCAGCCGCTGTGCCTTGAGGGCTTCCGGCACGTCGTCGATCGTCCGGGCTGCCAGGGTGCCGGGCCGCGGGGAGTACTTGAACGAGAACATCGAGTCGAACCGGGCAGTTTCCACCAGGCGCAGCGTCGCGTCGAATTCCGCGTCCGTTTCCCCGGGGAATCCCACGATGAAGTCGGTGGACAGGGCGATGTCCGGGCAGGCACGCCGCACGCGGGCCAGGCGCTCGAGATACTGCGCCGCCGTATATCCCCGCCGCATGCGCGCCAGCACCGTGTCCGAGCCCGACTGCACGGGCAGGTGGAGCGATTCGGCCAGCACCGGCAGCGCGCCGAAGCTGTCGAGCATCCGGTCGTCTGCGTCCGCGGGATGCGACGTGACGAAGCGCAGGCGGTCAAGGCCCGGGACCGCGGCGATCCGGGACAGCAGCGACGGGAAGTCGGGCTCGCCGGGGCGGTCCTTTCCGTAGGCGTTGACGTTCTGGCCCAGCAGGGTCACCTCGCGAACCCCGCCGGCGACCAGCGACTGGACTTCCGCCAGCACGCGGTCCGCGGCCTTGCTGACCTGCCGCCCGCGGACGTACGGGACGATGCAATAGGCGCAGAACCGGTCGCACCCCTTCATGATGGTCAGGAACGCCGTGGGGCCGGGCTCGACGGACGGGTCCACGTCCAGGAACGAGTAGTCCGACGGGGCGTCCAGCGTGGTCCGGGACTCGCGCCGGCCATCCTCGGTGGCCGCCAGGATCGCGGGCAGGTCGGCGATCCGATCCGGCCCGAACACGAGGTCGATATACGGCACCTTGTCCAGCAGGGCCTGGCCGTGCTGCTGGGCCACGCACCCGCAGACGCCGAAACGGACGCCCGGATGGGCTTCCTTCAGGGGGAGCAGGCGGGACAGGGTGCCCAGGATCTTCTGTTCGGGACGATCCCGGACGCTGCACGAATTGACCAGCACCAGGTCGGCCATCGCCGGGTCCCCGGTTTCCACCCATCCCTGCGCACCCAGCACCTGCACGATACGGCGCGAGTCGTAGACGTTCATCTGGCAGCCATAGGTGATGACGTGAACGCGTCGGTTCGCGCTGTCGCAGGCGTCATCGATCCGGGACGGGGCCGGCTCGGTCATGGGCGGAAGCCTATCCCCCGGGGGTGGTTCAGTCAAGACGCGATGCGGGCGGGGCGGGAGTGCGCGCCACGGCCCGGGCCGCTTCGTCCACTCTCGCCTCCAGGCCGTCCGGCGGCCCCGCCTGGGTTCCGGCCGGGGCCGGGCCGAAAGCCCGCTCGACGTACGCGAGGGTCACGAAGGTCACCGCGTCTGCGGCCTCGGGGCGCGCCCCGGATACGCGGTCCGCGAATTCCAACTGGGTTTCCGAGCGTTCGCGGCGCAGTCCCGCCCGCGACAGGATGCGACGCAGCCGCAGGTACGCCCGCAGGACCGGGTCGTGGGGAGGCAGCAGGGCCACCCGGACCCCGCGGCGGCGCCACCGGCGGAGCCCGACCGCAAACCCGGCGCCGCCCAGCAGCAACCCCAGGAATCCCAGGCCGATATCGGACCACGGGAGGTCGCGCAGACGATCGCCCATCTCGCGGAAGTCCTGGCGCTTGAGGCTGTCGCCGAAGCCCTCCCCGCTGCGCCTCAACTGGAACACCGACGCCAGGAAGGTGATCTGCTTTTCGAGGTTGTATTCGACGACCCACTGGTACCAGGTCAGGCGCGCCGCGTCGATCGCGTCGGTGACACCCTGCATCCACGACCGCCCCGAACGCAGGTCCAGGGCCGACGCCGGGGTCGGGTCGAACGTGGCCCAGCCCTGGCCGGGGAAGTACGCCTCGACCCACGAGTGCGCGTCCGCCCGGCGCAGCGCCACGTAGTTGCCGAACGAGTTCGCGACGCCGCCGTAGAAGCCATTGACGATGCGGGCGGGGACGCCGGCCAGCCGCAGCAGCACCACCATGGCCGACGCGAAGTACTCGCAGTGGCCCTCGCGGTTCACCAGCAGGAAGTCGGCCAGAGGGTCGGTGTCCCCGTGGGAGGACGACAGCGAATACGTGTAGTTGTCCTTCAGGTACGACTCGATCTTCCGCGCCAGGTCGTAGGGGTTCGGGTTCCCGTCGGACAGGCGGCCCGCCAGATCCTGGACGGCGGCCTGCTGGGGCGGCAGCGGCAGGTACGTTTCGCGGATCGCCGCCGGGTAGTCCGTGCCCGCGAGCCGAAGGACGGCCGGGTCGCCCGGACGCGGGTCCGAGAAGACCGTGTACACGATCGCCACGTCCGGCGGGCCGGTCAGCGACACGTCGCCCGCCTCGTCCGCGTGGAAGCGCCACTGGTCGGGCCTCAGGGCCTCCAGCGCGCTGGAGGGACGTTCGAAGGCCGCGACCTGGGGCACGCCGAACAGCACGCGGGTCGAACCCAGCATGGGTTCGAGGTAGACCTCCTGGATTTCCACGCCCGGCACCGACAGGTGGTCGCGTCGCCCATCGACCCGGAGCCGCCCGTCGATGTCCTGCTCCAGCTGGCGCCGTCGCGCCGTGGTCTTGTGCCAGGTCGTGCCGTCGTAGCGATCCAGCGACTGGCCCCGCATGCGCAGGACGCCGGTCCTGGAGAAGCCCGAGGCGGCTCCGGCTCCGGCGGGAGTTTCCTGCGGAAACCCGCCGCCTCCGCCTGTGCGCTCGGGCGAAAGCACCGTCTTCAACTTGACCCGGATCACCACCTCGGGGTCTTCCGCGATGTTGCCGAAGTCGCCCAGCCTCACTTCCTCGGAAAAGCCCGTGACCGCCATGCCGCGACGCGACTGCTGGGCGAAGAAGCCCAGCCCCAGTCGCGGGAACAGGAAGAAGAAGAGCAGCGACACCAGGAACACGCCCACGGTGATCGCGACCGTCGCCGTGACGAATCCGGGGCGGACGAGGTCGCGCCGGGAAAGGGCCGCGTTCAAGCGAACCGCCTCGGCCGCCGGGCCGCCAGCACCGCCGGGCGCTGTGGCCTGGGCCTCGATGCCCCGACGCAGGTTCGTCAGCATCAGGGCCAGCGTCAGGAACACCACGTAGGGCAGCATCACCACGCCGAACGACATGCCCGGGTTGACGACGGCGGCGGCCATGATCTGCAGGAAGGACAGCACGTACATCTGCATGAAGTCCGCGGCGCGGCGCAGGAACAGGACCTTCAGGCCCGACAGGAACAGCGCGTATACGATGGCGGCGTACAGGTAGTCGGTGGTGGACAGGGCCCACAGCAGCGCGACGACGCCTGCGACCAGGGCCACCCCGCCCGACGCGGGTCCCAGCCAGGGGCGATCGAGGGACCGCCAGAAGAACGGGCCGGCCAGCGACACGGCGATGGCCGGGACGACCACGGCCAGCCCGAACTCGCCCGACAGGAACAGGGCCGACAGGCCCAGCAGCACGGTGCCGATGGTGGCCAGGCGGTGGAAACGATCGAACCGCACGCGCTCACCTCACGGTCGCACCCAGGCGACGAAGGCCCTCAAATTCGTGTCCAGGGCCGCCCGGATCGGCTCCTCGATGCCCGGAGGGTTCATTTCCAGGGACGGCAGCGTCGCCAGGAAGTCCAGGATGCGTACGCCCTGGGCCGAACCCGTCCCCGGCGAAACGGCGCCGCTGATGGTCGCCAGCCCGACGGTCCGACCCTCGTCCACCAGGTGCACGGCCAGGCTGGCCGCCTTTTCGATGGCCCGCTCGATGCGCTCCGCCCCGCCCTCGCCGGGCGGGGTCGCGTTGACCAGCGCGATCCAGACCGAGCGCGACGCGGCCTGCTCGAACTCGCGCACGACCGGCTCCAGGCGGCCCGCCGAACGACGGTGCAGCAGGTGACGCGGGTTGTCGCCGTCGCGGAACTCCCGGACGCCGAAGAACTCGGTGCCCCGGCCGGCCACGGGACGGTGCTCCTCCTCGCCCTCGGAGGCCGGAGGAAGGTCCTCGGCCCGCAGGCGGTGCACCCGCGGGTGGACCAGGATGCGGCCCGATGCAGGCAGGATCAGGGACTTGCGGAAGAACGAGAACGGGAACGACGTGGACAGGACCATGCCGCGCAAGGCGTACTCGCCCCGGCGGGAGAAGGTCATCCGGCACGCCCCCTCCTGGGACTCGCCGGGCCGCACGTCCAGGAATCGCGCCGGGTCCGTTTCGGCGCCGTCGATCATGGGCCAGGCCTCGATCGAGAACGCGGGGAAGCGGGGACGGCGGCTGGTGACGGTCAACGCCGCCGTGGCCGGGCGGCCGGCGACGGGCCGGACCTCGGGCAGGGCCGAGCAGCGCAGCCCGCGAAGGTTCGATTCGGACAGCACGCCGCTGATCACGATGAGCGCCAGCGACAGGCCGAAAACCATGTACAGGAGGTTGTTGCCGGTGTTGACGGCCGCGACGCCCAGGCCCACGGACACGACGAAGACGATCTTGCCTTCGCGGGTGAAGGACAGCTTGCGCGGGAAGAAGTCCGAGCGCCAGACGAAGTCGGTCAGGCGCCCCACGTCAATCCCCAGGCACGGGGGTGCGGGCCAGCAGGTCGGTCAGCAGGGCCCGCGCCTCTTCCCGCGCCGCGGCGCCCGCCGTTCCCCGCCCCCGCAGCACAACGCGGTGGGAGCAGGTGGGAAGGAACATTTCCTTCACGTCGTCGGGCAGGCAGTACGTCCGGCCGGCCAGCGCCGCAGACGCGCGGCAGGCCGCGATCAGGCTGACCGCGCCGCGGGTCGAAATCCCCATTTCCAGGGCTTCCGTGGCCCGTGTCTGCCCCACCAGGTCCATCGCGTAGTCCATCACCGCGTCGGGAACCACCACCGCCGAGGTGGCCGCCTGCGCCGCCACGACAAGCTCCGGCGTCGCGACCGCGTTCACCAGGGTTTCCACCTTGTCCGCGAACCCCTGCATCGCCACGATGCGGCGCTCGGCCTCGGGGTCGGGGTAGCCGATGGTCAGGCGCACCAGGAAGCGGTCCATCTGGGATTCGGGAAGCGGGTAGGTGCCGTGGTGCTCGTGGGGGTTCTGGGTGGCCACGACCAGGAACGGGTCGGGCAGCATGCGCGTCTGGCGGTCCGTCGTCACCTGCCGCTCGCTCATCGCCTCCAGCAGGGCGCTCTGGGTCCGCGGGCTGGCACGGTTGATTTCGTCGGCCAGCACCACGTTGCCGAAGATCGGCCCCGGGTGGAACGCGAAGGCCTCCGTCCGGGGCGACCAGACGTTCACGCCGGTGATGTCCGACGGCAGAAGGTCCGAGGTGAACTGGACGCGACGGAACTCGCCGCCGATCGCACGGGCCAGGGCCCTCGCCAGCACGGTCTTGCCGGCGCCCGGCACGTCCTCCAGCAATACGTGGCCACGGGCCAACAGGGCCACCACCGCATGCGACACCACCTGGGGCTTTCCCAGGAAGACGCGCTGGACTTCCGTGAAGACCGCCCGGGCCAGGCGCGCCGCGTCCTCGGGCCTGAACTGCACCGCATTCACCGGGTCGCTCCCGCGCTCGCAGCCCGGATGAAGGCCCCGAACGCCTTGATGGCCTTCGACGTGCACCCGACCTCGGGGAGGAAGCCGCAGCCCTCCCACGACTGCACCGCGAACCGGTCGGGCGCCGACGTCGCCAGGGCAACATAGGCATCCGTCGCGGCCTGCGAAAGGCCCGTGGGCACAACCAGCAGGAACAAGGCGTGGGATTCGGCCGGAACGAAGCGGATCTCGGGCCGGTCCAGCAACGCGATCGCACGCTCCTCCCGGGCCACGTCCCACCCCAGGCCGAGGGCGCTGGCCGGTTCGGCCTTGCCGGCCATCGTCGAAGCGAACAGGCGCGACAGGGCGCGGTTCAACGCCGCGGGCACGAAGCGTGCCCGGGCTTCCAGCACCGCCTTCGCCAACGCCCGGAAGGGGTCCTTCAGGGCCTCCCTGAGGGTTTCCTCGATGTCCTCAAGACGACCGGGAAGCGGAGCCATCACGGCCGCCACGCCCGCCACCGCGTCGGGCAGGGCCGCGGCCAGCGACAGGGCCCAGGTGCCGCCCAGCCCGTGGGAAACGAGGATCACACGCCCGCCGCCGAGGACCTGCCGCACGCACTCGATCTGCGCGGGCTGCACCAGGCCGCTCGAGGTCGTGTCCCCTTCCGCGACGATCGGCGAAACGAACGCGACAACGGCGTCATCGGCCAGGTCCTGGAGGGTCGGCCACGCCCAGGTCAGGTCCATCCCGGGCCCGCCGGGCAACACCACCACCAGGGGCCCCTTCTTGCCGATCACCTTCGTCACAAGCCCTTCGCAGACGAT
The DNA here is from genome assembly GCA_903857665.1 of uncultured Myxococcales bacterium. Taxonomy (GTDB): domain Bacteria; phylum Myxococcota_A; class UBA9042; order DTJE01; family DTJE01; genus CAIZWN01. The sequence goes on from CAIOFV010000038.1 coordinate 25,328, forward strand.
TTCCCGGACCTTTCCGGGGTCCTTCCGCTTCGGCGCGGCCTGGAATTCGACCTTGCCCTTCCTCGGCTCCCCGAGGGACAAGACCCAGGCGGCGTCCCGGGCGGCCGCGGCCACCTCGGGATCCTTGTGGCCCAGCAGCTTCGCCACGATCGACGCGTCGTCGCCACCGCCCATGAAACCGAGCAGCCGCGTCGCCATGGCCGCGACCATGGGTTCCTCGTAGGTCGCCATGCGCCGGATGAGGGGAAGCACCGACAGGTCGTCGAGCCTCCAGCACACTTCCAGGGCCTTGCGCCGCAGCGACGCGTCGGGGTCCTCCTCGGCGATCTCGTGGAGGTGCTTCACCAGGCCGGTCGCCCGGGATGCTTCGACCGCATCCAGCCCCGCCCGGCGCATCACCGATTCCTCGCTGGACAGCGCCTCGCGCAGCGTCTCCTCGACTTCGCCCGGGGGATAGGCGGCCAGCAGGCCCAGCAGGGTCATGCGGTCCACGGGGCCGCCCCCGGCCAGGAACCGCTTCTGCAACGCGTCCCGGGCTTCCGGCGAACGGTTTCTGGCCAGGAAGGCGATGGCGAACGTCCGGATGCGAGCCGACGGGTGGTCCAGCAGGGGCAGCACGCCGGGGATCGCGGCGACCCCCATCGTGCCCAGGCACGCCTTGACGCCTTCGGAACGTGCGTCGCCCGTCCGGATGGCGAAGATCAGTCCCTCCAGCGCCACGGGGCCGCAACCCTGCAACAGGCTGCAGGCCAGGTCGCGGTCGGCCGGTTGCTCGAGGGCCAGGCGCAGCGTCGGGACCGAGTCCACGCCGGCCAGCGCCACCAGGCTGTTCAACAGTTCGGCACGGAACGAGGCATTCCCCTCGGGCCGCGCGGATTCCTCGGCATACGCCTGGACCAGGCACTCCCCGGCTTCCGCAGGCCGCGCGATCATCGTCGTCGATAGCGCCTCGTGGCGGATGCGATCAGTTCCCGACAGCACGAAGCGGCAGGACGCACGAGCCGCGGCCGCGTCCTTCCCCGTCCGTGCAACCTCCAGGATCCGCAAGGCGATCCGCTCGGAAGCCGGGTCCTTGGCCGTGTCGGGCAGGCTCTTCATCAGGCCGGCCATGGCCCCCGACATCGCGCCGCATCGCATCGGCTCCTGCGTTCGGAACAGGACGGCCTCGGTCAGGCCCGGGTGCGCCAGCCCGACGAGCCCCGCGACGAACGCACAGCCATCGGCGCCGCGACCCTCCATCAGGCCCAGCACACGTCCCGCGAGGTCGGCGTCCGCCGGCGCATGGCCCACGGCCTCCGCTAGAAGCCGGCCCTGCTTCGCCAGGAGATCCGGTTGCGCCTGGAGCCACGCGGTCGCATCGGCCAGCACTTCCCCCTGGGCGGTGGCCAGCAGCTTCACGGCCTGGTCGGCGGTTCGGATCTTCACGGCAGGCTTCGCCGCGGCTTCCGGCGTCCCCTTCCCGGCCTTCGACTGACCCGCCTGCTTCGCAATCGTCGGCGCCGGAATCGCCAGGGAAACGAACAGCGCCGCCGCCAGGAGCCACCGACAGACCGACCGCGTCATCGCCACGCCTCCATCCGGGGGGACACGACCCGCCCCCGCGAAGGGGCGACCCGTCGCCGCGTAGTGTATCACGGCGCCCGCGCCGGGCAGGGATCGACGAAGGCGATCCGGGCCGCAAGGCCTTTCATTGGAATCGAGGGTGGATCACGACACGGAGAGGGCACGAACCGGGTGGATGGGGGAGTCGATCAGTAGCGATCGCGACCGCCGCGATCGCG
>CAIOFV010000039.1 GCA_903857665.1 uncultured Myxococcales bacterium
CCCATCCAGTACGGCAGCAGGTAGTCCTGTCCCGGGGCGATGTAGGTCGCGTCGCTGCCGCAGTCGTAGCGTTCGTAGGGGCTGGACCACCAGACGAACTGGCGCACGCAGCGGTCCTCGATCGGGTTGGGCGTGGCCGTGATCGACCCGTGGCGCTTGGAAACGCAGTACTCGGGCTGGTTCATCGTGGTCTGGCCGTGCCGGACCTTGTCGGACGGGAAGCGCTTGAGCGTGCAGGCCGCCTCGCGCACCAGGTCGGCCGCGGGCCGCGCCGCGGGGTCGTCCGGGTCGGCCATCGCCGCGAACATGTAGTTGAAGTGCGGGTCCGACTCGGCCCACAGATCGTAGCCGTCCAGGTCCGGACCCCGGGTGTTCGCCACCAGGGAGTGTCGATAGAACGCCCGCAGGCCCGGGTCCTCCTCGAACCAGGGCAGGTTGAAGAAGGCCAGCAGCGCCATGTTGATGTTGTCGTAGCTGTTCTGGCAGCCCAGCAGCAGGCCCACCTCGGACATCCAGTCGGTGTAGGGGCGCGGATCCTCGTACGGCTGGTCGATGCAGGGCACGGGCGCGTCCGGCGACCGCTGCAGCAGGCAGTCGAAGTACGCGCTGGCCAGCACCGGGTCGTCGCCCGCCAGCGCCCCCAGCCGCGTCCAGCCCAGCGCCAGCACCGCGTTGAACCCCGGGATCTCGTCCATCGACATCGCGTTGACGCTGCCGTAGGACGTCGGTGCCCCGTCCTGGTCGGTGATCCAGTACGCGTGGTCCACCAGGTGGTGCCCGATGGCCACCAGCACGTCGCGGGCCTGGGCCTGCAGCGTGGCGTCATCGACGATCTTCGCGATGATCCCGGCCGAAAAGGCGTGGCCCGCGTATTCGTCCTTGGAGGTGTCGCCCACCCAGGTGAAGCCCGCGAACTCGCCCGTTTCGACCTTCACCGAGCCGTGCCCGTCGGCGACCGGCGCGTTGAATCCCGGCATCGGTTGCCACATGCCGCGCGCGAAGTAGCCGGGCGTGCCGGTGATCCGCAGCAGCGCCCGCTCGGCCCCGAAGGCGCGCCGCAGGTTCGCCAGCGCCTCCGGGTCCTTCGTGGCCGCGTACCGGAAGGCCTGGGACGCCGTGTACAGCGAGGTGTACAGGCCGGAGTTCCCGAACTCCTCGTAGGACACCACGCGCGGCAGCGGATCGCCGATCGCCGCGGGCAGCGTGCCGTCGATGCGTACGTCGTGGAGGATGGCCCAGTCGAACGTGCGACCGTCGTCCGCGGTGCCGGACGCCATGTGCAGGCGCGGGGCCAGCCAGTCGTACATCGCGGCCTTGGCGGCCAGCGCGCCGGCCGCGGACGGCACCTCGGGACAGCCGGACCAGGGGCCCTGCGGAACGGGCCAGGGGTCGCGCCAATGGTAGGCGGGAACGTCGGGACCGGCGTCGGGGGGCGCATCCGGGAGGGTGTCGCCGGGCGCATCCGGGAGGGCGTCGGCAGGCCCGTCCGGAACGTCGTCTGGCACCTCCGGCACGTCGGCCGAGGAGGCCTCGTCGGGCGTGTCGGCAACCGCCCCGGGATCCGCGCCTGGATCCGCCGCCTCGAAGCCGGAGTCCCGGCCCTGCGACGAGGCCCCCGAACAGGCCGGACAGGCGACCAGCAACGTCAGCAGGATCAGGGCGCGTCCCGGAAATCCGAACGTCATCTCATTTCGCCTTCTGCAGGAAGGTCAGGAAGGCCGGCGGCAGTTCGGTGGTCACCCGCACCGGCGCACCGGTGACCGGGTGCCGGAACCCCAGCGTTTGAGCGTGCAGGGCCAGCCGACGATGATGCCACAGCGGGTGCGTCGCCAGCCTCGGCTCGTACCGCAGATCGCCCAGCACGGGATGGCCCGCCTCGGCGAAGTGCACGCGAATCTGGTTGCGCCGCCCCGTTTCCAGGTGGACGCGCAGGAACGTGGCGCCCCGCAGCCGCGCGACCACCTCGAAGTGCGTCACCGCCAGCTTGCCCGCACCGGGCGTGCCAGGCGGCACGTCGGTCGAGTACTGGTCCAGGTCCTCGTCGGTGGCCAGGTAACTGCGGAACGTCCCGCGATCTTCCGAGACGTTCCCCGCGACGATCGCCGCGTACTCGCGCTCGGGCTTGTGGTCGGCGAACTGCGCCTTCAGCGCCTGGGCGATCGCCTCGGTCCGCGCGAACACCAGCAGCCCCGACGTGTCCGCGTCCAGCCGGTGCACGATGTGGGCGCGCTGCGGCGTGCGCTGGCCCCGGCTCCAGTGGCGGGCGACCTGGTGCACCAGCGTATCCGTCTCCCGGCGGACGGTCGGCACGGTCAGGATGCCCGCGCTCTTCTCCACCACGATCAGGTACCGGTCCTCGAAGGCGGCGCGGAAGGCGTGGTTGGCGAACGCGCGCGGGGTTTCCTTGTAGCGGCGGCCCGGCTCGAAGGACACGTCGACCCTCGCGCCCGCTGCCAACGGCATGCCCGCTTCCCGGCACGGCGCGCCATCGACCGACACGCAGCCGTGGTCGAACATCCCCCGGACCACGGCGCGCGACGCGCCCGTCAGGCCGGCCACCACGAGGTCCGCCCGCGGGGACTCGTCGGCGAGCACCGTGCTGCGCTGTTCGCGGGCCATGGCCGGACTCCTGGGGTTTCAGCGTCCCGTCGACGCCAGCGTCACGACAACATACTGCACCGACGGCGTCAGCGTCAGTGCCAGGGGGCCTGTCGGGGTCGCGGCGGGAATGCCGACCTCGCCCGCCAGGTCCAGCACCTCGACCGACGTGGCGCCGGTCGGCAGGGGCAACGACAGCGCGAACGAGGTGTCCGGCCCGCCCGGGCCGGGGCCGTCGGGCCCGTCGTCCGGCTGGTCGCGGCCGTCCCACACCGCCAGCAGAACGGAGGAACCCGAAGCGACGAAGGCCAGCGCGTAGACGTCGTTCGGCAGACCCAGCGCCGCCGACACGTCCCCCGCGAACCGCGCGTCACCGGCGGCACGGGCCAGGCCCAGCAGCGCCTGCCAGGCGGGCTTCGCGCGACGCTGATCCGGCGGCGGGCCGGGGGGGCCGAACAGCCCGAAGTAGTTTTCGTGCGGGCGCGGGCCCGTCGTGATCGCCTCGCCATCCCAGAACGTGTACCAGTAGTACCGGCCCACGCGATCCCGGGCGGCCAGCAGCAGGCTGCGCGCCAGCCAGCGCCCCTGGTCGGCCTCCGACACCTCGTACGACGGCCAGCCCATCTCGGTGAACCACACCGGCCGATCCGGGCAGCCCCAGTCGGCCAAGCGATCCCGGGCGTACTGCGTCATCGCCGACTGGCCCGGGTAGGCGTACCCGTCCACGGTGCGGTAGTCCCGTTCCGGCGACCAGGCCTGCACGAACGTGTACGGGTGGATCGCCAGCACGTCGAAGGCATCGCAGATCCCGGGCATCGCGACGCCCACGTCCTTCAGGAAGGCCCAGCCCAGCGACGAGTCCGTGGCGCCCTGTCCTCCCAGCACCACGGTGGCGTCCGGGCAAGCGGCCTTCACCGCGTCATGGGCCGCCTTCAGGAACAGGGCGTAGTGCAGCGGGTCAGGCTGGGGGGACCAGAAGTTCGGCAGGTTCTCCTCGTTCCAGATCTCGTACCGCTTGACCCGGTCGCACAGGTGGGCGGCCAACCCGCCCGCGTAGGCGCCGTAGAGCGCCGGATCGATGCTGCTGGTGCCGCCGGCGTCCGTTTCCGCCCACGTCACGCCGTAGTTGACGATCGCCAGCATGTCCCCGCCCGCGGCCACCACGGCATCGACCTCGCCCTCGACCGGCTCGAAGTCCCACTGGTCCGGCTGGTTCTCGACCCAGTCCCAGATGAAGTCGTTGCGGACGTGGGCCGCGCCCAGCTCCCGGTACCGGGCGATCTCGAAGTCGCGCTCGGCGTTGGCGCCCGTGCCCCCGTACATATGGGACGACACGCCGATCATCTCGCGGATCGTGGGACCGGAAACCGACAGCGATTGCCACCAGGGCGCGGGGGGGGGGCGTCGGCCGGAACGTCCACGGGGGTCACTTCGGGTGCATCCGCGGGCGCATCCGCCACCTCTTCGGTGCGCGGCGGATCGGCAAGGTCCAGGCTGTCGCCCATCACGTCGTCGCGCGCGTCTTCCAGCGGGACGTCGCCCGGCAACTCGGGCGGGACGTCCGGCAGGACCTCGGCGGGAAGGTCGCCCGACGCGTCCAGCGTGCTTCCGGCGGTTCCCCCGCAGCAGACCACGGCCAGGCACAGCATCCAGCCCCAGGCCCGCATCCACACCTCCGGTTCGACATCCCGTCGCGATGATAGCCTGCATCCGTCCCTGGAGGCAGTCGGGCGCCCGCGTGGCTCAGGTCCTCAGGAACTGGCCGGACGCGGCCGGGCGCGCCTGGGAGCGGGGCCGTCGGCCGACATCACCGCGGCCACCTTCTTCCAGACCGCCTCGAAATCCTCCCGGCTGAAGCGGGCCCCCGAGGGCAGCCAGTCGTCCAGGGGCTTCGCCCGATCGACCTCGAACTGGCCCACCACGTCCAGGTGGTCGGCCCGCACGATGTCCACGACGTCCCCGTGGAACTGGCTGAGGGTGGGCACGATGCCGTCGTTGGTCCCGGGCCCCACCTCGAACCCCAGGCGCTGCACCAGCAGTGCCCGTTGCGTCGCGGAAGGCACCGGGTACGGATACTGGGAGGACTGGCGTCCCACCAGCGTATGAAGGGCCACGAAGATGGACGCGAACACCGCCTTTTCCGGCGTCATCAGATCGCGCAGCGCGTAGGCGTGCATCGGCGGCGGCGCCGCGGTGATCACGCAGCCGTACCGGATCCCGGGATGATCGGGCAGCGCGGCATGGATCAGGTCCATCGCCTCCGGCGTCAACTGGATGATCAGCCCCTGGTCGGACTTGACCTCCTCCAGGAAGGCGAACATCGGGTCCCCGGCCTTCAGGGTCAGGCGGCGGAGCAGGTTCCGGGACAGGACGTCCAGGAAGGTGTCCGTCCGCCCGGCCCAGTCGTCCAGGCCCGCCACCAGGCTGAAGATCTGGGCCCCCGCCCACACCACGCCCCTGCCCGGCCGGGAGGTCGCCAGGATCGCCAGGGCCTCGAGGGCCCTCTGTCCCTGCGCGGTCAGGAAGAAGGACGCGAGGGGCGTCCCGCAATGGGGCGTCGATACCGTGATCGCGGTCTTCGTGCGGCGGATGATCCGGTCCTCGCTGTCGTCCTCCCTCAGCCGGATCCCCGGGCTCAGCAGCAGGCGCACGTCCAGCCCGCCCGTCGAATGGCCGACGAAGTGCAGTTCCCCGGCATCCAGGCCGCCCGTTTCCCGCACGATCTGCAGCAGCCGTTCGGCCCGGCGGCGGATGGACCCGGTCGGCTGCGTCGCGCAGGGAACGACCCGGACCGGCCGCCCCGGACGGGACAACTCCGACTCCAGGATCTCGGCCACGCCGCGGAAGTAGCTCATGGCGCCGAGGGAGGTGAACCCGAAGAAACCAGGGACGAGGTAGACGATGCGCTCGCTCATGCCGGGCAGGATACCCCGGCTCCTCCGCCCGGGGCAACAGGGACGGCCCCGAGGATCACGGGACCTGGATGTCGTACCCGGCCAGGTCGTACCCCGAAAGCACGTCCGTCCCCAGGCAGAATTCCGCGGCCTGCGTGGCCGCCTGGGAGCAGTCCGACGCGTTGCAGCTGAACTTCGTACCATCGGCGAGGTAGTAGCACCCGCCTGCCTTGCAACAGATCTGGAACGACGAGCACTGTCCTGCGCCCTGCCCCGCGTTCTCGCAGGTGTACCCGACCAGGCCCGCGGCGGCAGGGCCGCACGCTGTCGCAAACCCCGACACCACCACCAGGATCAGCGCCACGACACTCTTCTTCATGGTTCCAGGCTCCGTTTGAAGAGGCTTCCACTCGTCCAGCATCCCTACTGGACCATCCGCCCCGCGGACTGTCAACGAAGGGGCCGGGAAAGGCCACCCGGGCGGGCGCGGCCGGCATCGGCCCCCCCCTGCACGGATTCAGTTGGGATTGAGCCCGAGCCACAGCTCGTTCGGGTAGGCGTCGCCCCACCAGGCGACGTCCAGGAGGTCCGGGCGGGGGTCGTGGAACTGCGCCCACCGCGCGGAAACCGAACAGTCGAAGGAGCCGGTCACGATCCGGGTCCAGGCGCCCCAGGCTCCCCCAGCGGGAAGATGCATCGCGAACAGGTCGTTGCCGTGCCCCGACAGGTCGTCGGCCGGCACCTGGCCGTGGCCGTACACGAAGATCCCCCCCCGCCCGTCGGGTCCCAGCGAGGGGTCGTGGGTACGGACCAGAGGGGGCGGCAGGTCGCCCCACCACCCCGTTCCGTCGTTGTACCAGTAGGTCGCGACGTTGCCCGTGTCGTCGAACAGCAGGTGGACCGTGCCGTCCTGCGTGACCAGCATCGACGGGCCGTTGTCGATGCTGGTCATCGCGGCGCCCGGGATGGCCTCGGAAGCGCCCCAGCCGCCCGAAGGCGAGCGCGCCATCACCCGGACGATCCCGTCAGCCACGTAGTTCCCGCTGCCCTCCAGCCAGCCCAGCCAGAGCGTGCCGTCCGAGGCGAACGCCGCCGTGGGATGCCAGGCGTTGCGACGGTCACCCAGCGGCACGTCGTCGAGGGTGGCCGGGGGGGACCACGCACCCTGGTCCAGCGTCGCGTACCGGATGCGCAGGTGCCCGTCCACCTGCCGGTTCCAGAACGCGTGGGAACGGCCGGACGCGTCCACCGCCAGCGCCACGCCCTCGTCCCCCTGGCCGAATCCGGTCCAGTCGGTGGGTTCCAGGTCCGTCACGCCCGACCAGCGATCCGTGGCGGTGTCGATCGTCGCAGTGCGGGCCATCCCGTCGTGCGTATTCCACAGGACGTGGATCAGCCCCGCAGCATCCAGCGCCGCGGCGGACGATCCGGCCCCGTCCTGCGGGGCGTGCGGCGCATCCACCGGCAGGAAGCCCTGCGACACATCGACCGCGCTGGATCGCCAGGCTTGAAGCACGGCCCCGGCGCACTCCGGGTAGTGGCTGCAGGTCGGGACGATGGCGTACAGGATGCCGGCGTCGGAACGCACCAACTGCCGCGGGGACACGTCGGTGAACCCGGCGCCCGCCTTCCGGATGCTGCCCGTCGCGAACGGGCCCAGCGGGGCGGTCGGCACGTCCGTGCGCGGCACGTCATGGGGCCGGGCCACGTCGAGGACGTCGGCCGGGGCGTCGGCACCGCTCGAGTCGGACGGGGATCCCGGGTCGGTCGCGTCGTCGCCGGCCGCGTCCGGCGTCGATTCCGAGTCCAGCGAGGCCGCGTCCCGGCCGTCCGCGAACGGGTTGTCGAGCCCCGCGCCCGAACCGGCCGTGCAGCCCGCCAGGGCCAGGAGGCATCCGAACAGCAGGCTTCTCGAAGCGGCCATCGAAGCCGTCCCTCCGCATCCACCTTCGCACCATGGGGCTTGCGCGCCCCGCGTCAAACCCGGGTCGTGCGATCGAATCGGTCTGGCCCCCTTGCCCAACTTCCGGAATCGGCGGACCATCGGCCGATGCGCGAGTTCCCGATCACGCCGGCCGACGAGGGCCGCTCGGTGTCCAGCCTGCTTCGCAACGCGATGCCGGCGGCGCCACGGGCCTTCCTGCGCAGGCTGCCCCGCGGCGGCGCGGTGATGCTGGGCGGATCCGCACCGGACCTGGAGCGCCGGCTGCGGTCGGGGGATGTCGTCCACCTGAAGGAAACCGCGCGGGTGCTGCAGTTGCTGGCCGCCGGGCCCTGCCCGCTGGACATCCTCCACGACGACGACGATCTGCTGGTACTGAACAAGCCGGCGGGCCTGGCCGTGCACCCGACCCAGGACGCGACCGCCCCCGACCTTCTGACCCGTGCCGCGGCCCTGGCGTCCGACCTCGGCCACCGGGGGAACTACCACGTCATCAACCGGCTGGACCGCTGGACGTCCGGGGTCGTACTGCTGGTTCCCGGGTCCCGGGGCACGACGGCCTTCGCCCGCCTGTTCGAGCACCGGGAAGTCGACAAGCGTTACGTGGCCCTCGTCGCGGGGCAACCCCCGGACCGGGGCGAGATCGACGTGCCGGTCGATGGAAGCCCATCGAGGACCACGTTCACGGTGGTTGCCCGAGGAGGCACCGCGACGCTGGTGCTGGCGCATCCGGACACGGGCCGCAGGCACCAGATCCGCCAGCATTTCGCATCGATCGGTCATCCCCTGATCGGGGATCGCCGGTACGGCGGCCCGTCCGGGGCCGGGATCGGCGGCGCGTTGCTGCACGCGGTGGGCATCGCCTTCACCCACCCGGTGACCGGCACCCGGCTGGCCGTACTGGCGCCGCTGCCGACCCACCTGCGCCAGTCGATGAGCGCGGCTGGGCTGCCGGAGGGAACCGTCGGGGCCCTGTTCGACAGGCTGCTCGGTGGAAATTCGGACGAGGCGATCTAGGTCCGGCGGCCCGCGAACCAGAGGGTGTGCCAGGCGCCCTTGCCCTGCCCCCGGGCCTTCACCCGGTTCTCATCGACGTCGAAGCCGGCCTGTCGCAATCGCTGCGTGAACGCGTCGTCGGGTGCCGCCGACCAGACCGCCAGCACCCCCCCGGGCCGCAACGCCGATCGGGCCGCGGCCAGGCCGGCCCGAGCGTACAGCCCGTCGTTGCATGGCCGCGCGAGCCCGCCGGGCCCGTTGTCCACGTCCAGCAGCAGCGCGTCGAAGGCGGCGTCGG
>CAIOFV010000040.1 GCA_903857665.1 uncultured Myxococcales bacterium
AGCAGCGGGATCCCAAGAAACCCGAGAAGAACCCACCCAAGGAACCCAGGCCGTGGTGGCGGGAGTTTCACCCGGACGAGTGGCTGGTGATCCGGGCCACCTGCGATCCTTGCGGAAGCCGCAGTTCACCCCGCGGGTTCCTGCGCGGAGCGGCAAGACCGGGATCACGGGCCTGCGCGTGACCTGACCCACTGCCCGCACGGAGGTGCCCCATGCCCGTGACGGAGATCCTGGCGATCGTGGTGATCGCGGTCATCGTTCTTGTCATCGTTCTCTTCGGCCTGATGCAGATCTTCTCGAAGAAGGTCGCCGTGGTGTGGACGCTCATCGGACGGGAGACGGTGGAGTTTCACGAGATGGTTCTGCACGGGGTGCACTACTATCAGGCTGCGGGTCCGGCTGCCTGCGACGACCCACCCAAGAACGTGATCAATGCGGTGGCCCGGGCACTGGGGCATGGGGAGGCGAAGGGGGTGGTCACGAACGGCACGGACCGCTACACCTGGATTGTGCATCAGCGCACATAGGTCGGCATCGGCCCGCGCTACAGCCCGACCTCCCGCGACGTCTCCGTCAGCGTCCAGCCCGACGGCGTCACGAGCATCCTCCCGGCGAGCCCGTAGGGCGTCACCTGCTCGGACCAGCGTCTCGGCGGGTCCTCCGTGGCCAGTCGCCGGCACGTCGCCATGCCGGACGCCATGCCATCGCAGGCGAACCACATCAGGCCCCGCTCCTCGTCCGGCGTCACCCGCCGCCTGTCCAGCGGGTATCCCAGGAAGCGGCCGGCGTGGATGTCCTCCACGGGGCCATTGCGCCAGGCCACGTTCACCAGTGCGTTGGCGAACAGCCGGCTCGGGTGCTGTTCGGCATCGGCGCGCACCCTGGCCAGTCGTTCTTGGGACACCGACGCCACCAGGAGGGCCACGACCTCCGGGTACCTCAGGCCGTCGAAGTCACTGCGGCTGGACGTCGCCGTGCGTCTGGGCATCGGCAGGTAGGCGACGGCGCGGTCGACGAGCTGCAGGTACGCGTCGTGGTCGCTGCGGGACAGGTCGATCCACTCGGCCAGCGCGGCGGATGCCTCGATGTTGATGCGTGCCATCTCGCCGTCGCTGATCCGGCTGATGCCGATCGTGCCGGCCTTGTCCCACACGGGCTTGCCGTGATCCAGGAGCACGGCCAGGTACGAGCCCCAGCGAAGGGTTGCCGCCGCCGCGGCCACGCCCTCACGGCCGGCGATCGTGCCCGGGAGGCGCGCGACAGGGTCGGGTTTCGACTGGAGGTAGGCCCGTACCTGGTGGAACAGCGTGGTCTCCGCCGGACGGATGACCCCGTGCTGGCCTTCGGGGCCCTGGACGTACTCGATCGTCCCGGCGTCGAGGACGAGATCGGCTGATACGGGCACCAGGAGTCGATCCGGGCGGGTCATGGGGCCTCCACGGTGGGCGACCAATTGGTACTGCCGGCCCCGTCGCATGCTCATGGGCGATCACCGCGGAAGGCAGCGTCAGTGCTTCTTGGCCAGCGCCAGTCCATGGGAAGCCAGCCTTCTGCGGATCCGGGCCAGGCTCAAGGCTCCAAGGTTGCGGAATCGCCTCAAGTCCTTCCCGGTCA
>CAIOFV010000041.1 GCA_903857665.1 uncultured Myxococcales bacterium
GCCGTTCGACCTCCTCGGCGACCTGGTGGGACAGGCGGTTGCGCCGGTCGAACAAGGTCAGGACCAACCCCAGGATCGCAAGATCGGCGTTCAGGCCCTGCCGGGTCAGGTCGAGGGTGTGCAGCAGGCGCGCCAGCCCGTCCAGGGAGTAGAACTCGCACTGCACGGGCACCACGATCCAGCGCGCGGCGGTCAGCGCGTTCAGCGTCAGCAGGCCGAGGGCGGGGGGGCAGTCCAGCAGCACGATCTGGCTGTCCAGGCGCGACTTTCGCAGGGCCTTCGTCAGGCGCTGGGCCCGGTCCGCCTCGCCGACCAGCTCGATCTCGGCCGCGACCAGGTCGGGATGGGCCGGGACCACCCGGAGGTGTTCCAGGTCCGTGGGCAGCGCGAGGTCCGCCAGCGTCCGGCGCCCCAGCAGGGCCTCGTAGACGTGGTCGGGGTTGCTGCGGTGGTCGATGCCGAAGGCGAGGCTGGCGTTGGCCTGGGGGTCCAGGTCGATCAGCGTCGTCGGGACCTCGAGGACGGCGAGCGACGCGGCGAGGTTGACCGCGGTCGTGGTCTTGCCGACCCCGCCCTTCTGGTTGGCGATGGCGATGACAATCGGGGGCGAAACGGATTGTTTCACGTGAAACACGTCCGGCCGGTGGCGCGGATAGCTTGAGGGCAGGCCCCCGAGAAATCAAGCTCGGATTTTACCGTTACGGCTGGGGCGCGTTTTCCGGAGCCGGCGTCGGCGCCGGGGCGGACACCGGCGTCGGGGCCGGGGTCTCGTCGGTGACGCTGCGCTCCGACCCGGTCATCGCGATCGCGATGGACAGGACGAAGAAGAGGGCGGCCAGGATGCCGGTCCCCTTGCTGAGGAAGGTGGTGGCCCCGCGCCCGCCGAAGACCGACGTCGCCGACCCCCCGCCGAACACGGCGCCCATCCCGCCGCCGCCGCGACCCGGCTGCAGCAGCACGGCCACGATCAACAGCATCGACACCAGGATGTGGAAGGCGATCAGCAACCCGTAAATCACGTCCATCTTTCTACCTCGCGGCATCCACGATGGTGGCAAACGCCTCCGCCTGGAGACTCGCCCCACCGACCAGCGCACCATCAACGTCCTTTTCCGCCATCAGGGCCTTCGCATTGTCGGCCTTCACGCTCCCGCCGTACAGGATGCGCAGACCGTTCGCGATGGCCTCGCCGTGAATCGTGCCCACGAGCCGACGGATGAACTCGTGAACCTCTTCGGCCTGCGCCGGCGACGCGGTCCGGCCCGTTCCGATGGCCCAGACCGGCTCGTACGCGATCACGACGCGGGCCATCGCCTCGGCCGGAAGCCCGGCGAGCCCGACCTGGACCTGCGTCTCGACCCGGTGGAACGTGGCGCCCGACTCGCGTTCGGCCAGCCGCTCGCCGACGCAGACAATCGGGACCAGGCCGGCGTCCAGCGCCCGGCCGACCTTGCGGCGGACCTGGTCGTCGGTCTCCAGGTGGTGTTCGCGCCGCTCGGAGTGGCCGATGACGACGTGCGTGCAGCCCAGCGACAGCAGGATCTTCGCGCTGACGTCGCCGGTGAAGGGCCCTTCGATCTCGGGCGACAGGTCC
>CAIOFV010000042.1 GCA_903857665.1 uncultured Myxococcales bacterium
GGCGGCGGCGGCTCGGGCGGGTGCGCGGGCCAGGCAGGGACCGGCGGCGTCGCGGGCGGCGCATCGTTCGCGGTGTTCCTGACGTTCAGCGGGGCCGGGCCTTCGAGCGTCGGCCAGGTGCCCACGATTTCCACCAACAGCCTGCGGCGCAGCCTGGGCGGCGCCGGCGGCCAGGGCGGCAACGGCGGTCCGGGCGGCGACGGCGGCGTCGGCGCGGCCGGCGGCGGGATCGGCGGGCACACCGGTCCGATCTTCTGCGTGTTCGGCGGCGCGAAGGGCGGCGATGGCGGTCGTGGCGGCCATGCGGGCGGCGGCGGCGGTGGCGCGGGCGGCGCGTCCTGGGACATCTACGCGAACAACATCAACGCGGTCGCCCCGACCTGGGGCACGACCAACACGTTCGTGATCCCGTTGGCGACCAGCACGGCCGGCGACGGCGGACGGGCCGGACTGTCCAGCAACACCGCCAACGGCCTGGGCCAGACGGGCGTGGCGGGCTCGTTCGGGACCGTGAAGCTGGTTCCGTAGGCCGCTCGGACGCCCGTCGCCCGGACCGGGCGCATCAGCCAGGATTCGCCAGGAAGGACTGCACGATCGGGCGGATCGACTTCTTGAACGTGACGGGCACGCCCTCGAAATCGTCGAACATGTAGGTGAAGTAGTCGAAGGCGTGCGGCTTCGCGGCGTAGTCGAGCGCCTCGGGCACGGGACCGAACTCCTCGATGGTCACATACTGTTCGGCGGACTTCGGGCCCCCGGTCAGGTACCCGAGCTTCCCGACGATGCCGAACAGCTTCGTGAAGTCCCCGAACAGGCGCACCTGCGACGGGTAGGCTTCCATCATGCGCATCTTGGCCGCCAGCTCGGCCGCCGTGAGGCGCAGGCGGATGCGCGTCCCGCGATACAGGGGGTGGAACCGCATCGCCACCAGGATGGTGTATTCGTAGGCGGGCATGTGGAAGAACTCGGGGCGCTTGCCGGTCGCGTGCTCCAGATCCTTCAGCGCCAGCATCGTGAAGAAGTGGGTCAGGTCGTGCTCGGGCTGGCCGCCCTGCCACGCCAGCGTGAACACCGCGTCGGGCTTCAGGTCCAGCACCGCCTCGCGGACCCGGTCCCGGATGGCCTGGAAGAACGGGCGCGCCTCCTCCATGGTTTGCGCGCCCGAGTACAGGCGGCTCATCTGCCGGTAGATTTCGACCTCGGAGAAGCCCAGGTTGGTCACCGCGTCCGCGCCCACCCCGGTGTTGGCCACCGACGTCAGCCCTTCGGCGGTCCGCAGCACACCGTATTCGGCGGGGGTCTTGTCGGACTCGAAGTACAGGCCGTCGCTGTTGGTGACCCAGACGATGCGCTTGCCGGGCCCCAGACGCTGCAGCAGGCCGGCGGTCGGGATCTCGTCGTCGTGGTGTGCCAGCAGGAAGAGGGGGCGCTGGAACTGCCCGATGCGCTGCATGAACTGCTCGCCGAGGTCACAGGGGGTGGTGCGCGGCATGGTTCCTCCGTTGAGTGCGGCCTAGATCCGGGTACCCGAGGGGATCACGGTGCCCTTGGGGATGACCGTGATGCCGTCCCTGACCCACCAGCAGGATCCTTCGAATTCGGCATCGTCGGGCTTGGCCGTGATGATGACGTTGTCGCCGATGCGGCAGTTCTTGTCCACGATCACGCGGGTCAGCGAACAGCCGTGGCCGATGCCCATCCGGGGGGCGTCGTCCGGCGCCGCCTCCAGGTGATGCATCGGTTCCTCGCCTTCGTAGTAGTCCGCGCCCGTCATCACGACCTGGCGCAGGTGCGTGCCGCGCCGGACCACCGAACGGACGCCGATGATCGAATCCTCGATGTCGGCGCCCAGGACGTTGGCGCCTTCCGCCAGCAGGCTGTTGCGGATGTCCGATTCGATCACGCGGGCCGGGGGCAGGTTGCGGGCGTGGGTATAGATGGGCCATCCGGGCTCGTACAGCGGGAACGGCGGGTCCGGCTGGACCAGCTTCATGTGCGCGTCGAAGAACGACCGGATGGTCCCGATGTCCTCCCAGTGGCCGGTGAACGGGAAGGCCTGGACCCGGTAGGTGCCCAGGGCGGCCGGGATGACCTCGCGCCCGAAGTCGAGGCGGGTCGGGTCGGCCAGCGTGTCGGCCAGCACCTGCGGCCTGAACACGTAGATCCCCATCGACGCCAGGTAGCGGGGTTCGCCGTCGGTCATGCCGCAGGCGGCCATCATTTCGGTCGGGGCCCGGAAGCGTTCGAGGACATCGGGGTCCTGCGGCTTTTCGATGAACTCGAGGACCGACCCGCGGCCATCGGCGCGCAGGAGGCCCATTCGCGGGGCGTCGGCGCGGGATACGGGCTGCACCGCGAGGGTGATGTCGGCGTTCCGGTGGAGGTGGCGGCGCACCATTTCCTGGTAGTCCATGCGGTACAGGTGGTCGCCGGACAGGATCACGATCGCGTCGGATCGATACCGGAGGACGTGGCGCAGCGATTCGCGGACCGCGTCGGCCGTGCCCTGGTACCACGATTCCCGCTGGGGCGTCTGCTCGGCCGCCAGGATTTCGACGAAGCCGTCGGAAAAGGTGTCGAAGTGGTAGGTGGCGTTGATGTGGCGGTGGAGGCTGGCCGACAGGAACTGCGTGATGACGAAGACCCGACGGATGTCGCTGTTGATGCAGTTGGACAGCGTGATGTCGATCAGCCGGTACTTGCCGGCGACGCTGACGGCGGGCTTGGCACGTTCGATGGTCAGGGGATACATCCGCTTGCCCTGGCCTCCCCCGAGGATCAACGCCAGCGTGTCCTTCACCGGAAACTCCTGTGCAGGCGATGCCTGTTTACCACCGCGGGCGAAAAAGGGGGACAGAAAATGGGACCCTACCGGCGACGGCGGCGGACGGCCAGGCCCAGGAAGGCCAGCAGCCCGGGCAGGACCGCGGCGGGAAGCGGGACGACGCCCGCGGTGCAGCCCCCGGCGGAGGCGTGCTGCGTGACGGGCGCGAGGTCCGAGGAGGCCTCCGGGGAGGCGTCGGGGGAGGGGAGGTCCGAGCCGGCTTCGGGCGGCACGCCGGCACGATCCTCCCCGGCGGAATCCAGGGGGATCGCGAGGTCCGGCGCGGCGTCCGGATCCTGGACGTCGGCCTGGGACGCGTCCGCGCCCGTGTCCGGCAGCGCGATGATCGGAACGTCTTCGGGAACCGTGTCGTCCGCCAGGCAGGCGGGGTCCGGCTGGCCGCCGCAGGTCCCGTCCAGCCGGCACCCGTCGTTCAGCGAGCACGCGTCGTGGTCGTCGCAGGGCGTCCCGGCAATTGCCAGCGCGTACACGCAGGCGCCGGTGCCCTCGTCGCACGTCCCGGCCTGGCGGCAGGCGGCCGGCGCCGGGCAGGCCGCCGGGACCCGTCGGCAGGCTTGGCGGCACGGCGCGTCGGCACAGGACGACAGGCATGTCGACAGGGTCCCGCACCTCTGCTCGGCCACGCACAGCCTGTCCTCGCACAGCCGGTCGTCGGCGCAGGTGCCGCATGAACCCTGGCAGCCGTCGTCGCCGCACTGCTTCAGGAAGCAGGTCGCATACGCCATGCACACGGTGAAGGACATCGTGTCGCCGCCCGCCGCCGAGATGTCCGTGATGCGCACGCCGACGGGGGCGCCGTACTGTTCGAACGGCGCGGGATCGGTGCCGAGGTCGAAGGAGGCCCGTCCCGAGCCCGCCGCGAACGGGGCCTGCTGCACCTGGCCGTCCGCGTCCTTCGTCCCCCCCGGCCGGAACACGTACAACTCGTCCGGCGGCCCGTCGTCATTGCCGTACCAGCGCTCATCGACGCGCCAGATCAGCAGTCCCGAGGACGGCAGGGACGACTCGTAGATCCCCGCCTTCTTCCGGTACTCGACCTCGAAGAACTGCTGGGGCTGGCCGGGGATCGGCAGGCGCCAACCCTGGCCGTCGGGCGACGTCAGGGGGTTGACCACGTAGGTGCCGCTTTCGGTGATCATCGGCGGCTGCCCGGCCCAGTGCCCGTACCGCACCTTCTGGTGCAGCGACATGTGCTGCGGCACCCGCTGCTCCCACTCCATCAGGTCCCAGGGGCCTGCCGGCGTCTTCTTGTCGTACGAGTAGTGGTACAGGTCCGGCGCGCCCAGCGTGTGGAAGAACTCGTGGGCCAGCACCCCGACCCCCGACTGGTTCAGCACGGTGTCGTTCAGCTGGAGGTCGTAGGTCAGCACGTACAGGTCCAGCTGGTCGAGGTAGATCAGGGAGGCAAGCTGCACCGACATGTGCGGCCAAAGCAGCGAGTTCCACCCGTCGGGCTTGCCCGCGATCACCACCGTGACGTTGTCCACGAACCCGTCGGCGTCGCCGTCCAGGTTCGTGCCTTCGGGGATGTCCGCGAGCGTGCCCATCAGCGCCCGGCTGACCATCTCCTGCTCCCGGATCATCTTGTCGCCGTCGTCCGTGTAGCCGCCGGGGTTCGTCGCGGCGTCGTAGGGCTGGTAGAAGGATCGAGGGTGTTCGTCCTGCCAGGACGCCAGCGTGTCGCCGACGGGTTTCGGCAGGAGGTGCGACAGGATCGTCAGGGCGCCGTACGACGCCTCCTGGTAGTACCCCCGCAGCGATGGGACGCCGGGATCCGGGTCGTCGAGCATCGACTTCCAGGTGGCCACCGGCGTGGTCAGCGGCGCCTCGTCCGCGAAGCGCACGAACAGCACGAGGTTGTTGATCACCCCGTGGTCCGGCGCGCTGTTGAGGCGTGGCAAAAGGGACGCCGGACGCGTCCGCAGGCTCGCCCCGAGGAACGCGGCGTCGTCGTCCAGCCCGGGGACCAGGCGCAGCGAGCGTGGATTCCCGCGCCCCACCTCCAGGCGGGTCGGCGCCAGGCGCCCGGCGCGAACCGTCGCGTACACGACGCGGGACGTGGCCAGGTCCCGGACCACGGTGAACCCTTCCGCATCGTGGACGCGCTGGTGGTGTTCGTCCCCGGTCGCAAACAGCGACAGCACCCGCCCGTCCGGCGTCCGGACGTCCACGGGCACGCCGCGCAGCGGGGCTGCTGTGGCCGTGGAGGCGGCGAACAGGGCCAGGAGGGCCACGAACCGGCAGAGCGAGGACGAACGGGCCACGGGGCACCTCCGCGTCCGGCGAGGGCCGGCGCCGCGTTGATCGTACGAATCGGGGCGCGCGGGTCAACCATGATACCCTTCGATCCAGCTGCCGGAATGGCATCCCCCGGAGGGAGCCCGATGAAGGACTGGTCCGACCTCGCACCGTTCCCGTCGCCCGAACGGCGCGTCTGGTGCAACCGCACCCTGAACCTGCGCTCGATCCGCGCGATCGGCTACGACATGGACTACACGTTGATCCACTACCGGGTGGACGAGTGGGAGCGGCGCGCTTACGAGCACCTGCGGCAGCGCCTGGCCGACCAGGGCTATCCCGTCGATGGGCTCGAGTTCGACCCGGACGGCGCGATCCGGGGCCTGGCGATCGACAAGGAGCGCGGCAACCTGGTCAAGGCGAACCGCTTCGGCTACGTGAAGCAGGCCGCCCACGGCACCCGGCCGATGGGCTTCGACGAGCTGCGCACCGAGTACGGCCGCACGGTCGTCGACCTGGCCGAGCCGCGCTGGGAGTTCCTGAACACCTTCTTTTCGAAATCCGAAGGGTGCATGTTCGCGCAACTGGTGGATCGGCTGGACGAACAGCGCCTGCCGGGCGTGATGGGCTACGCGGACCTGTATCGGCTGGTCAAGAAGACGCTGGACTTCGCGCACATGGAAGGGCATCTGAAGGCCGAAATCATCGGGGACCCGGACCGGTTCATCGACCTGGACCCCGACCTGCCGCAGGCGCTGGCGGACCAGCGCATGGCCGGGAAGAAGGTGCTGCTGATCACGAACAGCGAGTGGTCATACACCCGGGCCATGATGGCCTACGCGTTCGACCGCTTCCTGCCCGATGGCCGCACCTGGCGCGACCTGTTCGACATCGTGTTCGTGTCCGCCCGCAAGCCCGCCTTCTTCACGTCGCGCATGCCGGTGTTCGAGGTCGCGACCGAGGAAGGGATGCTGCGGCCGGCGATCGGGCTGCACGAAGGCGCGCTGTTCCTGGGCGGTGACGCGCGCCTGGTCGAGGAGCACCTGGGGGTGTCCGGCGAGGAGATCCTGTACGTCGGCGACCACCTATCGACCGACGTCCACGTCAGCAAGGCGGTGCTGCGGTGGCGGACGGGCCTGGTGGTCCGCGAGCTGGAAGAAGAGTTGAAGGCGCTGGCGAACTTCGCGGGACCGGAGCAGGAACTGGAGTCCCTGATGGCCGAAAAGGAGCGCCTGGAGCACCTGCACGCCCACGCGCGGCTGGGGTTGCAGCGCCTGAAGGGCGGGGCGCCCCGGGCGGGCCTGTCGCCGTCGCGGCTCCACGAGGCCCTCACGGACCTGCGGGCGGCGCTGGATGCGCTGGACGAGCGCATCGGCCCGCTGGCCGCCGGTGCAGGCGAGATCGGCAACCGGCGCTGGGGCCCTCTGATGCGGGCCGGCAACGACAAGAGCCTGCTGGCCAGGCAGGTGGAACGCTATGCGGACGTCTACACGTCCCGGGTATCCAACTTCCTGCATCACACGCCCTACGGGTACCTGCGGTCCTTCCGCGGCACGATGCCGCACGACGCCGGCCCCGGGCCCGGGGGGTGATCCGGGGGCTGGAAGGGTGCGGAGCGCCGACCCGGTTTCGCGATCCGGCCCCTTCAAATCTTGACGCGATGCCGTGAAACCCGGACACTTATGCGGGATCGAGCCGACGGTGGAGGTTCAGCGATGAAGCGTTGTGTGGTCCTGGCCGCGGCGATGGCTTGCCTTGGCCTGGCATGCGGTGGCAGCAGTTCGACTCCGGCCGCGGACCTCAACGTGCGGGACGTCCCCGTGACGGTCGATGTCAACGACGTGGCTCCCGAGGTGGACGTCGTCGATGACACCCCGCGGCTGGACCTGGAACCGCTGGACCCGGGCGTGGATCCCGGGACCGATCCGGCGTCGGAACCGGGCTGCGAGGATGACTGCGACGTGGCGCCGGACAACCCGGCCCCGACGTGTCCTGGCGGCGCCTTCTGTGATTGCACGAAAAACGACGACTGCCTCAGCGGCCTGTGCGTGCAGACCGTCGAGGGCCAGGTGTGCTCCCGGATCTGTGCTTCCGAGGACTCCTGCCCGGCGAACTGGAAATGCTCCCAGATGGCGGGCACGGGTGGCGACACTGTGTTCGTCTGCGTGAACCCGTTTTCGACGCAGTGCCGGCCCTGCAAGACGGATCGGGAGTGCGTCCCGGCGGTCGGGGCGGGCGCGGATCGCTACGCCTGCCTGCCTGCCGGGGACAAGGGGTCCTTCTGCGGGCGCGGCTGCGCGCTGGCGACCGACTGCCCCAGCGACTCCACCTGCGCGGACGTGACCACGGCCGGCGGGACCGCGAAGTACTGCGTGCCGTCCGGGGGCGCCGCGTGCCCCTGCCCGGCGTACTACGTGGCGCAGGGCTTCGTCACGACGTGCAGCGTCACCAACGAGTTCGGCACGTGCACGGCCGACCGGACGTGCGACCAGGCTTGCGGCGCGGCGACGCCCGCAGCCGAGGTATGCAACAACAAGGACGACAACTGCAACGGCCAGACGGACGAGGGCACCAACGGCGTGGCGTGCGAAACGACCAACGAGTTCGGCACGTGCACGGGGACGCAGACCTGCGCCGCCGGCGTGGCGACATGCAGCGGCGGCACCCCCAAGGCCGAAACCTGCAACGGTGCCGATGACAACTGCAACGGCCAGACCGACGAGGAAGGGGCTGCGAATTGCACCGTGTACTACCGTGACGACGACGGCGACCGGTACGGGCGCGACGACGACTTCAAGTGCCTGTGCGCGCCGAAGGGCGTGTACACCGCCACGGTAGGCCACGACTGCGACGATACCAAGGCGTCCGTCAATCCCGGCGCCACCGAGGTCTGCAACGGGATCGACGACAATTGCGACGGGATCACCGACCCGGCCGGTTCCGCGAACTGCACGAAGTACTATGTCGATGCGGACTCGGACACCTGGGGTGTCACCGGGACCGACACCTGCCTGTGCGCGGCCCCGGCGTCCAATGCCGCAACCCGCGACGGGGATTGCAACGACAACGACGCGGCGATCCATCCCGGGGCCTCGGAGGTCTGCAACGGGATCGACGACAACTGCAACGGATCGACCGACGAGGGCAACCCCGGCGGCGGCGTGGCCTGCCAGACAGGGCTGCTGGGCGTCTGCGCGGCGGGGACGACGGCCTGCCAGGTGGGCGGCACGATCGGGTGCGTGCAGAACGTGCAGGCCACGGCGGAAACGTGCAACGGCGTCGATGACAACTGCGACGGGAATACCGACGAGGACGGCGCCCAGGGCTGCACGACCCTGTACCTGGACACCGACGGCGACACGTGGGGCGCGATCGGCAGCGCCCGCTGCCTGTGCTCCGGCCAGGTCCCGGCAGGCTACACCGCGACGCGCGGACAGGACTGCGACGACCTCCACGCCAACGTGAACCCGGCCATGCCCGAACTCTGCTCCACCGTCGGCGTGGACGACAACTGCAACGGCTTGACGGACGAGGAGGGCGCGACCGGCTGCCACACGTTCTTCCGCGACCAGGACCTCGACGGCTGGGGTTCCCAGACCGAAACCAAGTGCCTGTGCGCGGCGGCGGGCGAATACACCGCCACGAAGTCGGGCGACTGCTGCGACACGGACGACCGCGCGAACCCGGTCGCGACGACGTACTACGACGCCGCCAACAACTGCGGGAACTACGACTACAACTGCAACGGTACGCCCGACAACGAACCCCTCCCGACCGGCGGCGGGTGCGCGGGCTGGTCCATCGGCTCGGGGTGCGGCACGAACCTGGGCTGGCAGGCCGGGACCCCGCCCGCCTGCGGCCAGAGCGCCAACTACGTGGTCGGCGGGTGCGGCTACTGCTGCTTCGCCTACACCTGTTGCTGCGGTCCGACCATCGAATCCCACGTTGCCAAGTGCCGCTAGGCTCTGCACTCTCGCCCCGGACGCCTTGACGCCTCCCCGGCCAACCCCATCTTGTCCCCGGCTTGTTTCCGGAGACGAACATGTCGCTGATGCAGTCCAGCCCCCATGGCCTGGGGAGCCCGCTTCCCGAGGCCACGCTGGGTGATCCCTACGGCCGCTCCTTCCGCCTGTCCTCCCTGGTTGGCCCCAAGGGACTGCTGATCGCGGTCACCTGCAACCATTGCCCGTATGCCCAGGCCGTCTGGCCCAGGGTGATCGAACTGGCGCGGCGTTCGAAGACGCTGGGCATCGCCACCGTGGCGGTGAACCCGAACCTGAACCCGGCGTATCCCGACGACTCGATCGACGGCATGAAGGCCGAAATCGATCGTCGTGGCATCGACTTCCCGTACCTTGCCGACGCGGGCCAGTCCCTGGTGCGCGCGATCGGGGCCGTCTGCACGCCCGAGTTCTTCCTGTACGACGGGAAGGGGCTGGTGTACCACGGGCGGCTGGACGACGACTGGAAGGACCCCGGCAAGGTGAGCCGCCAGGATCTGCGGGAGGCCGTCGAGGCCCTCGCGACCGGCAGGCCGATGCCGTCGGATCAGAAGGCTTCCCTGGGATGCAGCATCAAGTGGGTCTAGCGTCCTTGCACCGGCGTCCTTGAACGTCCCGGTGCGTCCTTGTGCGTCCTTGTGCCCTTGCCTGAACCTCGCCGCAGGGATAGCCTCGCCCGGAAACGGGGAGGGCGCGATGCCGGGGCGTGCGTTCGCGGTCGGGATGGTGGTGGCGGCGATCCTGGGATACGGGTCTGCGGGACGCGCGCAGGCCCCGGCGGGACCGGCAGGCGCGCCGCCCGCGGTGTCCGGGGCGACCGTCATGTCGCCATCGGCCGGCGCGGACGCTCGGCTCGTCGAGGCGATGGCGGCCTATCGCGAGCGGGCGCGCATGGAGCGCCACCGGGACGCCTGGGAGGCGTTCGCGCGCCTGGCCACCGAGCGGCCCGACGACCACGGGATGCAGATCTGGTGTGCCCGCACCTCGTTCTATTACGCCCACCGCAGGGTCCAGGCCGGCGACAAGGAAGGCTGCGCCCGGATCGCTCGTGCCGGGATCGAGTGTGCCCGTCGCGCCCAGCAGATCCGCCCGGGGGACTATGACGGCCGCTACTGGGAACTGATGAACCGCTACAAGGAGGGCGCCACGCTGAGCCTGGTGTCGATCCTGAAGGCGGTGAAGCCGATCCGGGGCTGGCTGGAGGAGTTGATCGAGCGGGATCCAAAACGGCCCGAGGGCCACGTGTTCCTGGCCATGGCGTACCGCGAACTGCCGTCGGTGGTGTCCTGGGGCGACAATCGCAAGGCCCTGGAACATGCCCAGGTGGCCGAGCACCTGGCCCCGCGGGACCCCGAAGTGCTGCTGGAACTGGCCGAATGCCTGCGCGAGAACGGCGAAAAGGGGCCGGCCCGCGACACCTACCGTCGAGTGGCCAACAGCGACGTTCCCCGGGATCTGGAATGGGAAACCGAGGACGCCCGGGCCTGGGCGCGCAAGCAACTGGCCGGCATGGACTGATGACCTTCGGGCCGAAGCGTATCCGCGTCAGGACGTGAGGCAGAGGGTTTCGTAATCGACCTGGATCGTGTCCCCCGGTCCGGGCATGCAAACGCCCGTCAGGTCGAAGATGATCGAGTTCGAAGGCGCGTCGTACCGCCAGCCGGCGGCGCAGGCCTTGGAGTTCACCTGGACCGCCACCGTCGCCGGATCTGCAAGGCGCGACAGGAAGAACTGGGACTTCGGGTGGAAGGTCACGTCGCCGATCTTGTCCATGGTCGGGGCGAACGACATATCGCACACCGAGCCGGTCAGGCCGTGCGTTTCGGTCGCGGCCTGCACGTACCGGTAGCCGCCGTCCGCGGTACCCCCGTCCGAGGCCGTGCAACTGCCCGCCGAGCCGCCCGACATGCCCACGATCGCGTTGAAGTGCATCATGTCCACGTTGTACCAGCCCTTGATGTTCTTCATGAAGTCGATGTACAGGGGCAGCCCGCCCGAGGACTGGTCCTCCTCGTCGGACAGCACGACCATTTCCAGTTGCGCGTTGTCGCGCAGGAATTTCGAATTGAAGCCGCCGCAGGTCCCCTCGATGCAGCCGTATCCGCAGGTCCCCCCGGCCGGGCAGATGTTCGGGTTGCCCGTACAATCGACGTCCGTGCTGCACGCCAGGCCGGTGTCCGAGGACAGCGGGGCGGACAGGGCGTTCTGGGCCGCTTCC
Source organism: uncultured Myxococcales bacterium (assembly GCA_903857665.1). Classification (GTDB taxonomy): domain Bacteria; phylum Myxococcota_A; class UBA9042; order DTJE01; family DTJE01; genus CAIZWN01. Next base: position 11,303 of record CAIOFV010000042.1, read on the forward strand.
AGCCCGGACTCCTGGTTGCTGGAGTTGCCGCCGCCGCTGCTGTAATCGACCATCTTGGCGAACGAACCGCCGCTGGTCGGGGTCATGAAGCGCGGCGTGATGGTGGTGACGCCCCGGTTCAGGCGGCCCACGACACCTTCGTCCACCACGTTGACGCTGATGGCGCCCAGGTGGAAGTCGTTCTTCCAGACGTTCGCCTGGGCGATGAAGTCGTTGAACGAATCCGCCAGCCGGGTCTGTTCCTCGGACATCGAGCCCGAGTCGTCGATGATGAACAGGATATCGACTTCCTGGCCCGTGACCTGCGTGAACAGGTCGGACTGGTGGGTGTCGTGGGTGCCCGAGCCCGACAACTTGACGGCGACCGTCGGCGAGGACTTGTCCGTGGCGTCGATCTGGAGGACGCAGGTGTCGGGGCCCTCGTCCTGCGGGGCGTACACGGCCTCCACGCATTTCGGCGCGCCGGTCGAGATCGTGGTCGGCAGCTTCGGGATGTTCTTGACCTTGAATTCGGGCGTGCAGCCCATCAGCCGGACGTCGTTGATCGTCAGCGGCGCGTTGCCCGAATTGTAGATGCACACCTTGTACGTCCTGCTGAAGCAGCCGATGGTCGTGACGCCGAACTTCACTTCGCCCGGGAGCACGCTGATCTTGGCGAGGCCCGACGCGCCCAGCACGTTCGGCGCCCAGGTCGTGGTCGGCGGCGTGCCCGAGGTGACGCCCTTGGGCAGCACGATGTCCTTCTGCAGGATGTCGTCGTGGACCTTCAGGCTGAGCAGCCCCCGGTCCTGGTTCAGCAGGCTGAAGATCGGTGCGGACGCGGGCGGGTTGTACGTGATGGTCATCGTGGTCGTGGACCCCGGCGCCAGCCCGTTCTGGGTGAACGGCGGGACGTCCTTCAGGTCGAAGATCTTGGACTTGGTGCCGATGAGGGGCCCGCTGCAGGTGGCGCCTCCCATGATGCTGGTGGGGCAGTCCGTGATCATCGCCTGGCGGAACGAGCAGAATCCGGTGCCGATGTTGACGATGTTCACCGGCATCGTCTTGGGCCAGCCCAGCGCGATGGTGCCGAAGTTCACGTTCACCGGGACGATCGCGACGTTGCAGACGGGTGCGCCGGACCGGCAGGCGCTGATCGGGACGTCGGTGGTTTCATGGCCGGCGTAGTTCGACAGGATGCGCAGGGTGGCCGTCACGCAGCCCGTGTCCGGGCCCTTGTTGGTGAACGTGATGCTGATGGCGTCGAACGCGTTTCCGGCGATGTCGAACGCGCCGATGACGGTGCCGGTGTCGGTGCCATGGGCGATCTGGAATTCGTCGCCGTGCGTCGTGTCCGACGCATCGACGATGGACAGGCCGCCGATGCTCAGCAGGCCGTGGCCGTCATTGCGCAGGGTGACCTGACGCTGGACCGGGGTCATCTGGGCGCCGAAGCCCATGTCCACCTTGTCGGGCACCACGACCAGGATGGGCGCGTCCGCGCGGCCGAAGACCGGGATGGGCGTGGGGCTCTGCGCCAGGTCGTTGGACGCGATCATCAACTGGCCGATGGGGGTGCCGTCATCCGCCAGCGCCACGGTCGGGGTCCAACTGACGTGGAACTCGGCCGTGCCGGCGGGGGGGATCGTGACGTCGGCGGTCGGCGAGTCCTGGATCACGATCCGCGGGTCGGAGTTCTGCCACAGGGTCAGGCCGCCCGCCGGGATGACGAGGTTCGCGTTGCCCTGGTTTTCGATCTGCAGGAGCCGCACGGCCTCCGTGTTCAGCGGGACCCACTGGAAGTCGATCTGGCCGGGGCTGGCCACCAGGTGCGGGCCCATCTCCTCGCCCAGCACGTCGAAGGACCAGGCCGCGTACTGGCCCTGGGTGGTGCCTTGGATCACCAGTGTGGACGTGTCCTTGCCGCCGCCGGTCGGGGCGTACTTCAGCACCAGGCCGATGGTTTCGGCCGGGGCCAGCGTGTAGGGCATCGTCTTGCTGTCGGGCAGCGCGATCGTTTCCACCGTGAAGTCGGTGCTGCCGTCCAGGCGCAGGGAAATCGAGTTCAGTACGACCGAATCGGACCCGGTGTTGGTCAACTCGACGTCCTGCATCTTGTCCTTGCCGGTTTCCACGGAACCGAAGTCGATCGGGTTCGGATTGATGAGGATGTCGCCGACCTGGCCGTTGGCGGTGACCGGGATCTTCGTCACGTTGCCGAGGCTGGCGACGTTGTGCTCGATGACCAGGTTGCCGTAGCTGGACGTCGCGCTGACCGGCGTGTAGGTCACGGTGATCGTGACCTCCTCGCCGACGGCCAGCGACGTCTTTTCCGGCTGCGTGAAGGTGAAATCGTCGCCGAGGAGCTCGAGGGACACCCGGCTGATTTCCACCGTGCCGGACGAGCCGACGTGCTTCAGCGTGACGGTCAGCGACTTGTGGTCGCCGAGGGCCACCGTGCCGAAGGGCAGGTTGCTGGGCGTCGCGTTGAGGTCCAGGTCGGCCGCGACCGTGCCCTGTGTGGACTTGCACGAGCACCCGGCGTTCCCCGGCCCGGCCAGCACTACCGCCATCAGTCCAAGCACCAGGTAGCGAGCGATCTTCATGGGACACACCTCCGCGACCGAACCTGCCCGGGTCGATTCCGGGCGGCGCCATTCTACCGGATCCGTCGGCTTCGGCCGAGGGGATTCCGCGCACCCGGGGAGCGACCGTCAGGGCAGTCGCATCAGGAACAGCGTCAGGCCGGCGAGGGCCACGGCGACGCTGGCCGCCGGGACGCCACGGGTCACGACCCAGTCCGACCTGCGGGCCCACAGGATCAGCGGCAGCGCGACGGCCAGCACCAGGAGCTGGCCGATCTCCACGCCCACGTTGAACAGGAGCAGCGCCGGGACCACGTGGCTGCGCGCCAGCCCGGCATCCGCGAGGGCGCTGGCGAACCCGAAGCCGTGCACCAGGCCCAGCACGAACGTGATCCGCCACCGCCCCTTCGGTTCCTTTTTGAACAGGTTCTCGATGCCGACGTACGCGATCGTCAGCCCGATCGCCGGTTCGACGAACGCGGAACCGGGGTTCCAGACATTCAGGGCCGCCACCGCGAGGGTCACGGAGTGGGCCAGGGTGAACGCGGTGATCGTGCCCAGGAGGTTGCGCAGCGTACCGCCCAGCAGGATCAGGCCGAACAGGAAGATCAGGTGATCGTACCCCCCCAGGATGTGCTCGATCCCCAGGGGCAGGAAGCTGAGCGGCAGGCGCCGCCCCTCGCCGGGCCGCAGGGTGATGGAGGGCGCGGTGCCCAGCAGCACCTCGGTCCGCGAACCCGACCCGTCGTCCACCGCGGCCAGGTGTCGATGCCCCTTTCCGAACTCGCCGATCAGGGGCAGGGTCACCCGGATCGCTTCGCGGCCGCCTGGGCAGGACCAGCGCACCCGTACCGTGAAACTGCCGGGCCCGGCGGGTTCGGGCGGGAGCAGCGATCCGGCGCACGACTCGTCCCCGCGCCGGACGTCGAGCCGTGCCGTGACCGCGGCTTCCCGGGCCTCCTCGCTCATCAGGGTGATGTCCACGCCGGGGCCTGCCACCAGGTGATCGGCCAGCCCCCGCGGCAGCGTAACGTCGGCCGTCAGGGTCGAGCCGTCCAGCTTCCAGGTGCTGCGGGACAGGCCGTAGGAGTCCCTGGAGAGCCCGGCCAGACCCGGGTCGTGCGCCAAAGCGGGCAGCGGGAAGAGGGTTGCGAGCGCCAGGGCGGTCGCCGTGGCGGCCAGGATCGTGGCACGCATCGATGGCCTACTGCGGGGCGGCGTGGAACACGATCTCGTCGCCGTACACCGCGCCCGATTCCGGCGTCAGGTAGTCCGCGGAACCCGTGGAGCCGCGGATGAAACGGTTCAGGAACGAGATCGCGTAGTGGTTGACCGCCTTCTGGGTTTCGTGGAAGTCCCAGTTCGTATCCGGGTTGCAGCCGTCGTTCATCGCGTCCGCAGCATCGCCCCACAGGGGCGCCACGCCCGCCAGGTTCATGCGGCAGATGTCGGTGAACGAGTAGTGCCCGCCCCGGTTGATGGTCAGGAACCACTTGGGCGGCTTCTGCTGGTTCCAGGGGTCCCACATGGACGTCGTGTAGTTGAGCGTGTGGTCCAGCAGGCCGCCCATCATCATCGTCGGCAGGACGAGATCCTCGATGTTCGGGGCGCCGTAGTTCGGCGAAATCAGGTCGACCATGGACGCTTCCGGGGCCATCGGGACGATCGCCTTGATGCGCGGGTCCCCGGTGATCGCGTAGGACGTCAACCCGCCGAACGAGTGGCCCGTGCTGGCGGCGTTGTTGGTGTCCACGCGTCCGTAGAAAGGGTCCGTCGGGTCCTTCACCTTCAGCGTCATCGCGTCCAGCATGTACTCGAGATCCCTGGGCCGGCGCTCTGCCGATTCCACCAGCGAGGCGCCGTCGTAGCCCTGGACCATGATCTCGTACAGCGTGTTGCCCTGGTGGTCCGGCGCCATCACCACGTATCCGTGGGACGCCAGCATGACCGTGAAGAACACGCTCTGGTAGCGGATACCGTAGGCGCCGTGGCTGAACAGGACCAGCGGCCACGGCGATTCGCCGACGCGGACCGGGGCGCCCCAGACGGCGTTGCACGGGAAGATGCCCAGGTCGACGTCCTTGTACTTTTCGCGCAGGGCGTCGGTACCGTCCGCCTTGATGTCGTAGGAGTAGATGGGCTTGCCGCGGTACTCTTCCGTGGTCGGGTACCAGAACTCCGTGACCAGCACGCGGGGCGTGCCATCGGCGTTCGGGTTGTTGGGGTCGATGAACGTGTGGCGGCTGACGCCGACGGGGAAGGGCCCGAATTCCGTGGGAACGGGCACGTGGGTCGGATCGGCCGCGCAGACGTCGCCGAAGCAGCTGGGTTCGGCCGCCGGAAGTTCGGGCAGCACGTCCGCGGGGACGTCGGGCGTGGGTTCGTCCGCGGGCACGTCGGCCACGACGTCGGCCAAAACGTCGGCGGGCACGTCGGGCCAGGGGAAGTCGGAGCAGGCGGAGTCGAGGCTGCCGCAGCTGTCCGCCGGGGTGTTGTCCGCCGGGCTCGACGTGCTGCTGCATGCGACAGCCATCACGCAAAGGACTCCCGCCAACGCAAGCGTCCGGAACGAAGATCCACAGTTTCGCATGGGCTCCTCCAGGAAGGGATGCACTCACCTGCGCGGCATTATAGGGGGTCGGCGCTTGCAGCGGGAGAGGAATTCACGGGGGAAGGGTCGGCCTGCCCGGTGCCGTGGTCTTCCGCGGGCCCGATCGGGCTCCAGGAATCGACCGTGACGACCGGGTCGCGTCCCGGCTCGAAGTCCGCCAGGAGGTAGTTGCGGTAGCCCGGCGGCTCGCCGCTGTCGGTCCATCGCGATACGGAGGCCCACGTCCCCGTGTTGACGAACGCCACACCGCGCGACAACGGCACCAGGACCGGCCGGTGGGTGTGCCCCATCGTCACCAGGCGCACCGGCAGCAGGTTCGCGATCGAACGGGCGTAGCGCGGCATCTGCTCGTCCACCGTGAAGACGTCCTCCCCGTGGACCGCACGCTCGTACACGAAGAACACCAGCGGGAAGCAGGCCAGGGGCACCATCAACTGGATCCACAGCGGGATCGGGACCAGGGCCAGCGTGATGGTGCCGCCGATCATCACCAGCGAGATCAGCAGACGGTCGATCCAGAACTCGCGGACGATCCGGTAGAACCGGTAGACGATCGGCGGTCGCTGCAGCCGGGTCAGGGCGTTGACGGTCACGTCGGCGATCCGGTTGTCGATGGCGACCTGGTGCAACCGGTCCTCGTAGCCGTCGGGCGGCTTCCGCAGGTCCTTCTTGATGCGCAGCAGGCCCGCCATCACCTTGAGGCTGCCCAGGAACCACGTCCAGACCAGGCCGCGGCGCGAGAACGCGTAGAAGCGCAGCCAGTGGGCCGCGTAGGCGAAGACGTTCTGGATGTAGTCCGTCGAGTGCGGGTTGAAGAAGCCCATGCGCGTCATCAGTTGCCGGTTCGACAGGTTTCCCATGGGCAGGGCCAGCCGGTCCCCGGTGGCGGCCCGGACCGTCGGGTGCAGCAGGAACCGGAAGGACGAGTAGTAGTCGTACTGGTTCCCATGCTCGGCGTAGATCTCGCCAGAGCGGAAGAAGAACCACGGTTCGAAGCGGACGGAACGCGGCTCGCAGGCGCCGCCTCCGGCCTTCACGGTCGCGACCAGGTTGTCCACCAGGACCCGCTGTACCTCGTCGAAATGGAATTCGCGATCGTGGTTCCCCATCACGACCACGACCTCGTGCCCGCGGCACAGCACGCGGGCCAACGTCTGGACGAAGACCGGGTGGTGGTCCAGCACGCGCTGGCATTTCCAGGCGGACTTGGGCCCGGTGGGGTCCATGCCCGACAGGCGTTCGGAGCGGCTGACCGGCCAGGGCGGGTCGTCGGGAACCGCGCACACCAGGTCGAAGTCCAGGATGTCGCCGTTGAGCAGGAGGGTGAAGGTCGCCCCGGGGGGAAGCCCGTCCAGCGCGCGCAGGACCAGGCGCTCGAATTCCGGGTCGAACCGGTGGAGGCCGGACTTGTACGCCTTCCAGCCGTCGGCATGCTCTTCGACGTCGCAGAGGTGCAGGTCGCTGACGACGAGATAGCGGTGCACGCTCCCCCCGGCGGGATCGGAACGTTTTCCAGTATACGCGGTCCGCCCCCCTCGGGGTCGAGGAGCCGGCGATTTCCAGTGCGACTGGCCGGTTGGAAGTGCTACGATCCCGCGCCATGGCGACCTGGATCAACGACCCCGCCCACCTTGCGACGCTGGTGGCCGAACTGCGACGCGAAAGCGTGGTGGCCGTGGACACCGAATCGGACAGCCTCCACCACTACCGGGAAAAGGTGTGCCTGATCCAGGTGGGGCGCCGTACCGGGACCCCGGTGCTGGTGGACCCGCTGGCCCTTCGGGACCTGTCGCCGCTGGCCGGGCTGGCCGCGGATCGGTCGGTCGAACTGGTCTTCCACGGCGCGGACTACGACGTGGCGTGCCTGAAGCGGGATTTCGGGTTCGTGTTCGCGAACCTGTTCGACACGATGATCGCTTCGCGGTTCCTGGGCGAAACGGACTTCGGCCTGGCGGCCTGCCTTCGGCGCGAGCTGGACGTGCACGTTTCCAAGGACGAGCGCCTGGCGGACTGGTCGGTGCGCCCCCTGGACCCCGAGCGCGAGGCATACGCGGCGGCTGACGTGGCGTGGCTGGTGGCCCTGCGGGATCGGCTGGTGGAACGTCTGCGCGAGGCCGGCCGGGAGGCCTGGGCCCGCGAGGAATGCGTGGCCGTGGCCGCCGTGCCCCAGGCGTCGGCAGAGCCGGAACCCGCGGACTTCCGGCGTGCGCCGGGCATCCGGGACCTGGATCCCCGCGGCCTCGCGATCCTGAAGGCGCTGTTCGATACCCGCGAGGGGATCAGCCGTGCGACCGATCGGCCCCGGTACAAGGTGGCCGGCGACCGGGACCTGGTGGTCCTGGCCGAGGGCCGGCCGGTGGACGACGAGGCGCTCGTCGGCATGCCCGGCGTGCCCCGGAACCTGAAGCGCCGCCCGGGTCCCTGGGTGGACGCGGTGCGCCGCGGGCTGGACGCGCCGCCCGTCGTGCTGGAACCGCCGCCCCCGCGCAAGCGGGCGGACCCCAGCGTCGCCGATTGCATCGGGCGGCTGCGCTCATGGCGCCCGGAAGTCGCGGCGCGCCTGGGCCTGGACCCGGGGTTCCTCCTGCCCCAGCGGCTCATCGTCGCGCTGGCGGTGGACCATCCGACGGACCGCGAGTCCCTGGCGCTTGTCGAAGGGTTCCGGGCCTGGCGGGTCGAAGCGCTGGGCGACGACCTGCTGCGGCTGCTGTCACACTTGCACTGAATCAGGCCTCCTGCCTTGCCTGCGAGCACCTCCGGCTTGCCCCTCGCGCCCCCCCCGTGCTACACCCTCGCGACCTTTCGACAGGGCGAGGTTCATGAGTCGCATCTCCCACGAGGACAAGGTCCGTCGTGTCGCCGGGGCGGTTGCCGAGGCCGCCCGTGCGGGCAGGCAGATACACCCGGTCAAGGGCAACGTGTCGCACATGGTGCCGCTGCCCGATGACCCCCGCTCGCGCACCTGGCCGGTGGACCTGTCGGAACTGGACGAGATCCTGTCGATCGACATCGACGCGCGCACCTGCACCGCCGAGCCCGGCGTCACCTTCGGGCGCCTGGTGGACCGGACGCTGCAGCACGGGCTGATCCCGACGGTGGTCCCGGAACTGGACGGCATCACGATCGGCGGCGCGGTGGCCGGCTGCTCGGTCGAATCGATGTCCTACAAGGTCGGCGGCTTCCATGACAGCGCGCTGGAGTACGAGATCATCGACGGCACCGGCGCGGTGCGCACGCTGGCGCCGGATCGGGACGGGCACCTGTTCGACATGGTGCACGGGTCCTACGGCACGCTGGCGCTGCTGACGCGACTGACCTTCCGGCTGGTGCCGGCGAAGCCGTTCGTGCACATGACGTACCGCACGCTGGCCACGCTGGAGGCCTTCACGGCGGAAATGACCGCCCGCTGCCGCGCCGACGACTTCGATTTCGTGGACGGCATCATCCACGGCCCCGACAGGTTCGTGCTGTGCCTGGGCCGCTTCGTGGACGAGGCGCCGTACGTCAGCGACTACACGTGGCTGAACATCTACTACCACAGCACCCGCGAGCGAACGGAAGACTACCTGAAGACCCGCGACTACTGCTTCCGTTACGACACGGAATGCCACTGGCTGACCCGCACGTTCCCTCCCATGGAATGGAAGCCCGTGCGGTTCCTGATCGGCAAGTGGATCCTGGGTTCGACCAACGTCCTCAAGAACGCCCGGCGCCTGCAGCCGCTGTTCGGCCTGAAGCGCCGCCCCGACCTGGTGCTGGACGTCTTCATCCCGCTGCGGAACTTCCAGACGTTCACGCGGTGGTACGCGGATGAATTCGACTTCTGGCCCCTGTGGGTCGTGCCCTACCGGATGCCGAAGCCCTACCCGTGGCTGTCCGACGCGGCACAGAAGGGCATCGAGGACGAGTACTCGATCGATTGCGCGGTGTATGGCAAGCCCGACACCGATCCGAACCGCCACCTGTCCGAAATGCTGCAGCACAAGACCCACGAACTGGGCGGCATGAAGACGCTGATTTCCCGCAACCACTACTCCGAGGACGAGTTCTGGGCCGTCTATTCGAGGGACCGGTACGGGTCGGCCAAGGCGGACCTCGACCCCGGCGGCGCCTTCCCCGAACTGTACGCGAAGTTCGGTCGGGTGGAGTAGGGAGCGGCTAGCGGAAGAGCGGGATGTACGTCTTGATGACCACGTTCCAGTAGTCGTCGAACACGATCGAATTGTAGCCGTCCACGACCTTGCGCCACGAGAACGCGATGTTCAACGGGATGTAGACCGGCAGCAGCGACAGCGACGCCCCCAGCTGGATCGCGTGGGTCGTGTTCTGGCCCAGCAGTTGCAGGCTCTTGGCCATCTGGATGAAGTAGTAGTCGCCGGCCAGTTCCGGCTCCTGCGAGTGGCTGACGCCGTACGCGAAGTTGAAGCCCAGCAGCGCCACCTGGACCGCCAGTTGCGCCGTCCACGACAGGCCGAAGCCGGGCGTGTACTTGAACGAGCCCATGTCCTTCAGGTGCCGCAGGTCCGGGAACGAGTTGAACACGGTCGGGTCGTTGAACGCCTGCAGGACCTTGCGGTCGGGCTGGGTCGTGAAGTTGGTCGGGTAGGCCCGGCGCTGCTCGAAGCCGTAGGTCAGGCTGAACTCGCTGCTGGCGACGATGTCGATCCAGTACGAATACTTGAAGATGCGGAGGTCGTATCCCTGGGTGAAGCCGACCGCCCAGCCGCCCATGCCGGTGTCCAGTTCCGGGCCGGTGCCCAGCGTCAGCGACGAATTCGGGTTGGCGACGCGGCCGGTGGGGAAGAACACGCGGCAGGTCAGGGCGGCCGACATCCGCGGGGTGCGCCAGGGGTTCCACGAGAAGCCGGTGTTGATGTCCCCAAGGACCCAGTCGGCGTCGTAGTGCAGCTGGGGAACGGGGCGGCCCAGCGCGGGCAGGTACTTGTAGAGCATCCGCATGCCCTGCTTGGTGGCGAAGTCCGGGTCCACGGTGCCGTCGGGGTTGTTGCCCGTGACCGGCTTGCCGTTCGCGTCCAGGAACTTCGGGTTGAACGACAGGTGCATGAACTGGTACGGGATTTCGAAGTACCAGTCGAAGTTGCCCGTGATGCCGTAGGACGCCTGGAACACGTGGCCGCCGCCGTGGCCCTTCAGGCCGGTGTCCAGCTTGCCGCCGGGCAGCGTGATCGGCGCCATGACCGGCCCGATCTCGTGCTTGTCGTTGTAGCGCCGGCCGGCCTTGATCTGGGTGTAGTCCCACTTGATCGAGGCGTAGCCCTTGGGCATCTGGGACGTCACGCCGTACAGATCCATCTTCCCGACGATGTCCAACTCGCGGTCGATGAAGTTGGTCCAGACCTTCCAGCCGGTCGCAGGAAGCTTGGCCGCCTCGGATACTGCCGGGCAGTCCTTCCCTTCGCAGGGAGCGGGAGCGGCAGCAGCCTCGCGGGCTTCGATGGCCTTCGTGACCCCCTGGCCCGTCGAGATCTGGGCGAGGGCGGGAGCCGCCGCGACCAGCAGGGCGGAAATCGCGAGGACGGAAACGGTCGTTCGCGTCTTCATGGCGTCACCTCGCTGCAACTACGGGCACGTCGCGGGGCAATAGGGATCCTTGGGTTCGGTCGTGCACTTGCCGTTGTCGCACACCAGCAGTTGCACCAGTTTGAGCGGCAGGCAGCCCTGCAACTTGGCGCCGGTCAGGTCCACCACGCCCAGGTCCGGGCAGGAGTATTCCGTACGACCGCAGTCCGCGTCGGCCGCGCACTCCTTCACGCACAGCATCGGGAAGCCCGTGGACACCTTGCTGGCGTCCGCGCACTTGCCGCCCGCGCCGCAGTCTTCATCCGTCGAGCAGTACAGCATCGAGCACATGCCGCCGGGGGCCTCGAGGTTCGGGTTCAGCATCTGCAGGAATTCCGTGGTCAGGCAGGTCCCCGTAAGGCACTGCGTGTCCACCGTGCAGGGCGATCCGGTCAAGCGGTTGGTATCCGGCAACGGGGTGTCGGCCGACACCTCTTCGAGAGCGTCCGAGGGAGCATCCGCCGTTTCGGTCGATGGCACGTCGGGCTCGCCCGGATCGACGGTCGCGTTGTCCGTCGGCACGTCGAGGTACCACAGGTCGGTGTTGGAGATCCGTGCCGAATAGCAGCCCATCACGGGCAGCGCCAGAATCACGACCAGCATTGCCGAGGGTCCACGAGCCATGCTGCCGTCTCCGCAGAAGCGTTACGGGGATTTGACACGTCTGTCATGGGTGTGTCAAGGAATTCGCGGTCCCTCCGGACGCCTTTTTTTCCCCTGCCCCTCGATTCCCGGTTCTGGTATCCTCCCGCCAGGTCGCGCGGGGGTATCCCTGCGCAATTGTTGGTCCGCTGCGTCGGAGGGGGTCATGCGCCAGTTCGAGCTGATCAATTCGTTCCGGGCAAAGGCACGCAAGCAGATCAAGCACGTCGTGCTGCCCGAGGGCAACGAGGTGCGGACGGTACAGGCGGCGGCCCAGGTCGCCGAACTGGGCGTCGCGAAGGTGACGCTGCTGGGATCCGAGGAGGCCATCCGCGCGGTGGCGGCTGCGCAGCACGTCGACCTGAAGGGCGTGGGCGTGCTGGATCCGGCTCGGTCCGACCTGCTGGAAAAGTACGTCGCGGCATACTACGAGCTGCGTCGGCACAAGGGCGTTTCGATGGATCAGGCGCGCGAGGCGGTCCTGGACCCGATCGTGTTCGGCACGATGATGGTCCACCTGGGCGACGCCGACGGCCTGGTGTCCGGCGCCGAACATTCGACGGCCCACACGATCCGCCCGGCGCTGCAGATCATCAAGACGGCCCCCGGCATCAGCATCGTGTCGTCGGCCTTCATCATGCTGGTCCCGGACTGCGAGTACGGCGAGGAAGGCATGTTCGTCTTCGCGGACTGCGCGGTGACCCCGAACCCGAACGCGGAAGAACTGGCGGCCATCGCCGTGTCGTCCGCCGAAACGGCCAAGGTGCTGTGCGGCATGACGCCGCGCGTGGCGATGCTGTCCTTCTCGACGAAGGGCAGCGCGCAGCACGAGCTGGTCGACAAGGTGGTCAAGGCCACCGCGATCGTGAAGGCCACCGCCCCCGACCTGCTGGTCGATGGCGAGCTGCAGGCCGACGCGGCCCTCGTGGAAAAGGTCGGCCAGAAGAAGAGCCCCGGCTCGCCGGTGGCCGGGAAGGCCAACGTGCTGGTGTTCCCTGACCTGCAGTCCGGCAACATCGGCTACAAGCTGGTCGAGCGCCTCGCCAAGGCGGCGGCGATCGGCCCGTTCCTCCAGGGCATGAAGAAGCCCGTCAACGACCTGTCCCGCGGGTGCTCCGTCGAGGACATCGTCAACGTGGTCACCATCACGGCGGTCCAGGCCCAGGGCTAGGCGCGGGCGCGGCGGTGCGGTCCCGGTTGGGCGCATCGTCCCGTTTCCCGTTGCTCCATGCGGAGGCAACGCACATGATCATCCTTTCGTTGAATTCCGGTTCGTCGTCCCTGAAGTACCAGGTCTTCGAGTACGAAACGGGCGAAACGCTGTCCACGGGCATGGTCGAGCGCGTCACGGTCGGCGACTCGTTCATCAAGTTCTGTCGTCACGGCGGCGCCGCCCAGACGATCGGCCACGAGTGCCACGACCACCGGGCGGCGATGAAGCTGATCCTCCAGGTCATCACCGACCCGGTCACGGGCGTGCTGAAGAGCCTGGAAGAAATCGCGGCGGTCGGCCATCGCGTGGTCCACGGCGGCGAGTTCTTCGCCAAGTCGGTCCTCATCGACGACGAAACGGTCCGCCTGGTGAAGTCCCTGTACTCGCTGGCGCCGCTGCACAACCCGCCGAACGTGCTGGGCATCGAGGCGGCCCGCGAGGCCATGCCGAACGTGCCACACGTGGCGGTGCTGGACACGGCCTGGCACCAGACGATGCCGAAGTACACGTACACCTACGCGCTGCCCCACGAGTGGTACGAGCAGCACGGGATCCGTCGCTACGGCTTCCACGGCACGTCGCTGCTGTACTGCGCGAAGCGGGCGTCGGTGCTGCTGGGCAAGGACCCGCTGAAGACCAACCTGGTCATCCTGCACATCGGCAACGGCGCGTCGGCCAACGCGGTCAAGGACGGCCTGTCCTACGACACGTCGATGGGCCTGACCCCGCTGGAAGGCCTGGTGATGGGCACCCGCGCGGGCGACCACGACGCGGCCATCGACCTGGCGATGATGGAAAAGCTGGGCAAGACGCCGAAGGAAATGAACGACATCCTGAACAAGAAGTCGGGCATCTACGGCATCACGGCCGGCAAGTGGTCCGACCGGCGCGACGTCGAAGTCGCCTCGAAGGAAGGCAACGAGCTGGCGCAACTGGCCATCGACGTGGAAGTGTACCGGCTGAAGAAGTACGTGGGCGCCTACATGGCGGCCATCGGCGGCGCGGACGCGCTGGTGTTCACGGCGGGCGTCGGGGAAATGTCGGCGCTGCACCGGGCGCGGACCTGCGAGGGGCTGGAGTTCCTGGGGATCAAGATCGATCACGCCAAGAACGACATGGCCCACACCCGCAACGCCGAGGTGTGCATCAGCACGGAAGACTCGAAGGTGAAGATCTTCATCATCCCGACGGACGAGGAGCGCGTGATTATCGAGGACACCGTCGCGATCATGAACGGCACCTACGACGACCACACGAAGTTCGTGTATCCCTTCCAGAAGGCCGGCTACATCAACAGCCAGCGCCTGAAGGAGTTCGAGCGCGAGTGCCAGAAGCGCCCGATCCTGGGGTCCATCGAGGCCAAGCCGGTGTAGGGCGGGAAGCCGGCAAGCGCGTCGCGCCTGTCTCTGTCCCTTCCTCCTGAAGCACGAAGCAGAGCCCCAGGATCACATCGACGAAGGCGTTGCTCCGTGGAGGGCCGGGTGCCGGGGGTGTCCCTCCGGGGACGGCGTGCCCGGGGGCGCTGCCCCCGTTCCCGCCCCTGTCCTCGCCAGCGACGTTGTATTGATTGCCCCTGCAAGGTGTCGCCGGCTGCGGAACCCCTCCGGAACACCCCCGGGAACCCGGCCCGCGGTGGCTTGTTGGAACGGGGGGACTCGGTTGCCGTTCACTGCATTTCGTTGCGGCGGGAGTCCCTGGAAGGTTGCGAGGATTCGGCCCGGAACCAGCGGGCCGGTCAGAAGCCGCCGCCGATTCCCAGGAGCGGCCAGGGCGTTCCCGTCTGCACCGAATCGAAGACGACCGGCCATTCGAAGGATGCCTCCAGACCGAACCCGCCCCAGTAGTGGCGGTAGCGGACCGTCGGCGCGACCATGCCGCCGAAACAGGCGTACCCCTCGTCTTCCGCCCAGGGCTTCTGGCATCCCGTGCCGCGCAGTTGCATGCCGAAGCCGACCTGCAGGCCGATGCTCAGCCAGTCGGCTCCCCACCGGATGACGCCGCCGGCCTCCGGCCCCGCGAAGAAGTAACCGATGGGCGTCGTCTTGTCGGACAGGGACGCGCCGGGCAGGGTCGCGACCCCGCCTCCCTGGGCCAGGGTGAGGTAGGCGTGTCGCCACTTGAACGTGAACATGGCCACGCGACCCCCGACCAGGCCGACGACTCCTACAAGGATCGAGGCGCGAACCCAGTCCGGCCGCAGCAGGCGCTCCAGGGTCATCCTCAGGTCCCGGGCCGCGCCGTCCTCGGGGCTCGCTTCCGCCAATCCCGCCTTGCCGGAGTCGACCGTCTGGGCGCGGGCCGCGCTGGCGTTCACCAGCAACACGCAGGACAGAGCCACGAGCCCCGACACCCGGATCGCGCCTCCAGGTCTGGTCATGGAGGACCCTCCGGCGGCCTGTCGACCTTCCGGCGCTCGTCGGGCCGTTCGAACGTGAAGCGGCCCAGCTTGCCGTCGCGGAAATCGCCGATCAGCGTGGTGGAGCAGCGCTCCAGGTCCACGTCCTTGCCGGGCAGCACCATGCCGCGGCGCTTCGCGATCGCCAGCATCAGTTCCTCGCTGGATTCGGGGCAGTGATCCAGGCCGTAGAGGTCCCAGGCGACCGGCACGCCGGACCGGACGAGGTCGTACCACAGGAACTCGCCCAGCAGCTCGTTGCCGACCACGGCGTCCCGGATGCACCCGCAGACCGCCAGCCGCAGTTCCTGTTCCTTGTTGGCGAGCGTCGGCCACAGGATGCCGGGGGTGTCCAGCAGCTCGACGTCACCCTTCAGGGGGATCCACTGGTTGATGCGGGTGACGCCCGGGAAGGGCCCGACGGCGGCGCGGTGCCGGGCTGCCAGGTGATTGATCAGCGTGGACTTGCCCACGTTGGGCACGCCGGAAATCAGCACCCGAAGCGGGTGCTGCAGCGGCTTGCCGACGTCCGCCGGCCGCGGGTTGGCCAGGTAGGCGGCCCGCCACTCCCCGATCAAGGCGGCGACTCCCTTGCCCGTGATGGCGCTGACCGGGGCGACGCGGATGCCGCGACGCTCGTACCAGGCCTTCCACAGGCCGGTGACCGCAGGGTCGGCCAGGTCGGCCTTGTTGAACACCACGAAGCGCGTCTTGCGCTCGAACAGGTGGTCGAAGGCGGGGTTGCGCGACGAGCCGGGGATGCGGGCGTCGCAGACCTCGACCACCAGGTCGATGACCTTCAGCACCTCGTTGATCTTCCGGGTCGCCTTGTTCATGTGGCCGGGGAACCAGCGGGTCAGCGGCAGCGAGTTGAAGTCGATCTTGGGGATTTGCATTCGGTCTATTTCGCCGTCCAGGTGCCCGCGAGGTACTGCTTTCTGCCGTCCTTGTCGCGCAGATCATACAGGAACCCGCCGTCGGCGGCAGGCGTCGAGCCGAAGATCGCCTTCGTGGGCATCAGCACCGGGCGCTTGAACTCGACCTCCAGGCGGGCGATCGGCCAAGGCGCGCGGCCTTCCAGCTCGCCCACGCAGTGCGCCAGCGACCACATGCCGTGGCAGATGGGCCGGGGGAAGCCGCCCAGCAGCTTCGCGGTGATCGGCCACAGGTGGATCGGGTTGTAGTCGCCGGACACCTTCGCGTACCGGCGGCCCGTGTCGTCCGCGATGGGCCAGGGCTTCGTTTCGGCCATCGGGGCCGGGTCGGCGGGCTTCTCGTGGGCGGCCTTCGGCGCGCCGGCAGGGGCCTTGCGGCGCACGAACACGACGGTCACCGATTCCCACGCCAGTTCGCCGGCCAGCGACGCCTTCGTCACCACGTCGAACTCGAAGCCGTTGCGCACGTCCCGCTGCCCGTCGACCACCACCTGGATGGCCAGCGAGTCGCCGGCCGCCAGGGGTTTGTGCTGCACGATCGTGTTGCGGGCGTGGATGATGCCCATCGCCGGCACCGGGAACTGCGGGCACGTCAGCACGGCGAGGTGCAGCGGCGCGGCCAGGATGTGCGGGTACGTCAGGGGCACGCCGGCCCCGGGCGCGAAGCCGCAGACCTCGCGGTAGGCCGCCATGCGGGACGCGTCCAGAGTCACCGCCGGGATGCTCGCCTCGAAACGGCCGAGGGTGTCGCCTGCGCGCAGGCCGCGCTTGCGGCTGAACAGCGCGCGTCGATATCCGGAACCCAGCGTGGGCAGCGTGTCGAAATCCAGGCGGACGGCATCGGCCATGGCGGTTCCTCCTTGCATCGTTCGGTCGGGGTCACCCGGCACTACCGCCGGGCGGGCGCGAGAATAGGACGGCGGGCCGGGGGGACGCAAGGGCAGGAAGGGGGGAATCGGCCTATCGGTAGCCGCCGGACTGGCGCGACGTCAGGCCCGAGAACAGCTTCTCGTACAGGCTCATGCAGTGCTTGACGGCCTTCATGGCGTCTTCCGGCCCCAGGAAGTCCTGCACCAGGACCTCCTTCTTTTCCAGCTTCTTGTAGTCCTCGAAGAAGCGGCGCAGTTCCTCGATCCGGTGGGGCGGCAGTTCGTCGATGTGCGTGAAGTGCTGGTACTCGGGGTCGTCCAGGTGGATGCAGATGATCTTTTCGTCGTTGTCGCCCTGGTCGAGCATCGTCATCATGCCGATCGGCCGGACGCGAAGGATGCTCATCGGAACGACCTGCTCCTGCATCAGCACCAGCACGTCCAGCGGGTCGTGGTCGTCGCCCAGCGTCTGCGGGATGAAGCCGTAGTTCGCAGGGTAGATGACGGACGAGTACAGGACGCGATCGACCCGGACCAGCCCGGTCGTCTTGTCCATTTCGTACTTGACCTTGCTGCCCTTCGGGATCTCGATGATGCACTGGAATTCGTTGGGGGCGTCGGGACCCACGGATACGTCGTGCCAGGGATGCATGGGTGCTCCTCATGTGGACCGTGGCGGTCGCAGCGTGCCAGAAGGATTCGGGAAGCTGCGACCGGCGGCGGGCCGGCTTGGCACCTAGGATGGGGCCGGGTCGCGCGCCCGTCAAGAAGACGCGAGAGGTTCGGGCGTGATCGCGGGGGGTTGCCGGGGGAGGTGTGCCCGCTCGGGCGCGCAGGAATGTCGTCCGCACGACGTCCGCGATGCGGGCGTTGAAACCGTATTCGGACGGAAATAATCCAAGTAACATGAGGCCTTGCCCCGACCCCCATTCCCGCCCCCCTGCGCGGTGCTAGTCTGGAGTTCAACGCACACCTGTAACGGAGGGGGCCATGCGCCCGGTCTACGTCCTTTCCGGCGGGGTCAGCAAGTTCGCCAAGGCGCGCCCCGACAAGACGTTCCAGGCGATCGTCAAGGAGGCCTTCGACGCGTCCATCGCGGACCTGGGGCTGGAGCCGCGGCAGGCCATCGAGCTGCTCGACGGGTCGGTCGCGTCGTACTTCAGCGACCATTTTCAGCGCCAGTTGATGTCCGGGATCATGGCCCAGGACTACCTCGGCCTGGTCCCCAAGCCGTCGCACCGAGTCGAGGGCGGCGGCGCGACGGGCGGCCTGTGCTTCCAGGAAGGCTGGAAGTCGGTCGCGTCGGGCGACATGGACGTGTGCATCGCCTACGGCTTCGAAACGATGAGCCACGTCCAGACCTGGAAGGGCAACGAGTTCATCGCGCTGGCGTCCGACGTGTCGTTCGACTACCCGGTCGGCGGCTTCTACTCGGGCTACTACGCGATGATGGTCACCCGGCACATGAAGGAGTTCGGGACCACCGTCGAGCAGATGGCGACGGTGTCCGTGAAGAACCACCGCAACGCGCTGTACAACCCGTATGCGCAGAAACGCATGGCCCTCACGGTCGAGGACGTCCGCAAGTCGCCGATGGTCGCCTGGCCCCTGACGCGGCTGGACATCTGCACGATGAGCGACGGCGCCGCGGCGGTGTGGCTGGCGTCCGAGGAGGGCCTGGCGCGGGTCGAAAAGGCTACGGGCAAGCGCCTGCCGCGCGTGAAGGTGGCGGGCATCGGGCGCGGCACCGACGCGATGCGCATGGCCGACCGGCCCCACGTGGACTACGAGACGTTCTACCGGAAGTACGCCCTGCCCATCGAGGACACGGACGAGGGGCGCGCGTATTACCGCGACCTGTGGAACAAGGGCTTTCGGTACCCGGGCGTGCATTCCTTCCGCGCCGGGCGCACCGCGTCGGCCCAGGCCTGCAAGCGTGCGGGCATCGCCGACCCGATGGCCGAGCTGGACTTCGTCGAACTGCACGACGCGTACACATCCTCCGAGATCCAGACCTACGAGGACATGGGCCTGTGCCGCTACGGCGAGGGCGGGCCGCTGGCCATCGACGGGCGGACGTTCCTGCCGGGCATCGACTACGGGCTGACGCTTTCGAAGCCATCGACAACCCCGGTGAACCCTTCGGGCGGCCTGATCGCCTGCGGCCATCCCGTCGGCGCGACCGGCCTGATGCAGGCGGTGTTCGCCCTGTGGCAGTTGCAGCACACCATCCCGCAGCACTTCGGCGACACGCGACTGCAGGTCCCGAACGCGCGTCGCGGGGCCATCCACAGCCACGCCGGCACGGGCACCTACGTGTCGGTTTCGATCCTCGAGCGCGAGGACGGAGGTGCGGCATGAGCGGACACGACAAGGTTCCCGTGGATGAAACGCTGGAGGGCGCGGTCGTCTTCAACGTCCCGTTCCCGTCGGACCTGAAGGGCCTGGACCAGATGGCGCCGATCATCATCAAGCACCCGTACTACGTCGACTACATCCATTCGTACGGGCAGGACTCGCCGTTCTTCGCCGGGCTGGCCAACAAGCGCCTGATGGGGACGAAGTGCACGGCCTGCGGGCACGCGTTCGCGACGCCACGGAAGGCGTGCATGGAGTGCGGCGCCGAGTGCGCGTGGGTGGAACTGCCGCAGCAAGCCCGGGTGCACGCGTTCACCGTGTGCCACTTCGGCAGCGAGGAGTTCCTGCCCGACTGCCCGTTCGTGCTGGCGCAGGTGGAGTTCGAGGGCTTCGACACGCTGTTCCTGACCAGGATCCAGGGCCTGGACCCGACCGCGCCGTCGCTGGACTGGATCGGGATGAAGGTGGGCGCCCGGTTCCGGCGCCTGTCCCGGCTGAAGCCCACGGATGTCTGGTTCGAGCCGCTGTAGCGCGGGCCCCCGGGGCCCCGATGAGGTCGCCATGGACCTGCGCCTGGATGACCAGCAGAAGGCCTTGCGGGATGCGGTGCGCGACTTCACCGCCCGCGAGGTGATCCCCAACGCCGCGGCCTGGGACGAGGCCGAACGCTTCCCCGCCGAGATGATGCCCCGCCTGGGGGAACTGGGCCTGATGGGCATGGTGGCGCCCGAGGAGTATGGCGGCACCGGGCTGGACTACGTGACCATCGCGGTGCTGCTGGAGGAACTGGCCCGGGGCGACGCGTCGCTGGCCCTGACCGTGGAATCCCACAACAGCCTGTGCGTGGCCCACCTGCGATTCTTCGGCGACGAGTCGCAGAAGCGTCGCTGGCTGCCCGGGCTGGCGTCGGGCAAGGCCCTGGGGGCGTGGTGCCTGACCGAGGCCGGGTCCGGCTCCGACGCGGCGGACCTGCGGACGCGGGCCGAGCGGGTGGACGGCGGGTGGCGCCTGAACGGCGCCAAGATGTTCATCACGCAGGGGTCCGTGGCGTCGGTATACGTGGTGATGGCATCGACCGACCGGTCGAAGGGCTCGCGCGGCATCACGGCGTTCGTGGTCCCGCGCGGAACGCCCGGCCTGTCCGCGGGCCGCCACATCAAGAAGATGGGCATGCGCTCGACCGACACCACCGAGGTGGTGCTGGAGGACGTCATCGTTCCCGACGAGAACCGGCTGGGCGAGGTGGATCACGGGTTCGCCGACACGCTACGCATCCTGGATCGGGGCCGCATCGCGATCTCGGGCCTGGCCGTCGGGATCGCCCGGGCCGCGCTGGAGGAGGCCGTCAAGTACGCTGGGCAGCGGGTCGCGTTCGGGCACCCCATCGGCGACTTCCAGGCCATCCAGTGGATGCTGGCCGATGCCGCGACGGAAATCGACGCCGCGCGGCTGCTGACCTGGCGGGCCGCCTGGCTGCACGACACCGGCCAGCCGTTCCAGGCCGAGGCGTCGATGGCCAAGCTGTATTCCGGCCAGGTGGCCGTGAAGGCGGCGGACATGGCGATCCAGGTGCTGGGGGGGTACGGGTACACCCGCGACTTCCCGGTCGAGCGCTACCTGCGCGACGCCCGGCTCTGCGAGATCGGCGAGGGGACCAACGAGGTCCAGCGCATGCTGATCGCGCGCCACCTCCTCGCGACCCGCTGACGGCGCCACGGCGCCGGCCGCGTTGGCGGTGCCGGTCGCAGCCGCCGGTGCCCAAGGGGCGGCCCGGGGCTTTCAATCCGGGGCTTTCGTTGCGGCCTCCACGGGTTCCCGCTATCCTCGCGGCCGGGAGTGTTTGATGACCCGGCCCCTGCAGGCAGCCTCCGCACGTACCCGCGCCTCGGGCCCACTCATCCGGGTGGCGCTGGCCCTCCTCGTGGTGGTCGCGGCCGCACTCCGGATGCCCTACCCGATCGATTCCTTCACCGACGACCCTCCGTACCACCTGCTGCGCGTGCAGCGACTGCTGACGGCGCCAGTGGTCCCGACCGACCCCGATCCGCTGACCGCCTGGCCGCACGGGGACGTCACCTGCTGGCCGTGGGGATTCGACTGGCTGGTGGCGGGCCTGGTGCGGCCGTTGCTGGATGCCGCCCCGTCGCCCCAGGATGTCGCCCGGGCCTGCGCCCCGATCCCGCCGCTGCTGGGCGCGCTGCTGGTCCCGCTGGTGTTCCTGCTGGGCCGCAGGCTGCGGTGGGCGTGGAGGGCCGTGGCCGCGGCCGGGCTGGTGGCGGTCCTTCCGATCCACATTGCCTACTCGGTGCGCGGGCGGGTCGATCACCACGTCACCGAGTGCCTCTTCCTGGCCCTGGCATGCCTGGGGCCGCTCGGTGCGGACACCTTGTCGAAGGGCCGCCGCCGGGGCGTCGGATGGGCCCTCGTCGCCTCGGGGCTCGCGGCGACGCTGTCGTCCGCATTTGCGCCCGGGGCCATCGCGTGGTCCCTTCCTGCCGTGGCCCTGCTGGGGCTCGGCCTGGCGGCGCGGCGGACCGCCGACGAGGTCCCGTTCCTCGCGGGCGCCGTCGCGGGTGCGCTGGCGGCGCTGGTCGCCTCGCCGACGCCGCTGGCCTGGTCGTTCTTCACGCCGTCCCTGTTCCAGGTGTCGTGCGTGATCGGCGCCGCGATCGGGGGATGCATGGCCGGGATGCTGTCGCGCCGCAGGCCCGGCCTGCCGTTCGCGGCGTGCGCGCTGGCCGGCGGCGCTGCGGTGCTGCTGCTGGCGACGCTGGCCGCGTTGGCCCTGCCGCAGTCCGTCGCGATGGTGTCCGACGCGATCGGGTACGTGACGAAGTCCGGCGGGATCGTGCGGTCGGAAGAAAGCCGCTCCCTGTTCGCCGACCCGACCTCGGTGATCCGGCTGGGAACCTGGCTGGCCCCCCTTGCGATCGTCGGGATCGCCTCGTGGGCCCTTCGCGACGCCACCCCGATCCGGCGCTCGCTGGCCGCATTGGGCCTGGCGCTGGTCGGCCTCGCCGCGGCACAGCAGCGCTTCCTGGTCCCCGCCTCGCCGGTGCTGGCGCTGGCGGTCGTGGAAGGCGCGGCGTTCTGCTGGCACGCCCTGGCCGGCCGGATCGGGACCCTCGGGATCCGCCCGGCCTTCGGCGTGGCTGCGGCCGGCGCCGTCGTCGCGCTGGCCCTGTCGCCGGCCATCGAATTCGTGACCCGCGATCCCGGGATCACGCCGTGGAACTCGACGATGCAGCGGGTGGCGGCGCTCGTGGGCCCGCGGGTCCCGCCGGACGGGGGCGGGCTGCTGACCCTGCCGGCCTACGGGCAGTATTTCAAGTTCTGGACCGGCGTCGGCACGGTCTGCGACAACTTCTGGGGCGTCCCCGCCAACGACGAGGCGCTGCGCGCGTGCTCCCGGATCCTGCTGGAAACCGACCCGGACCGGGCGGGTGCGCTGCTGGACGAATACCGCATTCGCTGGCTGGTGCTGCCTCCTCCGGATGCCCAGGGCGTGACGCTGGCCGCCCGGGAAATCGGCCTGGACCCCGCGTCGTTCGTGGCGGCCGATGGAAGGCCGACCGCGCTGCTCGGGCGCACGCTCTGGGTGCGGCTGGGGACGTGGGCCGTCGGCGCCACGCCGGGTCGGGCCGGGCCCCACGGCCTGCGCCTGCTGGAGCACGTGGTGACGACCGGGGACGAGGGGCAGGCCCTTGCCGAGGTGATGGTGCTGGAACGCCCGCTGCAGGCAGGGGCGCAACCCGGGAGCGAACGATGACGGATCCCGCCGGCGCCGGGCCGCGACGGCCCGTCCACCCGCTCCGGTCCTGGGCGGGGCTGATCCCCGCGGCGGCGGCCTTCCTGGCCATGACGCTGCTTTCGTGGCGCCGCTGGGGCGACATCCTGGTCGACTTCGGATTCCAGTTGTACATGCCCTGGCAGATCACCGAGGGGAAGGCCCTGTACCGGGACGGGGGCTGGATGTTCGGCCCGCTCTCCCAGTACTACGACGCGCTGCTCTTCGATCTGTTCGGCGTCTCGTACACGACGATCATGGTGGCAGGCCTCTGCCTGATCGCGGTGCTGACCGCGATCGTCTACGCGATCTTCCGCAAGGCGGCCGACGCCGTGACCGCGGGCACGGCGACCGTGGTCATCCTGGTGGTGTTCGCGCTGGCCCAGTACGGCTCGAACGGCAACTACAACTACGTCGCGCCCTACTGCTTCGAATCGGTCCACGGGCTGTTCCTGTCGATCGTCGCGATCGGCATCCTGGGCGTCTGGGTCGCGAAAGGGAACCCGGCTCTGGCGGGAATGGCGGGCCTGTGCTTCGGCCTGGCCTACCTGACGAAGGTCGAGGTGTTCGTCGCGCTGGCCGCACCGATGGCGGCGGCCTTCGTGATGGTCGGGCTGCTCCGCAGGAGCCTGTCGTTCGCCTGGAAGGCCGTTCCCCTGTTCCTGTTCGGCGCCGCGCTGCCGGTTGCCGTCGCCGAGCTGCTCCTGACCCGGGTCCTGGGCATCCCGCAGGGCCTGCCCAGCCCGCTTTCCGGGTCGTCGGCGCAGTACGCGATGAACGTCGCCGGCAACCCGTTCTACCTGTGGTGCCTGGGGCTGGACACCCCGATCGACAACGTGGTCGCGATGTTCCAGCAGTTCGGCGTGGTGATGCTCGTGACGTCGGGCTGCTTCTTCGCCTGCCGGTGGACGCCCGGGCGTTTCGGCATCCGGCAGGCGGCGATGCTGCTGGTGCCGCTCGGGGTCGTCGCCGCGGCGACCCGGTTCAACTGGGCGGACTCCGGGCGTTCCCTGCCACTGCTGGCGCTGGGCATCATCCTCCACCTGGCGTCGGCCTGGAAGGGCAGCGATTCCGAGGACGACCGCAAGAGGCTGGCAGGACCGATGCTGTGGGCCCTGTTCGCGCTGTTCCTGCTGGCGAAGATGGGGCTGAACAGCCGCATCTGGCACTACGGCTTCGTGCTGGCCATGCCCGCCACCGTGCTGGTCGTGTACTACTTCCTGTGGTTCCTGCCCGATTCCCTGCGGCGATTCGGCGTCAACTTCCGGCTGTTCCGGGTCGTGATGCTGGCGGTGCTGGCCGTCGCGCTGGTCGACCTCGCCCGGCTGTCATACGACACGTACCGGCTGCGGGACTTCCCGATCGGGAAGGGGGACGACCGGATGATGGTCTTCGGGCCCGGCGTGGACCCGCGGGGGCGGGTGCTGGAAAAGGCCGTGGAATGGCTGGAATCGAACACCCTGACGGGGGCCACGGTGGCGGCCCTTCCCGAGGGGATCATGCTGAACTACCTGGCGCGGCGCCCCAGTCCGACGGCCTATCACAGCGTGGTGATGGCGGCCGGCGTCGGGGCGCTGGAAGCGCCGGTGGTCGCCCGGTTTGCCGAGGTCCGGCCCGACTACATCGCCCTGGTCCAGCGCGACGCCAGCGAGTTCGGGCTTCCCGGGTACGGGCAGTCGCCCAACTACGGGCGGACCATGATGGACTGGGTCGATCGGAACTACACGCCCAGGGTGCTGTTCGGGAGCGACCCCCTCGGCGGCACCCGCTTCGGCATCCGGATCTTCCAGCGCAACGACCTTCCGGCCCTCCGTGGGCCGAACTCCCCCGACGAGCCTTGACGGGCGCTCGCAAGAGGGGGCAAAGTGGATTCGCCCCCCTGTCGAGGATCGAACGTTGCTGCGGCTCGTCCAAGTCGGCATGCTCCTGACCGCGCTGGTCGTCGTGGGAACGGCGCTGGCCCAGCCCCATCCCGCGAAGGTCCCGGCGCGTGCAGGTACCCCTGCGGCCCAGCCTGCCTCCACCCCTGCGGCGACGCCCGCGGCCCCTGCGGCCGCCCCGGCCGTGGACGACGTCGAGGACGTGGAGGACGTGGCGGTTGTGGATGGGGCGCCGTCGGCCGCCCAGGCCGCGACCGACACGAGGCCCGGTGGCTGGCAGGACGTGGTGGGGCGGTTCCACAACGCCGTCGTCCACGTGCCGATCGGCTGGCTGCTGATGGTCCTGCTGCTGGACGCGCTGGCCTTCGCCCTGGGGCGGAAGGAACTGGAGGCGGCCGGGCTGTGGGCGCTGGGCGGGGCGCTGCTGTCGTTCGTCCCTGCGATCGCCACCGGCCTCCTGCGCCAGGGCTTCGTTTCCCAGGCGCCGGACGTCCGTGCCCTGGTCGAAACGCACGAAACGCTCATCTTCGTGACTGCCGGCGTGGCGTCCATGGCCTTCTTGTGGCGACTGGCGTTCCGTCGCGACCTCGTCGGGGCGAAGAAAGGGGCCTACCTGGCCCTGATCGGGGTCGCGGCCGTTCTGGTTGCCGTCGCTGGGCACTGGGGAGGCAAGGTGGCGTGGGGGGCGGACTACCTTCCCTTCTGAGTCATGCCCCCCTTTTTCCCGGACTGCGCTAGACTTGGTTCCACGAACAGAGGCAAGGAGGACGGACCATGGCCATCCGCACCGACTGGTACGATCCGCCGACCAACCTGGTGGACCTCTGGGAGAACAGCGCGGCGGCGTTCGCCGACCGCCCCCTGTTCGGCACGCGCGGGCTGGACGGGTTCTTCGCCTGGACCACCTACGGCGAGGTGGACCGCCGCGTCAACGACCTGCGTGCCGGCCTCGCGAGCCTCGGGATCGGCCCGGGGGACGTGGTGGGCCTCATCGCGAACAACCGTCCCGAGTGGGCCATCGCCGCCTTCGCGACCTACGGCCTCGGCGCGCGCTTCGTGCCCATGTACGAGGCGGAACTGCCGACGGTGTGGCGGTACATCCTGAAGGATGCCGGGGTCAAGGTGCTGCTGGCGGCGGGCTCGCGGGTGCTCGAGATGCTGGGCGACCTGTCGGACCTGCCGGCCCTCGGCCACGTGATCGTGGTCGATGGCGAGGGGGTCTCCAGCCTGGCCGCCCTGGAACGTGCGGGACATGATGCCCCGGTGCCTTCCTTCCATCCCCTGCCGACCGACGTGGCCACGTTGATCTACACCTCGGGCACGACCGGCGAACCCAAGGGCGTCCTGCTGTCCCACGGCAACTTCACGTCGAACTGCCAGGCCGGGCGGCACCTGTACCCCTTCCTGAACACGGAGGACCGCAGCCTGTCGATCCTGCCGTGGGCCCACGTGTACGGCCAGACGGGCGAGCTGTACCACTTCATCACGTTCGGCGGTTCCATGGGCATCGCGGGCGGTCCGGCCTCGGTGGCCAACGACATGGGCGAGGTCCGTCCGACCTACCTGATCACGGTGCCACGCGTGTTCAACCGGATCTACGACGTGGTGTGGTCCACGGTTCGCGAGGCCGGCGGGCTGAAGCTGAAACTGTTCCAGGCGGCCGTGGATGCCGCCCGGGTGAAGCGCGAAACCGGGCACGCCGGGTTCAAGTTCTGGCTGCTCGACCACCTCGTGTTCCAGAAGGTTCGCGATCGGTTCGGCGGCCGTCTGAAGGGCGCCCTGTCGGGCAGCGCCAGGATGAACGTCGAAATCGCCCAGTTCTTCTTCGATATCGGCATCCCGGTATACGACTGCTACGGGCTGACCGAAACCTCGCCGGCGATCACGATGAACTGCCCGACCGCGCACAGGCTGGGCACGGTCGGGCAGTGTGTCGAAAAGGTGAAGGTGGTCATCGACCGAAGCCGCGTGGACGACGACAGCGGCGAGGGCGAAATCATCGTCTACGGGCCCAATGTGATGCTGGGCTACCACAACAAGCCCAAGGCCACGGCCGAGGTGATGACGGAGGACGGCGGCCTGCGCACCGGCGATCGCGGGCGGCTGGACGAGGACGGCTTCCTGCTGATCACCGGGCGCTTCAAGGAGCAGTACAAGCTGGAAAACGGGAAGTACGTGTTCCCGGCGGCCATCGAGGAGGAGATCAAGCTGATCCCCTACGTGCTGAACTCGATGGTGTTCGGCGAAGGGAGGGCCTTCAACGAGTGCCTGGTCGTGCCGGACCTCGCGCGCCTCCGCCACTACGCGAAGGAACTGGGCCTGTCCGTGGACCCGGAGTGGCTGTTCAAGAGCGAAAGCGACGTGGGCCGGGCGGTCCGGACGCTGGTGGGTCGCGACATCGAAAACCACCTGCGCGGCCGGTTCGCCTCGTACGAAATCCCGCGCCGCTACCACTTCGTCGAGGAGGACTTCACGGTCGCCAACGGCCTGCTGACCCAGACGCTGAAACTGAAGCGAAAGGCCGTGATGGAGCGGTTCTCGTCGGAATTCGACAAGGCGCCTGACGAGGAGGCCTCGATCACCTGATCGGCTTTTCCGGGGCCTCCGCGACCAGTTCCTCGCGTTCGATGGTGTGGTTCGCCGCGCCCGGATCCATCGCCAGCCGGATCATCGCGGCGGCCAGGCCCGCGGCGTCGATCGACCGGTACCGCCTCCAGGGCCCCTCGATGCCCAGTGCCTTTCCCAGGCTCAGCGCGCCGTCCACCAGCGCGTTGGCGATGCGCTCGCTGCGCCTTTCCTCCTCGCGATCCGGCCCCGTGATCATGGCCGGGCGGATCACGATGTAGGGCAGGCCGGACCCCAGCACCACGTGCTCGGCCCTCGTCCGCCACCGCATGTACGCCCCCTTCGGGTTGGGGCCGGCGCCCAGCGACGACAGGTACACGAAGCGGGGCGCGTTGCCCGCGTGCACGGCGGCCTCGACCAGCAGCGCGGTCAGGCCGTAGTCGATCGACTCGTAGGAGGCCGCGGCCGGGTCCTTCCCGGCCCGTGCCAGGGACTGCATTCGGGAGCGGGTGGTTCCGAGCAGGCAGAACACGACGCGCGGGTGCAGGCCTTTCAGCGTCGTGGCCATGGCCGGGAGCGTCCAGGGGGTCGCGTCGGGCTCTGCGCCCAGTTCCGTGAACCGGGTCCACCACTCGGACAGGCGGTTCGAGTCGGGCCGGATGTGGGCGATGGTCCGAATGCCCGCCGCGACCAGTTGCCGGACCACCTGCTGCCCGACGTAGCCGGTTGCACCGGCCACGAACGCCACCGTGCGGTTGTCGGTGGCGGGTTCGGTCGTGCTCATGGATGCCTCCCTGTCCAACCCGGATCCCGTGCCCCCCCATGGTAGATCGCCCCGCATCACGATCAAAGCCGCGGCGACGGCGGACGCGCCCCACCGGGCCGAACGTCCTTCGGCTCGACCGGCCGCAATCTTGACTTTCGACCGTCCGGGGCTAGACTTCGGCCCGGTCATGCAAGGATCCGCACTGGCGGATCCGTTGAGCAGGATCTTGACGGTCGCTCTCGTCCTGACGCTTCTGTCGGTCGCCCTCTTCATCATCGCCGGGACCCTGTCTGCCCTCCTGGGACGCCTCGATCGCGCCGCGCTTGCGGTCGGCACGGCGGGTTCCCTGCTGGCCTGCGCGGTCGGGCTGGCGGGTTCGGTGATGGCCCTGATGGACGGGGGCGCCGAAACCGTCGCGTCGTCGTGGCGCCTGCCGATCGGCGCGATTTCCATGGGCATCGATCCCCTGTCCGCGTTCTTCTGCCTGTGCATCTTCCTGGTATGCGGCCTGGGGGCCCTGTTCGGCGCCGGGTACCTTCGGCGCGGCTGGCTGGGCCGCCGCCGCCTGGCCCCGGCGCTGGCGTTCTTCAACGTGCTGGCCGCGTCGATGGTCGGTGTGGCGCTGGCCCGCGACGGCGTGCTGTTCCTGCTGGCCTGGGAGGCCATGTCCCTGTCGTCGTTCTTCCTGGTCACCTTCGAGGGGGACCGGCCGGAAACGCGCCGTGCCGGCCTCGTGTACCTGATCGCGTCCCACCTGGGCCTCGTGCCGCTGATCGTCCTGTTCGTGCTGCTGGGCGGCGCGACGGGTTCCTTCGACTTCGCCGCGATCCTCGCCGCGGGTGCGCCGTCCGCGCTGGTGGCCACGACCTGCTTCCTGCTGGCCCTCGCCGGATTCGGCCTGAAGGCCGGCTTCTGGCCGCTGCACGCCTGGCTGCCCGAGGCCCACCCCGCCGCGCCGAGCCACGTGTCCGCGGTGATGTCGGGCGTGATGATCAAACTGGGCATCTACGGGCTGTTGCGGACCCTCACGTTCCTGGGCGAGCCGCCCGAGTGGTGGGGGTTCGTCGTCATCGTCGTGGGCATCGTTTCGGGCGTGGGCGGCGTGCTCCATGCCCTGGCGCAGCACGACCTCAAGCGCCTGCTGGCATACCACAGCGTCGAGAACATCGGGATCATCGCGCTGGGAGTCGGCCTGGGCATCGTGGGCCGGGCCAACGGCAACACGACGCTGTCGTTCCTCGGGTTCGGCGGCGCGCTGCTGCACGTCCTGAATCACGGCCTGTTCAAGGGCCTGCTGTTCCAGGGGGCCGGCAGCGTGGCCCACGCCACCGGGACCCGGGACATCGACTCGCTGGGGGGCCTGCTGCGGCGGATGCCCGTGACCGGCACGACCTTCCTGGTGGGTTCCGCCGCGATCAGTGGCCTGCCGCCCTTCAACGGGTTCGTCAGCGAACTGCTGATCTACGTCGGGGCCTTCGTCGGCGCCGTGGAACTGCCCGCCTCCAGCGCCCTCTGGACCCTGGCGGTCGTGCCGGCGCTGGCGCTCATCGGCGGCCTGGCCTCGGCCTGCTTCGTCAAGGCGTTCGGCGTCGTCTTCCTGGGCGAGCCGCGAACCCCTGCGGCCGCCGCCGCCCACGAAGCCGGTCCTTCGATGCGGTGGGCGATGCTGCTGGGTGCGGGCCTCTGCGTCCTGATCGGGGTGGTCCCCCTGGTGGCCCTTCGGCTGGTCGAGGCGCCCGCGTTCGCACTGTCCGGCGCCGCAGCCCTGCCGGAGGGGGTCGTGGACGTGCTGTCGGCGGTGGCGGGAATCGCCCTGGCGCTGGGCGTGCTGGTGGCCGTGCTGGCAGGGCTGCGCTGGGCGCTGCTGCGCGGGCGGGACATCCGGCAGGCGGCCACGTGGGGCTGCGGCTACGAGGCTCCGACCGCCCGTATGCAATACACGGCCGCGTCGTTCGCGGACCCGATCCTGGCGCCGTCCGAGTCCATCTTCGATCGGCACGTCCACGCCGAGGGCCTCGTCGGGTACTTCCCCGTCGCGGCCAGCCACCGGCGACACCTGGGCGACATGGCGGCCGACCGGGTGCTGGCGCCCGGCGTGGACGCCCTGCTGTCGGTGTTCCGGCGGATTGATTTCCTGCAGCAGGGCGGCGTGCCCCGGTACCTGGTCTGGGTGCTCCTGACGGTGGTGGTGCTGCTGGTCTGGCAACTGGGCGCGTTCTGAGGTCGTCGATGTTCGACGTGGCGGTCCACATCACGCTGCTGGTCCTGATGCCCCTGCCCATGCTGGGCCTGATCAACCGCGTCAAGTCCATCGCTGCGGGACGCAAGGGCCCGCCGTTGCTCCAGCCGCTGTACGACGTCGTGAAGTTGCTGCAGAAGGGCGCGGTTTACAGCCGCACGACGACGTGGATCTTCGTCGCCGGGCCGATCGTGACGCTGGCGTCGGCGATCCTCGCGGCGCTGATCGTCCCGCTGGCATCGACCACTTCGCCGTTCGGGTTTCCCGCCGACGTGTTCGTGTTCGCGTACCTGCTGGGCGTCGGCCGCTTCTTCACGATGGCGGCCGCGCTGGACACCGGCTCGGCCTTCGAGGGGATGGGCGCCTCCCGCGAGGCGGCCTTCGCGGCGCTGGCGGAACCCGCGCTGTTCCTGGCGCTGATGATCGTGTGCGTGCCGGCCGACAGCGCCTGCTTCGGCGACGCCTTTTCCGCCATTCCGGCCGCGGGCGGCCTGCTGCGGCACCCGGGCCTCCTGCTGGCCGCGCTGGCGCTGGGCGTGGTGCTGCTGGCCGAAACCTCCCGCATCCCGGTGGACGACCCCAACACCCACCTCGAATTGACGATGATCCACGAGGTGATGGTGCTGGACCACAGCGGCCCGGACTTCGCCTTCATCCAGATCGGGTACGCCCTCAAGTTCTTCGCGCTGGGCGCGGTGCTGGTCCACCTGGTCCTGCCGATCCCCGCGACCGGCTGGATGGCGCCCGTGCTGTTCGTCGCCGGGCAGGCCGGCGTTGCGATCACGGTCGGGATCATCGAGTCGGTGATGGCCCGCCTGCGCCTGTCCCGCGTGCCGCAGTTCCTGATCGGCGCCTGCGTGGTGGCCGCGGTGGGCGTGCTGGTCCTCTTCACGGGAGGCCGGCCATGAGCCTCGATGCCGACCTGCTGCTGCTGCTGGTCATCGGGATCGACCTGTTCATCGGGTCCACCGGCCGCCTGGGCGCCCGGATCCGGGCGTGCGCGCTGCAGGGCCTGGTGCTGGCGGCGCTGCCCCTGGCGATCCAGGGGACCGGCGTGCTGACCGGCGGCGAGCGGGTGCTGCACACGGTCCTCGCGGTGCTGGCGACCTTCCTGCTGAAGGCCGTCGCGATCCCGTACTTCCTGCTGCGGGCGATGCGCCAGAGCGGCGTGGCTCGCGAGGCCGAACCCGAGCACAGCCTGCACCTGTCCCTGCTGCTGTGCGCGGTGCTGGTGGGCCTGTCGTTCTGGATCGGCGCCGTGATGCTGCCGCCTCCCGAGGCCGGTTCCAGCCCGCTGGGCGTGCCCGCCGGACTGGCGACGCTGCTGGTGGGCCTGTACCTGACGGTGGGCGGTCGCACGGAACTGACGCAGGTCATCGGCTACCTGGTCCTGGAAAACGGCGTCTTCGTCATCGGCCAGCGGGTGCTGGGCGAATTCCCGCTGGTGGTCGAACTGGGCGTGCTGCTGGACGTCCTGGTGGCGGTGATGCTGATGGCCGTGCTGGTGGCCTTCGGGCATCGTCCCGAGGGCGGTTCGGCGGGTGACGGGGCGGCGACTCCGGCGGGAGGCGCCCGATGACCCTGCTGTGGGCGCTGCTGCTGGTCCCGGTCGCGTGCATCCCGATCGCCGCGCTGCTTCCGTCTGCGCAGGCCGTGCTGGCTCTGTGCGTGGCGGGCGCCGTCGCGGTCGCGGGAATCGCCGCGGCGCTGATCCCTTCGGCCCTGGAGTCCCCGGTCTTCGCGGGCGGGCAGCAACTGATGCTGGATGCCCTGTCGGCCTACAACCTCGGGATCGTGGTCTTCGTGTTCGGCTTCTCGTCGGTGTACGCGCTGCGCTATTTCGGTCACGGCGCCCGGGACGGCACGTTCGGCCGTTCGAAGGCGCGGCGTTTCGGCGCGGCGTGGTTCGGCTTCCTGGCCAGCATGATCCTGGTGCTGGTTTCCAACAACGTCGGCATGCTGTGGGTGGCCATGGAAACGACCACGCTGGCGTCTGCGCTGCTGGTGTGCCTGGACTTCGACCCGCCCTCGGTGCGGGCGTCCTGGACCTACCTGATGATCTGCTCGGTGGGCATCGCGCTGGCGCTGCTGGGGACCTTCCTGCTGTGCGGCGAGGCCCGGACCGTCACGAACGGCGCCGAAAGCCCCTTCCTGTGGACGGACCTGATGCGCGTGGCGTCCCGCATGCGCCCCGGCGCCGTCAAACTGGCCTTCCTGTTCCTGCTGGTCGGGTACGGCACGAAGGCCGGCCTGGCTCCAATGCACACGTGGCTGCCGGACGCCCACGGGCAGGCGCCCACGCCCGTCTCGGCGGTGCTGTCGGGCGTGCTGCTGAACTGCGCGCTATACAGCATCAGCCGGTTCCTGCCGGTGGTCGAAGGCTCCACCGGCGGGGACGGCTGGGCGTTCCGGTTGCTGGTGCCGTTCGGCCTGGTATCCATCGGCGTGGCCGCCGCGTTCATCGCCCACGAGCACGACCTGAAGCGCCTGCTGGCCTATTGCAGCGTCGAGCACATCGGGATCATCGCGCTGGGCCTGGGCCTGGGCGGGACCACCGCGGCGCTGTTCCACACGCTGAACCACTCGGTCAGCAAGATGGTCGCCTTCTTCTGCGTCGGGAACCTGGCCCACGACCATGGGACGCGGGACTCGCGGGCCATCGGCGGCCTGCTGAAGACGTCGCGGCTGGCGGGCGTCGGCCTGCTGGTGGCGGTGCTGGCCCTGGCGGGCACGCCGCCGTCATCGACGTTCATGAGCGAATTGTGGATCGCCCGGGACGGCATCGCGGGGGGCCACCTCGCCGCGGTGGTCGCGTTCCTGCTGGGCGCCGCGGTGATCTTCGTGGTGCTGCTGCGGCCGATCCTGGGGATGGCCTGGGCCCCGGCGAAGGAGGGGCAGCCGACGGTGCGCGCCCGGGCCGTGGACTGGCCTCTGATCGTGCTGCCCCTGGCGCTGATGGTCGCGCTGGGGCTGTGGATGCCCGTGTTCCTTTCGGACGCTCTGACGCGTGCCGCCGCCGTGCTGGGAGGCGTGCGATGAAGTTGGCGAACCCCAAGTCCTTCCGGAACGGCGCCGCCATCGCCATCGCGGACGTCAGCGCCGTGGCCCCGCGGGCCTTCCGGGACCTGGTCGCCAACTCGTGCAGCCACGGCGGGCGCCTGTGCGGCCTGGTCACGCTTCCCGGCCGTCCCGGGACGCTGGACCTCGTGGCGCTGGTGGCCCATGACGGTGACGGTCGCCTCAGCGCGTTGAAGACCGGTGTGCACGCGGGCGGGGGCTACCCGGCGCTGACGGCTGCCATTCCGGCCGCCCAGGCGCTGGAGCGGGCGATCTGGGAAACGGACGGCCTGTTCCCCGAAGGCCATCCCTGGCTGAAGCCCCTGCGCAGGCATCCGGCCCTGGAGGCCGGCGCAGCCGTACCCGTACCCGTACCCGTCCCCGTGCCCGATCCTGCGCGGGCCCACGTCCCCGTACCCGAGCCCGTACCCGCCCCCCGCCCCTCCGCCCCCGCCACCGAGCACCCGTTCTTCCGGGTCGAAGGCGAGGGCACCCACGAGGTCGCGGTGGGCCCGGTCCACGCCGGCATCATCGAACCCGGGCACTTCCGGTTCCAGTGCTCGGGCGAAACGGTCCATCACCTGGAAATCCACCTGGGCTACCAGCACCGGGGGGCCGAGGCGCTGATGCGCACCTCGCCGCCGTCGCGCCGCATGGTCGTGGCGGAATCGATCGCGGGCGACACGGCGATCGGGCACGGCATCGCGTACTGTCGCGCGATGGAATCCCTGGGCGGCCTCGAGGTGCCCGAAACCGCGCTCTGGCTGCGCGCCATCGCGCTGGAACTGGAACGTCTGGCCAACCACGTCGGCGATCTGGGCGCGCTGTGCAACGACGTGGGGTTCCTGCCCGGAGCCTCGTGGTTCGGCCGACTGCGTGGCGAGTTCCTGAACGCGACGATGGAGATCTGCGGGAACCGGTTCGGCCGCGGCCTGCTGGTGCTGGGCGGGGTGCGGTTCGGGGTGCCGCTGGAACTTCGACGGGACCTGCTGGGGCGCCTGGCCGTGGCGCGACGGGACCTCGAGGACGTCGCCGCGCTGACCTTCGAATCCCCGTCGGTGCTGTCGCGGTTCGAACACGCCGGCATCGTGTCCCGGGCCGCGGCCGAGGACCTGGGGCTGGTGGGTCCCGCGGCCCGCGCCAGCGGATGCATGCGGGACGTGCGCTGCGACCACCCCCTGGGCGCCTTCGTCGAGTGGGGCCTTGCGCCCGCCGTGGAAACGTCTGGCGACGTGTTGGCCCGGGCCCGGGTGCGATGGGTGGAGGTCGGGCGGTCCCTGGAATTCGTGCTGGCCCGACTGGCGGCCTTGCCCGATGGACCGCTGTCCGTCGAGGTCCCTGTACCGCGGCCCGGCGCCCTTGCGGCGGTGCTGGTGGAAGGGTGGCGTGGCGAAATCCTGCACGTGGCGGCGACGGGCGACGATGGCGCCCTGTGCGCCTACCGGGTGTTCGACCCCAGCCTGCGGAACTGGTTCGGGCTGGCGATGGCGTTGCGCGGGAACCCGATATCGGACTTCCCGCTATGCAACAAGTCGTTCAACCTGTCGTACGCGGGCCACGACGTATGAGCGTGGGTCGCGGATCGCCTCGACGGGGCAGGGCCCCGGGCGGTGAGGAACGGATCGGGAGGTCGTGTCGAT
Organism: uncultured Myxococcales bacterium; assembly: GCA_903857665.1. GTDB lineage: Bacteria > Myxococcota_A > UBA9042 > DTJE01 > DTJE01 > CAIZWN01. Next base: position 46,404 of record CAIOFV010000042.1, read on the forward strand.
GAACCTGATTCGCGCCCGCCTGCGGCAGAAGAACCGGACGATGGCCTGGCCCGACAGGCCGGCCCGCCTTCCGGACCGGTTCCGGGGCCGGCCGATCCTGCAGCCGTCGCTGTGTCCCGAGGGGTGCCGGTCGTGCGTCGATGCGTGCCCGACCGCCGCGATCCAGGCGGCCCCGCTGCGCCTGGACCTGGGCCGCTGCCTGTTCTGCCCGGCCTGTGCGGACGCATGTCCCGCCGGCGCGGTGCGCAATTCCAGCGATTTTCGCCTGGCGGTATCGACCCGGGAGGACCTGCTGCTTCGGGGCGCGGGGCAGGTCCCGGGGGACGCCCCCCGCCCGTCCGTCCCGCCGTCCGGCCTCGTGCTGCCCGACCCGGCCCACCTGGCCCACGCCCTTCCCGCCGCGACGCGCCGCCTCTTCGGCCGGTCGCTGAAACTGCGGCAGGTGTCCGCCGGCGGGTGCAACGGCTGCGAAGCGGACCTGAACGTGACCGGTATCGTGGTGTTCGACATCGGCCGCTTCGGGGTCCAGTTCGTTGCGTCCCCTCGCCACGCGGACGGGATCGTGGTGACCGGCCCCGTGACCGCGAACATGCGGCAGGCCCTGCTGGACACCTGGGACGCCGTTCCGTCCCCGCGCCTGGTCATCGCGGTCGGCGCCTGCGCGCTGTCGGGCGGCCCCTTCGCGGGCTCGCCCATCTGCAACGACGGCCTCCCTCCAGAGCTTCCCGTGGACCTCTTCGTCCCGGGCTGCCCCCCGCACCCCCTGACGTTCCTGGACGGCGTGTTGCGGATGCTGGGACGGCTGTAAGACCTGAAGTTGAAGGCGTGTCGCCGGGCAGGAGCGGATCTCTGACGGCCCCTGGGCAGGACCGGCGCCGCGTGGCCGGGTCAGTCCCTGTCCTCGCGCAGCCTCGCTTCCAGTTCCTCCCACCGCGCGTACAGGGATTCGACCGCGGCGCGCGCCTGGTCGGCGGCGGTCGCGGCGGCGGCCAGGCGACCGGCGTTGCTGGCGATGGCGGGGGAGTGCAACTCGGCCTCGCGGGCGACCTGGACGGCTTCGGCCTCGTGGATGCGGGCCTCGATCGTTTCCCAGTCCTTCTGTTCCAGCCAGGTCAGGCGCTTCGCCCGGGACCGTTCCGCCCCGCGGGCGGCGGCGTCCTTCCGCTCGGCGACCCCGGCCTGCGCAGCATCCGCGATGCGCCGCGCCGCTTCCTTCTGGGCCGCCTCCCACTGGACGTAGTCGCCGTGGAACGCGGCCCCGCCCCGGCCGTCCAGGCCCAGCACGTGGGTGGACACCCGGTCCAGCAGGTACCGGTCGTGGGTGACCAGCACCACCGCGCCGGGGAAGTCCACCAGGCTCTCCTCCAGCACCTCCAGCGTGGACAGGTCCAGGTCGTTGGTCGGCTCGTCCAGCAGCAGCACGTCCGCCGGCCGCACCACCAGGCGCGCGATCAGCACCCGCGCCTGCTCGCCGCCCGACAGGTCGCCCACCGGCGTCGTCAACTGATCGGATCGGAAACCGAACCGCTTCGCCCAGGACGCGACGTGGATTTCCTGGTCCCGGTACTGCACCGCGTCCCCGTCCGCCGTGAACGCCCGCTGAAGGGTCAGGGCTGGCGGCAGCGTTTCGCGCTTCTGGTCGAAGTACACGACCCGCAGGCCGTCCGCCTGTTCGACGTGCCCGGCGTCCGCGCCCAGGTCGCCCGACAGCACCCGCAACAGCGTCGTCTTGCCGCTGCCGTTCGGTCCCACCAGCCCCAGTCGCGTGCCGGGCGTCAGCACGAAGGACACGTCCCCGAACAGGTCCCGCCCGCCCAGGGACTTCGCCAGGTCCTTCACGACCATCAGGCGCTTCGTCCGGCGTTCGGTGCCGGTGAAGTCGAACTTCGCGCCGGTCACCACGGTGCGTGCCGACACCTCGGCCAGCTCGCCGATCAGTTGATGCGCCGCGTCCACGCGGTACCGCGCCTTGGTCGCCCGCGCCTTCGGCCCCCGGCGCAGCCACTCCGTTTCTCGCCGAACCTTGTTCTCCAGCGTTTCCTGGCGCTGCGCCTGGCCTTCCAGGAACAGGGCCCGCGCCTCCAGGAAGTCGCTGTAGGGCCCGTTCGCCGCCAGCGTGCCCGACGGGTACACGCGGTTCAGTTCGACGATCCGGGTGGTCACGTTCTGCAGGAACCAGCGGTCGTGGCTGATCAGCAGGCAGGCGAGCCGCGATCGCCGCAGCAGGTCTTCCAGCCACGCCAGCCCCGGCAGGTCCAGGTGGTTGGTCGGCTCGTCCAGCAGCAGCACCTCCGGCAGCGTGATCAGCGCGGCCGCGATGGCCAGCCTCTTCTGCCATCCACCCGACAGCGCCGCCGCCCGTTGTGCCCGGTCGATGAAGCCCACCCGACCCAGCGTCTCGTTCAGGCGCGTCTCGGCTTCCGCAACGTGGTCGGGCCCCGGGGGCAGCGCCGTATCGACCGCCCGCCGCAGCACCTCCTCGACCGTCGCGTCACCGGTGAACGGGTGCTCCTGCGGCACGTAGGCCACCCGCGTACCCTTCCGGGACGACACCGTGCCCGCGTCGGGCCGCTCGTCGCCCACCAGGATCCGCAGCAGCGTGGACTTGCCGGCGCCGTTCGGGCCGATGACGCCCAGCCGATCGCCTTCGTACAGGTTCAGGCCCACGTCCTGGAACAGCGCCTGGGCGCCGTAGGCCTTGGCCAGGCCTTTCGCAGATAGCAGGGGTCCGGTCTGGGCGTCCGCCACGGGGTGGTCTCCTTGAGAATGCCCGAGGCGACCCGGCCTCCGCCTTCGTGCTCGGGCCGGCCCCAGCAGGCCCGCGACGACTCCGGTATCGACCGCCGCGGGGGACGGAAAGGTACTCCCGGAAGGCGTCCGGCGCAACCGCGTTCCCGGCCCCTCCAGGTGGACGGGGCTTGCGGGCCGGGCCTGGTGTCCCCCTGTCGGGCTGGCCCCATCGGGAGTCCCGGCCATGCTAGGATCCGGACCTGTACCCGGGAGACGAGCATGGACATGCGCATGGCGGCGTGGCTGCCGGCGGCGGTTGTCGCAGCGACCGTCGCGTGCTGCAGGGGGGGAGGGGCTGCGGGCGACGTCGTCGAGGCGGCCTCCGATCCGGCTTCCGATCCGGTCTCCGATCCGGCGTCCGACGCGGCCTCCGACGCGGCTTCCGATCCGGCCTCCGACGCCGTGCCGGCGGACGTCTGTTCCGTCGCCGCGGCCCGGCTGGGGTTCCTGCCCTGCACCCTCGCCGTCCCGGACGAAGCGGCGTTCCTGGAGTTCGCTGTTCCCGACTCCGATTGGCCCGAGGTTCGCCGGGCGCTCAAGTTCCTTCTGCCCTCGAAGCCCGCAGCCACCCTGCCAACGGTCTTCCAGGACACCCGGCGCTTTCCCGTGCACTACGATTTCCTGGTGGCGGTCTTCCCCGAACGCTTCGGCAGCCTGAGCCCGTCGGGGTACCTGGCCCTGGCGCTGGTCCCGGCCACCCGGCAGTACTGGGCCGGCATCGTGCTGCAGATCCAGTCGGCGGACGGCCCGCTGTTCGGGTTCCAGGTGTACAGCGATCCGGACGTGGTGCTGCTGTCCGATGTCCAGGCCGTCTACCTTGCCCTGAAGGAGGCCTTTGGCCCCTCTCCACTGGTGTACGCCCCCGGAACGCCTGCCCAGGCCGCCAGCGCCCGGTCCTGGGTGGACCCCGGGTTCCCGGTGTACATCGGTTCCTGGCTGGGCGGCTGAGCCGGAACGACGGAGGAACATCGATGCGAAGGAACGCGATCGTCCCCGCCCTGGTGGCCTTCCTGGCCATGGCCTGTGGCGGCGCGGCCGGATCGATCGACAAGGGCCCGGACGCCGTCGATGTGGCGACCCCGGGCGACCTTCCCATCGGGGACGTCACGGATCCCGGGACGTCCGGGCCCGATCTGCCGGCGGTGGACCTTCCGCCGGACCCGGCTTCGAACGACCCTGGCACCCCGGACGACGGCGCCGACGTCCCCTCGGACCTGGCGGGCGACGACGGCGCAGCCGGCGATCTGGACGGGGGCACGGACGCCCCGGCGGACGCCGTTCCTGATCCTTCCGGCGATGTCGTGGACGATCCGGGCGTGGCCGCCGACGTCGCTCCCGGGGACGATCCGGGCGTCGCCGACCCGGGTCCGGCAGACGTCGTGCCGGAGGTCCCCGAGGAGGACGCCTCCGACGCGTCGGCCACCGATGCGAGCGTCCCCGGGCAGCCGTGGCCCTGGTGCCCGACGGCCGCGGCCTACGTGGGGGACGCCTGGGCGGGCCAGATCGACGTTGCCGCCACGGCGCGGTACTGCGGCATGTTCGACGAGACCCGGACGATGGAGCAGGAACTGGCACGGAAGGTCGAACTGACACTGGTCCCCGGCACCTACGCGCTGCCGGACTCGTCCGGTACGACGCCCTTCACGCTGCCCTTCTGCCTGAGGTTCCTGGTTCCCGACGCCCAGCCCGTGCCGTCGGCACCGGGCACCCTGGCGGCCACGGTCTCGGGGACGTCCCAGTCGTACTCCTGGACCCAGCCCATGACCACGGCCGGCGGTGACGCCTGGGTGCTCCAGGCCTCCTTCTACACGTCCGGCAGCGGGTCCCCGGCGCTGGCCCTCGACGGTGCGTACAAGGGCGGCGCCGGCCTCAGCCCGATGATCTGCAAGGGCGACTGCAGCCAGTACATCGACTTCCGCCGGCTGGCGTCCTGCGTCTTCGAAGGCACCACCCTCAACCGCCACACGATCGTGTTCCGGGGCGGGGAGGCGGTGCTGGACCTGCGCCTGGGGGTGTCCATGGCCGGGACGGAACCCGGGATCTTCTACCACGCCAATGGCACTCTGGACGGGACCGCCTTCACGCAGGACGCGTACCGGGAACTGGTCTACAACCCGGCCCACCACCACTTCACACGGAACTTCGCGGTGCTGTTCGACGCGCCTATCGGCACGGCCTGCGGGCTGCGCGTCGATGGATTCGACCCGTACACGCTGGCGGCGACCGTCCACACGATCGATTGCCAACTGCAGCCTGTGGAGGCCCGGGAGCTGTTCTCGGCGAAACTCGACAGGCTCTAGCAGGACGGACGCGCCGCGCAGGCTCCCGGACCTTCCCCCCGCGGGTTCCCGGCCCTATCCTGTCGTCCGAACGCCAGGGAGGGACCCATGCGCATCCTGTACGGGGTCGTCGGCGAGGGGATGGGCCACGCCACCCGCAGCCGCGTGGTCATCGAGCACCTGCTGGACCGGGGCCACGACATCCGCGTCGTCGTGTCGGGGCGTGCGCACCGCTTCCTGACGGAGCGTTTCGCGAACCGGCCGCACATCACGCTGCAGGAAATCCACGGCCTGCACATGGACTACGCCGACAACCGGTTCCGGATCGGCTCGTCCGTGTGGACCAACATGACGCAGGCCCCGGGCGGCATCCTCCAGAACGTCGCCGCCTACCAGCGAATCGCCGAGGACGGCTTCCGGCCCGAGATGGTCGTCAGCGACTTCGAGTCGTGGGCCTACCTGTACGGCCTGAACCACCGCCTGCCGGTCGTGGACATCGACAACCAGCAGGTGATCAACCGGTGTCGCCACGACCCGTCGCTGCTTGCCGGCAAGCGCCTGGACTACCTGATGACGCGCATCGCGGTGAAGGCGAAGCTGCCCTGGGCGTACCACTACCTGGTCACGTCCTTCTTCTTCCCCCCCGTCCGCAAGAAGCGCACGACGCTGGTGCCGCCGATCCTTCGTGCGGAAATCCTGGCCGCGCGGCGCGAACCGGGGAAGCACGTACTGGTCTACCAGACGTCCGCGGCCAACACCCTGCTGGTGCCGACGCTGCAGTCCCTGCCGTGGGAGTTCCGGGTGTATGGCATGGGCCGGTCGGGCGTGGAAGGCAACGTGACGCTGAAGGCCTTCGACGAAAAGGGGTTCGTCGAAGACCTGCGGACCGCGCGCTGCCTGGTGTCGGGCGGCGGGTATTCGCTGATGGGCGAGGCGGTCCACCTGCACGTGCCGGTGCTGTCGGTGCCCGTGGAACGCCAGTTCGAGCAGGAACTGAACGCGCGGTACCTGCAGGCGCTGGGCTACGGCGAATACGCCGAGCGCCTGGACGCCGAAAGCATCTCGGCGTTCGTCGAGCGCTCCGAGGAGCACACGGCAGCCCTGCGGGCCGGCTACGTTCCGCACGACAACGCGATGCTGTTCGAATGCCTGGACGAACTGGTCGCGCTGGTCGAGGCCGGCATCCCCCGCCCCAGGCGCCTCGCCAGCCCGTCGATGGGGACGTGGGAGCCCCGCGCCACGACGGGCGTTGCGGGGACCGCGGGTATTGCGGGCGACGACGCGGGCGACGACACGGACGCGGGCGACGACGACGGCGACGAATGGGACCAGTACGTGTGAAGGTCCGCGCGCGCCCTCCGCGTGCCCCGGGGGCTCATCCCCGACCGTTCGGCAGCACTTCCACCCAGTAGCCGTCCGGGTCGGCGATGAAGTAGATCCCCATGCCGGCGTTCTCGTAGCAGATGCATCCCATCGCAGCGTGGTGCGCGTGCGCCGCCTCGTAGTCGTCCACGTTCAGCGCCAGGTGGATTTCGTTGTCGCCCAGGTTGTACGGCGTCGTCCGGTCCCGCATCCAGGTCAGTTCCAGTTTGTGCCCGGTGACGCCGTCGCCCAGGTACACGATGAGGAAGCTGCCGTCCTTCGCCGTGATGCGCTTGACCTCCTCCAGCCCCAGCGCCTCCCGGTAGAAGGCCAGGCTCTTCTGCAGGTCCAGCACGTTGATGTTGTTGTGCGCGAACCGGAACTTCATGGGGCACCCCGGTGCGGAGCCTACCTCGCCGCCTTCCCGCCGGTGCCCTGCCACACGGTGAACGACGCCTTGTGGTAGTCGCAGTTGGCGCGGGCGATGTGGTGGATGCTGATGCGCTTGGGGCACACCGCTTCGCACTCGCCGTAGTTGCTGCAGTAGCCGAAGCCTTCCTCTTCCGCCTTGCGGATCATCGCGATGGCTCGCTTCATCCGCTCCGGCTGGCCCTGGGGCAGCAGGCCCAGTTGCGACAGTTTCGCGGACACGAACAGCGACGCGGACCCGTTCGGGCAGGCCGCCACGCAGGCGCCGCAGCCGATGCATTCCGCGGCGTCCATCGCCAGGTCGCTGGCCTCCTTGGACACCGTGATGCCGTTGGCGTCCGGCGCCGAGCCGGTGCGCACGGCGATGAACCCGCCGGCCTGGATGACCCGGTCGAACGCTCCGCGGTCCACGATCAGGTCCTTCAGGATCGGGAAGGCCTTGGACCGGAACGGCTCGATCCAGATCTCGTCGTTGTCGTGGAAGTGCCGCATGTGCAACTGGCACAGCGTGGTCCCCTTCTGGGGGCCGTGCGGCTCGCCGTTGACCACGGCGCCGCAGCATCCGCAGATGCCTTCCCGGCAGTCGTGCTCGAAGTGGACGGGTTCCTCGCCCTTGACCACCAGTTCCTCGTTGAGGACGTCGAGCATTTCCAGGAAGGACATGTGTTCGGTCACGTCCGCCAGCGTGTAGCGAACGAAGCCGCCCTTGTCGTTGTGCGCCTTCTGGCGCCAGATGTGCAAAGTCAGCTTCATTACTTGTAGCTCCTCTGCGCGAGGTGGACGACTTCGAAGGCCAGCGGTTCGACGTTCCGGATGGCTTCCTTGTCGGGACCGGCGTACTCCCAGACCGCGGCATGGCAGAAGTTGACGTCGTCGCGCTTGGCCTCGCCTTCCTCGGTCTGGTGCTCTTCGCGGAAGTGGCCGCCGCACGATTCCTCGCGCAGCAGCGCGTCGCGGCACATCACCTCGCCCATCTCGAAGTAGTCGGCCACGCGGGCCGCCTTCTCGATTTCCTGGTTCAGGTCGGCCGCCTCGCCCGGTACCCGGACGTCGGCCCAGAACTCGGCCCGCAGCGCCTGGACCTTCGCGATGGCGGTGGTCAGCGATTCCTTCGTGCGGCCCATGCCGCAGTGCTCCCACAGGATCAGGCCCAGGGCCTTGTGGAACGAATCGACAGACCGATGGCCCTTCACGGCCAGCAGCTTCTGGATGAAGGCCGCCGAGGACTGGCGCGCTTCCGTGAATTCGGGACGGTCGGCCGCGACCTTCGGCAGCTTGCTGTTGGCGAGGTAGTCGCCGATCGTGGTCGGGATGACGAAGTACCCGTCGGCCAGGCCCTGCATCAACGCCGACGCGCCCAGGCGGTTCGCGCCGTGGTCGCTGAAGTTCGCCTCGCCCAGCACGAACAGGCCGGGCAGCGACGACATCAGGTCGTAATCGACCCACAGGCCGCCCATCGTGTAGTGGACGGCCGGGTAGATGCGCATCGGCACGCTGTAGGGGTCCTCGCCGGTGATGCGTTCGTACATCTCGATGAGGTTGCCGTAGCGCTCCTCGATCACGTTGTGGCCCAGCCGCTTGATGCTGTCGGCCAGGTCCAGGTACACGCCGCGCCCGCCGGGGCCGACGCCGCGCCCCTCGTCGCACATGCGCTTGGCGGCGCGGGAACTGATGTCGCGCGGCGCCAGGTTGCCGTAGGACGGGTAGATCCGTTCCAGGTAGTAGTCGCGCTCGGACACGGGGATCTGGTCGGGGCTGCGGTTGTCGCCCGCCCGCGACGGCACCCACACGCGGCCGTCGTTGCGCAGCGACTCGCTCATCAGGGTCAACTTGGACTGGTACTCGCCCGCGACCGGGATGCACGTCGGGTGGATCTGCGTGTAGCACGGGTTCGCGAAGCCGGCGCCGCGCTTGTACGCGCGCCAGTTCGCGGACACGTTGCAGTTCTTGGCGTTGGTGGACAGGTAGAACACGTTGCTGTAGCCGCCGGTTGCCAGCAGCACGGCCTCGCCGGAGTGGGACTCCAGCTCGCCGGTGACCAGGTCGCGGGTGATGATGCCGCGCGCCCGGCCGTCCACGACGACCACATCGACCATTTCCTTGCGGTGGTGCAGTTGGACCGTGCCGGCGCCCACGTTCTTGGACAGGGCCGAGTACGCGCCCAGCAGCAGTTGCTGGCCGGTCTGGCCGCGGGCGTAGAACGTGCGCGACACCTGGGCGCCGCCGAAGCTGCGGTTGGCCAGGTGGCCGTCGTAGTCCCGGGCGAACGGGACGCCCTGGGCCACGCACTGGTCGATGATGTTGTTCGACACTTCCGCCAGCCGGTACACGTTGGACTCGCGTGCCCGGAAGTCGCCGCCCTTCAACGTTTCGTAGAACAGGCGGTACGTGCTGTCGCCGTCGTTCTGGTAGTTCTTGGCGGCGTTGATGCCGCCCTGGGCCGCGATGCTGTGCGCGCGACGGGCGCTGTCGTGGTACGTGAACGCCTTCACCGTGTAGCCCAGTTCGCCCAGCGACGCGGCGGCCGAGGCGCCGGCCAGGCCGGTGCCGACCACGATGATCGTGGACTTCTTCTTGTTCGCCGGGCTGACCAGGGCCACCCCGTTCTTTCGCGTGGTCCACTTGTCCTCGAGGGGCCCCGAGGGGATCCGCGGGTCGAGCTTCATGCCGCACCTCCGGGGAGCGTGACCAGTTTCAGCAGCACCGCGATCGGGAACGACAGGTCGCCGATCACGACGATGGCCGTCAGGACGTTGGCGACGCAGCGCCGGGCGCCGTCGTGGGCCGGGTGCGACCAGCCGAGCGTCTGGAACCAGGACCACAGGCCGTGGCGGAAGTGCATCATCAGCATCAGCACCGCGACCATGTAGAAGATCGCCACGCACGGGATGTTGAACCCGTTGATGACGTTTTCGTAGGCGTGCAGCTCCTCGTACGGTGCGCCGCCCCGGCCCAGCGTCAGGTGCAGCACGTGGTACACGACGAAGGCCCCGATGATCGGGCCGGACCAGATCATGGTGCGGGCGAAGTAGTCGGCCTCGCGGTAGTGCCGCTTGGAGTAGCGCACCGGCCGGGCGCCCCACGCCTGGATCGTCAGGGCGATCGCCGCCCAGACGTGCAGGAACACGCACGCGAACAGCACGATGCGCGCCGTCCACAGCAGCGGCGCCGCGCGCGTCGAGTGCAGGAAGGCGGCGTACTCGTTGATCGCCTTCCCCCCGTCCCCCGCGTACAGTTGCAGGTTGCCCAGCATGTGCACGAACACGTAGGCGAAGAGGATCAGGCCCGTGACGGCCATGACCATCTTCTTGCCGACCGTCGATCGCCAGTAGGCGGCTAGAGCGGACATTCGTACTCCTCCCCAGAGGGTGGTCGCGCGGCGGGGCCACCGACACACGACAACGCGGGAATTCCAACGTCGCAGGGAGTCTAGGACACCGCTTTCAGGGGTGTCAACGAATTGGTGAAGGGAGTGATATGTTACGCGGGTCTGGCGGAACAGAAGATTGGGACAAATCGGGTCCAGATTCGACCCTCGGGGGTTTTTTTCGGGTCGAATCGGCCCGTCGATGGTGGCGTGGACCGTCCTGTTCGGGCTGGTTCCCTGGACGACCTCCCCCGCGCCGACCGACCCGTTTACCCATCGATTCACCGCCTACGAAGGGGTCCTGCGGATCGACCCGTCGGCGCAGTCCGTTGCCGTGACGGTCCGTTGCTCCGGCGTGACCAGCGGGGAGGGGCGCAGCGCGCTGGTCGTGGCGTCGGGCCTGCCGATCACCGCCGTGGCGGACGCCGACGGCCTGGCGCTGCCGTTCGCGCCCACCGGCGGGGACGGCGAGTCGATCACCGTGACGCTCCCCGCGCCGCTCCCGGAGGACGCGCCGTTCGTGCTGGAGGTGACGTCCGCGGGGACGCCCTCGTGCGCGGTGCAGACCACGACCGTGCCGCGGAGGTGCGGGTTCGTCGGCGACACGTTCTGGTTCGACCTGTCGTTGATCCTTCCGCGGTCGTTTGCAGGCGTGGACTTCGCGACGCACGACCTGGAGGTGGACGCCCCGGCGGGCCAGGTCCTGGCCGGTTCGGGCGAGGTGACCGGCGGAACCCCGATGCCCGATGGTCAGGTGGCCTGGCGCCTGCGGCAACCGGTGGCGGCGTTCACCCGGGGGCTGGTGCTGGGACCCTTCGAAACGGGACGGATGCCCACGCCGAACGGGATCGTCCTGACGTTCACGGATCGCGATTCACCGGCCACGGACCATTCGCCGGACGTGCTGGTGCGCGCGGTCGCGGCGTGGAACGGGTACGCGGCGGACTACGGTCCCGCGACCTCGCGGTCCCTGGCCCTGGTCCAGGTGGACGATGCCGGTGCCGCGATGGCGCTGGCCGGCATGGCGTGGCTGCCGCGGGGCGTGTGGACGGGCGAGGGGGGAGGGACGATCCACCCGGCCGACCTGGCGTACGTGGTGGTCCCCCACGAGGTGGCACACCAGTGGTTCCCGGTGTCCGCGTCGCCCTCGCCGCTGGGCGGGACCTGGCTGGTGGAGGGCCTGGCCGAGTGGCTGGCCGTCGAGGCCATCGGTCGCGAACAGGGCGACGCCGCGGCGCGGGACCTGCTGCGCGACCTGGGCCTGCGATGGCGGCTGGGCGTGCCGGCGACCGAGGACGCCGCGCTGGGCAGCCTGGTCGGCGCCGACCGCGTCGTCGATCGCCAGCGCCAGTTCCTGCTGGCCTACGCCAAGTCCTTGGTCGCGTTGAGGGCGATCCAATCCGCGGCGGGCGCCGACGTGTTCCGCCAGGTGCTCCGGGCGCTGGTTGCGGACCTGGGCCCTGGGGGCGGCTTCTTTGACGCGACGATGCTGCGGCAGCGGCTGGCGGCGGCCTCGGGCCTGGACCTGGATGCGTTGTTCGCCGCGTGGGTCGCCGGACGCGGATCCCCGGTCGTCCGCGTGGAGGTATCGCCGGTTGCGGCACCTCCCGGCCGGTCCGGGGTGCGCGTAGCCGTGGCCGTGGGTGGGGCGATCGCCGGCGTCGGCATGGAGTCCTCGGTCCCCCGCCTCGCGATGGACGTGCGGACCGATGCCGGGACCACCCGCGTGGCGCTGACCCCCGTCGGTGGAACCGCGGTGACGTGGCTGGAACTGGACGGCCGCTTCCTGGGCCTGGCGCCCGACCCCGACGTGCTGGCGCCGGGCGCGCGGTTCCTGCCGGCCCTGACGGCCGACGTCGATCATTCGGGCGACGTGGACGGGCTGGACCTGCTGGCCGTGGCTGCTGCGCAGGGGGCGGCGTTCGCGACGGACGCCCGCTACCGGGAGGCCTGCGATTTCGACGCGTCGGGAGTCGTGGATGCGGCGGACCTGGCCCGCGTGCTGGCGGCGTTCGGGATGGCGGCGGAGGGGATCACTCGGTGATGATCTCGGCCTTGCCCGTGGTGAACCACGACTGCAGGTAGTGGATGGCCTGCCGGCGCTCGAGGTCGGCGTTGGGCTGGTCCCCGCCCACGAAGCTGCCGTGCTTCACGCCGTCGAACTGCATGATGCCCGACTCCACGGTCGCCGCGTCCTTGTACAGGATCCCGGGGATCGCGTTGTGCACGGGGCCCACCTGGGGCAGGCCGACGGCCCGGGCCAGCGTTTCGTTGGAGGGGTTCGCGACGGTGTCGTCGTTCATCACCATCTGGTCCAGCAGCCTCGCGGGCTTGCCCGGCTCGCGGAAATATCCCGTCAGCATCCTGTCCGCGTAGGCGATCCCGTCCCCCGTCCACACCGCGTGCTCGGACGCGCTCTGGTATCCCTGGGCCAGGAACACCGCGCCGAAGGCCTTCTGGATGTAGATTTCGACCAGGTAGAACATCCCCAGGCCGCCCACGTTGGACAGGAATGCTTCGACCCGCGCGCTGAAGGGCAGGTACAGCAGGCCGATGATCGAACCCAGGCTGTGGCCCAGGTAGGCGATGTGCGCGGTGTCCAACTCGGTCTTCCCGTCCGGGGCGCCCTTCGGCCAGCCGTCCTGCAGCGGGGCCAGTTCGTCCAGCAGCGCGATGGCGGACGCGATGTCCAGCGCCGCCTGCCGGAAGTTCTCGCGAACCCGGATCGGGTCGTCGATGCCCAGGAAGTCCGCGCCCCACCCGGTCGCGTTGGTGCCGTTGCCCCGGCTGCCGTGGCGCGGGAAGTCGAAGCGCAGGACCGCCATGCCGGCCGTGACCAGCAGCCGCGCCGCCTGGCACATGGCGCCCTGGTCGGCGGCGATGCCGTGCTGGGCCAGCACGATCGGGAACGGGCCTTCCCCGACCGGGACCATCAGGTGGAAATCGACCTTCTGGGGGTCGAACGTCTTGAAGCCGTCGCCCTCGCGCACCCAGTGGCCGTCGTCGGGGTCGGTCAGGTTCCACGGGCCGAAGGTGCCCTTGATCGCCCATCCCATCACCGCGGGGTCCATCGGGCAGTCGTCCAGGTTCCCGTCCAGCACGACGTCGGGGTTCCCGTCGTTGTCCAGGTCCAGGTTGAACGGGATTTCCGGCGGGACCGACGGCGGGATGAACCGGGACATCACGGCCTTCAGATCGAGGGCATCGTCGTAGGCGAAGCCGGTGGTGAAGGTCGCGGCGGCCAGCACGTGGTCCGCGTCCGGCAGGGCGGCCATCAGCGGCCCGATCCGGTCGCCTTCCGCCTGAACCTGGGCGACCCGCGCCGGGTCGGCGCCGGCGGGAAGGGCGGCCTGGCCCAGCACCTGCGCGAATCCTCGCGACCGGGCAAGGGCGTTGCCGTCCTTGTCCTTCAGGCCGTCCGTCGCGACCAGCAGGTAGCGCTTCGCGGCCAGCGGGAACGCGGGGTCCAGCCGGATCATCCAGTAGCCGTCGGCGGTGAAATCCAGGAACTGGGCCTTGAAGGGCGCCCGGTCGGCCAGCGCTCCCGCCTCGTCCAGCGCATACACGCGGATCGACGCGTCGGCGGCGGTGGAGGCTGCGAGGTCGCCCGGCAGCGATGCCGGGTCGATCGGCACGCTGACCTGGAACACCAGGGGGCTGAAGGATGCGAATCCATGCACCTGCTTCAGGCTGGCGGGGTAGGGCCCGTTGTCCAGCAGCGGCAGGTTGGAATTCGAATGCGCGTCGCCATCGACCAGGATCGTGCCGTCGCTGCCCAGGTGGCGATCCCAGGGGAAGAACCCGTCGATCGGCGTGACGAACAGGTCGTACAGGACCCGTGCCGCCGGTTCCTGCCAGGGCGGGAGGTCGGGCCCCAGGTCGCCGGCCTCGAGCGGGAGGTCCGTGCCGACGACGTCGATCGCGTCGGGCGATGGAACGTCGCCGGTGTCGATGACGTCTTCGATGACATCGCCTGCGTTGCAGATGCAGGAACCCCAGGACAGGCCATCGACGGCACATTCCTGGTGGCCCACGCACTGGCTCGTGCCGCGGCAGTCGATCGACTGCCCGACCGTGCAGATCGGGCCCCCGGAACCGCACAGGCAGGCATCGTAGAACGCCAGCCCGTCTGTCCGGCAGCGCTGCTTTCCGGCACAGCCGTCTGCGCCCTGGCAGTCGTAGACCTTGTCGGGCGTGCAGTTGTTCTTTTCCAGGTTGACCGTGCAACCCTGGGCCGCCACCGCGAGCACCGTGGCCAGCGCCCATCCCGAAACGTTTCGCATCGTCATCAAACGCCTCCAGATCTCGACCCAATGCGGCTGCCACGCGGGCCGCCCAGCCTGGCGGGTAGCCTACCAGACCGGCGCAGTGCGGCAAAGGCCGACAATCAGGCGAAGGATTGGCAGGTGGGGTCTTTTCACCCTTCGCGTCCCGAGGCGGTTCCGCGGTCGGCCGACACTTGTGAGGGCTCGCCCCTGGCGGTATCCTCCGTGGGAGCCCTGTTGAGGAGACCCGCACGATGGACCCGCTGTCCCCCGGCGCACCGGTGAACCGGATCTACGGCGTCGTGATCGGCATCGTGATCGACAACAAGGACCCGGAGGGACTGTACCGGGTGAAGGTCAAGTTCCCCTGGGTCAAGGAATCCTCGGACGACTACTCGGACGCGCCGGACCGCGAGGACTTCCCTTCGCCGTGGGCGCGGGTCTCGACGCTGATGGCAGGGAACGGCCGCGGCGCCTACTGGCTGCCCGAAGTGGACGACGAGGTGCTGGTGGCCTTCGAGCACGGCGATCTCCGGCGCCCGTTCATCCTGGGTGCCGTGTGGAGCCCGGTGGACAAGGCGATCCACGACAACCAGGATGGCAACAACAACTTCCGCACCTTCTTCAGCCGGTCGGGCAACGTGCTGCAGTTCATCGACGAGGAGAACAAGGAGCGGATCGTGCTGCAGACCAAGATCGGCGCGGGCGAAGCGGCCAAGGGCCACAAGGGCCGCGCCGGCCACTTCATCGTGCTGGACCAGTCCGACGGCGCCGAGAAGATCGAGATCTACGACGGCAAGCAGGAGAACTACGTCCTGATCGATTCGACCAACAAGACGATCGAAATCAAGAGCGCCAACGGCGACATCAAGATCTCCGCGCCCAACGGCAAGGTCGAAATCGATTGCAAGGAACTGATCACCAGGTCATCGACCAACACGACGATCAAGGCCGATGCGGCCATGAAGGTCCAGGCCGGCTCGACGGCGGAAATCACGTCCAGCGCGTCGATGACCATCAAGGGCGCCGTGGTCAAGATCAACTAGCCTCCCGCCGGGACGGTACCCGGGGCCCGCGAACCCGTCGTTGAAGGATCCCGTCGAGGTCCGGGATATCGACCTCGCCGAAGCGCGGCGCGCGGTTGCGGGCGGACCGCGAGGCGGCTCTTACCCCCGCGTCGCTCCGCCCGATTTGACGGGGGCAGGGCAAGGCCTGTGGCCGATTCGCGACTCCCCCCCTTGTGCGTGCCCTCCCCGAAACGTAAACTGGACCTCGGAGGTCGGTGTGCGCGTGGTGACCCTAGACCTGCGGGACTGGAGCCTGGTTCCAGAAACGGGGGGTGCAGGATGCTTGAATCCATGAAGACCGAGGCCGGGAGGCCGGAAAACCTGCTGAAGGAGTTCTACAATCGCAACGGCTGCGTCCGGATCCGTCCCGACGACCCCGAAAAGGGCCGGCACGGCGGGGTGGAATTGCGGCTGGTGGTCGGCGACATGCCCGAGCGGAAGAACGTGCTGGGGGCCATGAAGTCGCTGAACCTGCCCCACGGCAAGGTGTACCGCAAGCAGAAGACCCGTCGCCAGTGGGTCGTCCCGATCTACGCCAGGGCGGACATCCTGTCCTTCCTGAAGATCGTGAAGCCCAAGAACGCCACCGCGCTGTCCAAGAGGGTGCAGGCGACGGCGAAGCGGCGCACGGCGGCCGAGCGCGCGA
>CAIOFV010000043.1 GCA_903857665.1 uncultured Myxococcales bacterium
GTCTTGCCGTGGTCGATGTGACCGATCGTGCCCACGTTCACATGGGGCTTGTTGCGAACGAATTTCTCCTTGCCCATTACCGTTCCTCCTTAGCCTTTCGTCCCAACCAACACGACCGGCCTTTCCGGTCGCCTGACCGGTACCGGGCCTACCTTCCGGAGCCTTCCATCGGAATCGAACCGACGACCCCGTCCTTACCAAGGACGTGCTCTGCCAACTGAGCTAGGAAGGCCTTCACACGCCCGGTCCCGAGCACGGAGCGGGAAACGGGATTCGAACCCGCGACGTCGAGCTTGGAAGGCTCGCGCTCTACCAACTGAGCTATTCCCGCCTCGAGCACGGACCCGTCCCTGTTCAGGACCGAGTACCGTGAGTATCAAAGAACAACGACCCGCACCCGACACCCACAAACCGTTCAGTGGAGGGGGGAGGATTCGAACCTCCGAAGCCTACTGGCGGCAGATTTACAGTCTGATCCCTTTGACCACTCGGGAACCCCTCCGCGCCACACAAGGCACAACCGGCCGAGCTGGCGACGGGAATCGAACCCACAACCGCCTGATTACAAATCAGGTGCTCTACCGGATTGAGCTACGCCAGCCTGTAAAGAACTAGCCCCACAAAGGGCGACTGATTATGGTGGACGAGGGCGATCCTGTCAATCGCCTTTTTTCGTCCGGACGGCCAAAGCCGCGGACGGGGAGGATGCAGCAGAACGGCGGCTTTGTCAATACAAGGATGAGACGGGTGCCGCGCTTGCCTTTCACCCCTCGCCCTTGTACCCTCGCGACGCCATGAGGAACCGGGTAGCAAAGTTCCTGGTCCCAGACCTTGCACGCTCGAAGACCATCATGAAGCTGGCGTGGCCCATCATGGTGGCCATGCTCACGCAGACGTTCATCAACCAGTTCGACACGATCATCATCGGCTTCCTGCCCAAGGAGTATTCCATTGCGGGGCAGGCCGGCCTCGGCTACTCGGTGCTGCTGCACTGGATGGTGGGCGGGTTCGTGGGCGCCATCTCGGTGGGGACCCAGGCCATGACCGCCCGCCGGATGGGCGAAGGCGACAAGAACGGCGCCGGGCGGGTGGTGTTCAACTCGGCGATGGTCGCGCTGATCGTCGGGACGGCGGTCACGATCCTGGCGGTCATCTTCACCCGGCCGCTGTTCCGCCTGTTCACGCAGAACGAGCAGGTGCTGGCGCAGGGCGTCCCATACTGCCGCGCCCGGTTCGTGGGCATCCTGGGCATGGTGGGCACCCTGTCCTTCAAGTCCTTCTTCGACGGGCTGGGCAAGACGCACTACCACCTGATCACCGCGATCATCATGAACGTGATCAACGCCCTGCTGGCCTGGGTGCTGGTCTTCGGCATCGGCGGCGTGCCCCGGATGAACGTGCTGGGCGCGGGCATCGCAGCCACCGTCGCGTCCTACGTCGGCATGGCCATCATGGTCGGCTGGGCGTTGAGGGCCAAGTACCGCACCGGCTTCCACATCTTCCACCTGGGGAACTTCGACATCCGGGTGATGGGTCGCATCCTGCGCCTGTCCATCCCCTCGGGCGTGGCCACGGCCGTGCTGATGATCGGCATCCTGGTGACGTACCACTGGGTCGGGCTGCTGGACCTGCAGGCGGCCGGCGAGATCTCGGGCAGCGGCCTCGCGTCGGCCCGCGTCGAGTGGATGCGCGCGCTGGCCCCCTTCGGCATCGATCGCGTGGCCTTCTCGGGCATCCTGGCCAGCCAGGCGCCGATCCACGCGGCGGCGACGAAGGTCATCTTCGACATCGTGTTCCTGAGCATCATGGCGTGCATGGGCCTGGGCATCGCCACCGCCACGCTGGTCAGCCAGAACCTGGGCCGAGGCCATCCCGAGGAGTCCGAGGCGTTCGCGTGGACCTCCGTCCGCCTCGCGGCCTGGTTCACGGGGGTGCTGGGCCTGCTGGTCGCGGTGTTCCCGGACCAGGCCATGGGCATCTTCACCCACGACGAGGAAGTCGTCGAGGTCGGCCGGACGGCGCTGCGGATCATCGGCGCTGGCAGCTTCAGCATCGGCTTCGGGCTGGTCCTCGCCCAGGCGCTGTTCGGCGCCGGCGCGACCCGCTTCGTGATGTGGGTCGAAATCGTGCTGCACTTCCTGTGCCTGGTCCCGCTGTCGTGGTTCCTGTCGATCCCGATGGGCCTGGGACTGAACGGCATCTTCCTGGCGGCGCTGACCTACATCGTGGGCCTGGGCACGCTGATGACCTGGAAGTTCCGGTCGGGGACCTGGAAGAAGATCCACATATAGGTACAGGGCCGCTGTCGGGTACGGGTACGGGCTCGGGTACGGGTACGTGGCTAGATAAGGCCCAGGTCCGCCTGCGCGTCCTCGGTGGCCATGGTGCGGGGATCCCAGGTTGGGTCCCAGACCAGCTCGACCGCGGCTTCGTCCAGGCCGGGAGCCAGCAGGGCGGCCTGCTTCACGGCCTCGATCAGGTACGGCCCGACCGGGCACATCGGGGACGTCAGCGTCATGCGGATATCGGCAGCGTGCCCGGCCTCGTCCACCTCGATGCCGTAGATCAGGCCCAGTTCCACCAGCGTCAGGCCCATTTCCGGGTCCATCACCTGCCCCACCTGCTCCCAGATGTCCTCGACACGGACGGGGGGCACAGGCTCGGACGCGACCACGGCGAGGCGAGCCTGGGCCTCGGGCGTGGCCATCACCTCGGGGATCCACGGCGGGTCCTTCACGAACTCCAGCCGGCCGTCCTCGAAGTCCCCGGCGGACTCGATGGCCTCGCGAATCTTCTTCACCAGGCGGCGCGCCATCGGGACCTGCGCGACCTTCACGATCGCGCACCGCCCGTCGTCCTCGACGTCCACGTCGAACAGCAGGCCCAGGTCCACGATCGACAGGCCGGTCCGGGCATCGACCACCTTCGACAGGGCCTCGTACAGGTCTTCACGGGTGGCTGTGGCCATGGTGGTCCTCCGGCGACGACGGTGCGTCGAGGGCTTCTTCGAGGGTGGTCCAGGCCAGCAGTGCGCACTTGACCCGGACGGGCAGGTCCCGGACGCCCTGGAGGGCCGTCAGGTCGCCCATGTCCAGATCGTCGGGCAGCGGGTCGCCGTGGAACATCGCCTTGACCCCGCGCAGCAGGCGCCGGGCCTCTTCCAGCGTGCGGCCCTTCAGACGCTCCGCCAGCATGGACCCCGAGGCGACCGAAATGGAGCAGCCGTGGCCGACTACCTGCAGGCCCGAGATGCGGCCTTCCTCGGTCGTCAGACGCAGGGTGACCTCGTCGCCGCAGAGCGGGTTCCTGCCATGCCATTCGACCGCCGGCCCGGGGAGGGCCTCCCGGCCGGACGGGTGCATGTAATGGTCCAGCACGACCTCCCGGAACAGGTCGTCGTCAGGGACCTCGGCGGCCGCAGGGGCCGGGCCGGACGCGACGGGGACCGCGGGACGGGGTGCGTAGGTCCTGGCCACCTCGTCGAGGGCCGACGCCAGCGCCTCCACCTCGGACGCGGTGTTGTACAGGTAGAACGACGCGCGCGTGGTGGCCGCAAGGCCCAGCCGGGCCATCAGCGGCTGGCAGCAATGGTGGCCGGCACGCACGGCGATGCCCCGGCCGTCCAGCGCCTGGGCGATGTCGTGGGGGTGCGCGCCCCCCATCGTGAAGGTGGCGATCCCGCCGGTCGCGTCCGGGCCGGGGGACGGTCCCAGCAGGCGCAGCCCGTGGACCTCGGACAGGCGACGTCGGGCCACGGCCCCGAGGGTGCGATCGTGGTCGGCGACGGCGTCCATTCCGACCGCGCGCAGGTAGTCCACCGCGGCACCCAGCGCGATGACCCCGGCAATGTTGGGCGTGCCGGCCTCGAAGCGCCACGGCGGATCGGCATACGTGGACGAGGTCAGCGTGACCTCGCGGATCATTTCGCCGCCGCCCAGGAACGGGTCCATCTCCTCGTACCGGTCGGGCCGGACCACCAGCACGCCGACGCCCGTCGGGCCCAGCATCTTGTGGCCCGAAAATGCCAGGAAGTCCGCGCCCAGGGCGGCGACGTCCACGGGCATGTGGGGGACCGACTGCGCGCCATCGACCAGCACCGCGGCACCGGCCGCGTGGGCGCGTCGGGCGATTTCCGCCACGGGGTTGATCGTCCCCAGCACGTTGGAGACGTGGCTCACCGCGACCAGGCGAGTCCGTTCGTTCAGGAGGACGTCGAGGCCCGCCAGGTCCAGGCGGCCGTCCTCGGTGATCCCCACGGCACGCACCCGGGCGCCGGTGCGGCGCGCCAGGAGGTGCCAGGGCACCAGGTTCGAGTGGTGCTCCATCGCGGTGACGATGATTTCGTCGCCCTCGCGAAGGTTCCGATCGCCCCAGGCCCGCGCGACCAGGTTGATGCCCTCGGTCGCGTTGCGGACGAACACCACCCCCATCGGCGACGGTGCCCCGACGAACGCCGCCACCTTGGTCCGGGCGGCCTCGTATTCGCGGGTCGCTTCCTCCGCCAGCCGGTACACGCCCCGGTGGACGTTGGCGTTGATCGTCTCGTAGTACCGCACCAGCGCGTCGATGACCGCCCGGGGCTTCTGGCTGGTCGCCGCGCTGTCCAGGTAGACCAGGGGGTGCCCGTTCATGCTGCGGGACAGGATCGGAAAGTCGGCTCGGATCCGTTCGACGTCCAACACGGGCGAACTCCATTCAACGGCCCGAGGCGAGTCCGTCTACGGCGGGAGTTTCCTTCGGAAACCCGCCGCCTCCACCTCCGTGCTCGGGCAGGCCATCAAACACGCCGGCACTCATTCCAGGGCGACCAGGACGCGGCCGCCGTCCACGCGCACCGGGAACGTTTCGACCGGCGCGCACACCGGCATCCGGGTAGGCCGCCCGGTCGCCAGGTCCAACGCGCCGCCGTGGTGCGGGCACTGCCATTCGGTCGGCCCGACCAGCATACCCCCTTCCAGGGACTGGTCCTCGTGGCTGCACAGGCCGGCCGTCGCAAATACCCGATCCCCGACCCGGACCAGCAGCACCGGCTCGCCCTCGACGACGAAGGCCACTCCGGTCCCTTCCGGGAGGTCGGCGAAGGCGGCGACATCGTGCACCATCGAAACCCTCCGGCCAGGCCTGCCGTCAGGGACCTGCGGCGATCGCGCCCGCGTCGATCCCCGCCGCACCCCGCGCCGCGGCCAGTTCCTCCCGCAGCCGCGCACGGGCACGGTCGGCGAGAGCCTCGGACGGGAACCGCGAGGCAACGGCCTCAACGAACCCTTCCACCAGCAGCGCCTCCGCCTCGTCGCGGGACAGGCCGCGCGTGCGGAGGTAGAACACCGCGTCCTCGTCCACCGGCGCCACCGCGGCCCCGTGGGTGCAGCGGACGTCATGGTTCAGGATCTCCAGCTCCGGCAGCACGTCGGCGCCGGACGTCGGCGACAACAGAAGGGACCTCGCCTCCTCGTAGGCCGACGACCGCGCCGCGCCCTCGCGGATCCGCAGCAGCCCGGTGAAGGCCGTCCGCCCGCGGCCCAGCGACACGGCCCGGTAGGTGACTCGGCTTTCGGTGTCGCCGACGGCATGGTCCTCCACGGCCCGGAAGTCCGACCGCGCCCGCCCGCCGGCCAGCGACAGCACCAGGCCCTCGGACCGGGCGCCCGACCCCGTCAGCGTCGGGGCGGCTTCCGCCTTGATCAGGCCCGCCGGGAGCAGCACGTGGGCGTGGGTCAGGGACGCGTCGCGCCTCACGGAGTAGCACGCCCGGGAAAACGACGCGGCCCCGCGGGCCACCGTTTCGAACCGTCCGTGGACCAGGCGGGCGCCTTCGCCGACGACCGCCTCGGTGACGGCGTTGCAGAAGCCGGTCGCCAGGTCCATTTCCTCGATGACGGTCGCCGTCGCTCCGGCCTCCACGACCACCAGGGTGCGGCCGCAGGTCACGGCCCCTTCTAAGGTCGCAGGCCGGGCCCTCAGCACGATGGGCGCCGCGACGGTCACGCCGGCCGGGACGTGGACCACGGAACCCCCGCTGAACGTCGCCAGGTTCAAGGCCAGCAGCGAGTCGTCCGCCGGCGCCAGGCGGCCCAGGTGCTCGCCGACCAGCGCCGGCATTCGGTCGAGGGCCGTCGGGAAGTCCAGCACGGACACCCCGGACCCGGTCGCCTCCGACGACAACTCGACCTCGACGAACCACGAGGGCGCCTCGGCCGCCAGCGCGGAAGCGATCCCGCCCGGGGGCAGCAGCGCGGCCGGATCCGTGAACCGGAAACGGTGCAGCGACCGATCGGGCAGCGGCAGTTCCAGGGCCCGGGCCTCGGCCGTCGCTCGGCGCTGGACCAGGAAGGCGGGTTCGTCGGCAAATCGATTCATGGGTCGTTCCTTCCCCCCGGGCCGAGGCTCACCCGACCGATCCGGACATCTCCATCTGGATCAACCGGTTCAGCTCGACCGCGTACTCCATCGGCAACTCCTTCACGAAGGGCTCGATGAAGCCGTTGACGATCATCAGCATCGCCTCCTCCTCCGACAGGCCGCGGCTGCGGAGGTAGAAGAGCTGGTCGTCGCCGACCTTCGACACCGTCGCCTCGTGGCCGATCGCGGCATCGTCGCACCCGATCTCCATCGTCGGGTAGGTGTCGGATCGCGACGTTTCGTCCAGCAGCAGCGCGTCGCACCGCACGTTCACCTTGGCGCCGCGCGCGCCGGGGTGGACCTTCACCAGCCCGCGGTACGACGACCTCCCGCCATCCTTGCTGATCGACTTCGACGTGATCGTGGACGTCGTGTCCGGCGCCGCGTGGATGATCTTCGCGCCGGCGTCCTGGTGCTGCCCGGCGCCCGCGAAGGCGATGGACAGGACCTCGCCGTGGGCCCGGGGCCCGACGAGGTGGATGGCCGGGTACTTCATGGTCAGGCGCGATCCGAGGTTCCCGTCCACCCACTCGACCGAGGCGTCCTCGTGGGCCACCGCGCGCTTGGTCACCAGGTTCAGCACGTTCTTCGACCAGTTCTGGATCGTCGTATACCGGATGTGCGCGCCCTTCAGGGCGATCAGCTCGACCACCGCCGAGTGCAGGCTGTCGCTGCTGTAGGTCGGGGCCGTGCACCCCTCGATGTAGTGCACCGACGACCCTTCGTCGGCGATGATCAGGGTCCGCTCGAACTGGCCCATGTCCTGCACGTTGATGCGGAAGTAGGCCTGCAGCGGGATCTTCACGTGGACGCCCTTGGGCACGTAGATGAACGAGCCGCCGGACCACATCGCCGAGTTCAACGACGCGAACTTGTTGTCGTTGGGCGGGATCACCGTGGCGAAGTATTTCTTCACGATTTCAGGGTATTCGCGCAGCCCCGAGTCCATGTCCAGGAAGATCACGCCCAGCTTTTCGATTTCCGCCTTGATCGAGTGGTACACGACCTCGGACTCGTACTGGGCCGACACGCCGGCCAGGAACTTCCGCTCGGCCTCGGGGATGCCCAGGCGGTCGAACGTTTCCTTGATGCCCTTGGGAACGTCATCCCATGTCTTGCCCTGCCGGTCCGCAGGGCGCACGTAGTAGATGATCCTCTCGAAGTCGATCGCGTCGAGGATCGCCGAATCCCCCCAGCGGGGCATCGGGCGATCGCGGAACATCTGCAGGGCCTTCAGGCGGAACTCCAGCATCCAGGCCGGCTCGTTCTTGATGGCGCTGATCTGCCGGACCACGTCCTCGCGCAGGCCGCGGGCCGTCTGGAACACCGAGTGGTCCTCGTCCGAAAACCCGTACTGGTACTCGCCGACCAGCTCGCGTGGCGTGGGGGATTCCATTGAGCAGCCTCCTGGGTCACGCCGGCGTCCCGGCCGGGGCGGTGCCCGCCTCGACGTCCAGCCAGTCGTAGCCCCTGGATTCCAGTTCGTGGGCCAGCTCCGGCCCGCCAGTCCGCACGATTCGCCCGTCCAGGAAGACGTGGACGACGTGCGGGGTCACGTACTGCAGGATCCTCTGGTAGTGCGTGACCAGGATCACGGACACGCCGCGCTCGATCGCCCGCACGATGCCGCCGGACACGGTCTTCAGCGCGTCGATGTCCAGGCCCGAATCCGTTTCGTCCAGCAGCGCCAGTGTCGGCGCCAGCAGGTTCATCTGCAGGACCTCCAGGCGCTTCTTTTCGCCGCCCGAGAAGCCGTCGTTCAGGTAGCGCGTGGCGAACGCAGCCGGGATGTCCAGGTCCTTGAAGGCCGCCTGGAGCGTCTTGCGGAACTCGCGTGCCGGCACATCGACGCCCTTGCCCGACCGCAACGCGGTCCGCAGGAACGACGACACCGTAACGCCCGGCACGGCCACCGGGTGCTGGAAGGCCAGGAACAGGCCCGCACGCGCCCGCTGTGTAACGTCCAGGCCCAGCAGGTTGCGCCCCTGGTACCGGACCTCGCCCTTCAGGACCTCGTAGGCCGGGTGCCCCATCAGCACGTTCGTCAGCGTGCTCTTGCCCGAGCCGTTGCGCCCCATGATCGCGTGCACCTCGCCGGGCATCACCGTCAGATCGACGCCCTTCAAGATGGTCTTCCCTGCGATGCCCGCCCACAGGTCCCGTATCTCCAGGACCGGGGTCCCGGAGGCCGTGGTTCCGATGCCGCTCATCCAACGCTCCTTCACGGCGGGGAAACGCCCCGCCATCGACTCACGCCCGAGGCTCCGTCGACCACCGGGCCGGGGTCGGCCCCCCTTGTCGCGGACCGCTTCCAACGGCCTCGGACCGGCCGTTGACGACCAGGTCCGCCAGGGTCACCCCGTCCAGCACGTCCGTCACCACGTTGGTGACCCGATCCCACACGCCCCTCAAGCCACACGTCCCCGCGCGCTCGCACCGCGGCCCGTCCACGGCCATGCAGGGCCCCGTTCGCACGGGGGTCCCCGCCAGCGCGGACAGGGCCTCGGTCAGCGTGATGCTTTCCGGCGCACGCGCCAGGCCGACGCCGCCCTTCACGCCCCGGACGCTCCGGACCAGGCTCCCGCGACGCAGCATCGCGACCAGCTTGGCCGCGTACTGGGGCGACATGCCTTCGCACCGGGCGACCTCGGGGATGGTGACGGTCTCACCGGCCCCCCAGGCGGTCGCCAGCCGCATCAGGCATCGAAGTCCGTGCTCTTCCGTGGCGCTGACCTTCATGGGACCTCCCCGGATCGCCGTGGCCCGTCAGTTCTCAATGTGGCTATTCTCTACTAAAGTGTCAAGTATCTCTCGAACCGACTCGGGGTGGTCCGGACGCGCGCGCGGCAAGGGCGGCGGGCACGGTCGCCTGCGCGCGCGGCAGAGCCGGGGGGATCGGCGGGGAGGTTCGGGTTCAGGGCGACGGGGGGGGGAAGGGCGCCGCAGAGGGCGCCGGCCATCTCCTCGATACGACCCGGCACCGTCGCGTCGAAGTACTGGGCGGACAGCCGGACGTAGAACCGGTCCCGGACAAAGAAGAGGAGGTTGCCGCGGGCCTGGGACGTCCCGCAGACCTGCCCGCGTTCCGTGCCTTCCAGCGCGCGCTCGTCGAAGGCCGCCTGCGCCGCCTGCCCCGTCTTCATGCGGAACACCTCGACGACCACCCGGTGCGTGGTCCCGGGATCGACGTACCGCCCCACCACCAGTTCCAGGAACCCGTGGCGCAGGATCTGGTGGGCCCCGCCGTCGAGGTACTCCCAGAGGTTCTCTTCGTCGTAGCGGCCGGCGGCCTTGTCCGGCTCCAGCTCCAGCGCGGCGAGGGTCGGCGGAACGTCGAACGGCGGCTGGAAACGGGCCGGGGCGCCCTGCCCACCGGCAGGGGCCGGGCCGCATGTGCAGCCCGGAATCGCCATCTGCAGCGCCGCCGCCGCGCAAAGCACCGCCACCCTCGTCCCTCGCAACCGTCGCGGATCCGCCGTCATGCCATGCCCTCTTCAGGAGCGCCCAGGTACCGGTGGGCCTGCAGCAACCGCGGGCGGATGGAAACCCCGAAGGGGCAGGCTCCCCGACACTCGACGGTCGTGCAGGACGCGCAGGCGCCGGGCCGCCTGGACTCGGCGAACCCCTGGTACCGCGCCCTCGCGAAACCGGGCATGCGGTAGTCCGTCCGGTACTGGTCGCACCGGAGCATCGACCCGATGTCCACGCCCTCCGGGCAGGCCTTCGAGCACGCGCCGCAGCCGACCCGGCAGTATTCCCGGGACGTGGCCACCCGGTGATGCAGCAAGCGCGCGCTGTCCAGCAGCGTCAGGGGGCGGCCCGACGCGCCCAGGAACTCGTCCAACTGGTCCTCGTCCCCGACGGTGATCACGAGGCCGTTGACCCCCGGCTGCGCCAACGCCCACGAAAGCGCGGCGTGGGAGAACGGCCTGTCCGGCAGGGCCTGGATCCCGATGTGCCTGGCGTTGGCCAGGGCCTTCATCGCGATGATCCCGATGCCGCGCGCCTGGGCGCGCTTCAGGAGGTCCCCCAGACCGGGTGACTGCATGAAGTTCAGCGCGACCATCATCATGTCGAAGTGGCCGCTGTCGATGGTCTTTTCCATGACCGTTTCCAGCAGGTTCGGACCGTGCGAAGTGATCCCGGTGAACCGAATCTTCCCCTGGCGCTTCAGGGTGTCGAAGAGCTTCAGCACCCCGCCCCCGAGCCTGGTATTCGGGTCCAGCCAGTCGAGATCGGATTCGCCGGACTCGCCTACGGAATGGATCTGCAGGATGTCGACATAATCCCGCCCCAGCCGGGCAAGGTTCTTGTCGATGCACTCCAGGTAGACGTCGTGCATGGGGCGGTCCGACATCATGTCGAACATGCTGGTGCATTCGAGCTTGCAGGCGACGATCGCGTCCCTCTTCATCCCGGCGTCCAGCCGGAAGGCCGCGCCCAGCATGTCGAGGCTCCACGAATAGAAGGGCACCAGGTCGAAATAGTTGATCCCCCGGTGGAACGCCTCCACCAGCAGGCGCGGGTCGGTCGAGATCGCGACGCCGAAGCCGATGTCCCCGACCTTCAGTCCCGTCCTTCCCAGCACGTCATGCCGGCGAACGAGGGGCTTGTCCGACGGGTCCCGGGCGACGGGTGACCGCCGGCACGATGCCGAAAGCAGCGAAGGCGACACGGCGGCCAGCAGGCCGAGCTTGAGCAGACTGCGTCGATCGATCATCGCGAGCCCCCTGTCGGAGCCGCCCGGGACCGGCGCCACCAGAGCATCGCGGTCCGGCCCGCAAGCCAGATCGACAACGTCCCGAGCGCCAACGGGTAGCCCACGAAGAAGCAACCCATCCTCCGGAAGTGCACGAAGACCGCGTGGTCGCCCGCGAGGACGAACGGCAGCACCACCGCGTGCAGGAAGAACACCACGAAGGGCACCAGCGGGCCCTTGACCCGCCGGATCCGGACGATCAGGTAGACCCAGTAGAGCGTGAAAGGCACGGTCACGCAGTCGAAGATCAGCATCGGGCGAACCGCCGGGTCGTTGAAGGTGTACATCACGTCCACCGACCCGGTCCGCGAGATCACGATGAGGTAGAAGAGCGCGTGGATCAGCAGTCCGGCCCCCAGGCCGAGGCGCAGGAGGAAGTGCACGATCCGGGGCCCCCACGGCTCCAGGGGCCGCGCCGTCCCGGGCTTCCCCGCGGACGAGGCAGGCGGCGGGGGATCAAGGACGACTGGCGTGTCGCCGAAGGATGCCGGCTGGCAATCGCCCGGGCCTGGCTGGCGAGCCAAGGTCGTCTCCGTGGTCGGCCGGCGGATTGTAGCGTCCTTCGCCGGCAAAGATCCATCGGCCCGACGCCACGCCGAATCGCCAGGCCGGGGCTCAGAGCGGGCGCACGATCACGCGGCCGGAGGCCTTCAGTTCCTTCACGTACTCGACGTACAGACGGGCGAACGCCGCCTCGGACAGTTCGTACTTGATCCGGCGCTTCGCCTCTTCCACGTCGGCGAGGGGCACGCGACGGCGCTCGGTGACCCGCAGCACGTGGAAGCCGACCGACGACTGCACGACGGGCGAAATCTCGTTGTCGCGCAGCGCGAAGGCGGTGTTTTCCAGGGCGGCCTGCAGCTTGCCCTTGGTGAACCAGCCGACATCGCCCCCGCGCTGGGCCGAGCCGTCCATGCCGAATTCCTTCGCCAGTTCCTCGAAGGTCTTCGTGCCGGCGGACGCGGCCGCCTGGATTTCCCGGGCCTTGCGGGCCAGTACGTCGATCTGCTCGATCGAGGCGTTGTCCGGGACCAGCAGCGCAATGTGCCACAGGTGGACTTCCTCGTCGGTGTTGCCGGCGTGGCGGCGCGCGAACTCCTCGTCCACCTCGCGGTCGGTGATCCTCACCTTCGAGCCGACCTTCACGCGCAGCACCTGGGACTTCAACAACTCGCGACGAGCGTGGTCGCGATACGCCTTCACGTCGTTGAAGCCCAGCATCTTCACGGCGGAAATGAAGTCCTCCTCGCTCCAGCCGTTCTGCTCCTTGATGCCGGTGACATGCTTGTCCACGTCGGATTCCGGAACGTCCAGGTTCAGCTTGCGCGCCTCGGCCAGCACCAGGCGCTCGGCCACCAGGTCGTCCAGCGCCGCCTTCAGGGAGTCGCCCTGCCCGCCGCCACTTGACGTGACGGCTTCCGCCACCGCGTTCCGGGCGGATTTCGCCCGCTCGCGGACCTCGGACAGGGTGATGGCCTCGGTGCCCACGCTGGCAACCACGCGATCGAAGTCGCCGACCGGCGATGTGCCGGCCGCAGGCGTCGCCTTGGCTGCCGATGTCGCCGGGGCGGTTCCCGGGGCGACCGCCTGCCCCCGGGAAAGCCCGGGAGCCAGCAGGACGCCCAGGGCCAGTACGATTCCAGCGCTCCTCACCGGACACCTCCGCCGGCGGCCGGGGCCGCCTCCGAGCCCAACGCGCCGGGCTTCGCCGCCTCGGCCTGCACCTCCGCCGCGACCGCCGCCGCGACGTCCGGGTTCACGCGGACGGCAACCCGCCTGGACAGGTCCGCCACCAGGCTCGCCCGCAGGCGATCGCGGGACTCGGCCATCAGCCGCTCGACGATGCGTGGCCGGGCCTGGTCCAGGGTTTCGTCGATCGCCGACACCATGCCGGATATGAACAGCACGTGGAACCCGTCGGGCGCCTCGATCGGCGCGCTGACCTCGAAGAGGCCGGACAACGTCGCCACCGCCTCCACCACCACCTCGGGGGCGCCGGCAGGCTCGTCGCCGAGGCGCGGGAACAGGCCCAGGTCGCCGCCCTTGTCCTTCGTCGCCGGGTCCGCAGAATACCGGGCCGCGAACCTGCCGAATTCCTCGCGGTGGTTCTGGTCCAGGCTCTCGATCGTCTTGCGGATGCGGAAGCCGATGGTGTCGGCCGTCGCGCGGTCCTTCAGCAGGACCTGCGCGACGCGCTTCCTCGCGGGCGCCTTGAACTCGAAGGGATGGCCCTCGAACCAGGCCTGTACCGCCTCTTCGGGGATGTCGGTCGTCTTGACCTTCAGGTCCACCCGTTCCTGCAGGAACCGGTCCACGAGGTCGCCCTTCAGCCGTTCCAGCACCACCGGGTCCTTGCCGTAGCCTTCGGACTCGGCGGCCAGGGCGAGGATGACGTACTGGACGTATGCCTCCAGAAAGTCGCGGCGGCGTTCCAGGGACTGGTAGCGCATGCGGGCAAAGACCGGAAGGGAGTCCAGGACGTCCTGCAACTCCCCGAACGTGATGTCGCGATCGCCGATCGAGGCGACGACCCAATCGCGGGTCTTTTCGGGCTTGGCCTGGACCGGGGCCTCGTCGATCCTCCCGACGGGACGCTCGGGCTTGCAGCCCGGAAGGCCCGCCAGCAGCGTCAGGACGACCGCCACGCAGGCCCGATTCCGGAATCGTGTACGCACCGTCGCCTCCAGGGGAGTCGCAGGACCCTGCGCCGAAGCCCATTACTACCCGATCGGGGGCGCGGGATCAACGAACCGGGACGGCCCGTCACCGGGTGAACGCCTGGTAGTCCTCGACCGAAGCGCCGTTCAGGCAGGCTTCGATGATGCGACGGCCCAGCGGGTCCAGGTCGGCGTCCAGGAACTTCTGCAACTGTTCCTCGAAGAAGCCCTTGAGGATCGCGGCGCCAGCGTCGTACCCCGCGAGGCCGACCTCGGGCTGGGTCTCGACGTGCAACAGCCAGTGCCCGATGACGGCGCCCTCGACGTGGATGACCTTCGGCACCCAGCCCAGCAGCGGGCTGCGCGCGGGAGCGATGGTGTCGGGGCGGAACGGCGCGTGGCCGCGACGCGCCAGGTACTCGCGCATCACCCACTGGGCGGCGAACCCGACCTTCCACACGCCGATGTGCTGGTTCGGGCACAGCACGAACAGGGTGTCGGTGGTGTCGAAGACCTGCTTCAGCACCAGGTTCGCCTGATCCACGCGCCGGCCGGTCGCGAAGGGCCAGTACGAGCCGACGCCCTCGCTGCTCATCCCGCCGGTATCGACGATGGACGGGTTGTCGTACCCCCGGGGGGCCACCAGCCGCCACAGCCACGCCAGCGCCGGCGGAAGGATGTGGAACATCCCGAGGATGCCGTACGAGGGTTCCTGGGCGGTGCACGGCGGCGTGCGGACGCCGAAGGAGCGCACGTCGATGGTGACCGGCGTGTTCACGATGTTCGGCACGTCGTCCCGCGGGACGACGACGCGGGGATTCGGGCAGGGCTTCCCGGGTGCGTCCTGGGTGTGCTCCCAGATCAGCGCCGTCGAGCTGGGCACGGCATCGATGTTCAGGAACAGCAGCGGGCGACGGGGGCACGTCGTCATCGATTCGAGGTGCGGTTCCACGCCGTAGCTGGTGATGTGGTTGACGCGTAGGAACCAGGCGGCCTCGGCGTCGGACAGGCGCAGTTTCCGGTCGCCGGCCCGCTGGAACGACGGGTGGCACAGCGCCATGTCGTCGGTCACGGGGTGCAGGGCGCAGCCGCGAGGCAACTGGATGTACCGGATTTCGCCCGTGGCGAGGTTGGTGCCCAGCTTGACGCGGCCGTCGGACTCGCGGTGGATGTACTCGAGCATCTCGCTCTTGCCGCCGCCGGACGCGCCCTCGTGCATGATCGTGCAGATGTTGTCGTAGGGCGTGACCACCTGGACGGTCGAGCAGTGGGCCGTGACCCAGCCCTCGCGCTCGCCCAGCGCCAGCAGCATGCCGTACACGCCCTTCTTGGCCGACGGGCCCGGGTACAGGTTGTACGAAAACAGTTCGTGCAGGCCGTCGGTGCGGTTGTGGACCACGACCTGCCGACCCGCGAAGTGGGTGTGCCGGAAGGGCGGCGCCACGTAGACGATCGCCTGCACGACGAAACCGGCATCGACCTCCTCCAGCGGCACCACGCCCTGGAGCATGCCCAGCCCCAGCCCGAAGAAGCCGGCGTTCGCGGGAAGGATCGCCATCGAAGGCATCGCGGGCCCTGCGGCACCGGCCTTGAAGAACAGGCACACCAGGTCCTGGGCCTTCAGCCATTCGAGGGTTTCCTGGCGGACCGTTTCGAAGGGCTTGCCGAACTGCTCGACGAACCGGGGCTGGTCCGTGCGCTGGTCGTCGGCGATGAAGACGCAGTCGGGGTCCCGGCGCCGCATGTAGGGTTCGGGATAGTTGGCCGAAACGCCGTTCCGGACGCGACAGACCTCGGCCTCGAGCACCGGGCCGCGGCCCGGCACCTCGTAGGCAACGGAATACAGCCCTCGCGCGTCGGCCTGGCCCGCGGGGACGGCCAGGGCGGCCAGTTCCTCGATGGAGCCGACGAACGTGACGCTGCGGGCATGGCGCAGGATGTCTTCGGCCGTCGCCGGCATCGCGGCCGACGGCCAGGAACGCTGGGTTTCAGTGGTGATCATTGCCGGGGTTCTTCCTCTGCTGGGGGACGTCGGGCCGCTTTGCCTGTGGCCCGACGAATTATAGCGGTCCGTCGCGGTGACGCAATGCGCCGGTCGATCAGGTCCCGCCCGATCGGCAGCACCGCACGCCCAGGTAGTATCCATCGAGGTGCAGGTTGAACGAGCGTCGGTCCGACGACCGCATCATCGGGGCCTTGTCGCTGAATGCGCCCCCGCGAGCCACCTGGGACTGCGTGGCAGGGATCAGCCAGGCGCTGCCGTCCACCGGGGCGTTGTCGTAGGTGTCGTGGTAGTAGTCGGCCACCCACTCCCAGACATTGCCCGCCATGTCCTCCAGTCCGAGAGGGGTGTTGCCGGCCGGCTTCGAGCCGACCGGGAACGGCGCCCCGGTCCCGCATCCGACGCCGTTCTCGTCCAGCACCGCGAGGGTGCAGGTGGCCGCGTCGTTGCCCCAGGGATACTTCCTTCCGTCGGTCCCGACCGCGGCCTTCTCCCACTCGGCCTCGCTGCAAAGCCGCTTGCCGGCCCACTGGCAGAACGCCGCGGCCTGATCGCGCTCGATGCAGTTGACCGGGAACTGTTCCTTCCCGGCCTTGCCGTAAGTGCAGAGATCCGAGCTCGAGTTCGGCAGCGTGCAGGCCGGTGCCTGGACGCACCGTGCCCACAGGCTCGCGGTGACCTCGGTCACGTCGATGTCGAAGGCCGGGACATCGACCGCGTGCGCGGGCTTCTCGCTGGCCGCGCAGTCGCTGCCCAGGTCGCCCGCGACGCACCCCATCTGGAACGAGCCCGCCGGGATGGGAACCATCGCGCCGCAATCGGTCGTGCAGGTCGCGACCTCCGGAGGGACGTCGGCCGGGACATCGGCCGGGACATCGGCAGGGAGGTCGATGGCCGGAACCTCCTGCCCGGTGTCGGACGGCTGGATCGCGTCCGTCCCGGCGTCCGTCCCCGGGTCGGTTCCCGAGGTCGAGGACGAGCACGACACGAACAGGACGACCAGGAGGGCCTCGGCCAACGCCCGTCCACGAGAACTCGCAACAGGATCGCGGCGCATGGCGCCCCCTCATCCGGAGTATTCTGCTCCATTATTCGCGGTCCATGGCGGGGAGGCAATGCGCAGGAGCCTTTTCCTTGGGCCGTCAGGCCGAAGCCTGGCGCAACAGGTCCTCGAGGAGCGACAGGGCCGCGTCGCCTTCGACCCCGCGCGGGACCACCAGCCGCAGCCGATCGGGTTCGGCGGACTGGACCCGGAAGGCCCTGGATTCGGCCGCGGCGCGAAGGCGCGGGATGGACGCTTCGTGACCTCCCGCGGCGATCACCTGCGCGGTGCCGGCCCGCAGGCCCACCAGCGCCAGGCCCAGGTCCCGGGCCCGGACCTTGATGCGCATCAGCGTCAGGAGGCGCTCGACGCCGACCGGGGGGCGCCCGAACCGGTCCGCCATCTCCCCCGCCAACTGGGCCACTTCGGCCAGGTCGCGGGACGACGCGAGGCGCTTGTACATCCGAAGGCGCAGGCTCTCGTCCGGAAGCCACTCGGCAGGGATGCGCGCGTCGGCGTCGATCTTCAACTCGGGGTCGATGCGTTCCTCGACGGCCTCGCCGGACAGTTCGTGCAGCGCGTCCTGGAGCATTTCCATGAACAGGTCCAGCCCGACCGCCGCCAGGTGCCCGCTCTGGTCGGCGCCCAGCACGTCGCCGGCGCCGCGGATCTCCAGGTCCATCGACGCGAGGTTGAAGCCGCTGGACAACTCGCTGAAGCGCTCGATCGCCTCGATGCGCCGCCGGGCGTCATCGGTCAGCGTCGAGGGATCCCGGACCAGCAGGTAGCAGTACGCCTGTTCGGCAGCGCGCCCCACGCGGCCGCGCAGCTGGTACAGCTGGGCCAGGCCCAGGGTGTCCGCCGAATCGACGATCATCGTGTTGGCCGTGCCGATGTCCAGGCCGGACTCGATGAGGGTGGTGCAGACCAGCACGTCCTTGTCGCCCCGGACGAAGGCGGACATCACCGTTTCGAGGTCGGCGGCGGACATCTGGCCGTGGGCGACCGTGACCCGGGCCTCGGGGACCAGCCCCTGGATGCGCTCGGCGGTCTCGTAGATGTCCTCGACGCGGTTGTGCACGTAGAAGACCTGCCCGTTCCGGTTCAGTTCCTTCAGCACGGCGGAGCGGACCAGGTCCCGACCCGCCCGGGCGACGAACGTCTTCACCGCCAGCCGATCCCGGGGCGGCGTCGCGATCACGGACAGGTCGCGGATGCCGGCCAGCGCCATGTGCAGCGTCCGCGGGATGGGCGTCGCGGTCAGCGTCAGGGTGTGGACGTGGGCCGCGATCTCGCGCAGGCGCTCCTTGTGGGCCACGCCGAAACGGTGCTCCTCATCGACGACCAGCAGGCCCAGGTCCCGGAACACGACGTCCTTCGACAGCAGGCGGTGGGTCCCGATGATCACGTCCACGCCGCCCTGGGCCAGGGTCAGCAGCGTGCGCTTCGCCTCCTGCGGCGTCTTGAAGCGGGACAGCGATTCCACCACCACCGGCGTGCCGCGGAACCGGGCCGCGAAGGTCAGCCGGTGCTGCTCGGCCAGGATGGTGGTGGGGACCAGCACGGCGACCTGCTTGCCATCCAGCACCGCCTTGTAGGCCGCGCGGATCGCCACCTCGGTCTTGCCGAAGCCGACGTCGCCGCAGACCAGCCGGTCCATCGGGCGGTCGCGGCCCACGTCCTCCAGCACGTCCTCGATGGCGCGCTCCTGGTCGGCCGTGGTTTCGTAGGGGAAGGTGGCCTCGAACTCGCGGAACTCGGCGTCCGGCGGTGAGAGGGGCTCGGCCGTGGCGGCCAGGCGCCGGGCGTACAGCACCTTCAACTTCGCGGCGATGTCGCGCACGGCGCCCCGGGCCGCCTTCTTGCGCTTCGCGAAGGCCGGGCTGCCCAGGCGGTCCAGCGTGCGGGCGGGCCCGCCATCCCCGCCGCTGACGAACTTCTCCAGCAGGTTCGAGCGTTCCACCGGCAGGTACAGGCGGTCGCCCGCGGCGTACGACAGCACGAGGCACTCGGCCTTGCGACCGTCCAGGACCATTTCCTTCATCCCGTCGAACACGCCGATGCCGTGCTCGCGGTGGATGACGAGGTCCCCGGGGGACAGGTCCCGGAGGTCGGACAGGGCCTTGGCGCCGCGGCGCTCGCCCCGCCGGCCGGTCACGGTGTCCTTGACGCCGAAGACCGCTTCCGACGGCACGACCAGGAGGCCCAGCGTCTCGATGCCGAAGGGGGCCCGCACGCGCCCGACCCCGACGCGAACCGGCGTCGTGGTCCGCAGGAGAAAGGTTTCGGCAAGGCCGTCGCGACCGGCGATCGCGGGGTCCAGGCCTTCCGACGCGAGGATCGAGCGGACCCGGTCGGCCTCGGACTCCGAGGGCGCCAGCACCAGCAGGCGCTGGCCCGAGTCCGCCAGCCGGCGGGCGATCGACACGAGGCCGGCGACCCGCTGGGCCACCGGGACCTCGGCGTGGGTCGCGAGGGTCAGTTCCGCCGACGAGGCCTCGGGATGCGCCGGGCCCAGGATCGGACCACGGGCGGGCGCCGGCACGAGGCCCGCCTGCTCCCCCGCCTCGACCGGAAGGCCCGCGTCGAACCACAGCGTCCGGGGACGGTTCCTCAGGCGGCCCAGCAGCGCCTCGCCAGGGGCCGCGAGGTCTTCGGGCGGCGCGGCCAGGCGGGGCCCCGGCGCCAGGGCGTCCCGCTCGGCCCGCAGGGTGTCCAGCGCGGCGTCGGCCGACGCGAAGCAGCCCGCCGGGTCCAGCACGGCCACCACGGCCGTCTCCCCGAGGTAGTCCAGCGGCAGGTCCAGGCCGCCGTAAATCAGGGGCAACATCGCCGCGAAGGCCGGGGGGGTTCGTCCCTGGCTGAACAGGGTCTCGACCTCGGCCACACGCGGCGCGGGAACGCCGGCCGAAGCCGCCTCGTCCCGCAGCCGGATCGCGGCATCCCGCAGCCGGGCCGGGTCGCCGGGGACCTCCCAGGCCGGCACGACCCACGTCTTCGCGAGGGGTCGCTGGGCCCGCTGGGTCGCGGCATCGAACACCTTCAGGGACACGATCGTGTCGCCGTCCAGCTCCACGCGAACCGGGTCTTCGCCATAGGGCGAAAAGACGTCCAGCACGCCGCCACGCACCGCGAACTCACCCACCTCGGCCACGCTGGACGTCCGCCGGTACCCGGCGCCCACCAGTACGTCCATCAGGGCCGTCAGGTCGATGTCGCGCCCCACCTCCAGCCGGAACACGCCTTCGCTGTAGGCGTCGAACGGTATGGTGCGGCGCGCGGCGAGGGCGGCATCCAGGGCGACCGCGTACGGGGAGTCGGACAGGCAGAATGCGCCCAGGGCGCCCGAGCGGGCGGCCGCGGTGAACGGCCCTTCGACGACCTCCTCGTAGGGCGAATCGGCGCCACGGGGCCAGCGCGGGAAGGAATAGGGCGTGGGGCCCGCATGGAGCAGCCACCGGACCACCGACGCCACCCGCTCGGCCAGCACCGGCGTCGGCGTCAGCAGCACGAGGGGCGCATCGAGGGCGGCGGCCACCGCGGCGGCGGCCACCGCGGCCTGCTCGGCGGTGGCCGCGATGGCCCGGGCAGGGCCCGATTCCAGCGCGGCCACGAGGTCGGACAGGGCCCCGGGCAGGGCCCCGGAGGGAAACCGGCCCCATGCGTGTGCTGGCGAACTGTCATCCGGGGGCATCGGGCGGTTCCTACCTCCATCGGCGGTGTAGGGTATCACCTCGACAAAGGGCGCGCCCGGGATCGTCGGCCGGATCGGGTCGGCCACGCCGGGAACGCGGCGCCAGGCGTCACCCCGTGTCGATGCCTTTGCACTTGACCGGGCCTCCCGGGCCTCGAATACTGAGGGCACCGGGTCCGGACGCTTCCGGTCCTCGCGACCGTCAGGAGCCGTGCGTGAAGGTTGTGCTGATCAATCCGCCGACGTTCGCCACCGCCACCACGCTGGCGCAGGAGTCGGTGCCGCCGCTCGGGCTCGCCTACGTCGCTGCCGCCACCCGGGCGGCCGGCCACGAGGTCGTCGTGGTCGATGCGGTCGGGTCGGCGCTGGGACAGCACCGGCTGTACCGCCCGATCCCGGGGACCCTGCTCACGGGATTGTCGGTCCCCGAAATCGCCGCACGCATCCCAGAGGACGCCGGGGTGATCGGCGTTTCGTGCATGTTTTCCAACGCGTGGCCCCCGGTGCGGGACCTCCTGCAGTCCCTGCGCCTCGCGTTTCCGACCGCCTTCGTCGTCCTGGGTGGCGAGCACGCCACGGCGTGCGCGGACTTCGTGCTGCGGACGTGTG
Organism: uncultured Myxococcales bacterium; assembly: GCA_903857665.1. Lineage (GTDB taxonomy): Bacteria > Myxococcota_A > UBA9042 > DTJE01 > DTJE01 > CAIZWN01. The sequence continues at coordinate 21,163 of CAIOFV010000043.1, forward strand.
CCGCGGTCGATGCCTGCGTGCTGGGGGAGGGCGAGGCCGCCTTCGTCGCGCTGCTGAGGGCCCTGGAAGCCGGGGACGACCCGGCGGGCGTTCCTGGCGTCGCGGCCCGGGGGCGGGACGGCAAGGGAGCGACGGGAACGGGCTGCCCGGGGTCCGGCCGGGCGGCGCGAATCGCGGACCTCGCCTCGATCGCCGCTCCCGATTGGGAGGCCTTCCCCCTCGAAGGCTACCTGGCGGGCCAACGCGTCCACGGCGTCGTCCGCGGACGCACGATGCCGATCCTGGCGAGCCGCGGCTGCCCCCACCGGTGCAGCTTCTGCTCCTCCCCTGCGATGTGGACGACCCGCTGGGCTGCGCGGGATCCCGCATCCGTCGTGGACGAGATGCGGGCCTGCGTCGATCGCTACCACGTGAACGATTTCGCCTTCTATGACCTGACCGCCCTTTCATCCCGTGGCTGGACCATCGAGTTCTGCCAGAGGCTGGTCCAGGCCGACCTGGGCGTGACCTGGCAGCTTCCATCGGGGACCCGGACCGAGGCGATGGACGAAGAGGTCTGCCGGCTCATGCATCGCGCGGGATGCCGGAACCTGAACTTCGCGCCCGAGAGCGGATCGCCGAGGATCCTCGACCGGATCCGGAAACGCGTGGATCTTCCAGCCATGCTCCAGGTGATGAAGGCAGCCGTCGCCGCCGGGCTCGCGGTGAAGGTGAACATCGTCCTGGGCTTCCCGGACGAAACGCCCGCCGACATCGCGCAATCGTTCGCCCTCATCGCGCGATATGCCGCCATCGGGGCCGAGGCCGTCAGCGTCTTTCCCTTCGTCCCCTACCCGGGTTCGGAACTGCATCGGGAACTGGTCGCGAGCGGTCGCATCCACATGGACGACGCGTACTTCGCCAACCTCGTCTACACCGACCCTGGACGCGTCGAGTCCTACTGCAAGCGGCTGGGGTCGGCCCCGTTGAACGCGCTGGTGCTGCTGGGCAACCTGCTGTTCCTGGCCGTCCAGGCGGGCACCCACCCCGGACGCGTGTCCGACCTGGTGATGCAGGTCCTTCGACGCGAACAGTCCTCGAAACTGGCCAACGCGCTGGAGCCGATGCGCCGGCGGCGGGAGGCCTACCGCAGGCTGGTGCGAACCCGGGATCCCTGAGGACACCGGAGGGTCCCTATTCGACGTCGCGCCCGAACCGCGCCCGGAAGAACGCCAGGTCCTCGCGGGTGTTGATCCCGCGGGCTTCCTCCGCATCGGGGACGTCGATCCTCGTCACGGGCCATCCGGCCGCACAGGACAAGTGCGCCAGGAACGGCAGGAAGTTCACCTCGGATGTCCGCTCCCCGACGGCGCGGGCGGCCAGGTATCGCGCCCAATCCCCGTCATAGGCCCGGGTCGAAAGGCCGAACGTGCCGACGTCCGAAAGCCCCGCCGGATCGCAGGCGTCCCCCTCGCGAGACTGCCTGACACGCGCCAGCCGCCCGGCGTCGTCGAACACGTATTGCACGTAGGGACGGTCCACCTGCACCAGGGGCAGCACGACCCGGGGGGAATCGCCGGCCGAACGCAGGGCATCGCCCGTCGCCGCCAGGGTCCGCGACGAAACGCCGGCCTGGTCGCCCCAGACCACCAGCAGGGCCTGGTGATGCCGGAAGACCGGAGCGCCCAGCGCCACGGCGGCGCCCATCCCCCGGGGTTCCTCCTGGACGCAGAACGACACGCGCCCGGAGGCCAGGTCATCGCGGGCCGCCTGTTCGAACAACGGCACCGCGCGGGGCGACAGGACCACGACGACGTGATCCGCGACGTGCTGAAGGCGGTCGCGCAGGGTCGTCCACACGGTGCGCCCCCTGCCCAGCGGCAGGAGCAGCTTCGGCACGTCGAGGCCGAGGCGATGGCCGGCGCCCGCAGCGGGAATCACCGCGCAGAGGCTCATGACGGCCCCCGTTGCCGCCGCAGGCGGCCCAGCAGGTCGGCAAGGTCCGCGCAATGAAGGTCGGCCGCGGACCCGGCGTCCGGATCGTGCACGCCCACCACCGCGAGGCCAGCGGCCCGGGCGGCCTGGACGCCCCCCACGGAATCCTCGATCGCCAGGCATTCCGCCACGGGGTTCGTACCGGCACGGACCGCCAGCAGGTAGATGTCGGGGTGCGGCTTGCCGAGCATCACGTCGTCCCCGCAAACCAGCCGGTCGAAGTACCTGTGAAGGTCGAATCGCTGAAGAAGGGCCTCGGCGTTGCGGCGGCCGGCGCCGGTGACCAGGCCGCACGTCCTCCGCTGCCGCACCAGCCATTCCAGCAGGTCCCGCGCACCCGGGAACGGTTGCACGGCCCCGGCCTCGACCTGCTCCCGGTAGAGGCGCTGCTTCAGCACCGTCAGCGACGCCGCCCGGTTCTCGTCCAGGCCCCGGCGCAGGAAGACATCGCGGGTCTTCCGCCCCTTTTCGGCCGCGTAGTCGAAATCCCTCGCAAGATCCACCGAGCACGTCGCCAGCGCGGATCGGAAGGCGGCGGCGTGGGCGCTGGACGAATCGACGAGGGTCCCGTCGAGGTCGAACAGGAACCGCTTCCTTCCGTGGAGGATGTCAGCCAAGGGCGCTCCAGGCGTTTCGCAGGCCGCGGCGGAACCGCCAGCTCATGTCGGTGTAGCCGCGGAACGTCCGGTAGGTCACCGGCACCTCGGCGATTTCCACGTGTCCCTGGACCAGGAGGCGGGCGATTTCCACCGTGCCCCGGGGCCTGGGGCCCTGCAGCAACCGGTCCCGCACGCCGTCTGGAATGGCGGAGCGCCGATAGATGCGGAAGCCCGTCAGCGGGTCCGAGAAGATGACCCGGTAGCGGGCGCTGAAGGCCGCGCTGAGGCACAGCGCCCCCATCCAGCTGACGTAGTAGTGCAAGGGCGATTCGCCGTAGGCGGCCTGCAGCGAATCGAAGAACTGGTGCCGGCTCTGGCTCCGGGACCCGAAGACCACGCCGAACGAGGATTCCTCAAGAAGGTTGATGTAGGCCAGCACCTCCGCCAACCGGTACTCGCCATCGCCGGAGATCGTCGCCAGGTACTCCGACGAGCCGGAGCGCAGCCAGTCCAGGAAGACGTCCACCTCCGAGAACAGGACGCCGTGGTCCACGCCCTCGATCTGCAGCCCCGGCGGGGTTTCGACGGACGGTCGCTCCACGTGGTTGACGATCAGTCTCACCTGCGAAAACGTCGGCAGCCAGGGCACTTCCGTGAATTCCTGCACCAGGTAGGACAGGGCCATCGTCCGCTTGTGCAGGTCGATGTACATGTCCAGTGCCTTCGGCCCACGGCGGGCGGCGGCGTCGTGGGCCTGTCGGATGACGCGGGACATGATCCGGCCGCTGTGGAGGCCCGGCCGCCCCGGGTTCTCGAAGTTGCCGACCACGACGGCCGCCCCCTTGTACCGCCCGTTGACCAGGCGCGTGCGATCCAGCGCGACCGCGCTGGCCGACGGCTCCGGACGCTCGTTGACCAGGACGTGGGTCACCAGCCCCGTGTCGTTCCGATCCTCCCCGAGCTGGCACAATGCGGCATCGACGATGTCGGTGGCCGTGAGCCGCTGGATGTCATGGTCCCGATCCAGGTTCACCACGAAGGCCCGCACGGAGGCCCGACTGGCCCGGATGGCTTCGGCCACGCCACGGGTCTTGTAGCTGGGCAGCAGGGACGAGAACTGCGTCCCGGGGCCATACAGGATCACGTCGGCTCGCAGCAGCGCATCCCGGGCCTCGTCGGAAACGTCCACGGGCCGTTCCAGCTTCCGCAGCAACGCACGCTTCCGGGCCAGCGGCAGCCGCCGCAACCGGGCGAGGGTATCGGCGTCCAGGGCGGCCGGCAGCAGGAACAGGCCCACGATCCGGGCGTCGCTCTGGGGGCTGACGATGCGGGCCTCGCGCTCCAGCAGCTCGCCGTCTTCCTTGAGGGCGGCGAGGATGCGGTTCTCGCCGCGCGTGACGTTGATGAGGCTGGCCCTGGAATCGACCAGCCGGGCCAGCGCCGCCGTGGTGCGATTGAAGTCCCGTCCGTGCTGGAGATACGCACCCGCGAAAAGGATGTTTCCCACCGCGCAGTCGGCGTAGTTGAAGACCCGCGAGGTCCCGGCGTCGAAGTGCAGGAACGTCCGCAGATACTCCACCAGGCAGGTCCTCACGGCCGGGTCCAGGGCGGCGAAAGCCCGGTGCAGGTCGGCCAGGCCGGTCGTCTCGCCCGTCCCCTCGACGAGGGCCCCCAGGGCCTCGATCGGGGAGGATGCCCCCCCCTGCGGAAAGCGGTAGTCGAGGACGTCCTCCAGCGCGAACTGGCGGGCCGAGTAGAGGTCCATCAGGCAGGAAAGGTTCTTGCGGAAATCCGACGGGCCGAGCATGCCGGGAACGTGCTCGCGGATCTCGCCGGTGGACCAGCCGTCGTCGTAGGCGTTGACCAGCAGGTTCAGTTCGATGGAGGGGTCCCGCACCAGTTCGCGCGCGATGGTGGCGGTGCCTCGACCGCCCGAGAACATCGTGACGACGAGCTGCCTCGGCCCGTTCATGGGGAGACCTCGTCGGCGCCTGGGGCCCGGAGCACGCCCATGCGGAGCATCAGCCTGCGGGAACCCAGGTACGACACGAAGAGGGCGCGATCCAGGGCGCCGCGAAGGGGGTGCATGCTGCTCCGACCCGCCAGGCGCGGCCTGTGCTCGATTTCGACCTCCTGCAGGCGAACGCCCCGTTCCAGCAGGCGGGAGGTGATCTCGATGGAGTAGTTCAGGCCTCGGGCCTCCAGGGGCAGTCCGCGCAGCAGGTGCCCGCGCACCAGTTTGAAGGCCGAATTGAAATCGCGGTACCGCGTGCCGTGGACGAGGTTGCAGAACTGGCCGCTTCCCCAGGACCCCAGGCGGGCGAACGCGGTGTCGCTCTTCATGGAACGCGCGCCGGTGAACGCCGCGACGTCCGGGTCGGTCCAGGCGGCTTCCAACCGGTCCAGGTTCTGGATGGGGAACTGGCCGTCAACGTCCAGCAGCAGCACCCAGCCCAGCGTCGTCGCCCGGATCGCGGAGGCCATCGCCACGGCGGCCCCGCGATTCGAGGGGTGCGTGACCACTCGCAGGGCCGGGAACCTCGACTGGAGCCGCAGCAGGATTTCGGCCGTGCCGTCGATGCTCCCGTCGTCACAGACGACGACCTCGTAGGAGCCGACGGGGAATCGGCCGGAAAGATAATCGAACCACCCCGTGAGGACGGGTTCGATGCACTCGTGTTCGTTGTAGGCTGGAGTCGCGACCGAAAGACTCGTCAAGCGCATGGTCGCGCCCTTCCGTTGCACTCCCCGGACCCGCGGTGAAACCGTTCAGGGCTTCTTCCAATGCGTGAGTATCCGGTTTGGGCACTACGGGGTCAAGGGTCCGGCCCGGTTGCCCTCCCGCCCACGGCTCGCGGTGACTGCCGCCCGGCGGCGATGCCCCGGAAGAATTGGATTGACCCCCTTTCCCGAACCTGACAAGGTACTTTCATGCCGTTTCGCGCCGGGGTTTTCGGGACCATGATCGGCAATGGGCTTGGACCGGCGCAGTTCGCCCCGGACGGAACGGGCCTGGCCGGGTTGCCACTGATCGGCCCGTCCATCGACCCCTTCACGGCGGCCCTCCTGGGAGTAATGGTCGCCGCAGCCCTCACCGCACTGATCTCCCTGCCCGCACTGGTTGCCGCGTTCGAGGAGTCGTCCTGGCGGTCGCGGGCGGGAATCGTGCTGGCATGCCTGGCGGGGCTGGCCGCCCGAAAAGCCCTCGGCACCGGGGGATTCTTCCACGAGAACTTCTATGAAAACGTGTTGATGTCCCGCATCCACGACGTGCTGTCGATGCGCGCTCCCGCGGGCCAGGCATACGGCCTCCTGGTGCGCTGGCTCGTCTGGCCCCGGGCGCCCTTCCCTGGCCAGGTGTTCGAAGCCATGACCCTCCTGGGCGTCGCCACGATCCCCCTCGCGGGCCTGGTGTCCTGGCTCGCCTTCCGGGACGAGGTCGCCGCGGTTGCGACCGCGCTGCTGCTGGCCTTCAACCCGATCCATGCCCGCCTGTCGATCTCGGAGGACGCCGGGGTCCCGATGCTCTTCCTGCTGCTGTCGGCCAGCGCTTCCCTGCTGCTGGCGGCCCGCCCTCCCCCATGGCTGAAGGCCCCCCGCTGGGACTGGCTGCCGGCGGTCCTGGTCCTGCATGCCGCCGCCGCCCTGTCGCTGATGGTCCACCTGCGCACCGAGTACGCGGCCTTCCTGCCCGTTCCCCTCCTCCTGTTGCTGGGGGTTCGCGGCGCGGCTCGCCGCCTGGGGCTGATCCCGGCAACGTATGTCGCGGCCCTGATCGTTTCGGGGGCGCTCCTGATGCTGCTCCCCGATCTGACCCGGCCCGGGTCGCCGTTCCGCTGGGTGACCGGCGCCCAGCCCTGGATTTCCGCGCTGACGGAAACCGGCGATTTCCGGGCGCCGGACCGGATTGCCCTGTTGTCGCCCGACATCACGCCGCCGCTGCTCCTGGTGCTCGCCGCGATCGGCTTCGCCCGCATGGTGATGCGGCGACAGGGCCTCCTCGCCGCGGCGCTCGTCGCCTGCCTGGCGCTCTGCGTCTTCCTGTTCCTGGGCAACACGGGGTTCCCCAGCAACGCCCGCGTCCAGTTTCCGTACCACATCCTGTGCCTGCTGGCCGCGGGCTTCGGGGCCGGGGGCCTTGCCGGCCTCGCGGGGTCGTCGCGATCCGGAGGCGCCCTGCTGGCCGCGGGCGGAGTGGCGATGGTGGTGGCGTCGTATGCCCTGGCCATCGGGCCGCTGGCCGTTCGGGGTTCGCCGACGCTGGAATCCGAATGGGTGCGCCAGACGCTGCCGCGCCTGCCGGTCGGCCGACACACGCTGCTGGTGCGACTGGAGCCGCACCTGGACGCGACCCACGTCAACGGGTCGTTCCCGGACTACCTGCTTCGATACTTCCCGAACCCGCCCCGGGCCCTGGCGATATCCTCCTTCCTCGCCCGCCATCCGACCGAGGCCGAGATGGCCGACACCGTGTATTACGGCGGCCTTTCGTGTGCGCTGGCAAAGGACCAGCCGCTGGACCGGCTCGACGATTCCCCGAACCGTTGCCGCGAGCTCGAAGAGGAGTTCCGGCTGATCCCGATCGCCGCAACCGAGGTGCCCAACATCCCGTACGACACGATCGTGAACTACCCGGACCCCGGCGACGTCCCGGCCTTCCGCATCGGTTTCTATCGCCTGGAACGGCGGGCAGGCACGCCCCGGCCTGACCTACCGGAAGGGGGCTGAAGGGCCTTTCGCCCCCGGTATGTCCGGGTTCCTGCTTCAGGGAAGCGCGTCGGCGGTGTACGGGACCACCTCGACGGAGGCCACGCCGGGGATCGATTTCAGGTCGTCCACCAGGTCCTTCGCGGTACCGACCACGACGATGACCGCCTCGTCGGGGCGGTACTGGCGGTGCAGGGCGGCAGCGACGGCGCCGACGTCCTGGGCCTTCACGCTGGCGATGTACCCGTCCAGGAATCCCGCCGGGCGGTCGTACAGAAGGTCGGCCAGCACCTCGTCGGCACGCTTGCGCGACGTTTCCACCCGGAACGGGAACTGGTTCGCCAGGTGGTCCCGGGCGAAGGCGACCTCGTCCTCGGGCAGGCCGTGTGCCGCCGCGTCCCGCAGCATGTCCAGGGCCAGCCGGATGGCCGGCACCGTGTCCTTCGTGTTCGGGAAGAAGTGCACGACCAGGGTCCCGAAGTCGCGCCCCGCCGTGATCGACGACGCCACTCCGTAGGACCAGCCGCGCACCTCCCGGATTTCGCGGACAAGGCGCGACGTGAACGTCCCCCCCATCGCGGTGTTGCCCACCAGCAGCGGGAACAGGTCCGGGTCCCGCCAGGCGATCGACGGATGCCCCAGCGCCACCTGGGTCTGGGTGCGATCCGGCTTGTCGACGATCAGCACCCGCAAGCCCTTCAAGGCGGGCGGCGTCGGCAACGCGGGCACGTCCCGGGGCCCGTCCGGGATCCCGGCGGTCAGCGTCCGGGCCAGCGTCTCGGCGCCGGCCCGATCCAGGTCGCCCGCGACCACCACGACCACGTTGCCCTTGCGTACGTGCCCCCGGTAGAACGTTTCGCAGTCCTTGCGCCGGATCTTCGCGACGGTCGCGGCGTACCCCATGGTGGGCCGGCCCAGCGGATGGCCCCGGTACAGGAACCGGGCGAAGAAGTGCCGGGCCAGTTCGGCGTCGTCGTCCCGCAGGTTGCGGATGTCCTCCAGGATCAGCGAGCGCTCCTGCCGGAAGGCATCCGCCGGGAACGTCGGGTGCGCCAGCACGTCGGCCATGATGGCAGCCCAGCGGTCCAGGTACCGCGGCATCACGTCGCCTGCCACGACGATCGCGTCCTTCTGGGCCTCCGCCTCCACCGTGGCGCCGAGGTCGTTCACCGAACCCATGATCTTCCGGTACGAACACGTCTTCGTACCGCGCAGCAGCATCGACGCGGTCAGGTTGGCGAGGCCCTCGAGGCCCTCGGGGTCCTGCAGCGACCCGCTTTCGATCACCACCTCGACCTGGACGATCCCCAGGCCGGGCTGCGCGACATGAATCAACCGGATGCCATCGACCTGTGAAACCTGTGCCATCGCCTCTCCGCCGGGGAGCACGGTCCCGAGGACCGCTCCCAGCAACGCCGCCGTGATGCGGGACCGCTGCACCTTGACCTGCCTTGCGTTGCCTTGCGCCCCGCCCGCTGCCGGGAGCTGGCGATCCCGTCCGGCCAGAAGGCCGGTCAGAAGGCCGGCTAGGATGCCGGCTTCCCGATCACCAGCACCGCGCGCTCCCGGGTCAGCAACCGGCCCGCGACGCGGCGCACGTCCGACGCCGTCACGCCCCGCACGCCATCGACGAACGTGAACATCCGCCGGAAGTCCCCGGCCGTGCGCTCGTAGGCGCCCAGTTGCGTCGCCCGGGCGCCGGCCGTCACCAGGGACCGCAGGAAGGCCGCCTCCAGGTGGTTGCGGGCGCGGTCCAATTCGATCTTCGACGGGCCGTTCCGCGCCAGGCGCCCCAGTTCGTCGAACACGATGTCGGCGGCCTGGGAAGCCGACTTGCCCTCGTTCAGGAACACGTCCACCACGAACACCCCGTCCAGCGCGAGGGGCTCGGACGCGCCGTCCACGTCGGACGCCAGGGCCTCCCGCTCCACCAGCCGGTCGTGCACCCGCGAGGATTCGGTGGCGAACAGGACCTCGTTGACCACGTCCAGCGCAAAGGCCTCGGAGGACGCGGCGGGCACGGTTCGCCATCCCATTCGGACACGCTCGGCCGCGATGGGCAGCGACATCGTGCGCACCTTCGGCCCGCCCGCGGGCTCGGCCTCGGGCGGCGGCGCGTCCCGCGGGACGTCCACGGGCGCCAGGCCGCCGTAGTAGCGGGCCACCAGCCGCAACACCTCCCGCGGGTCCACGTCGCCGGCCACCACCAGCGTCACGTTCCCGGGCGAGTACCAGGTCCGGTAGAACGTGCGGCAGTCGGAAAGCGTCAGCGCGTCCAGGTCCGGCAGGTAGCCCAGGGTCGGCCGCCCGTACGGATGCGTCGGGAACAACTCCTCGAACAGCGCCTCCTCGATGGCCCCGTCCGGATCGTTGTCCACCCGGTACAGGCGTTCGTTCTTGACGACCTCCCGCTCGCTGTCCAGTTGCTCCTGCGTCAGCACCAGGTTCACCAGCCGATCCGACTCCAGCCGGATCGCCAGTTCCAGTTCCGATGCCGGCAGGTTTTCGTAGTAGAAGGTCCAGTCCAGCCAGGTCGCCGCGTTCGTCTGGGCTCCCGCCCGTTCCAGCAGGCGGTCGAACACGGAGTGCGGGTTGTCGCGGGTCCCCTTGAACATCAGGTGCTCGAACAGGTGGGCGATGCCGGTGCGGCCCTTCACCTCCTGCCGCGAACCCACGCCCAGCCATGTCTGGAACGACGCCACCGGCGCCGACGGGTCGTGCATCACGATCAACGACAGGCCGTTGCCCAGCACGTACCGCGCGGCGGTCACGTCCCCGCCCCAGTGGACGACGGCGTCCAGCCGGATGCCGCCCGCGGCCGGCACATCGGCGGCGACGTCGCTGGCCAGAGCGTGGAAGTCGGCAGGGTGGGCATCCTGGGCAAGGGTCCCACAGGCGACGACGGGTATGACCAGAAGGCACCTCCATGCGAAGGCACGAACCCGGCATGCCGGACCCGCGCCACACGCCGTGTTCGCCGTCACCGCCCCTCCCTCCACAGGCGGGCGTCCAGGTGATCGGCCAGGACCTCGATGCGTTCCCGCGGGGACCGTCCTCCCCCGACGTCCGGAAGCTCGATCAACGGGAGCGGCACGCGGTTCCGCAGGCGCTGGATGTGGACGCGCTGGACCTCGGCCCTATCGGCCATGAACAGCGCGCCGGACATCACCGCGCAGGCCGCGTCCGTCCGGTGGATCGACCGGGCGGCGAGGCCCAGTTGATCGCGCTGGGCGGGCCGCAGTCCCCGCCCCCGGACCTGGTTCACCAGCACCGCCCCGAAGGGGAACCCCTGGCCCACCGCGAGGATCTCGTACAACTCCTCGCTTTCAGCCACCGGCATCTCCTCCGGGGTCGTGACAATGTGAAACTGCGTGTTGACCCTGTCAAGCAGCAGGGCCCGCAGCCGCCGCGCATCGTCGGCCAGGGGCCCCGAGGAAACGGTGGACGTCACCACCGACGGGGCGGTCAACAGGGACACCCCGTGGCCGGTGGCCGGCGCGTCCAGGATCACCGTGTCCAGCGGCCCCACCCCGGGAAGCCCGTCGCTGACCGTGTAGGCGATCTTCCCGAACACCAGGATCTCGGCAATGCCGGGAATCGCCGGGAGCAGGCGCCGGACCAGCGGGTTTTCGAAGACCACCCGGTACAGCGCCCGGACCTTCAGCTTCATCAGGCCGTATTCGCGAAGTGCGTCCTCCCACAGGACGCGATGCGTCCACAGGTTCGGCGCCAAGGGCACCGGCTCGTACCCGCGACCGATCACGCCGAACATCCCCGGCACGACCGCGCCGGCCGCCACCTCCACCACCAGGGCCCGGCGGCCGCGACGCGAGGCCACGAGGCCCAGGGAGGCCGCAAGGGTGCTGCGTCCCACTCCCCCCTTGCCGACCAGCACGACCAGCCGGGGGGGGGTGACGGCGACGGGGCCAGGCGCTCCGGACATCGAGGCCTCGCTGCGCTCAGGGCTGGCCGGGATCCGCGTACCGGGCCCGGACGGTGTGGATCGTGTCGATCGCGCCGAACATGGCAGCCACGATCTCCGGATCGAAATGGCCGCCTGATTCGTCCCGGATGATGCGCTCGGCCTCGGCGGTCGAATAGGCTTCCTTGTAGCAACGCCTCGACGTAAGGGCGTCGTAGACATCCGCCAGGGCCACGATCCTGGCCGCAAGGGGGATGTCAGGGCCCTTCAACCCGTGCGGGTAGCCCCGTCCGTCGAACCGCTCGTGATGCCACAACGCGATGTTGCGCGCCATCTCGTCGGCCCGGGCCAGTCCCAGCAGCTCGTATCCGTACAGGGTGTGCTGCTTCATCACGTCGTACTCTTCGACGGTCAGCCTGCCCTGCTTTTTCAGGATCGAATCAGGGATGCCGACCTTGCCGACGTCGTGCAGCGAGGCGTAGCGCCGGACCTTGGCGGCCTGCTCGCGGTCCATGCCGACGCGGGCGGCCACGACATGGGCGTACGCGCAGACCCGGCGGATGTGGTGGCCGGTGTCGCCGTCCTTCAGCGCGTTGGCCTTTTCCAGGGCGGCCACGATGCCGATCGTCAGGTCCTCCAGATCGGCCGTGCGCTCGTTGACACGCTCCTCCAGCAGCCCCTTCTCGTCGATCAGCAGGAGGTTCCGGGCCTCCAGTTCGTCTGTCAGGGTCTTGATGCGCAGCAACGATCGGACACGGGCCTTCAATTCCATCGGGTGGAAGGGCTTGGTCAAGAAGTCGTCGGCGCCGGCCTCCAGGCCCCGGACCTTGTCCCGCACGTCTTCAAGGCCGGTGACCAGCACGATCGGCACGGTACGCGTCCGGGGATGCGCCTTGAGGGCCGCGCACAGGGTCAGGCCGTCCATGCCGGGCATCATCACGTCCGTGACCACCAGGTCGGGGAGCACGCCCCGTTCGATGTGCACCAGCACGTCGGCACCGTTGGTGAAGGTGTGCAGGGCGTAGCCCTGGGTCGATAGCGCCTTCTGGAAGAGCACGAGATTGCGGTCCTCGTCGTCCACCAGGAACACGACCCGTTCCCGTGTCACCTCGCTGACGACCATCGCAATCCCCCGGGAATTCCCGACGTCCCATTCTACGCGCGTGCGGGTATGAGGACCAAGTTAGGCGTCCAGGACGCGCAGCGCGTTGCCGCCCAGGATCCCCTCGACCTCACCGGCCGAAAAGCCCCGGCGGGCAAGGCCATCGCCCAGCACCGGCCAGTCGGAATACCCCCCGATCCCGCGGGGAGTCCAGGTGTACCCGTCCATGTCCGATCCGACCGCCACGTGCGCGGGACCCATCACCCACGCCGCATGGCAGACGTGGTCCAGGAAGCGATCCAAGGGCTGCCGCAGCACGCTCCGTCCGTAAAGGAAGGGCGGGAACAGGATGATGCCCGCCACGCCGCCTGAGCGGGCGATCCCCCGGGCCAGGCCGTCGGGGAGGTTGCGCGGACGGTCCACCAGGGCGCGCATGCCGGTGTGGGACGTGATCACGGGGCCGCCGGCCAGGCCCAGCACCTGCTCGACGCCATCGTCCGACAGGTGGGCGACGTCCGGCAGGATCCGCAGCGAACGCAGGCGGGACACGACGACGCGACCCAGGGGGGACAGGCCGCTCCAGGGCTTCCTGGCCGACTCGCTGGCGTCCCCCAGGTCGTTCGCCACGAAGTGGACCAGTGTCAGGGAACGGACGCCCAGTTCGGCGAACGCGTCCAGCATCGCCGGGTTGCCGTCCAGGCTGTGGCCTCCCTCGACCGACAGGACGCCCGCCACCACGCCGTCTGCCGCCGCGGACCGGGCCTCGGTCCCCGTTCGCACGGGGCGCAGGCGACCGCCAGACTCGCGGGCGACGCGATAAAAGGTTCGAATCTGGGCCAGGGTCGCCTCGGACCTCGGCACCCAGAACAGGGGGCTGAGAGGCGCGTAGGCGGCGAAGGTCACGCAGCCGACGCCTCCCCGGAGGGCCCCGTCGAGGTCGACCCGGTTCCCGAAGGGACCGAACGGCAGAGGATCCGGGCGGCTCCGCGACAAGGGGTGCCGCAGGTAGTGGCCGTTCATCAGCCAGTGCGAGTGAAGGTCCATGAAGACGCCCGCGTCCGCGCTCATCGTGAATCCTCCCGCCGGCCGTCGGTCGTCCCGAGGCCCTGGAAGTGGGCCGCGTCGGCGAAGGGCTCGGCCCCCCGGTCGAAGTCCGGGCGGTAGAAGTCCTGGGCCTCCATTTCCTGCACCAGCGCATTGTCGAATCCCATGTGCTCGGCGACGTCCAGCACCCGCTGGTACTCCCGGACCGACGTGCGACGGGACAGCAGCAGCTCGTCGGGCGCCTTGTGGGCCGGGAAGTACTGGGCCATCAGCGCGATGCGGGTTGCCGTGCCCAGAGCGTCACGCAGGAAGGCCAGGGACTCCCGGGCCCCCGAGATGTCGTTCGGCAGGACCAGCAGCCGCACGATCAGGCCGCGACGGAGCGTCCCGTCGGGCCCGACGTCGTTGGCCGTGCCGACCTGGCGCGCCATTTCGACGATCGCGGCCCGGGACGCCGCCACGTATCCCTCGACCCCGCTGAACTCCTTCGCGGCATCGTCGTCCGAATAGCGCAGGTCGGGGAGGTACACATCGACCACGCCGTCCAGCAACCGCAGCACCTCGGCCGAATCGTACGCGCTGGAGTTGTAGACGACGGGCAGGGCCAGCCCTGCCGCAGCGGCAGCGTCCAGGCCTGCGACGGCCCAGGGGACCACGTGGGACGGGGTGACCCAGTTGATGTTGTGGACGCCCCGGCCTGCCAGGTCCAGCATCATGGCCGCAAGGTCGGCCGACGTCGTGACGGGGCGGCGGCGCATGTCCGCGCCCTGGCTGATGGTCGAGTTCTGGCAGTATGCGCAGCGCAGGTTGCAGCCCCCGAAGAACACGGTGCCCGACCCCCGGGTGCCCGATATCTCCGGCTCCTCGCCGAAGTGCGCGGTCGCGGCGGCGACGACCGCCCCGGCGGGCAGGCCGCAGATGCCCCTGCCGCCGGCCGCGCGATCCACGGCGCAGCGATGGGGGCACAGGCGGCAGGGCGAGGCGAGGCCCGCGAGGGCGATGGCCCGCTCGGCCAGTTCGCCCGTTTCGGACAGCCTGCCGTAGGGCGGCGCCCACGTCATCCCCGATTCTCCCCGTCCCCGGCCAGGACCCGACCGAGCGCTTCCCCGAGGGCCCGGAAGGCGTTGCCACGATGCGAGAACCCGTTCTTTTCGTCGGCGGTCAGTTCGGCGAAGGTCTTGCCGACGTCGTCCCGCCAGAACACCGGGTCGTAGCCGAAACCGTCGTGCCCCCGGGGGGTGTCGATGATCCGCCCGACGACCTCGCCCTCGGCGACCAGCAGGAGGGCCCCGGCCGGCGTGAACGGATGCCCCGACACGAGGCGCACTGCGGGCGACAGCGGTTCGGGCAGCCCGCGGGGCAGGTCCCCGGGACGGACGAGGCACGCCACGGTGCAGACGAACCGGGCGCGTCGATCCTCGATGCCGCGCAGCACGGACAGCAGTTTCGCGATGTTCGCCGCGTCGTCGTGACCGTCGCCGCCGGCATAGCGGGCGGAGCGGATACCGGGCGCCCCGCCGAGGGCTGCAACCTCCAGGCCCGAGTCGTCGGCGAACGTCGGCAGGCCGGTGGCGTGGAACACGCCGGCCGCCTTCAACACCGCGTTGTCCAGGAAGGTGTCGCCGGTCTCCTCCGCCAGGGCCGCGACGCCCAGGTCGGCGGGCGACAGGATCTGGACGCCCAGGCCCGACAGGATCCCGGCCACCTCGCGAACCTTCCCGCGGTTGAACGTGGCGAACACGAACCGGTGCATCCGGGCCTCCGGGTCAGTACCCGGCCCGGAACGGGACGCGCAACCAGGGCGTGCCGTCTCGACGGTCGGTGAAGTCGATGGAACCCGTCCACGAGGTGCCTGCGGGAAGCGCCCTGGGCGTCGCCCCGGCGACGATGCGGACCTTCGTGCGGACCGTGGGCCACAATCGCACGCGCTGGCCGCCGTCCACAGTGCCGGTCAACGAGACATGTTCCCGGGTGATGTAGCGTTCCGTGATGCGAACCTCGCCCGCGGGCCCGCCGCGCACCGCCCGACCGGCGCGGACCTCGAGCGTCCAGTCCGAGCCGTTCGGCCCGGCCGGGGCCTTGAACGCGACCTTGACCTTGCGGTTGCTGAAGCCGGTCTGGAGCGCCGCCTTGCCCTCGCGATCGACGACGTTGAGGGCGACGTCGGTGAAGCGGTTCCAGTCCTCGGGGGACATCTCGAGGTCGAACTCCACCGATTCGATCTCGGGCGACGTCGTGAAGTTGTGCTTCACGACGTCGCCTTCCAGCGACCGGCTGAACGTCCGCTCATACCCCCGGATCTCGCCGTGCACTTCGCCGTCGAACGGGACCGTCATCCGGTTCTCGACCGACAGATCGACCGCGGGAGCCTTGCCGGGTTCGGAACGCAGGGACGTGATCGGCGCAGCCACCAGGCCCCCGAAACGGACCTCGACATCGACCATCGACGAAGTCGGCGGGACCAGGGCACCCACCAGGTCCAGTTCCATCGTGCCGCCTTCCCCCAGTTCGGCGTCGGCCAGGGCCCAGCGCGCCTCGCGGCCCTCGATGGAAGACACGGCCCCATCGACCGGCAGGCGATGGCCCGCGCCGTCGTACAGCGCCGCCAGCAGCGACGCCGCCTTGCCTTCCGAGGGCTTCACCCGGACGGACCAGGTGGACGCACCCGGCGGCGCGGACAGGAACAGGCGCACGACGCCGCCTGGTGACACGCCCACGGCGCGACGAACGACCGCCGGGGGGCCCTCCCCCCCGACCGTGATACGCTCGGGGACCACCACGGCCACCGGGAACTGGAACGAAAGGCCCCCCGGGGCACGACCGGTCACCGTGCCCGCGTGCAGGCCCGGCGCGGACACCGCGGCCCGATCGATCCAGAGGCGCACGGTCGATGACTCGCCGCCGCGAATCGCGACGGCCCCGGACGACAGGTGGATCCAGCCGGCGTCCGTCGTCAGGGCAAACTTGATCCAGGATTGGCTGCGGGTCCCGCCCGGAGCGGAGGCCAGGTACCGGGCGCGGATCGACACGTCCACCGGGTCTGCCGCACCCGGCGCATAGCCGCCCGCCCGCCAGAACGCCCCGGCGGCCTTTCGCCCGCCCAGGGTCGGAACCTCGGTCGTCGCTTCCACCCCCACGATCCACCGGGCATCGACGTCCCTTGAACGGGCGGCCAGCGCATCGTACGCCCTGCCCACATCCGCAAGGCCTGCGCCCTGATCCAGCACCCCGAACCCCGGGATCGGGCGGGCGCCGTCCCGCAGCGCCTGCCTCACCATGCCCGAATGCCAGGGGCGCCCGGCTTCGCCGGCCACGAAACCCGACAGGACCAGGGCCGCGGCCCCCGACACCTGGGGAGCGGCCATCGAAGTCCCGCGCATCACGTCGTGGCGCTCCCATGGAGGGACGGACGACGCCGCGATGCCGGGCGCGGCGACGTCCGGCTTGGACGCCTCGCCCCCGCGCGAACTGAACGAAAACACCTGCAGCGGGCCCGGTGCCCCGACAAGCCCTTCGGACAGCGCGGGCGTCAGCACCGCGGCGACCGAGAGGACACCCCGGGACGCGCCCGGCGTCCCTACCGTGGAAAGGCCCGGCCCCTGGTTCCCGGCCGACGTCACCACCAGCACGGTCGGGTTCTCCTCCTGAAAACGTTCCAGGAACCGGTCGATGTCGGCGTCGCCCTCGATGGCCGACCCGATCCCGTACGAGATGTTCGCGACCACGGGCAGGCCCTTCTCCCGGGACCACTTCGCCGCGAAGTCCAGTGCCTTCTTCATGCTTTCCGTCACCGAGGCGCCGCCCGCCAGGGTGCTGTCGCCGATCTTCAGGGACAGGATCTTCGCCCCGGGTGCGATGCCGTCGTATCCCGCCTTCCCGTTGAGCCCGAAGCCCGCCGCGATGCCCGCCACGTGGGTCCCGTGGCTGCCCGCCACCACGTGCAGTTCGATCCGGTGCGGCGCGTCCTCGCCCAGTCGCACGGACACCGGCACCTTGGCGGACTCGCGCGAGGGGTCGCCGCCGCCGCCCAACCGGACGTGCTCGAAACCCTTTTCGTAGGACCGCAGCACCGCCTCGCCCGCCAGGTCGTGATCGCCGTCATGGTCGATCACGGCGCGCCATTCGCCATCGGCGCCCCGGAACACCAGGATCGCGATCCGGTCGTCGGTCCGCCCGTTGCCGGTGAGATCCGACACGGGCGAGTTCTTGAAGCGCGATTCGTCCAGGAAGCCCAGCGTGATTGGGGAGCCTTCTGCCAGGCCGGGGACCGAATCGACCCCGCGGACCCAGGATCCGCGGGCACGCCACACCGGGCGCCCGTCCTCGCCGGTCTCCCGGGAAGGCGTTTCGAGGTCCACGTTGGATTCCCCGCTGAAATCGCGGGTTTCGATGACCTTGACCTCGCCCGTTGAGGTGCGTGCGAGGCCCGGCGCGCCGGGGTCCACCCCGGTGTCCAGCACCGCGATGACCACGCCCCGCCCATCCCAGGAGGCGTGCGCCGCCCGGAAGGCGGCCGCTCCGATGGCCTGCGTGTCCAGGTGGTCCTCGAAGGGCCCGGCCGAGGCGGAACCGGGTGAAAGGGCCAGCATCCAGGCCAGCGCCACCGTCGCACACCCACGCTTCACGTCCGACTCCCTTCCGGCGATCGGCAGATTCTAGCACCGGAACCGGGCGTGGTCCGCCTGTGAATGGTTGTCCCGCCCTCGGCGACGTGGCATCCTCGGTTCGTGAATGCCGCCCTCATCCTGCTGCTCCCCTGGATCGTCGGCACGGCGACCGCGCTGGCCCCGGCCGCCTGCCCGCTGGAGGCCCGCGCGTCGGCTGCGCTGCGGCAGGCCGTCCGCGCGGGACCCGCGACCGAGGTGCCCGACGGTTTCGACGCCTGCAGCCCCCGGGGAAGGTCGGCGGCACGGCTGGCCTCGGCTCGCACGCTGCTGGTCCAGTTCCAGCAGATGAACACGGCCTCCATCGACCGGGCGGATCCGGACGTCCTGATCATCGACTCGTCCTGGGACGGAAGCGGCGCCCGCCAACTGACCCGCTGGGACGTCCGTCGACTCCGCTGGCGCCTGGGCCGGCCCCCGCGGATCGTGCTGGCCTACGTCAGCGTGGGCGAGGCGGAGGACTACCGGTACTATTGGAACCGGGCAGCCAACGGCGGCGCCGCGTCCTTCCTGGACCGCCCGAACCCGAACTGGCCGGGCAACGTGCGGGTCCGCTTCTGGGATCCGGCGTGGCATGCCGTGCTGTTTTCGGGCAGGGACGCCTGGGTCAACCGGATCCTGGACGCCGGGTTCGACGGGGTGTTCCTGGACACCGTGGACGCGGCCGAAACCTGGGTGGACGACGGACGCGCCGACGCGCCCGCCCGCATGGCCGACCTGATCGCGGCACTGGCCCGGCACGCCCGTTTGCGCGCCCCCGGATTCCTGGTGGTCGCATCGAACCCGTTCGTCCTGATGGGCCGGCCGGGGCTGCTGGAGGTCCTGTCGGGCATCCTGGCGGAGGGCCACGTCCTGAGCGGCGAGTCCCTGGCGCCCCCCCGGGCCCTGGCGGCGACCCTGGAACCCCTGCGGCGCGCGGCACGGGCGGGGGTGTCGGTGATGCTGGTCGAGTACCCGCGTTCCCCGGCCGGGCTTGAGCGGTTCGCGTCCCTCTGTTCGTCGGAGGGCTTCCTGTGTTATGCCGGACGGGAGGCTCTGGACCGCGTCGGGGTGCTGGTGCCGCGCGAGCCGCGGCAGGAGGCGTTGCCATGAACGAGCGCAGGAACGCGAACCGGCGGCCGTTCCGGGGCGAAGTCGAGATCCGCGAGGAGGTTCGCGGGCACTCGGGATCGGCGATCGCGCGGGACATCAGCGTGACCGGCATGTTCCTGATGACGATGGCCCCCTACCAGTTGAACGACGCCGTGACGGTGCGTTTCCTGCTGCCGTCGTCGTCCTGCCACATCGAAATCACGGGCGAGGTCATTCGCGTGGAACCGGCTCGCGAGGGGGTCGCGACGAGGGACGTGGGGGTGGCCCTGCGGTTCGACGACGCGGACGAGTGGGCGCTGACCGAGGTGAACCGCTACGTCGCAAAGGCTCCGCGCATCGCTGGCGTGGTCACGAGGACGGACGAGTCCCGTCCCTGACCCCGACGGCTCCCGGTCGCGCCACCACCGCCGCCATTGCCATCAGCAGGATCGGAGAGCCGGACAAGGCCCAGGTGAGACCCGCCCCGGCCGCGGCGCTTCCCGCCTCCGGCAGTCCCTGGATCCGCTCGGCCACGGCGCCGATCGTCCAGGACATCGCGGCGCCCGTGGCCCCGGCCACCGTCGAGAGCCAGCCGAACACGGACGCCTCTGAACCCGGGAAGGGATGGACCGTGAACCCCTGGAGCGCCGGCGCGCACACGCTCATGGCCAGCCCGAACAGCGCCACTCCGACCAGCGCCACCGCCACGTGCCCGGACAGCAGGACCCCGACCCACGCACAGGCCGAAACGACGGCCAGGCGCGAAACGAAGGCGCGGGCGTCGGGACGATCCACGCGAGGCGCCAGCAGCAGCCGTCCGGCCGTCATCGACGCCCAGAACACCGCCACCGAAGCGGCCGCGACGGGCAGCGACGCCCCGAACCGGTCCCGGAACCACGTGGGCAGCCAGATGATCGCTCCGACCTCCGCGCCGATGTACAGGGTCGTGGCCAGCGCCCCCCGGCGGAACGCGGCCAGGCGCCACAGGTCCATTCCCGTGGCGCCTGCCGAATCCCCGGCCGGGTCCGACACCCCGCGCCCGGCACCCGACAGGATCACCCCGATCAACGTCAGCGCGCCGATCGCGGCGGCGCCGACGAACAGCATCCGCCAGGTGCCGCCCGCGTCCAGGATCACCCCCGCCGCCAGGGGCACGATCACCGCACCGAGGGCGTACAGACCGTGCGCATGGCTCAACAACCGTCCCCGGCGCTCCCCTCCGATCGCGGCCAGCAGGGCCGTCGCGGAAAGATCCGCGATGGCGGCCGCGCCATAGAACAGGGCGACCACGCGGCCCGCGCCCAGGGTCCGGCAGGAAACGAAAGCGAGGAGGGCCGCGACCTGCAGCGCCGCGCCGCCGACCAGCAGCGTGCGCGGCCGGGCCCGCCGCCCCAGCAGGCCCACCGCCAGCACCCCCAGGGCGCTTCCGACGCAGACGGCGCCCACCAGCGACCCGATGCCCTCGTACGAGGTGCCCAGCGACGCGGCGATGTCGGGGAGGCAGGGCGCGAGCAGGGCGGCCGAGGCGGAACGCGCCGGAAAGACGGCCAGCAGGGGCACCACGGACTGGCGGGTGGGGGACACGAAGCGCGCCTAGAACAGCGTGATGTAGGAGCCGCGGGACGCGTACTTCTGCAGCTTTTCCTTGAGGGGATCGAAGTTCACCAGGTCCGACACCATCTTCATCTGGCCGAGGCGGGCGCGGACGCGGTCGTAGATCGCCGTGCGATACAGGACCGACTTTTCCTTCGCGATCGGGGTGATGTTGATTTCGGCCAGCGACGACGCCGGGACGACCATGGCCTTGTCGCTGCCCACGGGCAGCACCGCGAATTCCACGCCGGAGTCCCCCTGGCGCGGGTTCTCCTTGTCCACGGCCTGGATCCACACGGCCTTCCGCGACCCGTCGGCGCCCGGCGCCGGGATGTAGATCACGTGGGTCGCGCCGACGCCCTTCTCCTCGGTTTCGGTCACGCGGTCCAGGGTGTCGGCTTCGAGGGCCAGCAGCACCGTTTCGTCGTACAGGCCCTTGACGCCCTCGACGTAGTTGACGACCTGGGAGGCCAGTTCGCCGTTGAACACGATCCCGGGGTACACCTGGTCCAGCGAGAAATAGGGCTTGAGGTCGCGATACTCCTGGGCCCGCTTCAGGAACGCCGCCAGTTCCTTTTCGGCGTCCAGGCGGACCTTCACGTCCTTCGACTCGGAGGCCTTGCCCAGCACATCGACGACGCGGTTGATTTCACCCACGTGGGCCTGCAGGGCGCCCATGATCGTGGTGCCGGCCTTGCCGGTCTGGGCCAGCGGCGTTTCGGTGAGGTACTCGATCAGGTGCTTCGCTTCGCGCGTCTTCGAGTTTTCCAGGGCGCGGCCCTTCAGCACGCCGCCGAAGAAGATCCCGATGATCAGCATCAGGGCCCCGAGGGCCGCGATGGCCACGAAATGCTTGTTTTCGAGGGTCTTTGCCTGCAGGGGCTCGCCGAGATCCGCATGGGGCGCGGCGGCCGTCGTCGAGGCCACGGCCGGCGTCGGGGCGGCGCCCGCCTTTTCCCCGAGACCCAGCGAGAAGTCCGCCGCGGACGGCGCCTTCGGGCGCGACGCTTCGGCTTCCTCGGTCTTCTTCGTCTTCAGGCCCAGTTTCGCCTTCAGGTCCTCGACGGACCGGGAGGCATCGGCAGCCCTGCCTGCGTCCGGGGCGGACTCGGGGGTCGCTTCCGGCTTGCTCGTGGGGTCGTCGCTCATCGGTTCTCCTCCTTCGTCGGCTTCCGGACCGGTTCCGCGGTGGCGCCGCAGGGGCCGGGAGACCGTTTATATCACAAGGCAATGCGTCGGGTGAACGGTACCGGGGGACCTAGAACCCGAGATCGGCCAGCACGCGGGCCTCCCACACGGCCCCAAGGCCCTTCCCATTCGTGTCGGCGAAGGCCGCGCCAGGCTTGCACCAGCCGCCCTGGAGGCCCAGCCGCACGAAGAAGGGGCCCCAGAAGTTCGGAGTCTTGTAGGAGATGCCGCCGTCGATTTCCCAGCCGAGATCCGTGGAAGGCGGGCCGTTCCGGTACGACCGGGGATAGCCGCCGTTCTTGACCGAAGCGCTGTAGGCATCGACCAGGGGAACCATCGACCGGGCCCACAGGAAGGCCAGCCGGATGTCGAGCCCCTTCATCGGCGACCACTTCAAGCGCGGGTAGACATACAGGGAATTGGTGATGGCGCCATTGGTCAGGGCCTGCTCGTACCCCTTCGCCGGCGTCGCCGACAGCGCCGGATCCGATGCGCGAGAAACCGCCCACGCGCTCATCCGGCCCAGCACCTGCTTGTAGAGGATCATGCCGGCCTGGAAGTCCGGGTCGAACGTGAAGCCGCGGGCCGTTCCATCGCGGGAATCCTTGTCGCCCGATGCGAGGCCCAGTTCGAAGGACGGGACCAGGTGGTACGCCGGGACCTCGAGGTCCGCCCGCAGGACCCCGCCGAGCTGCAGGAGGTCCACGCCGTTCTTCGCGCGCTCGAACCGCACCGCGTCGGTGCGCCCCGTGGTCACGACGCCCTCGAGGGACAGGACCAGCCGGGTGCCCTTGGAACCCAGGGGCAGGGCGTGCCGGGTGAACAGGTCCACGACGGTCGCGGTCAGGCGGTCGCCGTCGTCGTACTTCTGGTTCCGGTAGGCCACGTAGACGCCGGTGAAGGTGTCCCAGGCCCCCGGGATCGCGGTGCCCTGCCACCAGACCGCGCCCACGAACTGCCAGGCCTTGTCGCCCGACACCAGGTCCGCATGATCGTCCCAGAAGACCAGATCGCCGGCCACGGACACGTTCAGGCCCTTCGCCCAGGCCTTGTCGGTGCCCCAGGTCGCGGGCTGGAACGTGAACTGGACGCGCTCGGTCCGGTCGCCGAACCGGGTGTCCGCGAAGTTCTCGTCGCGATCCTCGCCGTTGTTCGCCACCAGCCCGAGGCCCCACTGGGACGCGACCTGGCCGACGCGCAGCGCGCCGCCCTTCGAGCGCCACTCCAGGTACAGTTCACGGAGCGCCGACTGCGTCGTGAACGAGTTCCGGTTCCGGGGCACCAGTTGCTCGGAGGCCGCGGCACTGCTGGTGTCGCCCCACAACTGGCCGGCCAGCACGTCGAGGTTGGCATGGATGTCGACCGAGGGGGACAGCGCCAGGGTCGGACGGATGCGCAGCCGGTGGTCCAGGGCCTGGACCAGGCCGTCCTTGCCGCCCTTTTCGTCCAGCGGGAACGAGGAGACATGGTTGAAATGCACCCACCAGTAGCCATCGACCTTCAGTTTGTCAGTGTGGAAGACCGACCCGAGCTGCTGCGACAGGCCGCCTGAGCCTTCGGACGCCGCGGCGGTTCCCGGGGCGGGAGTGGCGCCGGGAGCAGGAGCCGCGGCAGGCGTCGCGGCCGGACCGGCCAGAGACCCGGTGGGCGTCCCGGCCGCGCTCGCGGGCGCCGTGGACGGGGGCAGTTCCAGCGTGTTCGAGGGCGTGCCGGGCTCGGGAGAGGCCGCTGCCGCCGGGGCGGCGGGGGCCGCAGCCGGGACCACGCCAGGGGCCGGGGCGGGAGTCGCAGCAGGGGCCGCGGCGGGGGTCATGTCAGGGGCGGTGGGGACGGTCGCGGCAGGCACCGTCCCGGAGGGCACCGCGGCGGTCGCAGCGACACCCGTCGCGGGGGTCGGAGCCGGAGGCTCCTCGGCCCGCGCGGCCACGGATGCCAGCGAAAACGCCAGCATCAGGGCGATTCCCGCGGCCCCCCAGGCCCTGTGGGGCTGCCTCGCGAATCCGTGGTTTCGAGCCGCGCGTCCCGTGCCCATGCGCCCTCCCCGACCCAGGCGGTTCGAGCCGTTGTATCGGGTTCGCGTGGGGCCGTCAAGCACGGCCGAGGGCCAAACTATGCTAGAGTCCGACGCGTGACACCGCCTGCCGCCCCCCAAGTCCCGCTCGCGCCCGACCCAGCGGCCCCGCACGCCCCTGCCGCTTCCCGCACGTCCAAGGCGATCCTGCTGGCCGTCAGCCAGGTCCTGAACATGGGCCTCGGCATGGTGCTGTCGTCGGGCCTCGCCTGGACCCTGACCGACCGGTCGCTCTATGGCGCCTTCCAGCAGATCCTGCTGATCTACTCCGTATTGGCCGGGCCCCTGGCAGTGGGCCTCCCCGACGCGGTCTACTACTTCCTGCCGCGGCTCGATCCGTCGCGGAGGAAGGGGTTCCTGGTCGCCGCGCACCTCGCGCTGCTGGCCACCGGCGCCGTGGTTTCGGCCATCCTCTTCTTCGGCGCGGACCTCATCGCCGCCCGCTTCGGCAGCGAGCACCTGGCGCCTCTGTTGCGGGTCTTCTTCCCGCTGCCGCTGTTCCTGCTGCCCCAGATGATCCTGGACCCCACGCTGGTCTGCCAGTCGCGCCTGGTCGCCATGACGATCCTCCAGGCGGCCTCCCGGGCGATGACGGCGGCGGCGGTGCTGATCCCGGTCTTCCTGGGCGCCGACCTCACCGTCGGGGTCTTCGCCTGGGTGCTGGCAGGCGCGGTCGCCGAAACCATCGCGGTCTTCGTGATCTTCCGTCCCCTCCAGGACGTACGGATGGCCTGGCGCCCGGGCCTGGGCCGGGACATCCTGCGCTTCTCGGCGCCCATCTTCGGGGCCACGCTGCTGGCGCCCATGGCGCTGGCCGGGGACAAACTGCTGGTTTCCGCCCTGTTCGGTGCCGCGACCTACGCCATCTATATCAACGGCACCTACGCGGTATCGCTGGCCTACACGTTCGTGCTGCGGGCGATGGCGGTGCTGGTGGCCGACTTCTCCGGCATGGTCCACGCCGGCCTCTGGGCCGATCTGGTCGCCCTGTGGGGTCGTGCGTCCTTCAAGGCCGCCCTGATCCTGTTCGGGATCGTCGGCGCGGTGTCGGGCGGCGCCGAGGACATCGTCCGCGTCCTGTTTTCGGAAAGGTACCTCGAAAGCGCCGACGTGATGCGCATCGCGATCCTGGGCGTCCTGCCCCGCGTGCTGTTCTGCTCCTCGGTCCTCCAGGCGATGGGCCGCACGGGGTGGTACGCGTCGATCACGGTGGTGGCCGTGTTCACCGGCCCGCTCAGCGTCATCTTCTTCGGCTACGTGCTGGACATGGGCACGGTGGGCGCGGCCCTGGGCTACGTCGTGGGCGAATACCTCCACGCGGCCTGGCAGGTCGGGCTGGTGAAGTACGTGATCCGGCAGCCGCCGACGCGGGTCTACCCGGTCGGCCGCCTGCTCGGGCTGGCCGCGTGGGCCCTCGCGACCGGCTACGGCTCGTTCGCGCTGGTGCGGTTGTTGATGCCCGAACCGCTCCCCGCGATCCTCCGGCTGGCGGTGGCCGGCACGCTGTTCGGGGCCCTGTACGTGATGGGGATCCTGCGGTTGCGCATCGCGCGCTTCGACGACGAGGTCGCGCCCATGATGCGACTGATGCGCCTCAACCCGGCCCGCGTTCCTTCGTGGCTTCGTCGCTGAGCGTCCGGTCCAGGCACGGTGGCAGGTCGGGGAAGCGCTCGCGAAGCCGTTCCCACAGCAGATCGCACACGCAGCGGTGACCCTCGGCCGTCAGGTGGACCCCGTCCGGCTGGATCGACAGGCCCTGCTCGCGCACCAGGGCATGGATGTCCACCAGCACGGCTCCTTCCTCCCGGCAGAGCCGTCCCATGATTTCGTTGTAGTGATGCACCGAGGCGGTCACGCCCGGCAGCACGCGTTCCAGGTCGGGGGTCGTCGGCCCGATGTTCAGGACCATCGGCACCGCGGCGCTTTCCTTCAGCACGATGCGGATCTTGTACCGGAGCAGTTCCTCGAAGCGCTTCGGCCCGATCCACCCTCCGGCACGGCCCCAGCGGATCAGGCGGGGTTCCAGGCCGCCCTCGACCTTGCGCAGGACGGACTTGGCGATCCCGAACGACTGGGGTCCCTTCAGCCACATCCACAGGGGCCGGGGCAGGATCCGGGGGGCCGCCTCGTTGATGCCGTACTGGAGGATCACGACGTCGGGGTCGTTGCGCTGGCAGTTCGCCATGAATTCCAGGTCGTCCTCGTCCACCAGGTTGCTGCGGCAGGCGACGTTGACCACGGCCCCGCCCAGCGGCTCCAGCCGACGGCGCAGGTGATCGGCGTAGGTGCCCGAATCGCGTTCGTCCCGGCGCGGCGCCACGTGCAGCGCCACCGAGTTGCCCGCGACCACGACCCGCACCATGGGGACCTCCCGAAGCGCCTCAGTCGGGGCGCGCTTCCACCAGGGACAGGAAATACGCGGCGTTGGCGGCCAGGTCCGGCGACCTTTCGTACAGGGCGGACCCGATCAGGAACACGACGTCGCGACCGAAGACGCCCAGCAGTTCCGGTACGTGGGACAGCGACAGGCCGCCCGCCGGGACCGGGAACGCTGGCCGGACGCCGCCCAGGTCGTCTTTCAACGCCCGGTCCACCGCCGCGCAGCCCTCCCGCGTGAACGGGAAGCGCCCGCCCCACCCGGGGAACACGACCAGGTCCGCGCCGGCCAGGCGCATCAGGGTGCCCAGCAGCGCCGGCAGCGCGATCCCGTGGTCGTCGTGGGCGAAGAACGCGCCGGCCAGCGCCGGGTGGGCGACGACGGGCAGGTCCGCCTCGCGGGCCACCACGCGCAGGAAGTCCGGCCCGACGACCAGCGGCGACAGAAGCACGGCGCCGGCGCCCGCGTCCCGGGCGAAGCGCGCCCGGTCCACCAACACGTCGGCCGGCCCGGTGACCGTGGGGCAGTACAGGCACCTGCGGCCGGTCTCGCGGTTCGCGCGGGCCACCGCCGCGGACACGGCCTCCACCCGGGCCTCGAACGGCGCGAAGACCTGGTCGGTGATCCCGTGGTCGTCCTTGACCAGGTCGATCCCGCCGCGGGCCAGGTCGTAGGCGTAGGCGGCCAGTTCCGACGGCGACCGCCCCAGCGGCTTCACCGCGGACATCAGCAGGGGCCGCTCGGGCACCCCCAGGCGGGTGCGCACGCCGGCGATGCCGAACCGCGGGCCCCCGATCCGGGCCGCGAGCGCAGCGGTGGGCCGCACCGATGCCACGCGAACGCCTTCCCAGAGGCTCACGTTGCCGAAGACCACGCTGAACAGCTGGGCGAACTCGGTCCCCACCACGTCGGCCGGGAACCGGACCACCACCTCGCACCGGTCCGGGCCCGCGGGCACGACCGATTCCACCCGGCCCAGCACGTGCTTCTCGAAGAACTCCCCGGCGCACAGGCCCGGGCTCACCTCGGCGGTCTGCTCGATGGACAGCAGCCGGGCCCGACGGGCGCAGTCCGCCGGATCGCCCTTCAGCAGGTAGGTGACGACCAGTCCCTCGTCCTCGGTGCTCGGAGGTCCGAAACTGTCCCGGGTCGATGAAGAAGGGAGATCGGGGCGGATCGGGGACACGTCAGCGGTGCTCCCGTCGAAATACGCGATCGACGATGGAGGTCACCTCCTTGAACAGCGGCGGGACCTTCGATGTCTCGAAGTCCCACTTCATGCGGTCCTGGAGGCGCTTGACCACGGCGTCCCGGGCGAAGCCCAGGTTCATCAGCAGGCGGGCGCGCTGCTCGACTTCCAGGCGCAGCATCTGGTCGAAACGCCCCGCGATGGTCTTCACGAAGGCTTCGTTCCGCTTGGGGCTCATCCAGTCGAACGGCATTCCAGGCCTCCCTGCGGCGAATCGCCGACGGGATTATGGGCTTCGGGCGCCCGGGCTGTCAATGCGGGCGAGGCCCCGAATCGGGCGCCTGGCAGGCCGCGACCAGTTCATCGACGATCCGCTCGGCCGCGTGGCCGTCGCCGTACAGGTCGTCGGGCCTCGGCGGCATCGGCCGGCCGTCCAGCAACGACCGCGCGGCCGCGGCGATCCGCATCGCGTCGGCGCCCGCCAGCACGTTCCAGCCCGCGTCCACCAGTTCCGTCCACTCGGTTTCGTCCCGCAGCGTCACGCACGGGACCGCGGCGAAGAAGGCCTCCTTCTGCAGGCCGCCGGAATCGGTCAGCACCAGGGACGCCCGGCCCAGCAGCGCCACCATCTGGAAGTACGACACCGGGTCCACCAGGTGCACGCCCCCGGGCGCGACCACACCGGCGTTCGCCATCACGGCCCGGGTCCGCGGGTGGATCGGCAGCAGCACGGGCAGGTCGCGCGCCACCCGGTGCAGCCCGTCCAGGATCCCCGCCAGCCGCTCCGGACGGTCGGTGTTTTCCGCCCGGTGGCACGTCACCAGCGCGAACGGCCGCGCCGCGATCGCCGCAACGTCCGGGGGAAGGTCTGCGGGGCGCCCCCGGAACGCCAGGATCGCGTCGAACATCACGTCCCCGACGCGGCGAACCCCCGACGCCGCGTCCCGCCCTTCGCGGGCCAGGGCCTCGACCGCAGCGGCTGTCGGGCACAGCAGCAGGTGCGCCACCGCGTCGGTCACCACCCGGTTGATTTCCTCGGGCATGGCCCGGTTGTACGACCTCAGCCCGGCCTCGACGTGGTCGATCGGCACGTGCAGCTTCACGGCCGCCAGGGCGCCGGCCAGCGTGGAATTCGTGTCACCGTACACCAGCACGCGATCCGGCCTCGCCTCCAGGATCGCCTGCTCGATGCCCGCAAGCATCTGCCCGGTCTGCACCCCGTGGGACCCGGACCCGACGCCCAGGTTCCTCCACGGCTCGGGGATGCCCAGCTCCGAAAAGAACCGGCCGGACATGTCCTCGTCGTAGTGCTGTCCCGTGTGCAGGATCACTTCCTCGATCCCCCGCGCGGCCAGCGCACGGGCGACCATCGCGGCCTTCACGAACTGGGGGCGAGCCCCGACGACCGTCAGCACCTTCATCGAATTGTCCAAGCCGTCGAGGTTTCCCGCCGTGGGGGCCCGCCCATTCCGGCGGAAGCCGTTTCAGCGCACGGGATGACGTATCTTAGCAACGGGCCGGACACCCCACAAGAAACCCCCCGAGGCCTGGCCGGCCTCGCGGTACCGCGCCGGCCGGAAGGATGGTTCCCGGCGGCCGATGCGGTACAGTAGGGCGCTTCCGGTTTTACGGAACGTGGCGCCGCCCCCCGGGCGGTCCCCGAGATGCTGTGGAGTCGGCATGGCGAACGGCCTCGAGGTATCCATCGTCGTTGCGACCCGCAACGAGGAGGCCGGGATCGCATCCTGCCTCCAGTCGATCTTCGACGCCGAACCGTTCGCAACGAACTTCGAGGTCCTGGTCGTCGATGGCGACAGTACCGACGGGACCGCGCGGCTGGTGCGGGAATTCGCCGCCACGCATCCCCAGGTCCGCCTCCTCAAGAACCCCCACCGCTTCGCGCCCCAAGGGTTCAACACCGGCATCCGGGCGGCCGAGGGCGACTGGATCTTCATCCTGGGTGCGCACTCCCGGTACGACCGTTCCTACTTCCGGCTCTGCCTTGAAACCGCCCGGCGTACCGACGCCGAAAACGTCGGAGGCTGCATCATCGTCGCGGTCCGGGAGGAAGGCCTCCAGGGCAACCTGGCGCGCGCCGTCGGATCCAGTCGGTTCGGATTCGGCGCCTCCCCGTTCCGTCGCGCAGACACCCCCGAAGGGCCCGCCGACACCGCGGCCTTCGGGTGCTTCCCGCGCCGTACGTTCGAGGTCCACGGCCTGTACGACGAGCGCCTCGTCCTGAACCAGGACTTCGAACTGAACCAGCGGATCCGTCGCGGTGGAGGCAAGGTCTGGCTGAATCCGGCCATCCGGATCTTCTATTACGCGCGCCAGGATCCCCGCGTCATGGTGGGCCGGTCCTGGGACACGGGCGTCTGGGTGGCGTACATGTGGACGCTGGGTTCCTACACGGCGTCGGCGCGACACGCGATCCCGGCGATCTTCGCCGCCTCGCTGCTGGTCCCGGGCGTCAACATGGCGTCCCTGGCGGCCCATCAGATGGCAGCCCTCGCGGCGGCGACGGCAGCGTCGATCCGGCTCCGCGATGCCCGTCTTCTTCCGATCCTGCCGCCGCTGTTCCTGGCGAACCACGTGGCCTATGGCGTGGGCACCCTGATGGGCCTGTGGAACGTGTTCCGAGGCCGTTCCCCGCTGCGCCGAGTGGCGGATATCGAGCGGCTGCCCCCGCGGGCAACTGACCTGCCCGAACGACGTCGGCCGGTTCCGGGGCGCCTCGGCGCTGCGAAGGAATGACCGATGAAGATGAACCTTCAACCTCTGGTCGAGGCGCTTTCGCCGCACGCCGGGAAGGACCCCCGGGACGGCTTCGCCCGTGACCTGCAGGACTGGTTCGGCGGAACGGTCCAGGCCTTCCTCTACTTCAGGGGCCGCGTCGCCCTCCACGCCCTGTGCCGCGCCATCGGGCTGGGTCCGGGGGACGAGGTGGTGATGCCGGCGTTCACGTGCGTCGTGGTTCCCCGGGCGTTCCAGCCCCTGGGCGCCCGGGCGGTCTTCATCGACATCGACCCGCAAACCTACAATACGCAGCCCGAGGCGTTGCTGGCCGCCATCGGTCCCCGCACGCGCATGGTGCTGGTCCAGCACACGTTCGGCATCCCCGCCCCGACGGCCCGGATCGTCGAGGCCTGCCGGGGGCGGGACATCCTGGTGGTCGAGGACGCCTGCCACGCGTTCGGCACGGAGGTGGACGGCCGGCCCGCGGGCACGGTCGGCAACGCGGCCTTCCTGTCGACCCAGTGGAACAAGCCGTTCACGACGGGGCTGGGAGGCATCCTGCTGGTCCGGGACGGCGACCTCGCCGCTCGCGTCCAGGCCGATCGGGCCTCGCTGGCCCGGCCGGGAATCCCCCTGGACGCCGAGCTCGCCGTCCTCCAGCTGGCCCATGCCGCCCTCGTCACGCCTCGCACGCACGGATGGGCCCAGCAGATGTACCGGGCGCTGACGGCGCTGGGCCTGGTCACGGGTTCCTGGTCGAACGACGAACTGGCCGGTCCCCTGCCACCCGGCTATTTCTGCGACATGGGCCGTGCGCAGGCGATGGCAGGCCGGCTGGTCGCCCGGGACTTCGCCTCGAACGTCGCCCACCGGCGTCGGATGCAGCAGCGCTATCGGGACCTCCTCGCCGGCACGCCGTTCGCCATCGCCCCCGACCCTCCCGGAACGGTCCTGTCGCGGTATCCCCTGCGCGTGGCCAACAAGCAGGAATTGCTGGACCGCGCGGCGATGGCCGGCGTCGAGGTCGGCTCCTGGTTCGAAACTCCCCTCCATCCGATGCCCCTGTCACGACTCCGGGACTACGGGTACGAACTCGGGTCCTGCCCGGAGGCCGAGCGGGCGGCCCGGGAGGTGATCAACCTTCCGATTTCAGTACGGGCACGGGAGTCCGACGTGGAACGGGCGGTCCGGTTCCTGTCACGCCACGGTCGGCCGCCGGCCTGATCGCGTTCCGGCGCGACCGCTCCGCCATTTGTTTTGACTCTCCCCACCTCGCGTCTACAATCTTCGCGAGGTGACACGGTGAATGCGCTGACGGTCGACGTCGAGGGGTTTGCCGAGTCCAACGAGGAAAGTTTCACGATCCCCCCGGCCCTCCTGGATTCCTCCAGCCGCGACCGCGAAGTGGCGCGGAACATGCGCGTGGTCCTGGACCTGCTGGCTTCGACCGGCACGCACGCCACGTTCTTCTTCCTCGGGCGCATCGCGCGGGACGACCCGGGAATCGTCCGCGAAACGGCGGCGGCGGGCCACGAGATCGGGTGCCACGGCGAGGAGCATCGCCGCATCTACAACCTCGCCCCGGCAGCTTTCGAGCAGGCCGTGCGCGAAGCCCGACAGCGCCTCGAGGACGTCTCCGGCCAGCCGGTGCTGGGTTTCCGGGCGCCGGACTTCTCGATCACGAAGGCCTCCGTCTGGGCGCTGGACGCGCTGCGGTCCGCCGGGTTCGCATACGACTCGAGCATCTACCCGACGGCGCTCCACGACGTCTACGGAATCGCGGACTCGCCCCGCGGGATCCACCGGACGGCCAGCGGGCTGATCGAGTTCCCGCTGTCCACGGTGTCGCTGCTGGGCCGGGCCATCCCGTTCGGAGGGGGCGGGTACTTCCGCCTGTACCCCGTGATGCTCACCGAACTGCTGATCCGGCGCGAAAACGCCGCCGGTCGACCGTGCATGTTCTACATTCATCCCTATGAAGTCGGGCCCGAGCGCCCGATGATTCCCGGGCTGTCTCCGATGCGCCGGTTCCGGCACTACTACAACTGCTCTGCCGGCTCGGCGAGGCTGAGGCGGATCCTGCGGCGAGTCAGTTTCTGCCCCGCGCGCCAGGCGCTGTCCGAGCGCGGGTTCCTGGAGACCCGATGAAAGCAACCGAATCCGACAAGGTCCAGCACTATTTCGATCGGGCGGCCGCGTCGTTCGACGCGCTCTATGCCGAGGAATCAGCCGGGCCCGTCATGCGCTTCGTCAACCGAACCTGGCGTCGGGACATCTACGAGCGGTTCCTGCTCACGCTCGAGCACGTCCGGCGCAACGCCCTGGTATCCGTGCTGGACGTCGGCTGCGGGTCGGGTCGGTACGCTCGGGCGCTGGTGGAACTGGGGGTGCGGCACGTGACCGGGGTGGACGTGGCTCCGGGCATGATCGACCTCGCAAAGCGGCAGGTCGCCGACCTGGTCGCCGCTGGCGCGTCCGTGGAACTGGTGGTTTCGGACTTCGACGGCTTCCGGACCGACCGGAAGTTCGACGCGGTCATTGCGATGGGTTTCTTCGACTACGTCGCGGACCCCGTCCCGGTACTGCGGAAGATGCGCGAACGGGCCACGCACTCCGTGGTCGCCAGTTTCCCCAGCATTTCATGGTACCGGACCCCGATCCGGAAGGTCCGGTACGCCCTCAAGCGCTGCCCGGTCCACTTCTACACCCCGGAGGACATCCGTCTCCTGTCCCTGGCGGCCGGATTCAAGCAGCAGGAAACAGTGAAGATCGAGGGTGCCGGCATGGATCTGTTTTCCGTGTTCCTCGTCTGAAAACCCGCTGCATGAACCGGGGGCAGGCCGCGACGACCGCCGGCGCCTTGAAGGAAGGCTTCTCCGTCACGGGAACCCCGCCGCACCGGAAATCGTCAGACGTTGTACACGTCCGCCTTGAACGCCTCGGGGTGCGCGGCGACCCATCGGCACGTTCGTTCGAGGCCTTCCCGCAGCGGCACCCGCGGCGTCCAGCCCATCCAGTCGGCGGCCCGGCTCGCGTCGCAACACAGGCGCTCGACCTCGCTGGCCTCGGGCCGCAGCCGGCCGGCCTCCGTCGCGATTTCCGCAGTGCGCCCCGACACCTCGATCAGAAGGCGCGCCAGTTCGCCGATCGAAATCTCCTTCCCGCTGCCCACGTTGACCACCTGCCCCAGCGCCCGGTCGCAGCCGGCGGCCCGCAGGAACCCGTCCACCGTGTCCTCGACGAAGGTGAAGTCCCGGGTGGGCGCCAGGGCCCCCAGCCGCACCTGCGAAGCCCCCCCGAGCAGCTGGGACAGGATGGTGGGAATCACGGCCCGGGCGGACTGGCGCGGCCCGTAGGTGTTGAACGGACGGACCGTGACCACCGGCAGGCCGAAGGCGCGGTGGTAGCTTTCCGCCAGCACGTCGGCCCCGATCTTCGAGGCCGAGTAGGGCGACTGCCCCTGGAGCGGGTGCGATTCGTCGATCGGGACGCGGCGGGCGGTCCCGTAGACCTCGCTGGTGGACGTGTGGACCAGCCGCGCCACGCCGGCATCCCGGCAGGCGTTCAGCACGTTCAACGCGCCGCAGACGTTGGTCTGCACGTACGAGTCCGGGGCGACGTAGCTGTATGGGATCGCGATCAGGGAGGCCAGGTGGAAGACCGTGTCGCACCCGGCAAGGGCCTGGCGGACGCGCACCGGGTCCCGGATGTCCCCGGGGAACAGTTCGACAGCGGCCAGCACGTCCTTCGGGACGTGGGGCGTTTCAAGCCATCCCCATCGCGAGAACGAGTTGTACCAGACGAAGGCCCGGACCTCGGCGCCCTCGGCCACCAACCGCTCGACGAGGTGGCTGCCGATGAATCCTTCCGCGCCCGTGACGCCCACCTTGCGACCGCTCCACGCCATCGTCATCCCTCCCGACCCGCCGCCAGCACATCGCGGGCGGTGGACTCCAGGTCGTGCGCCGGGGCCCAGCCCAGCCCGCGAAGCCGCGCCACGTCGGCGTAGATCCTCGGGACATCGACGGCCTTGATCCGCGACTCGTCCCGCTCCACCCGGCAGGACCCGCCAGCCGCGGCCAGCACCGCCCGGATCTGGTCCTCGACCGTGACCGGCACGCCCCGGCCCACGTTGTACACCGCCCCGGGCACACCCCGGTCGAGGATCGTTGCGTAGGCGACCGCCGCGTCGCGCACGTCGATGAAGTCCCGGACCGTGTCGATGTTTCCCAGCCGGACGACGCCGGCCCCGGACGCCACCTGCCGGGCCACGGTGCCCGTCACGAAGTGGGCCGGTTCGCCGGGCCCGGTCAGGTTGAAGGACCGGCCGACCCGCAGGTCCAGCGCGCCGCGACGGTGGTACGTGGAGGCCAGCGTTTCCTGGGCCGCCTTCGTGAAGCCGTAGTACAGCACCGGCGCGACGGGGTCGTCCTCCCGGGCCAGCCCGTCGGCCCCGGGAGGCACCCCGTACACGGCGCAGGAACCGGCCAGCAGGAACCGGGGGCAGTCGCCGACTTCCGCCAGGGCCTCGACCAGCACCAGGGTCAGGCCGACATTCAGGCCCAGCAGCCGGCGGCGCCCGGCGGCGTCGGCCGGCTCGAAGACCGCGCCGGCCAGGTGCACGACCCGGTCGGGGCGTTCGGATCGGACCAGCGCGGTCACCGCGTCGGAATCGGCCAGGTCCAGCACGACGTCGTCCGGATGCACGGGCGGGACGAGATCGACGCCCACGACCCGGTGGCCGGCAGAGCGAAGCACCGCCGCAACGTGCCGTCCGGAAAATCCCCGAGCCCCCGTCACCAGGACCGGCCTTTCCACCCTCTGCCCGCATTCGAAGACCTGCGGAACCGTAGCGGGAAGGTCCCCTGGAGTCAATGAACCCCGGCCGCGCACAGGATCGCGCCGGCCGTTCCTTCGATGCGGGGGCGGACCTTGCGCCCTCCCCGGCGGCACGCGACAATCAGCCCGCCCGACGCGGCTTGGGCCGGGCCGGAAACCTCGGATGGAAATCCATCGCCTCGCCAGGGGGATTCATGCGGATCGCGGTGCTGACCCATGCCACCATGCCCTTCGGCCTCATGCTGGCAGGTGCGTTCGCGGACCGCGGCCATGACGTACGGATCGTGTCGCTGGTGCCGGGGCCCGACCACTGGCGGGGCGTCCCCATGCGCTCCGTCGGCCCCGAGGGCTTCGACCCGCTCCATGGCGGATCGCGATGGACCTACCTGCGCCTCCTGGGGCCGGTGCGGCGCGCGCTGGCCGAGGCGCGGCCCGACGTGGTGCTGGGCCTGTACCTGTCCTCGGCCGGCCTCATGGCCTGCCTGACCGGGCAGCCCCGCGTGGCGGTGAGCGCGCTGGGCAGCGACGTGGTGGATCGGCAGTCCAGTCGGGTCTGGCAGGGAATCTACCGGTGGATGGGCCAGCGCGCCGGGCTGATCCACGCCGTCTCCCAGCCGCTGGCCGACTCCCTCGTGGCAACGGGCCTTCCCCCCGAAAAGATGCTGGTCGCCCCGATCGGGGTCGACATCGGCCGGATTGCGTTCGCCGCCCCATCGTCGCGCCCCGGGACCGGCCTCCTGCTGGACACCCGCGCCCACGCCCCGGTCTACGGCCAGGCGACGCTGCTGAAGGCGTTGCGGCGGTTGCAGCAGCGCGGGGTGGCGGTGCACGCGACGTTCGCCAGCGGCCGCGATGTCCACCACACGCGGGACCTCGCCGATTCCCTGGGCGTGACGGGGCTATGCACCTTCCTGGGCGGCTTTCGCGACGAGGAACTGTCGGGGATCCTTGCGTCCCACGACGTCTACGTTTCCTGCACGCCCCGCGACGGGACCAGCAACTCCCTGCTGGAGGCGCTGGCGTCCGGCCTGTTCCCCGTGGTCAGCGACATCCCCGCGAACCGTCCCTGGGTCGCGGACACGCGCACGGGACTGCTGTTTCCGCCCGGGGACGATGCCCGGCTGGCAGACGCGCTGGAACGTGCCCTGTGCAGCCCCGGCCTGCGGACCGCAGCGGCGGCTCCCGGCCGCGCGCTGGTCGAGCGCCAGGGGGACCTTGGGCGCCAGGCCGACCGCCTCCTCGCAGCCTTCGAACGGATCCCCGCCCGACCCTCGCCTTGATCCGCCGGCCAACCCGGCTAAGATGGGTCCCGACTTCTGCCCACGGGGGTTTCATGCAGGCCATCCTTCTGGCCGGGGGCAAGGGCACCCGCCTCCGCCCCTTCGCCGCCTCGTTCCCGAAACCCCTGGTCCCGCTGGGCGACAAGCCGGTCCTCGAGATCCTGGTCCGCCGCCTGGCGTCCCAGGGGTTCGACCGCCTCGTCTTCGCGGTGGGCCACCTGGCGCCTCTGATCCAGGCGTACTTCCAGGATGGAAGCCGCTTTGGCGTGTCGATCACCTATTGCCTGGAAGCGGAGCCGCTGGGTACGGCCGGCCCCCTCGCGCTGGTGCCGGACCTCGACGACGACTTCCTGGTCATGAACGGCGACCTGCTGACGGACCTGGATTTCAGAGGCCTGGTCGGCGCCCACCGCGCCGCCGGGGCGCCGCTGACGGTGGCCCGCTACCGGGTCGACCACCAGGTCAGCCTGGGAGTAATCGACGTGGACGGCCAGGGATTCCTCACGCGGTACACCGAGAAGCCCGTGCTGCACTACGACGTCAGCATGGGGTGCTACGCGTTCTGTCGCGACACGGTGCGAACCGGGATTCCACCAGGCACTCGCATGGACATGCCCGATCTCGTGCGGTCGTGCATGGATTCCGGGCGACCCGTCCACACGTGGCTGCACGAAGGATTCTGGCTGGACATCGGGCAGGCCGACGACTATGCCCGGGCCCAGGACCTCTACGAAGCGGACCCGGCGCGATTCCTGGGATAGCCGCCCCGACCCGGTACGCATGCGGAGGACGGCGCGTGACCTATGCCGAATTCCTCAAGGCCCGCGGAGTTCCCGTCTTCACGGGCAGCGGGACCGAGTGGCACCTGTACCAGCGGGCCCTGATCCCGGTGTCGCCGCTGCCTTCGTTCATCCGGATGCCCCGGAAGGATGCGCTGGGCCTGCTGCGACGATCGGGCGCCTGGATGGTCCGCTGGTCGGGCGCGCCGGTCGATACGCCTGGGCCCTGGTGGTGGATGGTCTGCAGCGCCTACGACCGGGCCGCGCTGACCGGGAAGATGCGCAACCAGGTCCGGCGGGCCCTGCAACGGTGCGTGGTGCGGCCCCTGTCGCATGCCTGGCTGGCCGACCACGGCTATCCGTGCTACTCCAGGGCGTTCGGGCGCTACTCCCATGCGGTGCCGGCCACCCAGGAAGTGTTTCGCAAGTCGGTCCTCGACCTGGAAGGCTGCGAGGGACTGTTCCAGAACTGGGGCGTATTCGTGGGCGACTCGCTGGCCGGGTATGCCCAGATGATCGTCGAGCCCTCGGGCGCCGCCCTCAGCGCGGTCAAGTACGATCCCGGGTTCCTGGCGGACTATCCGGGGTACGCGTTGATGGACGGCATCCTGGCCCACTACGTGACCGGCATGGGCCTGCCGGTCAGCAACGGCACGCGGTCGATCGCCCACGACACCGACATCCAGTCGTTCCTGCTGAAATTCGGCTTCACCCGGCGCTACTGCCGCCTGAACGTGTTGTGCTCCAGGGGCGTGGGTGTGGCAATCGCCTGCGCCTACCCTTTCCGCAAGCCGCTGAGGCTGCTGGACCGGTTTTCTGTGTTGCACCGGTTGAACGCCCTGCTGTTCCAGGAGGGCCTGGTCCGCGAGCAGGCGCCACCTGCCGGCGATCCGGGATAGACTCGCGGCGCACGGGTCGGACGGCGACGAACCTTCTGCAAGAGGCCGCTTTCGTGGATCACCTCTACCAGTTGTACGACGGCCCGATGTACGAATCTTGGGCCGACCTGGAACACCTCACCGTCGAGGAGGCCTTCCTGTTCGAGCGCCACCTGCTGGCGCGGGACCGCGCCGCCCCGCTGCTGGACGTGGGCACCGGGGGCGGGCGGTTCGTGTTCGAATTGTGGCAGCGCGGCTTCCGGGACCTGTGCGGGATCGACCTCAGCACGCGACTCCTGCAGGCGGCCCGCGACCGGGCCCACCGGGCGGGCGTGAACGGCGTACGATTCCTCGAGCGCAGCGCGACGGACCTCGGTTTCCCGGATGCCACCTTCGACACGGTCCTCGCCCTCCAGCAGGTCACGTCGTTCGTGGGCGGCCCCGCCGAGGCCGATCGCGCGGTCGGCGAATACCTCCGGGTGCTGAAGCCCGGGGGGCTGCTGTTCGCCAGCGTGCTGCAGTACGGGGGCCGCCGGTGGAACCCGCTGCTGTCGGCCGTCGTGCTGCCGGTGAAGCTGCTGAAACGGGAGCTCGGCGCGCTGGATCCGCGCTACCTGCCGTCATTGCGATTCCACCAGCGCTGGAACACGGAGTACCTGTGGTCGAAGCAGCCCTACCTGTACTGGTTCGCCCGGGACGAGTTCCAGGCCTTGATCCTGCGCCACGGCTTCGAAATCCTTCAGGTGCAGACGTCGCGGTCGATCCGCGAGGGCCTGCCTGCGCCCCGGACCGGGGGCATGCTGTTCGTCGTGGCGCGCAAGCCCCTGGAAGGCCCGCGGCGTTGAGCCGGCCCGCCCGACCCGCCCGGCTGGTTGCACGCGACCGGTACGGTTGCTACCATCCCGCCATCGGGTTCGGCCCTGTCCCTGGACCCGTCGAGCGCACTGGCGCTTGCTCCTGCACCGATGTCGGCAAGTTCGGTTCCAGCGGGACGTGTGAACCAGATCCCTGGAACAGGCAGCCGTGACCTTCGGCCAGGGTTCCGGCGCGAGGATTCGGTGCGCGAGGGCATCCGGCGACCGCCGGACCCCCGGGGAGAGGCTGCATGAACCGGGTCGGCGACTCGCGTTGGGCCGAGATACTGCCGGTTGCGACCATCTACGTGCTCGTGACCACCCCGGCCCTCCTGCTGGGCGCCGCGTCCCCCGACCTGCGCAACCTGGTCGTCGCCGCCGCGCTGGCGGCCTCGGTCGCCACGGCCGTGCGAACCCTGCTGAAGACGCGGCATTTCCCGGTTCCGATCGAGGCGATCGGCCTGGCGGTCGCCGCGACCGTCACGCTGCTGCAGGCGCTCCCTGTCGGGCCCACGATCGCCGGCCTCCTCGGCGGCGCCTCGTTCGACCGTGCGACGGAAGGCCTGCGGGCGGTGGGCATCCCGGACGCGTGGTCGTTCGTGTCCAAGGAACCGGCGGCAACCTTGTCCGAGGGCATCCGCCTGTGGGCCTGGGCGCTGCTGCTGGGATCCTTCGCCGCGATCGGGGGCCGCCGCCCCTACCGCCGGGCGATCCTGGGCGCCGTGGCCCTGCAGGGCGTGCTGCAGGCCCTCGTCGGGCTGGTCGGCCTGGCATTCGACATCGACGTCCGGACCCTGTTCACCAGCAACCCCCTGCT
This sequence comes from uncultured Myxococcales bacterium, assembly GCA_903857665.1. Lineage (GTDB taxonomy): Bacteria > Myxococcota_A > UBA9042 > DTJE01 > DTJE01 > CAIZWN01. Next base: position 60,847 of record CAIOFV010000043.1, read on the forward strand.
GGTCAGCTCGGGCTTCCACGGCACCTTCCTCAACGACAACCACGCCGCCGGGTCGTTCAACCTCGCGGCATTCGCTTTCCTCGGGCTGGCCTTCGAAACCGAGGCACGGCAGCGCATCCTCTTCCTGGCCAGCGCCATCCTGATGGCGTTCTGCACGCTGGCCGTCGGTTCCCGGGCGGGGGACCTGGTCCTCGTGCTGACGGTCGTCCTGTTCCTGGCATGGATGCGGTGGCTGATCCCGGAGCACGGCAGGCCGACCCGGGCACGGTCGGTCCAGATGCTCCTCGCCTTCGGGATCGTCGCGGCGGCCGTGCTGGCCTTCACCGCGATCGACCAGTTCGCGTTCCAGTACACCAACGAGGAACACCTCGACGAGGCGGTGGCCGGGAAGACCAGCATCTGGGGCCCGACCCTCCACCTCGTCGAGGACCATCCGTGGGCCGGCGTCGGGCGCGGAGCCTTCCCGACCGCAGCCGCCGCCTACAACGACACCGATCCCTCCAGGACCTACGAATACGTCGAAAACGGGCCGCTCCAGGCGCTGGCCGACTGGGGCATCCCCGTCGGGGCGGCGGCGGTGCTGATCTTCCTGTTCCTGGGCGTCCGGTTGTTGCTGGCCGTTTCCGATCGAAGGTCCCTCCTTGCCGCGATGTTCGGCGTGGTCGCGGTCGCGCTGCAGAACCTGGCCGATTTCAGCATCGAGGTCCCCGGCGTCGCGCTGCCGGTCCTCGCGATCCTGGGGGCGGCCATCGGCCATCGCGCCCGGTTTCTCCGGAAGGGCGACCCGGCCCTCCGACGTGTGTCCGCCGGGACCGCGATCCTCACGACCTCCCTGTCACTGGTACTGATCGTGCCGCTGCTCTGGGCTGGCGGCCAGGCGCGCGATCGCGCGGGCGACCGCCTCCAGGAACTGTCCGTCCGGGTCACCACCGGCGAACCGGTCCCGGCCGACGAGGTCGAATCGCAGTTGGCGTCGGTGGTCCAGATGCACCCGCTGGACGCCCACTTCTACGACATCGGGGCCCGGCTGGCCCTCTTCCAGCACCGCTTCGACCGCGCCGCCGCGCTGGCGGACGTCGCCCTCCTCCAGTTCCCCCTGTCCATTACCGCCGCCTTGGTGCGGGTGGAAACGGACAGGGCGCTGGGGCGTCCCGACGCGGCCGCGCGCCGGCTGGCCGACCTGGTCGATGGCCGTGCCGACGCCGAGTTGGCGGTGTTCGGCCTGCTGCAGGCCGCCCGCTGGAACGCGCCAGACGTAGTGCAAGGCCTGGGCCGGTCCATGCCGACGCTGAGCCGGTACATCGACACGCTGGTGAAGAACCGGAAGCGCCCGGACGCCATCAAGGTGCTGCGGGCCCGACTGGAGGTCGCGACCGACGACCGCGCAACGCTGCAGAAGATGGGGTGGCTCCTGCTGGACGATGGGCGGACGGCCGAAGCTGACGCGGTGGCCGTGCGCTCGCTGGCCGTGTATCCGGAGGACCCGGTCTCGTGGATGCTGATGGCCCAGGTCGCGTGGGCCAGGAGCCAGCACCAGGAGGCCGTGGCGCTGTTCCGGGAAGCGGCGCGGCTGTCGAAGGACCCCATCGACGCCGAGCTGGGCGCCCTGCGCAGCCTGATACTGCTGGGACATGACAAGGAATTCGACGACCTGGCAGACTCGCTGGAGGCCCGCGTCGGCAGGAGTGTCGGTGCACGGACGCAGTTGCTGGAACTGCTGGCGTCCCGCGAATCGCGAGCCGGCAGGGTATCGGAAGCGCTGGGCTACATGGATCAGGCCGAGCGGCTGAGGCCATGGGATGCGACCATCCCTTACGGGCGCGCGGTCATCCGGAAACAGGCCGGCGATCTCAGAGGGGCTCGGCACGAACTGCTTCGGGCCCTTGCGATGGACCCGGCCTATCACCCGGCCCGGGTGGAACTGGACGCGATGGACGCACCGGCACCGGTGGCGCCGCCGGCCGCGCCCTGACCGCGGGGGCTGCCTGGGGCGACATCCCTTCGATCCGCGCCAGTATCGCCAGCAGGAACCCGAACGCGGCAGCGGATGTGCTGGACACCAGGAACTCGCTGCCGATCATGGCGGCCATCATCACCACGACCAGGAAGGCGGCACCGGGATTCCGGCTCCGGACGCCCAGCCGGATCGACTTCCACAGCAGGGCCAGCAGCGCGATCTGCAGGAGCATCCCGAACGGGATGCCGTAGTACATCAGGGGACCCAGGAACCCGCTGTGCGACGATGCGCCGAAGGTCAGGAACGAGCCCTCCATCCCGCCCACGCCGACCAGCAGTTCCGAGGTGGTCAGGTTGCCGGTCGTCAGCCAGTCCAGCTGGTGCTGCCAAATATCGACCCGCGCCTCGGCCGTGCCGGCCATGTGGCCACCGGTGAACGCCGTTTCGAACCGCTGCTCGATCTTCTCGACGACGCCGTAGGATTCCCATTCCGATTGTCCGAAACGCAGCGTCAACGTCACGATGCCCACGGCGGCCAGGGGGACCAGCAGCCGCCAGCGCGACCGCCAGGAACTGAAGACGCCAACGCCCACGAGCCCCACGCTCCAGGAAATCATTCCCGAGCGGGACTGCGAAAGCAGCGTCGCAAGAAAGGACGCGACGAACAGCATCGCACCGGAGAGCCGGCCCAGCAGGCGCCTGCCTCCCCCCCGGACGCCCATCAGGCCCAGCGTGGCGACCGCGACGACTGCGCCCAGCCCCCCCACTTCCCAGGGTCCCGAAAAGCCGCCGACGCTCCGACGGATGTGATCCGGCCAGGTGGACGGATAGGTCGTGTGGTTGAACAGGTCGTAGACGGCCGGCGTGTACCCGTCCGCGATCACGAGGCCGAATGCCGCCGTCATCGCGATGGCGAACGACGCGATGGCAAGACGCACCTGCGCCGGGGTGCGGACGTACGCCACCACCATCAGGATCGGGAGCAGGAACCGGAGGTCCGACGAGACGCTCATCACCGGCATCAGCCGCGAGAACGTCGGGTTCTTGACGATCAGGACCACCGCGCCGAGGGCGTGGGCCAGCATCGTCAGCAGCAGCAGCACCGCCGCGCTGCCGATCACGCCCGAATCAAGGCTCCTCCGGATGCGCGGGAGGTCCGCCGACATCAGGGCAAGGCAGGCGATCGTGTAGATGTCGCCGAGGCCGATCGGAAAGGACGGGAACTGGCCGTGCACCCACGCGTAGGGATGCAGCAGCACCAGCGGCCACAGGAAGACCGTCATGTACGTACGCCGCACCAGCGTCATGGCGAGGGCCGTCGCCCAGAACAGGAGGTACAGCGCGGGGTACAGGCCAGTCATGGGCACCCCGACCAGAGGAACTTGCGCGTCACGAACGCCTCGGCACGGGCCACGCCCACCATCCGACCGTACATCCGGGAAGACTCGTCCAGGAAGGGCATCCACTCCGCGCCGGCCCGGGCCCACTCGCCTCGATAGCACTGGACCGCCCGCACCTTGGCGTCGAAGGTCTCGCTGATGTCCACGAACAGGTTCGGCGCGAACGGCTCCCTCAGGTACGGGTTGATCTGGCCCATCAGCACGCGAGGCACGCGGCGACTGGCCGCGATGGCCATCCGGGCGGCCATCTCGTGGTCGTGGTGCAGGTCCCCGTCCCACGGGCAGACGATCGTGTCCACCGCGAGGCGATCCACGGCAGACAGCAACTGGCAGACGAGGTCGTCGTCATACTGCAGGCGCAGGGCGGGACGGCCCAGGATCTCGAGGGTGATGCCCAGGGCCGCCGCCGCTTCGGCCGCCTCCCGCGCGGCCTCGCCGGAATCGCGCATCACGCGGCCGTCGGGGGTGGTCCAGACGCCATCGGTCAGCACGACGGCGTGGACGCTGGCCCCGGCCGCGACCCAGCGGAGGATGGAACCACCCGCCATCACCTCGACATCGTCCGGGTGGGCGCCGACGCACAGGATGCTCCGACCGGGTTCAGTAGACATCGGAGTCCCCCATCGAAAGGTGCCACGCGTCCGGATCGGCCAGGCAGGCGGGCGCCCGATCCGACAGCCCCCGGGCGATCAGGTGGGTGGTCCGGGAGGTCGGCGCGAACCCGACCGCCACGAGGGCCTCCCGATCCGGGCGCAGGGGCTGGATCCACATGCAAAACAGGGCCTGCGCCCGGTTCCCGACCGATCGGGCCAGGGCATCCAGCATCGCGACCCCGGCCGACGGGTCGCCGGGGACCGCCCACTCCAGCAGGTCCACCGAAGCCTCGGGATCGAACACCTTGAACACCGCCAGACCGACGGTGTCGCCCTTCCGCAGGGCCCGGACGAACCCGTAGGACTTCCCGGAGGACGGATGATAGCGCCAGCGCATGTAGGCCGGATCCCGCAACGTCGCCAGGCCGTTTCCCGAATGCCGCTGCAGCCACGCCGCGTCCTGGTCGTCCAGGTCCCGGGACGGACCGAGGCGGACCTCGACTTCGGGGTCCGTTCCCGCCGAAAGGTCCCGTGCCCGCAGCGTCCACGTGGGGAGATCGGTCACGTGGACGTACCCGAGGGGCCCCCGGAAGGCCGGGAAGGAGCGGTCGTTCGGAAAGCCCAGCACGAGGTCCACGCCCACGGTCCGCAGGTGCTCGTCCAGGCGCCGGGACGACTCCAGGAACACGCCGCGTCCCCGGGCGTCCGGATGGATGACGAGGTTCTGCAGCCGGGTGGCGGCGAGCCCGGTGCCGCCGCTGGTCATCCGCAACGGCACCGCGCCCAGTTCCCCGACCAGCCGATCCCCGTCGAAGGCCAACAGCAGGTCCGTCCGGCCCACCGGGTTCGCACGGAACGCCCAGAACCACTCGACCGCCCGGGAACCCCTTTGGTACTCGAGGTCGAACAGTTCCAGGACGGCCGGCTCGTCGCCATCCTGAAAGGCCCGAAAGTGCAGGCGCGTGTCATCCACGAGGCGAGGATACTGGGGCACCCGTCGGCGGTCAAACCGCGCGAAGGTCCCCCTTCGCCCCTCCGCCGCGTTGTCAGCCCTGCCGACTTGCCCTAGGATTGCCGCACACTGCGCTGTGCCCCGGGCAGCCTGGAATGCCCGACTCCGGCCGCACCGGGATCCCGGGCCCGTCGGACGTCGCCGTGAGGAGCGTGAAGCCAATCGACCGCAGACCCATCCGCATCGGGATGCTCGACGGCATCCCCGGCGGCGACGAAACGGGCAGTGGAACCCGGCGCGTACTCCTGGATCTCGTCGGCGGCCTCGATCCGATGCGATTCCAGTCCGTCGTCTTCGTCCGCGAGGCGGGACGATTCAGTCGCCAGGTCGAGGGCCTGGGTGGCGAGGTCGTCGTCGGAGGCGTGGCGCCGCTGGCGCCCCTGTACCGTCAGATCGGGCGCTTCGTGGTCCCGCGGCCCATGGGTTTCGCGAGGGACGCGGTGCGCCTGCCTCGCGCCATCCTCGAAACCGCGCGACGATTCCGCGAGCACCGGATCGACGTTGCCTACCTGCCCACGATCCTCGAACACGTCCAGGGCGGCATGGCGGCTCGCGTTGCCGGAATCCCGGCCGTTGCGCACGTCCAGGGGATCCCCCAGGCCGGCCACCGGGTCAAGCTGATGCTGGCTCCGTACAACGCGTGGTGCAGGGCTTGCGGCTGCGTGCCGATCGCGATCTCGAAGGCCGTCGCCGAGGCGCTGGGGCCCGGGCCCGCCGGTCCGCCGCGAGTGATCCACAACGGCGTGGACAGCGACCGGTTCCGCCCGGGCAGGCCCGATCCGGCGGCCTTCGAGGCGCTGGGGCTTCCCCTCGACGGCACGCCGATCGTCGGCATCCTTTCCCGCATCGCCCCGGGGAAGCGCGTGCACCTCGTCGTTCCCTTTGCCAAGGCCCTCGCCGCCCGGATTCCCGCGGCGCGGATCCTGGTCTGCGGCGACCTGTCGCGGGAGGGACCGACCGCCTCCGGGAACCCCGACGATGGAACGCCCGGCATCCCGTTCGCGTCGCGCTGGAGGCAGGATTCGCCCTACTTCCGGGGGATCGCGGAAGGGCTGGAGGCGGCAGGGCTGGATCGATGCGTGACCTTCGCCGGCCACCGGGACGACCTGCCCACACTGCTGCACGGGATCGACGTGGTCGCCCACCTGTGCGATATCGAGGGGTTCGGCCTCGTGCTGGTCGAGGCGATGTCCGCAGGCATCCCGGTCGTCGCCTTCGGAACGGCCGGTCCGGCGGAACTGATCGTGGACGGGGTGACCGGGCATCTGGTCGCGGACCCGTCGGACGTCGATGGCCTGGCCCGAAAGGTCGCGGACCTGCTGATGGATCCCCCGGCCATGCGACGGGTCTCCCGCCAGGCCCGGCAGGAGGTCCAGCGACGATTTTCGAAAGGGCGGTTCATCGCGCAGTTCCAGGACCTGTTCGCATCCCTGGCGTCGGGAGAACCATGAATCGCCGGATCCTGTTCGTCACCGACCTCGACGTCTGGATGTTCCAGGAAGGTTCTGCCGCCGCCGGCACCGACCCGGGCACGCCTGCCCAGGCGCCCCGGTCGCTCCAGACCGCCGGCAACCAGTCGCTGTACAACACGCTGCTCGGCTATGCCCGGGCCGGCTGGGACATCGAAGTCCTGACCGCGAAGTCGCTCCACGCGGGCACCGACACGCTGGCCGACGGGCGGATTCGCATCCGGCGGGTGGACCTCGCGCTGCAATCGACGGTCCGGGTCGCCCGGCGCCTGCGAAACGCCCTGGTCCCGGCGCGGGCGACACCGAAGGTCCCCGAGCAACCCGCGACCACCCTGGGGCTGGGCGACATCGAAAACCCCCAGCGATGGCTGGTCTTCCAGGCCGAGATGTTCGCCCGCGCGCTGGCGGAATGCCTGGTCCGGCGCCCGGACGTCGTCTACGGCTACGAGGTGTACGGGGCGCCGGTCGCGGTGGCGCTGGGGCGCCTGCTGGGAATCCCCAGCGTGACCCGGTTCCAGGGCACGCTGCTGGGCCAGTGGGCCGACCATCCGGCCAGCATGCGGCGGGTGTGGACCCACTGCGCGGCCATGCGGGCCCAGGCCGACCTCGTGATCATGGCCGACGACGGGACCCTCGGGGACGTCGTGCTCCAGCGCCTGGGCGTCGATCCGGGGCGCGTCCGGTTCTGGATGAACGGCGTCGTCAAGGAGGACGTGCTGGCCGCGCTTGCCCGGGTCGACCGGCCGGCCGCGGGCCCCGGCGAACCGGTCCGGCTGTTCACCGCCAGCCGCCTGGTGCAGTGGAAGCGCGTCGATCGGGCCCTGGACCTGCTGGCCCGCCTCCCGGCCGATCTTCCCCCGTGGTCGATGGTCATCGGGGGCGACGGCCCCGAACGGGAGGCGCTGGGCCGGAAGGCGGACGCGCTGGGCCTGGCCGTGCGGGTGCGGTTCGCCGGCTCCCTGGGCCACGATGCGGCGCTGGACGAGCTGGCGCGCAGCGATGTCTACCTGGCCCTCAACGACATTTCCAATTTGTCGAACGGCGTCATCGAGGCGATGGTGGCGGGACGCGCCGTGTTCACGCTGGACAACGGCGGCACCCACCACCTCGTACGCGATGGCGTCAACGGCGTGCTGGTGCCTCCGGACCGCCTGCTGGACGACGGGGTCCTCGCGCTGGCATCGCTGATCGCGGACCCGGGCCGCCGGGCGCGGATCGGCCGCGCCGCCCGGGCGCATGCGCGCGACCACGTGTCCACCTGGGAACAGCGCATGGATCGCGAGGTGCGCGAGGTGTCCGCGCTGATGCGGGGCACACCTCCTCGGACGGGGATCCACGCCGGCGAGGTGTAGGCCCGGTCCTGCAGCGGAGATCCGTCGCGGCCGGGCCGGAAGGGCCGGGGCCGCCCCTACTCGAAGCGGTTGCGGACCGTGCGGCCCGGGGTGCCCGCGATGACGTCGCCGGGCTGGTGGGCCCGCGTGACGATCGCGCCGGCGGCCACCACGCATCCGTCCGGCACAACAGCGCCGGGCAGCACCATCGAACCCCGCCCCATCCAGACGTCCCGGCCGATGGACGTCGGCTTGACCTCCATGGGCTGGCAGATGATCGGCACGTTCGTCGGCTCGAACCGGTGGTTGCAATCCGTCAGGTAGGTGCAGGGGCCCATCGTCGTGTAGTCCCCGATCGCGATGGTCCCGCCCACCGTGATCTCGCCGTGGTGGCCCAGCGAGAAATGGTCGTCCAGCGTCAGCCGCGCCCCGGGGTTCACCAGGATGACCCCGTCGTTCTTGATCACGACGCCCTTCCCGATCCGCAGCGACGCCCCCTTCGGGACGACCAGCCGCGCGCGGGGCTGCAACTGGACGAAGGACGCCGCCTGGATCCGGGGGTTCAGCGCCACCTGGACCGCGTACCGCGCCACCATGCCGGCCGTTCGCAGCAGGCCCACGCGCCACGCCTTGGCCACCAACGACAGCACGCCCACGGATGCCTCCCTCCGGCCCGGGTCGGACGGCCGATCACGCGCCTTCGAAGAACGCCCGGATCGCGGCCACGGTTTCGTCGATCTGCGCCGCGGTCAACTCCGGGAAGATCGGGATCGACAGCGCCTCGGCCGACGCGCGCTCGGCCTCCGGCATGTCCCCGGGCCGGCAGCCCAGGTACGCGAAGCACTCCTGAACGTGCAGCGGCCGGGGATAGTAGATTTCGGTGCCGATGCCGCGCGCCTTCAGGAAGGCCTGCATCGCGTCGCGCCGGCCGGGAATCCGCAGCGTGAACTGGTTCCAGATGTGCCGCATCCCGGGCGGATCGGAGGGCAGGACCAGGCGACCGTCCGAGTGGAGGTCCGCGAGGCGCTCCCGGTAGATCGCGGCGTTGCGCTGGCGCCCGGCGGTCCAGGCGTCCAGGTGCGGCAGCTTCACGCCCAGCACCGCCGCCTGGATGGCGTCCAGCCGGAAGTTCCCGCCGACCAGCGAATGGAAGTACTTCGGGTGCGAGCCGTGGTTCCGCAGCCGGGTCATGCGTTCCAGCAGCGCGGCGTCCGTGCACGTGACCAGCCCGCCGTCGCCCACGCCTCCCAGGTTCTTGCTGGGGAAGAACGAAAAGCATCCCACGTCGCCCATCGAACCGGCACGCCGTCCCCCGACCTCGGACCCGATGGCCTGGGCGGCGTCCTCGATCACGAAGAGGCCGTGGCGTTTCGCGATGTCCAGGATCGGGCCCATGTCGGCGCACCGGCCGAACAGGTGCACCGGCAGGATCGCCCGCGTGCGGGGCGTGATGCGGGCCTCGATCCCTGCCGGGTCCAGGTTGAACGAGGCCGGATCGATGTCCGCGAAGACCGGCGTCGCGCCGACCCGGTGCACGCACCCGGCGGTGGCGAAGAACGAGAACGGCGAGGTGATGACCTCGTCGCCCGGGCCGATGCCCAGACCCATCAGCGCCAGCAGCAGCGCGTCGGTGCCCGACGACACGCCCAGCGCGTGGGGCACGGCGCAGTAGGCGGCACACTGCCGCTCGAAATCGGCCACGGTGGCGCCCAGGATGAACTGCTGCGAGTCCAGAACCCCGGTGACGGCAGCCACCACCTCGTCGCGAAGCGCCGCGTATTGCGTCTTCAGGTCCAGCAGCGGGACGGCCATGGATCCTCCTACGAATCGACGGTCCGGGCGCCGGCCAGCTGCCGGGGGAAGCGCTCCGACAGCTTGTCGAACAACAGTTGGTGCACCAGCCGGTGCCCCTCCCCGGTGAAGTGGCATCCGTCGGGCTGGATGTCCATCCCCGTCCGTCGAACCAGGTCGTGCACGTCCACCAGCACCGCGTCGTGCTTCCGGCACAGGTCCGCCAGCACGTCGTTGCACGCGTCCACGGACCTTCCCATGCCGGGCAGCAGGCGCTCCATCGTGTCGCTCGGGGGACCGATGTTGACCACGAAGGCCGTGCCCGCGCCTTCCCGTCCGATGACCTCCAGCTTCCGATCGTAGATCGCCCCGAACTGCCGCGGTCCGATCCAGCCCCCCGCGGAGGCCAGCCGGATCAGCCCCGGCTCGACGATCGACTCCAGGCGCCGGACGCCGGACTTCAGCCGCCCGTAGGCCTGGGGCCCCTTCAGCCACATCCACAAGCCCCGTGGCAGGATCCGGGGCGCCGCCTCGTTGACGCCGAAGTGCATCACGACGGCATCCGCATCGTAGCGCTGGACGTTCGCCATGAACTCCAGCATGTCCTCGTCGATCATGTTGCTCTGGCGGGCGATGCTGATGACGCGGCCTCCCACCGGCTCCAGCTGGCGCCGCAGCAGGTCGACGTAGGTGCCCTCCTTGCGGTTCAGGCGATGCGGCGCGACGTGCAGCGCGATCGAGTTGCCGCAGACCAGCACCCGGAGCATCGTTCGCCCTCCGCCCTTACGAGGCCACGTCGAAGGTCCGCGCCCACGCCTCGAGGCACGCGGCCTGCCACAGGACCCCCGAGTGGTCCGCCGCCACCGCGAGGTGCTCGTCGACCAGCCGATCCAGCACGGCGGGGTCCAGCCACTCCGACGTGCGCCGATCCTTCCGGTTCAGCAGGCGCCGGTACACGGTGCTCGACGGGTCCCGCAGCCAGGCGCACAGGGGCGTCGGGAAGCCCTGCTTGTCGGTCCGGTCCACGATCTCGGCCGGGACGAACCGTCGGACCGCCTCGCGCAACAGCGGCTTGGCCGCGCGGTCCGGCGTCTTCAGGAACACCGGCAGGCGCGCGGCGAACTCGACCAGGCGATGGTCCAGCAGAGGCAGGCGCGATTCCAGCGAAAAGGCCATGCTGGTGCGATCCTCCACCTGCAGCAGCCCCGCCAGGAAGTTCTTGACGTCGAAACGGAACATCCGCTGCAGCGGGTCCGCCTCCCCGGAATTGAACGCGGCCAGGAAGCGCCCGCGCGCCGGTTCCAGCAGGCCGCCACGGACCAGCGTCGTTTCCAGCGCGTGCGGCATCCCCGGTGCGCGTGCCTGCCGCCACCCCGCATCCGCCACGAACGGCGACGCCCGGCGGATCACCGACAGGCATTCCATCACGGGCTGGTTCGCGAACAGCCTCAGCGCTTCCAGGGCCGAGCCGCCCTGGCCCCGGATTCCCAGGCCCAGCGTGCCGATGCCGCGCATCAGCAGGCCGTGCCGGTACCACGAGTAGCCGCCGAACAATTCGTCGCTGCCCTGGCCGCCCAGGACCACCTTCACGCTGGCCGCGCAGACCCGGGACACCTCCATCTGGGGCAGCACGCCCGGGCCCACCACCGGCTGATCCAGCGCGCGCACCGCGCGGACGATGGCCTCGGACAGGTCGTCGTACCGCACGTCGATCCACGTGGGGTCGGCGCCGACGCTGTCCACCACCCGCTGGGCGAACGGTCCCTCGTCGAATCCCCCGGCGTCGCGGAATCGCCCCGTGAACGTGCGGATGGGACCCGGTTGGAGGCGCGCCGCGATGCACGTCAGGGTGGACGAATCGAGGCCGCCCGACAGGTGGCAGCCGACCGGCACGTCGCTGCGCAGCTGCAGGCGCACCGCGTCCTGGACCAGTTCCGCCAGCTGCTCGGCCAGTTCCCGGGGATCGCGCGTCGCGTCCGTGACGTAGGCGGGGTCCCACCAGCAGCACGGCGACGGCAGGCGCCCGGTGTCGAACAGGCGCGCCACGTCGATGTCCAGGCTGCAGCCGGGCTGCAGCGTCAGGATGCCGGCGAACAGGGTCTGCGAGGTGAGGGTGTACCGGAAGGCGAGGTAGTCCCCCAGCGCCTCCAGGTCCGCCTTCCGCGCCAGTCCCGGCAGTTCCAGGATCGCCTTGATTTCCGAGGCGAACGCCAGGCATCGGCCGTCGAAGTGGTAGTACAGGGGCTTGATGCCCAGGCGGTCCCGGGCCAGGAACAGGCGCCCCGTGCCCGGCTCGAAGATCGCGAAGGCGAAGATGCCGTTCAGGCGCTCCAGGCAGGCCGGACCCCACTGGCGCCACGCCGCCAGGATGACCTCGGTGTCGCTGTCGGTCCGGAACGCGTGGCCGGCCCGGACCAGCTCCTCACGGACCTCGATGTAGTTGTAGATTTCGCCGTTGTAGGTGATCCACTGCGCGCGATCTGCGGACGCCATCGGCTGGTGGCCGGCAGGCGACAGGTCGATGATCGACAGGCGGCGATGGCCGAAACCCACGGAACCCAGGATCTCGACGCCCCGATCGTCGGGCCCCCGGTGCGCCAGGACGTCGGTCATCCGCCCCAGCACGGCACGGTCCGGCGAGTCGCCGGGCGGCACGACCAGGCCCGCGATCCCGCACATCAACGGACCTCCGAGGTGACGACCGCCTCAATGCGATCCGTCCCGACCTTCCGGTACCGCAGGCTGCAGGGCGCCTCGCGGCCCTCCCGCTGCAGGGGCTCGGTGCACGTCGCGTGGTCGCCGGTGAACCGCAGGCGCCCGCCGCAGCGGCAGACCCAGCCGATCACCTTGCCGGGGTTGCCCGCCACCAGCGCGAAGGGGGGGACGTCGCGAACGACCACGGCGCCGGCCGCCACGAAGCAGGCCTCGCCCAGCTCGTGGCCGCACACGATCACCGCGCCCGCGCCGATCGAGGCGTCCCGGCGGACGACGGTGCGCTGGTAGGCTTCCCGCCGGGCGATGGCCGCGCGCGGCAGCGGGGACGACAGGTTCGTGAAGGTCATCGAGGGCCCGCAGAAGACGTGGTCCTCCAGCTCGACGCCGTCGTAGACGTTCACGTTGTTCTGCAGCTTGCACCCGCGGCCCATCACGACGTCCGCGCCCACGAACACGTTCTGTCCCAGGTTGCAGCCCTCGCCCAGGCGGGCGCCCGCCATCACGTGGGCGTGGTGCCAGATGCGCGTGCCGGCCCCGATGTTCGGGTCGCACCGGCCGTTCGCATCGGTCTCGCCGTCGACGGTCGCCGTGGGATGCGCGAAATAGGGCTTTGCGGACATGGTCACCTCGCGGGACGTTCCGGCTGCGCGCGCTCGGCACGCACGGCCTGGACGATTTCCGGGTTGTCGACGAACCAGCGCGCGAAGGCCGCGACGCCTTCCGCCAGCGATACGCGCGGCCGGAAGCCGACCGCGGCCTCCAGCGACGACGAGTCGGCCCAGGTCGAGGCGACGTCGCCCGCCTGGGCGGGGAGCAGCTTCCGAAGGGCCGGTCGGCCCATTGCCGCCTCCAGCAGGCGCAGCAGCGTGTCCAGGCCCTGGGGGGCCCCCGCGCCCACGTTGAAGATGCCGGCGCCCTCGAACCCGGGATGGAACAGGGCCGCGCGCACGGCCTCGACCACGTCCTCCACGAACGTGAAATCCCGCTGCATGTTCCCGCCGTCGAACAGGGGCACGGGCTCGCCCGACGCGATGGCCTCGGCGAAGGTCCACACCGCCATGTCGGGACGGCCGAAGGGGCCGTAGACGGTGAAGAATCGCAGGCCGACCGTGCACAGCCCGTGCGTCGCCGCGTACGCCGTCGCCATCAGCTCGCCCGCCCGCTTGGTGGCGGCGTACAGGCTGACCGGGGAGTCCGCGCGGTCGTCTTCCCGCCATGGCATGGCGGTCGAATCCCCGTAGACGCTGGAGGACGAGGCATAGACGACGCGCGGCCTGCCGTGGCGCCGGGCCGCCTCCAGCACCGCCAGCGTGCCCAGCACGTTGGACCGCTCGTACCGGAACGGGTGCTCGACCGAGGCCCGAACGCCCGTCCGGGCCGCGAGGTGCGCCACGAGGTCCGGCCGGTGGGTCGCGAACAGCGCGTCCGTGGCCTCGACGTCGGCAAGGTCCTGCACGACACCGGTGTATCCCGGGGCCTGGAGCAGGCGCCGGTGGCGTTCGGCCTTCAGCGACCCGAACGTGCCCGGGTCGAGGTCGTCGACGCCCACCACCGTGTGACCGTCGGCAATCAACCGCAGGGCCAGGTGGTACCCGATGAAGCCGGCCGTTCCGGTGACCAGGATCGTGGCCATGAAGACGTGCCCCCCGGGCCGGCGCGCCCGACGCCCGCGACGAAATGCCGCGAACGCCCGATCGTACGCGTCGCACGCCCGCCGGGTCAAACTGCCGGGGGTCCGCCTGCTGCCGGCGAGGCGCCTGCCGGAGCCGGCGCGGACTGGATCGAGCCGTAGGCCGAAAGGATCGCGGTCCCGCACAGCACCAGCACCATGGCCCCGATCTGCACGGCGATCGTGGCGTCGTCGAACCCGGCCCACTCGCCGAACAGGGCGACCCCGGCCAGGGCCGGCAGCACCACCGTCGCGACGGTGTAGATGGGCGCCAGCACCACGGCCCGCCCCTTCTGGAACCCGAACTGCTGCATCACCATCGACCCGGCGTTGCCCCCGATGACCAGCGCCAGCAGCGGCCACGTCGCGAACCGCCCCGCGATGGCCCCCACCGAGCCCCCGTCGCCCTCGGTCCCGAGGCCCGCCATCATCAGGCGCGCCGCGATCGTCCCCAGGGAGGCCGCCGCGCCCGAGGCCACGCCGAAGGCCACGTCCGCCGCCCGCCACGCGACCCTCCTGGAGGCGACGATCGGCAGCACCACCAGGGCCGCCAGGCCCGCCAGGAACAGCATTGCCCGGGGCTGCAGAGCCAGGGCCAGGGCGTCGGCCGCGGCCAGGGGCGGCGGGTCCGCCGGGTGGGTGGCGCCCAGGATCGCGATTCCCGCGATCACCAGCGCGATCCCGCCTGCCATCGGCCGGGAGATCGTCTCGCCCAGGTAGAAGTGCGAGAAGGCGGCCAGCACCACCATGCCCACGCCGGCCATCGGTGCGACCAGCGACATCGACCCCAGGCCCAGGGCGGCCCACAGGAACACCATCTGCACGTTGGTCAGCAGGAATCCCACCAGCCACGCCCGGTTGGTCAGGAAGTTCTTCAGGCTGCGCAGGGCCCCCGCGCCCTCGATCCCGGGTACCTCGGAAGCGCCTTTTTTTTCCAGCGCCAGACCGACGTTCAGCAGGCTGAAGGCCAGCGCCGCCAGCCCGATTGACAACAGGGTGCGAGGTTCCACGGATCCTCCGATGGGCCGCCCGGCGACCGGTCGCGCGGAGCATAGCATCACCGGCCACGGGCGGCCCGATCGAACCGACCGTCAGGACGCGGATCGCATATTCGCCCATCAGTCCCCGAACCGATCCTCCTTCACGTGGCAGTAGGGCGTTCCGTGCTTGTGCGCGTAGTAGTCCTGGTGGTACTCCTCGGCGCGCCAGAAGGTCCCGGCCGGCACCAGGCGCGTGGCGACCCTCAGGCCCCTGCTCTGGAGGCGCCCGATCAGGGACTCCGCGACGCGCTCCTGTTCTTCGTCCACGTAGAACACGACCGAGCGGTACTGGTCCCCGATGTCCGGGCCCTGGCGGTCCACCTGGGTCGGGTCGTGGATGTCGAAGAACAGCTTCGCCAGGGCTTCGTAGGTGGTCTTCGACGGGTCGTACACGACGTGGACCGTTTCGGCGTGGCCCGTGTCGTGGCCGCTGACCTGCTCGTAGGTCGGGTGGTCCACGTGGCCGCCCATGTATCCCGATTCGGCCGTGATCACGCCGGGCGCCTGGTCCAGCCAGTACTCGACGCCCCAGAAGCAGCCGCCCGCGAAGTACGCGTCGGCGGTCCTGCGCGGGGCTGGGGCCGGCCCCGCAGGGAGGGGCACCCCGCCGGAGGACGGGTCGCCCGGGTTCGCGCAGGTCCCGGCCAGGGCCACGCCCTCGGGTGGGGCGGTCCGCGGGCCGCCCCCGGCGACGCCTGCCCCGGCGGCCGGGACGTCCGACGCCGATCCGGACACGAAATCCAGCGAGATCGAATTCACGCAGTTCCGCGTGTTCAATCCGGTGAACCCCTCGCCCTTGAACACGTACCCCAGGTGGGCGCCGCAGCGGGCGCAAACGATTTCGGTCCGCAGGCCGTCCGCGTCCGTGACCTCCTTCACCGCGCCCGGGAACGCCGAGTCGAACGACGGCCAACCTGTGCCCGAGTCGAACTTGGCCGTGGACGGGAACAGCGGCGCGCCGCAGCGCTTGCAGCGGTACACGCCGCTGTCATGGTTCTTCCAGTACTTCCCGGTGAAGGGCATCTCGGTGCCCTTGTGGACGATCACGCGTTCCTCTTCCGGGGTCAGCTTCCTCAATTCCATGGGAGATCCCTCCTCGCCGCCGTGCCGTCCTTCGGCCCCGGCCGGCGCAACCTCGCCCGCCACCACCAGCGCCCCGCCGGCCAGGGCGGCGGCCAGCAGGAAGGCCACGATCGTCCTGGGATTCATGGTCACCCTCGACGTCAACGGATGCCGGGGAACCCACGGTCCCCGGAGACAACAACCTGGAGTCGATCCATCGGAGTTGCAAGCCATGGGCATGGCGTTCGTCGATTCCGGTGGAGAACCGCGGGCCGGGTCCGGGGGTGCCAGCGGGGCGGCCTCCGGAGGCGCGGGCCACCCTGCAGGGGAAATAATGAAACGGCCCGCGCCGAGTAGGCAGATGCCGGCTGGGGGCAGAGCCCCCGGCCGGACATCGGCCGAAGGCGAAGCCGCAGGTCCCGCTGGCACCCCCGGGACCCGGCCCTCGACGAAGTCACGCCATCAACAGCGGCGGCTAGCTCTTGACGACCTTGGGATGCGGCTTGCGGTATACGCCACGGGTGTCGATGACCAGCTTCGCCCGCTCCAGCAGCGCCGCCCAGTCGATGCCGTCGTGGTCGGTCGAAATCAGCACCGCGTCGAACTCGCCCGCCCGGTCCAGCGGCATCGACAGCCGCCCGGCGAACTGGCCGTGCTCACGCGACGGCGGCACCACCGGGATGAAGGGGTCGTGGTAGGACACCTCGACGCCCTGGTGCTCCAGCAGTTCCCACAGCTTGTATGACGGGGACTCGCGGGCGTCATCGACGTTCTTCTTGTATGCCAGCCCCACCATCAGGATCTTCGACCCGGCCAGCCCGCGCCCGCGCTTGGAAAACGCCTCCATGGTCTGCATCACGACCCAGTGGGGCATCGAGGTGTTCACCTCGCCCGCTGTCTCGATGAACCGCGACGCCACGTCGTACTCCCGGGCCTTCCAGGTCAGGTAGAACGGGTCGATCGGGATGCAGTGGCCGCCCAGCCCGGGCCCCGGCGTGAACCGCATGAAGCCGAACGGCTTGGTCGCCGCCGCGTCGATGACCTCCCACACGTCGATGCCCATCCGGGTGAACACGACCTTCAGCTCGTTGACCAGCGCGATGTTCACCGCGCGGAAAGTGTTTTCCAGGATCTTGGCGGCCTCCGCGACCCGTGTGCTGGACACGGGCACGACCCGCTTGATCACCCGGCCGTATAGCGCCACGGCCGCTGCCAGCGCCTCCGGATGGTCCGCGCCGACAACCTTGGGGATCGTCACCGTCTCGAAGTCGGGGTTGTTCGGGTCCTCGCGCTCGGGCGAGTACGCCAGCCAGAAGTCCGCGTCCGCCTTCAGGCCGCTGCGTTCCAGGATCGGCCGCATCACCTCGTCGGTGGTGCCCGGGTAGGTCGTCGATTCCAGCACGATCATCTGGCCCTTGCGCAGGTGCGGCACCAGGCTTTCGCAGGACCCGACCACGTAGGTCATGTCCGGCTCGTGGTTGACCGTCAGCGGCGTCGGCACGCAGATCAGGATGGCGTCGCACTCCCGTGCCCGGCGGAAATCCGTGGTCGGTTCGAACCCCTCCGCGAGGCACTCGCGGATCAGCGCGTCCGGGATGTGCTGGATGTAGGTCTTCCCGCGCAGCAGGCTGTCCACCTTGGCCGCGTCGGTGTCCAGGCCGATCACCTTGACGCCCTTCTTCAGGAACGCCGCCGCCAGGGGCAGGCCCACGTACCCGAGGCCCAGGACCCCCACGATCTCCTCGCCGCGCCCGATCCGCTCCAGCAGTTCCACGCTCATCCTCCCGGGCCCGCCCAGCGCGGTCCTCTCGAAGTCCGTGATCCCGAACCCCTCACACGCTCCGGCCTTGTACCCCGCCCTGCTCCAGAACCGGCCCGGCGCCACCCACGTCGGCGGGCCTCAGGCCGATGTCCATCGCTTCCATCAGGGCGCGAATCGCCGTCCGGTCCGCGACCCGGGCCTCGGCGACCAGTTCGTCCACCTTCCGCATCCAGGCGTCGAAATCCCGCAACTCCGGCCGCGACACGAACACCTTGTCCACCTGCGTCGGCAGCACCCGGTCCCGGTCCAGCAGCAGTTCCTCGAACAGTTTCTCGCCGGGTCGCAGCCCCGTAAATGCGATCGGGATGTCGCCCTCGCGGAAGCCCGACAGCCGGATCATGTCCCGGGCCAGATCGACGATCCGGATGGGCGCGCCCATGTCCAGCACGAACACCTCGCCCTCGCGCCCGATGGTGCCCGCCTTCAGCACCAACTGCGACGCCTCGGGGATCGTCATGAAGTACCGCACGACGTCCGGGTGGGTGACCGTCACGGGACCGCCGCGGGCGATCTGGTCGCGGAACAGCGGGATCACCGAGCCCCGGGACCCCAGCACGTTGCCGAAGCGCACCGACGCGAACCGCGTGCCGCCCCCCTTCGCCGCCAGCCCGCGGACGATCAGTTCCGCGATGCGCTTGGATGCACCCATCACCGACGTCGGGTTGACCGCCTTGTCGGTGGACAGCATCACGAAGGTCTGGGACCCGTGGATCTGCGCCAGTTCGGCGACGTTGCGCGTGCCCGCGATGTTGTTTTCCACCGCCTCGAAGGGGTTTTCCTCCATCAGGGGCACGTGCTTGTAGGCCGCGGCGTGCAGCACGACCTCGGGCCGGCGCTCGGCGAACACGCGCTGCAGTTTGTCCCGCGCCCGCACGTCCAGCACCACCGCCACGGTCTTGAGGTCCGGCCGCATCCACGCCATCTCGCCGCGGATGTGGAACAGGTTGTTTTCGTCCTTGTCCAGAAGGATCAGGAGGGCCGGGTCCAGCGCAGAGATCTGCCGGCACAGTTCGGACCCGATCGACCCCCCGGCGCCGGTGACCAGCACGCGCCGCCCGCCGTACACGGGCCCCAGCAACGGGTCGTCCTCGGCCAGTTCCTGGACTTCGCGGCCCAGAAGGTCCTCGATCGCCACGTCGCGTACCGCCGCCACCTGGGCCTGTCCGGAAATCAGTTGCGACGCGCCGGGCAGCACCAGCACCCGCACCCCACGCTCGCCGCACAGTTCCATCACCTCGCGCTTGCGCTGCAGCGGCAGGTCCGCGATGGACAGCAGCGCCTTCGTGAACCCGGTGCGGGCGTGCAGGTCCCTCAGCACGTCCAGCGTGCCCAGCACCTTGCTGCCCTCGATCTCGCTGCCCTGCTTTTCGGGGTCGTCATCGACGAATCCTACCAGCGACAGGCCCAGGGCTGGCCGCAGGCGGATCTCGTGGGCGATGGCACGACCGTTGTCCCCGGCCCCGACCACGATCGCCTTTTCGGAATCGCCGGCGCCGGTTGGCGCCGCGGAGGTGGCCTCGTACAGCCAACGTCGCAGGAAGCGCATGCCCGTCATGCCCAGGAACGACAGGACGCCCTCCATCAGGAGGATGCTGATGGGGATGCGGTAGTACGGGTTTTCGGTCGGCACCAGGCGGAAGGCCAGCAGGACGACGGTGACGGACGCGATCGCCTTGGCGAACCGTCCGACCTCGTACAGCGACACGTAGCGCCACATCACCCGGTACACGCCGAACACCAGGTTCATGGCCAGCCGCGCCAGTACCGTGTAGGGCAGCAGCAGGATCAGTTGCTTGCCGTACAGGTCGGGAATGGGGAAGTCGAACCGCAGCGCGTAGGCGCCGCTGAACGCCACCACCACCACCAGCGCGTCCGACACGACCTGCATCACCCGGCCGGCTCGGCCCGCCGCGCGCACCGCGGCCACGAAGGCCGTGGCCAGCAGGATGCGGATGTCCTCGATGAACGAGCGGCGCTGGAGGTACAGGTGGTTCAGGCGCAGCTTGTGCGGCATGATTTCGCGGATGTAGGTCCCTTCCGGGTCCGCCGACCGCGCCAGCAGCACGTTTTCGTCGAAATAGGTGATGGACGCGTAGTCCGTGATGCCCGGGCGCACGGACAGCACCTGCCGCTGCTCGTCGTCGTACAGGGCCACGTATTTCGGGACCTCGGGCCGAGGCCCGACCAGCGACATGTCGCCGGTCACCACGTTCCACAGTTGCGGGAACTCGTCGAACTTGGATGCGCGCAGCACGCGGCCGACCGGGGTGATCCGCGGGTCGCCCTCGACGGTCAACTGCCCGCCCAGCCGCGGGGCGTCGGCGACCATCGTGCGGAACTTCAGCAGCCGGAACTCGCGCCCGTCCCGGCCCACGCGCACCTGCCGGAACAGCACCGGGCCGCGGCTGGACACCTTGACGGCCACCGCGGCCAGCAGAAGCAGCGGTGTCATGACAGCCAGGCCCAGCAGCGACGCGACGATGTCGAAGAGGCGCTTCGCCATGTTCCCCTACGCCCCGCCCGGGTTCGAGGCGACGTCCAGGCTGTCGCGCACCGCCGACACCACGCGGTCCACGTCCGCATCGGACATCCGCGAGTAGATGGGCAGCGACACGGACCGGACGTACGACGCGTGGGCCGCCGGGAAATCGCCGGGCTGCCAGCCGTACCGCCCGCGCCAATACGGGTGCAGGTGCAGCGGGATGAAGTGCACCGAGGTGCCGATGCCACGAGCGGTCATCGCGGCCACGAAGCGGTCGCGCGCCACGCCCCGCAGGCGCACCACGAACAGGTGCCACGCGTGGCGATCGCCGGGCGGCGCGCAGGGGGGCAGGTCCATGCGCGGGTCGCCGGCAAACGCGGCCCGGTAGGCGTCCGAAATGGCCGAGCGACGGGTCCACATGTCGTCGCACCGCGCCAGTTGCCCCAGTCCCAGCGCGGCCGCCGGGTCCGTCAGGTTGTACTTGAAGCCCGGCGCCACGACCTCGTAGAACCACTGCGGGCGGTCGCTGACGTAGCGATCCCAGACGTCCCGGTTGATGCCGTGCAGACGCATCAAGCGCATGCGAGCCGCCACGTCCGGGTCGGCGGTCACCGCCATGCCGCCCTCGCCCGTCGTGATCGTCTTGGTGGCGTAGAACGAAAACACGGTCGCGTCGCCGATCGTGCCGACCATCCGCCCGCCGGAGGTGGCCGGCAGCGCGTGGGCGGCGTCCTCGACGATGCGCAGGCCGCGCGCGGCCGCGATCGCCTGGATCGCCGCCATGTCGCACGCCAGCCCGCCGAAGTGGACCGGCAGCAGCACCTTCACCCGCGCAGCCTTCGCCGGGTCGGTCTGCGCCAGCCGATCCAGCGTGGCTTCCAGCCCGGCCGGGCCCAGGTTCATCGTCGCCGGGTCGATGTCCGACAGCAGGATTTCGCCGCCCAGGTAGCGGACCACTTCGGCCGTCGCGGTGAACGTGTTCGGCGTGGTGACGACCACGTCGCCCGGCCCCACGCCCACGGCCTCCAGGGCCAGGTGCAGGCCGGCGGTGGCCGAGTTCACCGCCACGGCGTGCGGCGCCCCCACGTAGGCGGCGAACGCCTCCTCGAACCGCTTCGCACGGGGGCCCGTCGTCACCCACCCGCTGCGCAGGGCCTCGCCCACCGCGGCGATCTCGTCCTCCGAGATGTCCGGCAGCGCGAACGGCAGAAACGGTCGATCCACCGACGACTCCCTCCGGGGGGGACCGGGACAGTCTACAACTTCACGGGCCGGCCCTCCCGGGCGGACTCGTAGATGGCCAGGATCAGTTCCAGCGACCGGCGACCCTCGCGACCGTCCGAGGACGGTTCCGCGCGCCCGCGCAGCACGTCGATGACGTTCCGGTAGTAGCCCGCGTGCCCGTGGCCGTAGACGGTCGGTGGCGTGTAGCCCGCCTCCCGCACTTCCCGATCCTCGTCCTGGTACTGGTCGAAGTCCCACTGCTCGATGCGGTTCAGCGCGATCCCGCCGACACGCGCGGTCCCCCGCAGCCCCATCATCGTGATCGAGCCTTCCAGGTTCTTCGGGTACACCAGCATGGTCACGTTCAGCGTGCCGATGGCGCCGCTCTTGAACCGCACGACGGCCGCGCCGGTGTCCTCGGCCTCGATGTCCCGGCCCAGCGTCCCCGTCAGCGACACGACCTCGTCCACGTCCCCGCCCAGCCACTGCGCCAGGTCCACGTAGTGCGACGCCTGGTTCATGAACGCGCCGCCGTCCAGCGCCCACGTCCCGCGCCAGGGCGCCTGGTCGTAGTAGTCCTGGGGCCGCGTCCAGAAGACGTTCACCTCGACGAAGCAGGGCTTGCCGAAGCGCCCCTTGTCCAGCGCCTGCCGCAGCAGTTGCACCGTCGGGTTCAGGCGGTTCTGCAGCACCGTGAACAGCCGCACGCCCTTCCGGTCGCACGTGTCGATCAGCCGGTCCACCCTCGGAAGGTCGATCCCGACGGGCTTTTCCGTGAGGACGTGGTACCCGGCCTCGGCCGCGGCGATCCCGTGCTCCGGGTGCAGGCCCGACGGCGTGCATACCGACACCACGTCGAATCCGCCCGCCCGCAGCATTTCGTCCAGGCTCGTGAACCACGGCACCCCGCCGGCCTTCCGCGCCGCGGATTCCGCGCGCTCGGGCACGACGTCGCACACCGCGGCCACCTCGGCCTCGTCCCGGTTCGCCGCCAGCGCGTCCAGGTGGAAGCCGGAAATCCGGCCGCACCCGACGATCGCGAAGCGCAATCGCTTGAGATCCATGGGGACTCCCGTCCAGCGCAGGGCCTGCGGTCGTCCCGCGGCGCGCTGGCGTTTCGCGATCAGGCGCGGAAGACGATCCGCTTGACCTGCACCAGGGGGATCTTTTCGTTGGCGCCGTCAGTCTGCAGCGTCGCCCACGACTGGTCCACTTCGACCAGCGTCGCGCCATCCGGCAGGCCCACCTCGAGGGTCCCGTCGGGGAACAGTTTGACGTGCTTGCCGACGGCGGGCTTCATCATCTGGGTCAGGGCGTCGTTGACCACCGGTTCATCGCCGTCCTTCAGCCCCTTCTTGAACTCCTTGATGCCCTGGCCCAGGCCGCCCATCACCGCGGGAATCCGCCCGGCTCCGAACAGCAGCAGGATCACGATCACGATCAGGATCAGCTCGCTCGTCCCGACTCCGAACATCGAAGCCTCCATGGGGGGATCGCGATCCCCTCCTGCAACGTCCCGTGCGGCGCGAGGCAAACGCCTCGTCCCGGTTCAGAACTTTATCTTCCCCAGTCCCTTCACGGCGTCCACGGCCTTTCCGGCCTTGTCGCCCAGGCCCTTCACCGAATCCAGCGTCTTCGTCACGGAATCGACGCCCTGCTGCGGCTCGGACAGGACCTTGTCCGCCTTCGCCACGTATTCGTCCGGCTTCGCCAGCGCGTCGTCCTGGGACTTCATCGCCGCGTCCAGCCGTTTCGTGGGGTCGTTCCCGTTCTTGTCCTTCTTGCTGAAGGAATTCTTCGCGACCTTTTCGCCGTCCACCATGTCCACCGCGTCCGCCCACGACACGATCAGGTCCCAGGGGGTGTCCCAGTCGATGGGTACCAGCCGCACCCGCGGATGCCCCAGCAGCTTCATCAGGATGTAGGCCTGCACCTTGCTGTGCGGCTTGAACCAGATGTGCGGCTGGGCGCGGGCGTGCTTGTCGTCGCCCCCCTCCTCGACCACCCAGCCCAGCTTCGGCGTCCGCAGGGTTTCCACCAGCTTGAAGACGCTTTCCTCGCCCAGGTCCTTGTCCTCGGCGGGCATGCCGTTCAGCACCTTCACCTTCGCGTATCCCGTGGCCCGCTTGAAGCCGGGCTCGTCCCGCATCGCCTCGAAATCCTCGTCGGCCCGCGCCTTCTTCAGGTGGGCGATGCTGTCCGGCGTGCCCAGGTCCGACAGGCGCATCAGGTACTCGACGGCGTTCGGCCGATCGCCGTCCCGCGAATACGCGCAGGCCATGTCGTAGTTCAACTGCGCGCTGGCCGGATCCTTGTCGAGTGCCTCCCCGAATTCGTGGATCGCCGCCCGCCACTGCTTCCTTTCGAAACTCGCCATGCCCTTCTTCCGCAGTTCCAGGGCCGCCTTCTGGTCGCCGTCGGAGGCCGCGTGGGCGCGGTACTTCTTGCGTTTCGCCTCGACAACCGCCTTCGGCGCGTTCGGGTCATCGGCGGCGGGCGCGAAGCCCAGCCGCCCCAGCGCACCCTTCGCCAGGTGCTTCGCCTCCTCGTCGCCCTCGCGGTACACGCGCTGGAAGGCCCGGGCCACCACCTGCTTCTTCGCGGCATCCAGCCCGGACACGTCGCGGTAGGCCTCCCACAGCCCCAGGCAGGACCGCAGGTCGGCAAGCGGCGCCTGGTCCGGGGACTGGAACAGCGCCTCGCAGTTGCCCTTTTCGCGGGTCCAGGCGGGCTGCGCGACGGCAGGCGCGGCCACCACCCCGATCATGACCAGCAGGAAGGCCCCTTGCAGCAGACGGCGCAACGCACACCCCCGTGCGAACGGAAGGATTCTACCCGAAATGCCCCTACTTCACCGGTTCGGCGAGCACCTTCTCGATGTCGTCCAGCGTCTGCGCGAACAGGTCGTATGCCGCCTGCATCGCGTCGGTCCGCGTGAGGTCCACGCCGGCCTTCTGGAGGGTCCGCACGGGGAAGTCGGACCCGCCGGTCTTCAGGAACGCCAGGTACGATTCCACCGCGCCGGGTTCGCCGGACAGCACCTTCCGGGACAGCGCGATCGACGAAATCAGCCCGGTCGCGTACTGGTACACGTAGAAATTGTAATAGAAATGAGGGATGTACGACCACTCGTAGGCGTCGTCCGGCCCCATCACGAAGTCCGGCCCGTAGTACTTGCGCACCAGGCTCCCGTAGATCTCGGCCATCCGCTCGGCGGTCAGCGCGCCGCCACCTTCGACCTCGACATGCAACGCGCGCTCGAACTCGGCGAACATCGTCTGGCGGAACACGGTGGTGCGGATCCCTTCCAGGCGCCGGTTCAGCAGGTACAGCCGCTCGTCCTTCGTCTTCGCGCCCTTCAACAGGTGGTCCAGCAGCATTTCCTCGTTGAAGGTGGACGCGATCTCGGCCAGGAAGATGGGCGCGTCGGCGTTGATGAACTCCTGGGACTGGTTGGCCAGGTGGAAGTGCATCGCGTGGCCGAACTCGTGGGCCAGCGTGAATGCGTCCTCCAGTTCGTCCATGTGGTTCAGGAACACGATCGGGTGCTCGCGGTACGCCGCGTTGCAGTAGGCGCCCGGACGCTTGCCCGCCGCGGGGTACACGTCCACCCAGCCCGATGCCGGGTCCAGGCCCTTCGACAGGACGTCCAGGTACGCCTTGCCCATCGGCTTCAGCGCTTCCTTCACCATCGCCACGGCCTGGGGATAGGACGCCTTGCTGCGCGCCGAGGGGAACATCGACACGTACAGGTCGTAGTAGTGCACCGCGTCGATCTTCAACAGCTTCTTTCGCAACGCCACGTACCGGTGCAAGGTCCGCGACAGGTTCTTTTCGGTCACCCGGATCAGGGAGTCGTACACGCTGGTGGGCACCGCGCTGTCGTCGACCGAGGCCTCCAGCGCGGACCCGTAGCCGCGTGCCTTCGCGATGAAGATGTTGCCCTTCACGGCGGCATCCAGCGACGCCGCGAAGGACCGGGCGTGGGCCCTCATCGTGCCCAGGAACGCGTCCACCGCCGCCTGGCGCACCTCGCGCACCGTCGATGACCGGAAGCGCGGGAAGGACGCGAAGGTCAACGCCTGCTCGACGCCCTTCTCGTCCTTCACCTTCGGGAAGGCGACGTCCTCCTCCAGCGCACCGTAGATGAACTGGGGCGCGGCGCGCAGGTCCCCCGACAGGGCGAGGATCTTCTCCTGCTCCTTCGACAGCACGTGCGGCCGGCGACGGATCAGGTCGTCCACGAAGTGGGCGTACCGCGCCAACCCTTTGTCCTCGCCCAGGCGAGCCTGCAGCATCGCCGGATCCAGGGACAGCAGTTCGGGCTCGACCCACGCCGCGTCCTTCTCGAACTTCGTGAACAGCGCCTGGGCGCGGTCGGTCCGGACCTTCGCCTCGGGGCGCGTGCGATCCGTCGTGTAGTCCGCATCGGCATAGACCGACAGCCGCAGGACCTCCCGCTTGACGTCGAAGACCAGGTCCAGGCACTTCCGCAGCGTCGCGGCGTCCTTCGACAGCTTCCCGGCGCACGGGCCCAGCGTCGCAAGGCGCGCTTCGGCCTTGGCGTATGCGACCTCCCAGGCCTTCGCGTCGGCATACAGGTTCGCGAGGCTCCAGCGGTATTCGCCGGGGATCTCGACACGCTTCGCGTCGCCCTTCGGGGCGTAGGCAGGCCAGCCGGCGGCTGCATCGGCCGGGGCCATCAGGCCGGCGGCGCACAGCACGCAGCCGCAGGCGAACAGGGGTCGGTGGTTCATCCGGCCGGGAAGGGGCATCGTGTCCTCCAGGTTGAACGGCCCGGGGGGATTCTAGCGCACGTTTGCGATGTGCGGAGGCGACGCATAGAATTCCGCGTGTTTGGTGGCCCGTTCCCTGGAGGCGCCCGTGTCGGGTCGGCTCAACGTCGGGTTCCTCCCGTGGCTGCTGGTCGGCGTGGCCGGGGGTCTGGTTTCCTGCCCGTCGCACGACGACGGTGCGTTGACGGGCGTGGTCCGAGGTTCCCTGAGCTACCAGGCGCGCCTTCCCACCGTCCAGGGCGGCGCCCTCCACCTGGATCGCGTCGAAACCCTTCCGGCCGCCGGGCTGCTGGCCCTCGTGCTGGACGGCGACAGCGCGGTGATCGGTTCGGGACGGCTGGGCCAGGACGGGTCGTTCCGCATCGACGTCACGCCCCCGCCGGACGGGAACGAGCGCCTCCTCTTTTCCACGTTGTGGACCCCGGATCCTGCCGGCGGCCGCGTGGACCTGGCCATCCTGGACGGGACCGGCGGCGACATCGGCACGGTCCAGGCGAACCCGTGGACCTGGAGCGCCGGCGTTCCGGCGGACGGCCTCGTGGGCGACCTGACCATCACCGAGGAACAGGGCTCGGGCGCGATGTACCTGTACCTGTTCACCCTGCACGCGATGCAGGCCCTCCTCGCGGACCTGTGCGGCGGGGACGAATCGTGCCTGCGTCCCCTGGCCGTCCTGTGGCATCCCGGAGCGTCATGGTCGTGCGGCACCTGCTACGACCACGATGCGCCGCAAGCCATCGGCACCGACGGCAGCCTCGTGCTGGGACAGTCCCTGTTCGTCGGCGGCCAGCCGGGAGGGGCGTCGGCCTGGGGATACGCGGTGGTGCTGCACGAACTGGGGCACTACGCGGCGGCGAACTGGTCCCGGGACGACTCCCCGGGCGGCCCCCATGCCTTCGGTACCCGCCTGCCGCCGCCCTTCGCCTGGAGCGAGGGCTGGGCTTCGTTCTTCGCGGTCGGCACGTTCAGCCAATGGAACCGGGACTCCCTTCCCCTGTACTGGGACCTCCAGAACGGGAACTCGGTGTGGATCGATTACCAGAAGGCCACGTATTCGGGCGGCGACCTGCTGCGCCCCGACCCGGGGGGCGGCCTGGGCCAGGACCTCGACGAGTCGTACGTCGCCTGCATGCTGTGGCACCTGTGCGAGGGCGGCCCCGACGAGGCCGACCTGGGCACCGGGACGATCCTGGAGGCCTTCGGTTCCAGGCGACTCCGCGACCTGGATCGGGGGGCGAAGGGCGCCGACTTCGTGGACTTCGTGGACGCCCTGGCATGCGCCGGGCACGCCGACCCGGCGGAACGGGTCGTGACGGACGCCCTGGGCTTTCCCTACGACGACAGGCCCTTGTGTCCGTGACGATGTCGGCGAGAATGGGTCCGCGCAGGGAGGCGGTGATGTTCCGGTCCCGTGCAACGGTGGTCCTTGCGGTGGCGGTCGTCGTGGCGGCCCTGCCGGCCCGCGCGGCGCCATCGACGGCCCCGCACGTGCAGGCCCCGCTGGCCCTTTCCCTGGACGTGACCGCCCGCGGCGACGCCGTCGAGGTGACCGCGACCGTGTCGGCACGGGGGCGCCTGGCGGCGGCTCCGGTCCTGCGGATGCTGCTGCCCGAGGGCGCGACCCTCCTGGAAGGGGCGGCCGAGGAGGCCCTGATCGTTTCAGGTGACGGGGGCGACGTGGTCCGTCGGTTCGCGGTAACGGGCCTGGGATCCGGGCGCCTGCGACTGACCGCTGACGCCGTGTCCGATGCCTCGGGAGCCCATGCCGAGGCCTCCTGGCCGCCGTTCGAGGCCGATCGGCTCCGGGTCGCCCCGCGCACCGAATCCATCCCGCCCGTGACCGTGGGCGGCGTCCGGATCGACCACGCCATCCCCCTTGCTCCCGCGAAGAGGCAGGTCCCATGAAGCACTTCCCGCGGTCCCGCGTCTGCCCCTGGCCCGGCGCAGTCCTCGCCCCGACCACCCGCGTGCTGGTGGTACTGGCCCATCCCGACGATGAAATCGCGTGCGGCGGCCTGGCCCAGCGCCTGCCCCCGACCGCGCGGTTCCTGTGGGTGACCGACGGCGACGCCCTGGCCGAAGGCGCCGGGCTGCGGCGGCCCGAGTACGCCGCCGCCCGCCACCTCGAAAGCGAGGCTGCCATGGGCGCCATCGGCGTGTCCGTGGACCGGTTGCGGTTCCTGGGCAACAGCGAGGTCGGGATCTTCGAGGCCCTGGCCCGATGCGCGGCGAAGCCCAACGCCCGCCACGACGTGTTCGAGCACGCCCGGTCGCTGGCGCGCCAGATCACGGCCGAAGTGCTGGCCTTCCGGCCCGAGGTGGTCTTCACGGTGGCATGGCAGGGCGCCCATCCCGTGCACGACCTCGTCCACCTGCTGGTTCGTCACGCGCTGCGGCCGCCCGAGCACGGAGGCTGCGGCGAGGGATTGCGCATGCAATCCCTTGCCGCAGCCGGAGTCGCCTCGGGCCGATCCAACATTCGCCTGCCCGACACGCTGCTGTTCGAAATGCCGCTGTTCGATCCATGGGGCGTGCTGCCGCTGCGGTTCCCCCCGTGGCACCAGGGCCCGGTCCACGAGGTCCGGCTGACGTCCGACGAGGCGGCCGCCAAGCGGCGCATGACGCGGTGCTGGCCGTCGCAGGACGTCGTCCTCAAGCCCCTCGAGGCGATCGTGACGGTGGCCGGCGGCATCGCAGCGCTGGCCGGGCATCCCTTCGACCTCGATTCCCTGCTGGCCGTGGAGCGATTCGCACCCGTGCCGCGCGATCGGGACTACGTGAAAAGCCCCCACGGGTTCGAGTTCCTGGATCACCCGCTGGAACGCTGGCAGGGGGCGCGCATCTCCCATTCCGCCTCCATCGCTCCCATCGCCCAGGCGCTGATGGCATAGCGCAGGCAGGACCGCCCCGACCCCATCGGGGACACGGCTATCCCATCGTACCCGTACCCGTACCCGCGCGCTCTGGCCCCATCGGGAACGGGCACGGGGACGGGGCGGGGACGGGGACGGGAACGGGGACGGGGACGGGAACGGGGACGGGCACGGGGACGGGGCGGGGACGGGGACGGGAACGGGGACGGGCACGGACGCTCAGCGCCCAGGGCGCTTCGCGTTGACCGATGCCAGCCACAGGCGTATCCTCGGGCGACTTTTTCCTCCCAGGAGGATCACGTGAAAATGAATTCGCTTCGGTGGTTCGCGGTGCTGGCGACCGTGGTTGCGATGGTCGGGACCACGTCGTGCAAGAAGAAGGACGCCGCCGCGGAAAGCGCGGCCAAGGGTCCCTTGAAGGCCGAGGTCGGTGCCGTCGCGCTGCCCACGGGCATCCTGGGATTCGCCGGCGCGAAGTCGCTGGACGACCTGACGGGCACGATCGGGGCCATCGCCACGAAGTTCGCCCCGGAACTGGGCGCCATGATCGGCGCGCAGATTCCCGCGCTGCTCCAGGGCCAGATCCTGGGCGTCAAGAACCTGTCCTGGATGGACACCCAGAAGCCGATCAAGGTCGTCGTGCTGGACTACAAGCAGTTCAAGAGGCCGATGGTCGTCCTGCTGCCCGTGAAGGCCAAGGACCTGCTGACCGCGGCCCTGCCGGACAACAAGACCGCGGGCGCGCCCGACAACGAAACCAAGTTCGCCCAGGCCAACGGCACCCCGACGTTCGTGAACGTCGTCGGCGACTATGCCGTCTTCACGACGGACGAGAAGGCGTTCGCCACGGCCAAGGCCTTCCTGGAAGGCGACTTCGCGCGGTACGCGTTCACCGATCCGCTGGATGTCCAGGTGTCGTCGGCGAACCTCCAGCTGGTCGCCGCGACCGAACTGGCCTCGGTCAAGGAGACCCTCGCGCAGAACCTCGCCGCCGCGCCCGCCACCTCGGCGATGCCCGGCATGTCCGACCTGATCCAGAAGGAAGTCGATATGCTGCTCGACGTCCTCAAGCAGACCCAGACCCTGCGCGCGACCCTGCTGTGGGACAACGCCGACCTGACGATCGCCACGTCCCTGAAGGTGGTCGAGGGCCAGGGCCTGGCGAAGTTCGCCGGTGACACCCAGAACCGCAAGATGGAACTGTTCAAGACCCTGCCCGCCGACGGCTGGCTGGTGTTCGCCAGCAACGTGGATCCGAAGATCTTCGCCGGCTGGAGCGATCTGGGCTTCGACTTCTGGTCGAAGTCGCTGGCGCTGACTCCCGAGGAAACGGCGAAGCTGAAGGAACTGTCGGCGCAGGCGATGGACGTCCAGACCGGCGACAACGCCCTGTACTTCGGCCGCGAAGGCGAGTTCCCGCTGCGCGTGCTGACCGCCACCGCGGTGAAGGACGGCGCGAAGGCCAAGGCCCTGACTTACGCCCTGTACGGCATGCTGCTGAGCAAGGCCGGCGGGGTCATCGAAAAGAACGCCGGCCCGGAACTGAAGGCCCTGCCGAAGCTGGACTGGGCGACCACCACGACGCTGATCGCCAGCCTTCAGCCGGTTCTGGCCACCACGGGCGTCTCCATGGCGATCAAGGAAGCCGCCCTGGGCGATCTGAACGCCGACGTGCTCGAGATCGCGGTGGACTACTCGAAGGTCCCCGGCGCCTCCTCGGGCGAAATGGAACGCGTGGCGAAGATGATCGGCAACAAGGTCACTGGCGCCCTCGCCTTCGACAAAGGCCACATGTACTTCGGCTTCGGCCGGGACTCGGTCGCGGACCTGGACAAACTGTCGAAGGCCCAGGCCGGCGGCGCCACGCCCCTGACCGCCCTGATCGACAAGGCGGGCTTCACGCCTGCCATTGCGATGTGGCTCTCGTTGGTCGACCTGCTGAAGGTCGTTTCGTACTTCCAGGAAGGCTTCGCCCGCAACCTGCCGGGCCTCGCGACCGCCAAGCCCGACGCGGGCATCTCGCTGATCATCGGCAGCCACGGCGGCACCATCGTCGATGCGCGCCTGGGCATCCCGGTGGCGCGGATCTCCGAACTGATGCCGAAGCCCGGCCAGGCTCCCATGGGCGGCGCCCCGATGGGCGGCGCGCCGATGGCCCCGGCGCCGGCAGCGCGCCCGTAGCATCGCGGCAATCCCCGTGTCTGGCCCCCCTTTCCGGTGATTTCAGCCGGTTCTGCAACTCGGACTTGAAGCGTCCCGCAGCGTAGGCTAGGCTTGCGCACTGGCAGAATTCGTTGCTCTCTGGAGGTTGCATGGACAAGTCGAATCTGGTGCTGACCATCCCTCAGGGTTCCGTGATCGCCACGAGCCTCGGCATCGAGGGACTGGCGAAGCACCTGAGTCCAGGCTCGGGGAAGCACTTCCAGGGCCGGGCGATCTACCTGGACCTGGCCATCAAGGACGGCAAGGCCGGCTTCCAGTACATGGAGCAGGGCAGCTGGCGCGACGCCCAGGGCGACACGGACAAGGCTCTCGCGGGCGTGGCGGGCGGCAAGCGGACCAAGACCGCGCTGTCGAACTCGGGGTTCGGCGCGACGCCGCTGGACGCCTACAAGGCGGCCTACGTCATCAAGACGGGCGGGCAGGTCCTGCCGATGGAATCGTTCGTCGACCTGATCAAGTTCGGCCCCGGCGAGTGCCCGGACGGCTTGACGCCCCAGGCCATCGCCAAGGCGATCGGGACGCCCGAGCCGATGAACCGCAACCCCAGGATGTACCTGGTGTTCGCGCCCATCGAACTGCTGGTGATCAGCAACCTGACGCCGATCGAGTACGCGTGGTACGCGACGCGGCGCCCCGGCAAGGTCTTCCGGCAGGTCTGCTTCGCCGAGCTGAAGACGGTCCAGACGCAGCTGGCGGCCCACGCGCGGTACGCCGAGTGCTTCAAGGAGATCGCCGAGAAGCCGACCAAGAAGACCAAGACCGTGGCGTTGACCAACCTGCTGAACAACGTGCCGTTCCAGGCGTGGGTGGGCTTCGACCGGAAGGCGGAAGGCGGCCTGTACTTCGGCGACCGGAACCACGTCCGCGTGGCCCGCTTCCCGGAAAGCCTGCCCTACGACTGGGAGAAGGCGCTCTAGGACGCCGGGACCGCCGCTTCCTTCGCGCCTCGCACCCGACCTCAGCCCGTGAACATCCCTACCAGTAGTACCTCAGCCGGAACTGTCCCTCGATGGTCGTCTGGCTGAAGCCGAGGAGCCCGGATTTGGTCGCGATGGCCTCGACGCCCAGGGCCAGATCCTTGCGGCCGGTATACCAGATACCTCCACCGCCGTAATGCTGCAAGTCCTTGGATGCATTGTACGTCTTCACCAGTTCGTACACGCCCTGAAGCCCGATGGGAACGGACAGCACCGTGTTTAGGTCCAGGCTGAGGACGAGACCCCAGTCCAGCATGTGATCCGTCGCTCCGCCGTCCACGTGCTCCCAGACGTACCGCAGGCTGCTCATCAGCCCGATGACCTTGTAGGGCGAAAGGGCCAGCGACAGCCCCGGGACCAGGTCCGTCGTGTTCGACTTCGACAACAGGCCCTTGCTGGTCAGCGAACCCTGGTCCAAGGAGTTGTGCAGGGCGGTCTCCGGGCTCAGCAGGTAGGACGTGTTGCGATCGAAATCCAGGGACAGCGCGAACTGGAAGTAGCGGCAGCCCCAGGGCTTGGCCACCAGCCCGACGCCGTAGTCGTACCCCAGCGACGCCGGCACGTACAGGGCCGAATCGGCGTTGACGCCCACGACGGCGTTGGCAGCCGCGCGCACACGGAGGGCGAAGGACGCCGGCCCGATGGCCCCCATCCCGACCTGGAGGTCCAGGCTCTGCCGGATCATGAGGAGCTTGAAATCCAGCTTCTGCGTGGTCCCGTCGCCGTTATCGACGGTCGCGCCGATCCGAAGGTAGCCGAACGCGGTGGACGATCCGAAGTGCGTGCTGGTGAAGGGATCTGGAACCTTCTCGGACGGCAGGAAATAGTGGCCGTTCAAGGCCCGCTGGTTCGTCTGGTCGTCCCAGTGGAAGCCGTCCGAGGCCGAAGGCGGCGGCGGGGCCTTTTCCGCTCGAGCGGCGGCCGGGATCAGCACCGTGGCGAGGAACAGGAATGCCCGTGCGCATGGGTGCCCGACGATGGACGTCCTGATCGTGGACATCGCAGGTCTCCTCTGTTGTTGCCCATGTAGGATAGCGCGGGGGGTGAAGAGCGGGAATCGAGGGGGCCCGGAAGCCGTGGCGGGGCGCGGCGAAGCGATGTGGAAGGGCTAGACCTCGCCCCGCTCGGCCCAGCGATCGCGCTGCCGGTACAGGGTGCGGCGATTGATGCCCAGGATCTTCGCCGCCCTCTCCTTGTTCCCCCCGGTCTGCAGCAGCACGTGCAGGATGTACCGACGCTCGACCTCGCGCAGGGGCGGCAGCGGGCCCGTGGTCGGCCACGGCGCGAACGACGCCTCGGCGGGCGCATGGGCGGGCAGATCGTCCTCGTCGATGACGTCGGCGTGGGTCAGCACCACCAGGCGCTCGACGATGTTTTCCAGTTCGCGGACGTTGCCCTCCCAGGGCCGACGCACCAGGGCGTCCATGGCACGCGGGGTCAGGCGCCGGGGTTCGGAACCCGTCCGGGTGGCGAACTGCTTCAGGAAGTGGTCCACCAGCATCGGGATGTCCTCGACCCGCTCCGCCAGCGGCGGCACCCGGATCGGGATGACGCTGAGGCGGTAGTACAGGTCCTCCCGGAAGGTACCCTCGCGCACGGCGGCCTTCAGGTCGCGGTGCGTGGCCGCGATCACTCGGCAGTCCACCGACGAGGCCTTCGACGAACCCACCGGCCGGACCTCGCGGTCCTGCAGCACGCGCAGCAGCTTGGCCTGCAGGGCCATGCCCAGGTCGCCGATCTCGTCCAGGAACAGGGTGCCGCCCGTCGCCTCGGCGAACAGGCCCCGGCGCGTCGTGTAGGCGCCCGTGAAGGCCCCCCGGGTGTGCCCGAACAGCTCCGATTCCAGCAGGCCTTCGGGGATGGCGCTGCAGTTGACGGGCACGAAGGGGCCGTGGGCGCGGCGACCGCCGAAGTGGATCGCCCGGGCGACCAGTTCCTTGCCGGTGCCCGAATCGCCCAGGATCAGCACGTTGCTCATCGAGTCGGCGACCAGCTCGACCAGCCGGAAGACCTCCCGCATGGCCTTGCTGCGCCCGATCATCTGCTGGAGGCCGAAGCGGTCGCCCACCTCGCGACGCAGGCGGCGGTTTTCCAGGACCAGCCTGCGCTGGTCCACCGCCTTGGCCACCAGCGCCTCCATTTCGCGCATCTTGAAGGGCTTGGTGACGAAGTAGAATGCGCCGGCCTTCATGGCCTCGATGGCGCGATCGATGGACCCGAACGCGGTGACGATGATGACCGGGACGTCGGGCCGGTCGGTACGGACCCCCTGCAACAGGTCCATGCCGTCGCCGTCCCGCATCCGCAGGTCCGTGACGATCACGTCGAAGTCGCCGTTGCGGACCTTTTCCAGGCCTTCCAGGCCACCCCGGGCGCCTTCGGCCTCGTAGCCGGCGCGCCCCAGGAAGTCCACCAGCAGTTCGCACATCTCCTGCTCGTCATCCACGACGAGCACGGATGGCTTCCGATCGCCCTCCGCCATCGACGCCTCCCTTCCCGTTCCCCGGGTCCGGACCGGTACGCGGGCAGTTTACCACGCACCGTGGCGTTTGGTCCCGGTCCCCGTGCCGGCCACCCGGAGGCCCACCGACGGCCCACGCCGCCTCCCGCCCATGCTACGCTCCCGGCGTGAGGCGAACCGAGGACGGCCCGTGGATCGACCCGAGGACCCGGACATGCTGCTGACCGGGGACGGCCCCTCCGCCCCCCCGGGGACCGCCACGGCCCGGCACGCGGCCCGCCTGGACCAGCGCCGCCGCGAAATCCAGGGCGTGCTGTCGGAAGCCCTGGTGGTGGCGGTCGGGCCCGAGGACGTCGCCCGCGCGGCCGTGGACGCCGTCGTGCGCATGGGTTCCTTGCAGGTGGCCGTTCTGGTCAACGAAACGGTCCCCGAGGGGCGCGGCCGAGGGAACACGCCGTCGCGGCCCCGGGTGCTGGCGTCCGCGGGCTTCGATCCTGCATCGCTGGACGATCTGGCGAACCTCGACGAGGTCCGCGACAGCCTGGCGGGGCCGGCGGGGCCCTCCCCCTGCGCGGTGGTGCCCCGGGACGACCTGGACGGCGGCGTGCTTGCGTTGTTCCGGTTGCGGGGACGCACCAGCGACCTGGGCTGCCTGGCCGTGGGCGCCCTGCGGTCCGCCAGCCGCGACGAGGCCTACTGGGACCTCCTCGCGATCGTCGCGAACTGGACGGGTGTCGCCCTCGAGCGCAGCCTGCTGTATCGCCGGCTGGAGGTGGCCTTCAGCGAGGCGCGGGACGCCCAGCGTCGCCTGCTCCAGGCCGAGAAGCAGTCCGCGATCGGGCGGCTGGCCGCGGGACTCGCCCATGAAATCGGCACGCCCCTGAACGTCATCTCGGGCCGGGCCGAAATGCTGCAGGAGGAACTGGCCGGCAATCCGCGGGCGACGCAGGCCCTGCACACCATCGTCAGCCAGATCGATCGCATCACCGGCCTGGTGGGCGAGATGCTGGACTTCGCCCGCGAGCACACGCCCGCCCGCGGCCTCGAATCGTTGAACGGCATCGTGTCGGCGGTCGTCGAACTGCTCCAGCGCTCGTTCCAGCGGTCCGGCATCGAGGTGCGGGCGGACATTCCGCGGGACCTGCCCCAGGTGCGGGTGAACCGGAACCAGATGCAGCAGGTGTTCCTGAACCTGCTGATCAACAGCGTCGATGCGGTCGTGATGGACCCGGAACGGGCCTCGAAGGGGCTGGGCCACATCCTGGTCCACGCCGAGGCGATATCCCGGAACCTCGTGCAGGTACGGATCGAGGATGACGGCCACGGGATCGAGCCCGCCCACCTGGACAAGGTGTTCGACCCCTTCTTCAGCACCAAGCCCGTGGGACAGGGCACGGGACTGGGGCTGGCCGTGGTGTACGGGATCGTCACCGAGCACGGCGGCACCGTCGATATCCAGAGCCGGTGGACCCGCGGGACCACCGTGACGTTCACGCTGCCGGCAGGCGCGGACTAGAGGAGGAAGCCATGAAAAGGATTCGCACGGTACTGGCGCTGGCATTGCTGGTCGCGGCGTCGGGCCGGGTCCTGGCGGGCTGCGATACCAGCTCCATTCCGGACGCGGCCTCTGCGGTGGATTCGGGCGCGGATCCGGGAACGGACGCGACATTCCCCCTGGACAACTGCCATCTCGATCTCGGGGCGGACCTTCCCGACACCGCCCCGGACGTGATCCCCATCGACGCGGCATCGGACATCCTCCAGGACACCTCCATCGACGCGACGAGCGACCTCCCGCCCTCTCCGGACACGCCTCCGGTCGACGTGGTCCCCGGCGAGGACGTGATCCCGGTCGATGTCCCGCCGCTCAGCGACACCCTCCCGGACGCCGACGTGCCGCTGGACGACCCTGGCGTTGTCGATGTCCCACCGACGACCTGCGGCGGCAAGATGGGGCACACCTGCACGGCGGACCAGTTCTGCGACTACCAGCCCGGGGCCCTCTGCGGCGCCGCCGACGCGGCCGCGCTGTGCCAGCCTCGGCCCGTGTCCTGCACCAAGGAACTGGCCCCCGTCTGTGGATGCGACGGGCAGACCTACGACAATTCCTGCATGGCGAACCAGGCCGGCACGGGCGTCCTGAGCGCGGGAGCCTGCGAGGGGGCCGGTTGCGGAGGGTTCGCTGGCTTCCGCTGCGCTGCCACCCAGTACTGCAAGTACACACTGGACGCGATGTGCGGCGCGGCCGACGCGATGGGGACCTGCACCAACATCCCCGTCGTCTGTTCGCAGATCGCCGCCCCGGTGTGCGGTTGCGACGGCAGCTCCTACGGCAACGAGTGCCTCGCGGCGCAGGCGGGAACCGGCGTCGCACACACGGGGGCCTGCACGTAGGCCTGCTCGCTGGCCTTGCGCAGACCGCGCGCGACGGCCGTGCCGGTCCCCCGCTACATTTTCGGCACGCCGACCGTGAACAGCAGCCCCTTGATGTCGCTGTCGGTGAACCGGATGCCGGCCCCGACAAAGAAGTCGCGCCCGCGGTAGTTCAGGGCGTCGTCGATGCCCGCCGCCACGTAGAACACGTTGAACAGGGTGTACAGCACCGAGCCCTTGATGCGCGGCCACTTGTCGCCCGAGAAATCGAACACGTCGGCGCTGAACTTCAGCGAGTCCTTGAAGAACTCGAAGTCCATGCCCACGCCGCCGGTGCTCTCGATCAACCCGAAGCGGCCCGTCCAGAACGCGAATCGCCGGGCGTACTCCAGCGTGAACTTCAACTGGTCCGCCTTCGTTTCGGTGATGCGTTCGGTCACGGCGCCGGGCACGCGCGGGTCGTTGGTCAGGGTCAGCCGGTTGGTGACCGTGGTCTTGCCCCGGGGATCGAAGACCAGCTCGATCAGGAAGTACTTGTTCGGATCGGGCTGCAGGCGAAGGGTCAGGTAGTTCTTCAACGCCCGCTGGTACAGGTTGAACTCGCTGCGGAAACCGATCTGGGTCTGCAGCCGGGACACCGACTTCACCAGGCCGCCGACGTCATCGACGACGCCCTCGACCTTCCGGACCACCGCGTCGTCGTTGACCAGCGCGCCGATCGTGCCCTGGCCGTTGTCGATCTTCTTCGCGATGTTGGCGACCGACTGGGTCGCTTCCTGAAGGTTCGCCAGGGAGGCGTTCAAGCGGGTCAACGACTCGTCGATCCGCGACACGCGCTGGTCGGACCCGGGGCCGCTCATCGCGTCCTTCAGCTCGCGGGTGATGACCTCGATGTTCTTGATGGACGCCGCCAGGCTCTCGGCCGAGGCGCCGGTGATCCGGGCCGCGTCGCTGGTGAAGCGCTCCACGTTCATGGCGATCCGGTCCAGGCGCCCGCCCTGGTCGCCGGTGGTCTGGCGCGCGACGAAGGTCCGGACGTCCACCGCCGCCTTCGCGATGGCGTCCGCGGATTTGGCGACGTCGGCCAGCACCTGGTCGATCCGCGCGGTGCCCGCGGGACCGCCCATCGTGCTCGCCATGGACCTGGTCACGACCTCGATGTTGTCCACGATCTGCCCGAC
The DNA here is from genome assembly GCA_903857665.1 of uncultured Myxococcales bacterium. Classification (GTDB taxonomy): domain Bacteria; phylum Myxococcota_A; class UBA9042; order DTJE01; family DTJE01; genus CAIZWN01. The sequence goes on from CAIOFV010000043.1 coordinate 99,297, forward strand.
CTTCCCGATCAGGTCGGAGGACTTTTCCAGGCGGCTCGCGATGGCCATCAGGCCCGACTCGCCCACGACGTTGGGGATGGCGTCGCCGTCCACCAGCGGCTCGCCACCGGCGCCGGGGGTGATTTCCAGGTAGTAGTCGCCCAGCATCGTGGCGGCGCGCCGGGTGATGGTGGCCGCGTGGACCGGGCGACCGTCGGGGCCTGGCAGCCCGGAGTACAGCACGATGTCCGGCCGCAGGCGAATGGTCACGCGGGCCTTGGTGAACCCGTCGCCAAGCGTCACCAGTTCGATCGCTTCCATGGTGCCGACGGGGATGCCGGACACGGTCACGCGGCTGTAGGACGCCAGGCCGGACACGTCGTCGAAGTCCGCGTGGACCCGGTAGCCGTCGCCCTTGCCGACGATGGGGCGTTGCACCGTGCCGAACAGCGCGACGAAGACGGCCACCGCGGCGACGGCCACGAGGCCCACCATCAAGGGCGCACGGATGCGCTTGAACGTCATCGGGCCTCCTCCAGCGTCAGCGGGCCCGTGCCCGACAGGTAGATGAACCGCCGCACGGTCTCGTTGCGGCTGCTGCGGACCTCCTCGGAGGTGCCCTGGACCTCGACCCGGCCGTTGAACAGCATCGCCACCTTGTCGGCCATGCGGAAGGTCGATGCCATGTCATGGCTGACGACCAGGGACGTGATCTTCAGTTCCTGCCGGGCCGTCAGGATCATCTCCTCGACGTTTTCGCACATGATCGGGTCCAGTCCCGTCATCGGTTCGTCGTAGATGACGATTCGCGGGTCCAGGATGGTGGCCCGGGCCAGCCCGACGCGCTTGCGCATGCCACCGGACAGTTCGGACGGGAACTTTTCCTCGACGTCGGTCAGGCCCAGTTGCTGCAGGCGCTGGATGGCGAGGTCGCGCATCTCGCGCTGGTTCAGGTGCGTGTGCTCCACCAGCGGGAACGTGACGTTGTCCAGCACGGACATGCTGTCGAACAGCGCCGACTGCTGGAACAGCATGCCGAACTTCCGGCGGACGGCCGTCATCTGGCGCTCGGGCAGTTGCGTGATTTCCTGGCCGTCGATCTCGATGGTCCCCGAGTCGGGCTTCAGCAGCCCGATCACGTGCTTGACCAGCACGGACTTGCCGCATCCAGACGGCCCGATGACCACGGTGATGCCCCCCTCCTCCACCTCCAGGTCCACCCCCTTCAGCACCGCGTTGTCGTCAAACGACTTTCGCAGCCCGCGGATGGAGACGATGGGGGCGGCCAACGGTTGCCTCGGACATTCGAAGTGGCGGTCATTCTAGCGCGGGGCGGGTCGCGCCGACAACGTGGGGCGGTGCGGGGCGTTTCCCACGCGTGGCTCGGCGCCGATCGCGGGATCGCGTAGGCGGACCGGTGCCGTTGCGTGCCTGAACCCATGACGTGCAGAGTGGTGTGCTGGAGGATCGGCGCGGGAGCCTGGCCTAGCGCTTGCTGTACTGGAAGCGCTTGCGGGCACCGGGCTGGCCGTACTTCTTTCGTTCCTTCGCGCGCGGATCGCGGGTGAGCAGGCCGGCCTTCTTGATCGGGCTGCGCCACTCGTCCGTGTTCATCGCCGACAGGCAGCGGGCGATGCCGTGGCGGACCGCGCCGGCCTGGCCCGTTTCGCCGCCGCCACGCACGGTGGCGATGACGTCGAACGCCTCGGCCTGCTCGATCAGGGTCAGCGGCTGCCGTACCATCACGACGTGGTTCGCGCGGCAGAAATAGGTGGATACCTCGCGACCGTTCACGGTGATCTTGCCGGTGCCGGGCACCAGCTTGACGCGCGCGGCGGCCTGCTTCCTGCGACCGGTAGCCAGGGGGGACGGGTTCACTGCTTCCGACATGACGTCCTCGCTCAAACCTTGGAGATGTCCAGGACTTCGGGCTTCTGGGCCTCGTGCGGATGCTCGGCGCCGGCGTAGACCTTCAGCTTCCGCAGCATCGCGCGACCGAGGGGCCCCTTGGGCAGCATGCCCTTCACGGCCTTCCACATCATGTACTCGGGCTTGTTTTCCATCATCTGGCGCAGCGTGCGCTGACGAAGGTTGCCCAGGTACGTGGTGTGCCAGCGCCACAGCTGGCGGTCCAGCTTGTTGCCGGTCAGCAGCGCCTTGGAGGCGTTGATGACGACCACGAAGTCGCCCACGTCGGCGTGCGGAGTGTATTCCGCCTTGGTCTTGCCGCGCAGCACCAACGCGATACGGGCAGCAGCGCGGCCCAGCGGGACGCCGTCCATGTCGACGGTATACCAGCGCTTGGTCACGTCACTCGTCGAATAGCTCTGAGTGCTCTGAGTCGCCATGGTCCCTGACCTCGCGTTCCAAACAACAGGGCGCCTCTTGTACCCGAATCCGAAACCGGAGTCAAGCGTCGGACGCGGAAACGACCGAAGGTTTCTTCGCGGAGGGGATCGGCAGGCCTTGCAGGACCGCGACGGCGGTTTCGTACCGGTCGAACGGCGGCATGATGTACAGGCCCTGGACCCGCGTCAGAAAGACCCGCGCCGTCTCGCGCGCGATCCTCACGCCCTCCTCGCGCGCGGCAGGTCCCGAGCCGGCGGCGCGCATGCGTTCGCGGATGGGCCCGGGGATCGACATCCCGGGGACCTCGTTGTGCAGGAACTCGGCGTTCCTGAAGGACGCCAGCGGCAGCACGCCCATCAGGATGGGCACGCCGATGCCCTCGACGCGGTCCAGGAACCGGGCCATGATCCCGGCATCGAACACCGGTTGCGTCATCACGTATTCGGCACCCGCGTCCACCTTCCGGTGCAACCGGCCCACTTCCCGCGACAGGTCCAGCGCCCCCGGTTCGGCCCCGCACCCCTTCACGAAGGCCGTCGGCGACTGCATCCGCCGGCCGGACGGCTCGATGCCCCGGTTCAGGTTGCCCACCAGGCGCAGCAGGCCCACCGAATCCAGGTCGTACACGGTCGTGGCGTTCGGGTAGTCGCCCAGCTTCGCCGGGTCGCCCGTGACGATCAGCAGGTCCCGCAGCCCCAGCGCGTGCGCCCCCAGCAGGTCCGACTGCAGTCCCAGCAGGTTCCGGTCCCGGCAGGTCACGTGGAGGATCGGCTCGATCCCGACCTCGCGCTGCAGCAGGACGCCCAGCGCCAGCGGCGACATGCGCACGGTCGCCCGCGGCCCGTCGGCGATGTTGACGAACCGGACGCCGGCCGCCTTCAGCAACCGCGCGCCCTCGATGGCCTTCGTCGGGTCGATGCCGGGAGGCGGGTCCACCTCGACGCTGACCACGAAGCCCTCGGACAGGGCGCTCCCCAGCGCCGAACGCAGCGCCAACGGCGAGGTCGCGGGCCCCGCGGACACGCCCTCGGCCTCCAGCTGCGTCGCGACCGCGACCTGGACGCGCCCCCCGCTGACCATCCGGACCTCGGCCGCGATCTGCCGGATGTGCTCGGGCGTCGTGCCGCAACAGCCACCCACGGCCCGCACCCCGCCGGCCAGGTTCCGCTTGGCGTGCTCGCCGAAGTACTCGGGAGTCGCCATGTACAAGACGCGCCCATCGACCCGCCGGGGCAATCCCGCGTTCGGCTGGATCAGCACCGGCTTGCCGGCGACCTGCATCCGGACACCCACGTCGGACAGCACCGACGGCCCTTCGCCACAGTTCGCGCCGATCACGTCGGCGCCGCCCCGGACCAGCAGCGCTGCCGCCTGCTCGGGCGTCAGCCCGTCGCCGGTCAGCCGGTCCTGGTCGAACATCATCGTCGCGAACACCGGGCCCGGGCCCAGCGCCCGGACCGTTTCCAGCGCGATCTGCATTTCCAGGGGATTGCGGAAGGTTTCCAGCACGATGGCGTCCACGCCCGCGTCCAGCATGGCGACGGCCGTCTCGCGAAGGGCCTCGCGGATGGGGGCCAGCGACGACGGGTCCCCGGGGTCCGCGATCAGCCCCGTCGGCCCCATCGAGCCGGCCACCCAGGCCTGGTCGCCGGCCACGCCGCGGGCGATCCGCACGCCCGCCGCCACGATGTCCCGGACCTTCCCCTCCAGGCCGAACCGCGCCAGCCGCGCCGCGTTCGCCCCGAAGGTGTTCGCCAGCAGCACCATCGCGCCCGCCGCCAGGTAGTCCTGGTGGACCTTTTCGACCATGTCCGGCCGCGACAGGTTCAGTTCGTCGAAGTTGCGGTTGATGAACACGCCGCGGCTGTACAGCAGCGTGCCCATGGCGCCGTCGAAGACGAGGGGGGTCTCGGCAAGCCGCTCGAGGATCGGGCTGGGCATCGTGCCTCCGGACGGCGTTCGGGCGCCAGAAATATAGGGGACGCCCGGAAGCGGGTCAATCGAGCAAGGGGAGTGGGGTACAATCCAGGCCATGATGGATGGAAAGACCATCGGCCTGACATTGGGCGACCCGGCCGGCGTCGGTCCGGACCTGGTCGACATCGCGCTGGCGCGCGTGCCCGACGCCCGGCCGGCGCGCCTCTACGGAACGCAGGAACTGGTCGACCGGCTCGCGCTGGTCCACGCCGGGTGCGAAGCGGTCCCCACCTCGACCGGGCTGGACGACGTGGAGCCCGGCCGCTACACGGCCGGTTCCGGGCGGGCCAGTTTCCTGGCCCTGCAGGCCGCAACGGCCGACCTCGCTTCGGGCCGTCTGGCGGCCCTGGTCACCGGCCCCATCGACAAGCACGCGCTGTCGGACGCCGGCCTGTCCCACCCGGGCCAGACCGAGTACGTGGCCGAGGCCTGCGGAGTGCGGCGGTTCGCGATGATGCTGGCCGGCCCTCGCCTGCGCGTGGTGCTGGTGACGACGCACCTGGCCCTGCGGGACGTGGCGGCCGCCATCACGCAGGACGGGGTCTTCGATGCGGCCTCGCTGGTCGCAGACCACCTGCGCCGGTTCGAGGCCATCCCCGCGCCCCGGATCGCGGTGCTGGGCCTGAATCCGCACGCGTCCGACGGGGGCCGGTTCGGGGACGAGGAGGCCCTCGTGATCTCGCCGGCCGTGGCCCGGTTGCGGGAGGCCGGCATCGACGCGTCGGGGCCGCTCCCCGCAGACACTGCCTTCCACCGGGCCGTGGGCGGCGCCTATGACGCGGTGGTGGCGATGTACCACGACCAGGGGCTCGGGCCGCTGAAGCTGCTGCACTTCACGTCGGCCATCAACGTGACGCTGGGCCTGCCGCGCCCCCGCTGCGCCCCCGACCACGGGCCCGCGTTCGACCTTGCGGGCACCGGGCGCGCCGATCCCGGAAGCCTCGTGGAAGCCCTGCGTTTCGCGGCCCGGTGCCGGTGAACGCCCCCTCCCCCTGTCGAACCCGGTGTCCCCCCATCCACAAACCCACTTGACAGTGCACCCGGTTCTAGTAATAACGATCGCCATTCGTCTCGTCCGACGGCCTGCGGCGATGGGCCCTGGCCGAACCCTTTTGCAAGAGGAGGCGCCGTGAAGATCCTTGTCACAGCCAAGCGGGTCACAGACCCCGACGCGAAGATCCGGGTCAAGCCGGACGGCACGGGCATCGAGACCGCCGGTCTCGAGTACAAGCTCAACCCGTTCTGCGAAAACGCCATCGAGGCCGCCGTGTCGCTGATCGAAAAGCACACCGGCGAAGTCGTGGCCGTCACCATCGGGAACGCCGACGTGGAGCAGAACCTGCGCGCCGCCCTTGCGATGGGCTGCGATCGGGGCATCCGCATCGACATCGCCGACGAGCAGCTCGATTCCGATCTGGCCGCTCGCATCCTGGCGAAGGTCTACGAAGCGGAAAAGCCGGACCTGTTCCTGTTCGGCAAGCAGGCCGTCGATGGCGACTCGAACCAGGTCACCCAGCTGGTCGCCGAATACCTCGACCTGCCGCAGGCGTGCTTCGCGTCCAGCATCACGATCGAAAACGGCGAGGCGGTCGTCCTTCGCGAAGTGGACGGCGGCCTGGAAACCATCGCAGTCAAGCTGCCGGCCGTGATCTCGGCGGACCTCCGCCTGAACACGCCGCGCCTGCCCACGCTGCCGAACGTCCTCAAGGCCAAGCGGAAGCCCCTCCAGGTGCTGACGCCGGCCGCGCTGGGCGTGGACACCGCGCTGAAGGTCGCGACGGTGTCCTACGAAGCGCCTCCGCAGCGCAAGGGTGGTATCAAGGTCAAGACGGTCCAGGAGCTGGTCGAAAAGCTCCGGGACGAGGCGAAGGCCCTGTAGGCTTACGCCGGTGGCGGCTCGACCGCCCCAAGGAGGCATTCCATGGGTACCATCCTCGTGATCGCCGAGACATTCGGCGGAAAGCTTCGCAAGTCCACGCTCAACGCGATCACCTTCGCCCGTACGCTGGCCGGCAAGACGGGCGGCGACTTCGCGATCGGGATCATCGGCTCGGGCATCGCCGCGGTCGGCGGCGAACTGGCCGGCTACGGCGCGAAGGGCGTCTACGTCATCGACAACCCCGGCTTCGCCAACTACCTCGCCGCTCCGTTCGCGAAGGCGATCGTGGCGCTGGCCGACCAGGTCGGCGCGACGTCGGTCGCCGCCACCTCCTCGACGTTCACCCGCGACCTGCTGCCGCGCGTGGCCGCCCGCCTGGGCGCCGGCATGGTCAGCGAAGTCGTGGCCGTCATCGGCGACGGCGCGGGCGTCAAGTTCACGCGTCCGATGTGGGCCGGCAACGTGATGGCCACCGTCGAAGTCAAGTCCGCGAAGGCCGTCTTCGGCGTCCGCGGCACGGAATTCGAGGCGGCGGCTCCCAGCGGCGGCGCGTCCCCGGTCCAGACCGTGGCCATCGCCCCCGACGCCGGCGCCAACCAGCGCTACGTCAAGTTCGAGCCGGTCGTTTCGTCCCGCCCGGACCTGGGCGAGGCGTCGGTCGTCGTGGCCGGCGGCCGCGGCTTGAAGGACAAGGCGGGCTTCGCGATCCTCGACCCGCTGGCCGACCTGCTGAAGGCGGCGATCGGCGGCACCCGCGCCGTGGTCGATGCCGGCATCGCGCCGAACGACCTGCAGATCGGGCAGACCGGCAAGGTCATCGCGCCGAACCTGTACATCGGCGTCGCCCTGTCCGGCGCCATCCAGCACCTGGCCGGCATGAAGGCCTCGAAGACGATCGTCGCGATCAACAAGGATCCCGAAGCGCCGATCTTCTCGGTTGCCGACTACGGCCTCGTCGCCGACGCGTTCAAGGCGGTCCCGGAACTGGTCGAAGAAATCCGCAAGATCAAGGGCGTCTGATCCGCTCCCGGGTCGTCGTCCCGCCCGTCGCGAACCCTCTGCAGCGTGACATCGAGGAAACTGGAAGGCCGGAATCTATCCCTGCGGGGGGGCGATGCGTTCCCACGAACGGCCGTCGGTGGCGATCGTTCGGGGTTCGCCGGCCGCGTCCAGCGAGACCGTGAACGTCCCGCAGTCGCCGCTGACCTTCCACACGTCGGCCCCATCGACCGAGCCCTCCTTGTGGACCTGGGCCTTGCCGACGGACGTGGACGACGTTCCCATGCAGGCAACCCCGCGTTCCACGCGTTCGCGCACCAGCAGCCATGCCAGGAAGGGCTGATCAGGCTCCAGCGGGACCACGTCGGCCGCCGCGCCAAGTTCCGTCACCTTCGAGTGCTGCCCGTCCTCGGGCTCGAACCGGATCTTCGCCTTGCCCTCGAACACGAACGCCATCCAGTACAGGGACGCCTTGCCCCTGGCCTTCCAGCGCTTGTACCGGCCCAGGAGCCCCTTGGTGTCCAGTTCCGCGTAGGCTCGCACCTCGGGCCTGCCCGGGGACTTGCGGCCCAGGGCCTTGGCATCCCCGAAGCTCATGGAAACGGCGAACACCCCGCTTTCGCGCGCCACCACGCTGAAATCGTACCGCCCCGTCACCTTGCCGCCCTTCAGGGCCTTGAACACCCAGGGCTCGACCTTCTCCTTCTCCCCGGCGCGAGCCGTCGCCACGACGCCGAACGCCAGGATCCCGGCCAGCACCATCGCACCACGCATCGTCGTCTCCTTCCCGGTTCCAGCCGACCTCGCCCCAGCGGCAGGACGGTCCATACGCGGCTGTATTCTATCCCACCCGAGCGACCAGACGTAGGCGACGGCTTGGTGCAGGAAACTCTCGCCGGAGACGAAGCCGCCTTGGGTGCATCCATGCCAGGCGGGTGATTCGGGGGAAACGCACGCCGGTTGACGTCGAACAGAGGGGCGCCTAGGATCTGCCCGATGAACCCGAGCCGCCTCAGATCTGCAGCCCCCAGCATCGTCACGGCGGGCAACCTCGTGGTCGGCCTGGTCTCGATCGCGCTGTCGGCCCTGGGCCATTTCGAAGGCGCGGCATGGGCCATCGTCTATTGCGGGATCCTCGACAAGGCCGATGGCACGCTGGCCCGGGCCCTCAAGGTCCAGAGCACCTTCGGCATGGAAATGGACTCCTTCGCGGACTACACCTCCTTCGGCCTGGCCCCGGCCGCCCTCGCCTGGTTCGTATGCGCCGGGCACGGGGTCCCGGCCTTCCCGCTGTGGCTGTGGGTCGCGGGCTGCGCGGCCCTGGTTCCCGTCATGGCCGCCATCCGGCTGGCCCGCTTCAACGCGATCAGCCACGAGGACCCGACGTATTTTTCGGGCGTCCCGACCACGATGGTGGCGGGGATGTTCGCGACGCTGTACCTCAGCCTGGTGGACCTGAAGATCCCGGTGGACCCGGCCTGGGTCCTGCCGTCGGCCGCCGTGGCGGGCTCGGCCCTGATGGTGTGCGGGCTGCGCGTGCCGAAGTTGAAGGGCCGGCCCCAGCGCTGGAAGAACGTCCTGCTGGTGGGAACCCTCCTGGCCTTGACCGTCTTCGCGGTCCTCCAGGTGTTCCCGGAAGTGATGTTCGGCCTGGGCTGCGTGTACGTCGTCATCGGCCCCTTCCTGTCGCGCCACCCGGATGGACAAGGCTCGGGGGTCAGGGTATCGTCCCCGCCCGGAGGTGAGGCGTGAGCACGTCGCAGGCAAACCGTCCCCGTGCCGGCGCGCGAGGGCACGCCGTGGTGATCGAGGACGTGGCGGCAGATCGGGGCCTACTGGAGGGGCTCCTGCTGTCCCACGGCTATTCCCCGTCGATCCACGATCGCCCCGACGTCGAGCCTGCCCAGTTGGCCGGCGCCCAGCCTCGGGTGATCCTCCTGTCGGCCGATGTCAAGAACGGCTTCAACCTGTGCCTGCGCTTCAAGAAGGACCCGGTGCTGCGACGCGTGCCGCTGGTGTTGATGACGGCCAAGGCCAGCCCGGAAGTGATCCGCAAGCACCGGCTCCTGCCGACCCGGGCCGACGCCTACCTGTCAAAGCCGCTGACGGAATCCGCTGTCCTCAAGACCCTGGCCGAACTGCTGCCCGAGGACTTCGGGCCGAACGCGAAGGACTTCGAAGAAAGGGTCGAGGACATCCCGGACCGCACGCTGGTGTCCAACGGCACGCTCGAAAGCGCGGTGGTCAACTACGTCGAGGAGGAGGTCCGCACCCTCAAGTCGGCCGTCGAACGGCTGATGAGCGACAAGTCCAACCTCGGCGGGAAGGTCGTGGACCTCGAGTCCCAGTTGCGCAGCCAGCGGGAACTGCTGGACTCGGGGCTGGAACGGATGGTGCCTCGCAAGGAAGGCGCCGGGGCATCGGCCCCGGAAGCGGCAACCGAGGACGTGGAAGAACTCCTGGAAACCACCCGGAAGGAAGCGTACGACGCAGGCATGGAGGCGGGTCGCCAGGATCGCCGCGCGAAAGGCATCGAACAGGGACGCCGGGAGGGCCGGGCGGAAGCGCAGGCCGAGTTCCAGGGCGAGCGGGAGGACCTGGAAGCGAGCGTCGCGGCCCTCGAAGCCAACGTCGCCACCCTGCAGGCGCGCCTCCGGGACCTGGAGGCGCGCTCTGTCGAACTGGCAGGCCGGGAAACCGGGTACCGGTCCGAACTGGCCCAGACCACCGAGTTGTTCGAACGCCTCGAAGGCGGGTACAAGGACGCCCTGTCCAAGGCCGAAGCCGAGCGGGCGAACGTCGAGGAAGCGTTGTCCCGGGCCGAAGCCGAGCGCGACGAACTGGCGGATCGCCTGGCGTCCGCTGCCGAAAACGCGCAGGCACTGGCCGAACGCGACGAGCGGATCGCGGCCCTCGAAGCGGAAATCGCGCCGCTGCAGCGACGGATGGAAGCGTCCACCGCCGCCGGCGCGAGGGTCGGGGAGCTCGAACAGGAATTGCTGGACCTGACCGGTGAACTGGAGGCGTCCCGCGAGGCCCTGGCCGACCTGGAGCCCCTCCGGCAGGCCGAGGCCGCAGGCCGGGCCGAAGTCGAGCGCCTGCTGGCCCGAATGCAGCGCGCGCGGGAGGCCCTGGAGGCCGTGGAGGATCCCTCGTGATCGTGCGCCTCGTGATCCTTGCGGCAGTCCTCCTTGCGACCGCCTGCTCCGCCGGAATCGGCGACTCGTGCAGCGTCAACTCGGATTGCGGGACCGATCGGATCTGCGACACGTCGCAGCCCAACGGCTACTGCACAAGCGCCGACTGCCTGCGCGTACCGTGCCCCAGCGACGCCGAATGCATCGAGTACGCCGACCAGGTGTCGTACTGCATGCAGCGCTGCGGCCCCTTCTCGTTCTGCCGCGACGGGTTCACCTGCGTCGAGGGCGTCAAGAGCCCCGACGGAACAAAGACATACGCGGGATTCTGCAACCAGGCCGCGTCGTCGCCCGATGCCGTCTTCCCCCCGGATGACGGTCTGGGTGGCATGGACATCCCGGCGATCGACACGTCGGTGGCCGATGCGCCGGCCGGCGGTTGATGGCCGTCCTGGGTCCCGCCCTGAAACACTTTCTTCCGCAGGTCGATTGGCCGGGGTCCCGTCGAGGCATTGACGCGTGCACCCCCGGGTCCTAGAATGCCATCAGGGCGGCGGCGCAGAAGGCTGCGCGGCCTCCCCCGTACCGGTTCCGCCGCAGGAGGTCCATGGACGCCAAGCCGAGCACCTTTCCCGCCCTTCGGACCCGGAAGGCCCCCGTCCTTCCGGAATCGCTCAGCGATCCAAAGGCACTGGCGATGGCGATCGTCGAGGCCGCGTGGTCCAAGAACGGGTACCACACTCGCATCTACGATGTCCGCAAACTGGTCGATTACACCGACCTGTTCGTCATCCTGACGGGCCGGTCCGATCGCCATGTCAGCGCCGTCGCCGAGGCGATCGAAACCGGGCTGAAGGCCAAGGGGGCGCTCCCGGCCGGCGTCGAGGGGAAGAAGTCCTCGACGTGGGTCCTGATCGATTACGGCAACGTCGTGGTCCACGTCTTCGAAAAGACGGCCCGCGATCACTACGATCTGGACAAGCTCTGGGCCGAGGCCGAGGTCGTCGAGGCTACGGAACCGACCTGGGTCCAGGATTTCGCCCGCGTCGAGAACGGCGAGGACTGGTAGACCGGATCGCCGCAGCCGCGCGATGGGTCGTCGTGATCCTTTCCGTGCTGGTCGATGCCCTCCTGCCCCGTTCGTGCGCCTCGTGCCGCACCCCCCTTTCCCGCCGTCCGGAAGACCCTGTCGGGCTGTGTCCTTCGTGCCGCGAGGGCATCGCCCTGGTGCCATCGCCCGTCTGCCCCCGCTGCGGCCAGCCGTTCGGCGACGACGACGACCCCACCTGCCGCCGGTGCGCGACCCGTCCCCCACCCTTCCGGTACCTTCGGGCCGTTTTCGTCTATGGCGGCACTGCCCGCGACCTGGTCCTGCGGTTCAAGCACGGCAAGGCGTTCGCACTGTCTCGCCCGCTCGGGACGCTGCTGGCCGCGGTAGCCGCGCGCGAAGGCCTTCTGGAAGGGACCGATGTCGTCGTGCCGGTTCCCGCCTGGCCTCCGCGTGCGGTGCAACGGCGCTATTCGCCCCCGGCGCTGCTGGCCCGGGTCCTGGGCCGTCGAACCGATCTCCCGGTGGACGCGCGCGCGCTGGCCCGGGTCCGGGCGCCTTCGGCCGACGGCCATGCCGGGCCGCGGGCGCGCGCCGGGCGCGTCGCAGGGGCCTTCGCGGTCAGGCGGGTGGAAGCGGTCCGCGGCAAGCGCGTGCTGGTGGTCGATGACGTCGTGACCACGGGCGCCACGGCGGCCGAGATCGCGGCCGTGCTGAGGGCCGCGGGCGCGACCCGGGTGGACGTGGTCGCAGTGGCGCTGGCGGCCCCCGATGCGGTTTGACTCACTGTCGCGGAACCCTTACCCTTGCCCGCAAGGATGATCGCATGCTGGACCGCATCCACGCAGGCCGGGTCACGGAATTTCGACGGGTGCTGCGCACCTGCGCGATCGCGGTATCCGCGGGTCGGCACGGGCTGGTCCTGCGCGTCCCTCAAGGCCAGGACCCCGACGGCTTCGCTCGCGCCTTCCACCGCCACTGCCGCGAACGAGCCGGCCGGCCGGTGCGGATCCTGGGCGGCCAGCCCGGCAACCGTCCCTGCATCCGTCGTCTTGCGGACCTCCTGGGCCTGGAAGGTCCGGCAGTCTCGCCGGAAATCGCTCTGCCCGACCTCCTGGGGGCCCGGGAACGCTGGTTCGAGCGCCTTCGCGCCGCCCTGGCGGCCGACCTCGCCACCGACGGCGTTTCCACCGGACCGGGCCTGCTGATCATCGAAGGGGATTTCCGCGACAGCCCGACGCTGGCCGCCTTCCTTTCGTTCCTGTGCCCCGGGGCATCGCCCTGGACGTCGATGCCCTCCGTCCGTCCCCGTACCGAGCAGTTCGCCGTGGTGGCCGTGGTCGAGGCCGGCGACGGGGTTTCCGTCGCCGACGGACTTCCCCCGGGCGTCGAGTCGCTGGCGGTCAGGCCGCTCGATGCCGAGGATCTTCGCGTCGCAGCCGACGCCGCGCACGACCTGCTGTTCCGCGACGGTCCCCACCGGGTCGCCGGGACGTCGAAACGCCGCACCCCCAGGCCGGCCGATGCGGCCTCCCGGGACGAGGCCGTGATTCGCCTGATGGCCGACGGGGCGCTGCTGGAAGCGCTGGACCTGGCCGCCGCGCCGGGTGTCGGAGTGTCCATCGCGACCGCGGCAAGGGTGCGGGTCGCTTCAGGCCTGAACCGGGAGGCCCTGGACCTCCTGGCGGAGGCTGCCGGCGACCTGGACGCGGCGACGCTGGTCGATGCGGGGCGGTTGGCCGTCGCCCTGGGCCTGCCGGATCTCGCCGCGCCGTTCGTGCGCGCCCTGGATCGCCCTCGCATTCCCTCGCGTCGCACGTCCTGGCTCCGGGACCTTCTGGGTGCGGAACTGGCCTTCGCCCGCGGCGACGCCGTCGCGGTGGAAGCCGCGCTGCCCTGCGCTCGAACCGCCGACCCCGACCTGGCCTCGGCCCTCCATAACGTGATCGGCGCGGCGCGTTTCCGCTCGGGCAATGCCGACGGCGCGATGGAGGCCTTCGAGGCCGTGCTGTCCATCCCCGACGCCCCGGCTCGCGAAACGGCCCGCGCTCATCACAACCTGGGCCTCGTGGCGCTCCGGGAAGGGCGGTACACGGCGGCGACGGCACTCCTCCAGGAGGCGGTCGTCGAGGCCGACGACCTGGGCGAATCGCACGGCGGCGCCATGGCACGCCGCAGCCTGGCCATCACGCTGGAACATTCCGGCCGGTACGCACCCGCCCTGGAACTGGCCGTCGAGGCCGCGGATCGGCTTTCGCGCCAGGACCGTCCCGCGGACCAGGCGGCTGCCTTCCTGACCATCGCCGACCTTCTGCTGACGTTCGGGGAATGGGACCGGGCGCTGGCCCTGGTGGCCGACGCCGAGGATCGGGCGGGAGCATCCGCCGTGGTCCCGGCCCGCTGCGCTTTCAAGCGTGCCGAATGCCTGCTTCTGCGAGGCGATCCCGTCGCCGGCGCCCGCGACCTTCGTGCGGCGATCGACCAGCTGGAACGGGCGGGCCTGCCGGACCTGTCCCGGTTCGCCGAGGCCCGAGCCGCCGAGGCCTGGCTGGGAGCCGGCGATCGTGTCCGCGCGTCCGCCTCCGCCCGTCGCGTCCTCGATCGGGACCCTCCGCGGGAGGACGAAGCCGCGGGCCGCGCCCTGAGGGTGCTGGGCCGCCTGGACCTGGACGACGACTCGCCCGCCCTCGCCGCGCGCTCGCTGGACGCCTCCCGGCGGATCCTGGCCTTGTCCGGCCAGCGCGAACCGCTGGCGCTGGTCCTTTCCGACCTGGCCGAGGTGTCCTCCCGCCTGGGCGACGGCGACGCTGCCGTGGTGCTGGCCGAGGAAGCCCGCTCCCTGGCGTTGGAAATCGCCGAATCGATCCCGCCCGCGCACCGCGCCACCTTCCGGGCCCGCCCCGGCATCGCGGGCCTCCTGTCCGGCGGCGAAGCGGCGCCCGCGACGGCCCTCCCGATCGCCCGCCCCGTTCCCGTACCGACCGACCTGGTGTCGCTGGCGCCCCGGCCCCGACTGAGGCACCTCGTCCCGAAGATCGTCGGAACGTCGGCAGCCCTCGACCGGGTCCTGATGGCGATCGAGCGCGTTCGCGACGTCCCGGTGCCGATCCTTCTGCAGGGCGCGTCCGGCACCGGCAAGGAATTGTTCGCCGAGGCCCTCCATTGCCTCTCCCCCAGGTCCGACCGGCCCTTCGTGAAAGTCAACGCCGCGGCCTTCCCCGACACCCTGCTGCTGACCGAACTGTTCGGCCACGAGAAGGGGGCCTTCACCGGCGCCCATGCGCGCCGCATCGGCCGCTTCGAATCCGCCCATGGCGGCACGCTGTTCCTGGACGAGATCGGCGACGTCAGCCAGGCCACGCAGGCGGCGCTGTTGCGGGTCATCGAGGAGCAGCGGTTCACCCGGATCGGCGGTTCGGAAACGGTGTCGGTCAACGTGCGCCTGGTCTTCGCGACGAACCGCAACCTCGAGGAGCGCATGCGGGCAGGATTCCTCCGGCGCGATTTCTACCACCGCATCGCCGGCCTGACGATCCCGGTGCCCCCGCTGCGGGAGCGCCGGGAGGACATCCCGGCCCTCGTCGATGCCTTCCTGGCGGACCTGTCGCGGGAAGGCGGTCGGACCATCTCCGCCGCCCCTGACGCGATCGAACTGCTGCAGGGCCACGACTGGCCGGGCAACGTCCGCGAATTGCGAAACGTCGTCCGACGATCGGTGCTGCTGTCGGGCGGACCGCTGCTGACCCGCGCAGCCCTGATGCGCGAGGCCCCGGAACTGGCACGCTCGGCGCGGCAGGTCGAAGGGTCCCTGGACGTGTTCGACCTCGTGTTCGCCCGGGGGATGCCGCTGTTCGACGCCCGGCAGCAGGTCGAGGTCGCCCTGATCCGCGAGGCGCTGGCCCGAAGCGGCGGGAACATATCGGCCGCTGCGACGTTGCTGGGGATGAAACGCCCGCGGCTGTCGCAGATGGTCAAGGAATACGACCTGAAGGTTCCATCGACCGGAAAGGTCAGGGAGGGACCATGAGACACATGGCATGCCTTGGGCTTGTGGCCGCGCTCGCCGCTGCCGCAGGCGGGGGGTGCGACTACGGCACGGCGGCGCCCGAGGACGGCGCGTCGATCGAATCGAGCCTCCGGGTGCCCGGCCAGCCATTGACCCAGGGAAACCCGGGGATCAGCGTGTCCCCGGACAAGTCATCGACGACCGTCGCCGACGACTCGGGCGACCCGGATCCCGATCCCGCGGCCGCCCCGGTCGTCGTGGACCGGGCCCCCTCGGCGGACTGTATCGACTTCAGTTCCGGAATGGCCCGGCTGGTGCTGTGCAACACTCGCGGGTCCCTGACGAACCCCATCGGCCACGATGACCCGGACCCCTGGCGCCCGGCCCCGACCCCGACCACCCCCTACTGACGGGTATCGAACATCATGCTGGAACTGGCCGTCGGCACCGCCCTCGTGGTCCTCGGAGCGCTCCTCGGGGCGTTCCGCGCGGACCTCTCGTCGCTGAGCCTCCCTCGCCGCCTGTGGAAGGCGGTCACCGTGCTGCTGGTGGCCGCCGGACTGGCGCTCGCACTGGGCGTGCTCCACCTGCCCGGCGGCGGCGCCCCGGCATCCCCGCTGACGTGGCGCACCGACGTCGAGCCCGCCCTGGCCGACGCGAAGGCCGACGGGCGCATGGCGCTCCTCGACGGCGGCGCAGAGTGGTGCGGCGCCTGCAAGGAACTCGAGCACGTCACGTTCGCCGACCCCCGGGTCGTGGCTGCGCTGGCGGGCTGGGTCGTCATCCGCATCGACATGACCGACTTCGACGCCGCCCAGAAGCGGCTGGCCGCCCTGGGCATCAACGTCGCTTCGCTCCCCTGGGTGGGCTTCTTCCTGCCCGACGGGCGGCTCAACCCCGGCGCGGTCCTCACGGACTTCGAGCAACCCGGGCCCTTCGTGCGACGCATCGAGGACGCCAGGGCCTTCCGCGAGAAATCCGTGGGGCCGGTCGAAGCCTGGATCGCGGAAAAGGGCCTGTTCATCGCCCTGCTGCTGGTCTTCGCGGCCGGGATCGGCGTCAGCCTGACCCCGTGCGTCTACCCGATGATCCCGATCACCCTGGGCGTGCTCGGCGGCGGCGCACGGCCCGGCGAAACCCCGCGCTCCTTCGGTTCCCGCGTGCTCCGGGCGGGCGTGTTCGTGTCCGGCATGGTGCTGACGTATGCCATCCTCGGGGTCGCCTCCGCGCTGCTGGGCAAGGGATTCGGTTCCTGGCTCCAGCATCCCGTCGTCACGCTGGGCATGGCGCTCCTTTTCGCCGCGATGGCCGCGTCCTACCTGGGCTTCTTCCGGCTGGACCTGCCCGAGGGGCTGAAGTCCCGGATGGGGAAGCGCCGGGGCGGGCTGCTGGGGATCGCGCTGGTCGGCGGCACCACGGGCCTCCTGGCGGCACCCTGCGCGGGTCCCGTCGTGGTGGGCATCCTGGCGCTGGTCAGCGGGACCGGCGACCTGGGCCTCGGGCTTCTGTTGATGCTGGCGTTCGGGCTGGGGATGGGCCTGCTGTTCTTCGCCCTCGGCGTGTCCTCGGCCCTCGTATCCCTGCGTCCCCGCAGCGGCGGCTGGATGGAGCGCGTCGAAATCCTGTTCGCCCTCGCGCTGCTGGTCGTTTCAATCTACTACGCGCGCATCGGGCTGGGGCTGTGAGCCGCACCCGGGCCCGAAAGGCCGCGCTGCGATTCGCCTTGCGTTCCCCGGCTTGAAAGCCTCGTCTCCAATGGCTAGGTTTAGACAGACGCGATTGGGATCGCGCCTCCGTCTCCGTGTTCGGGCGGAAGAGAGGTTTCCCGATGGAACGCTTCATTGGAGTCTTTTCCAGCGATCACCGGCACCTGGCGTGCGCGGTGGCGCAGGCGTGGTCCGGCTTTCCGCCCTCCGACCCGACGTTTTCGGGCCGCATGGGCCTGGGAACGTATGGCAGCGACGAGGTGCTGCTGATGCGCCGTCCGGTCGGGCCGGACGTCCGGGGCGACACCTGGATCCCTTCCGCGCCGGGCAACCATGCGTTGTTCGCGCTGGATGACACCCGGCAGGTCCGGTTCACCCCGGAAACCACCGCGCCATGGCGGTACCGCAACCTCCTGGGAGTCGTTGCCCTCAGCGCGGTCCCGGATCCCGGTTTCGGGGATCGGGTCCGCGCGATGATTCCCGATTTCATGGCCCGCTAGGCGCTGAACGAACCGCCGGAGGCCCTCGCGTTCCGTCTGGTCCTTTCGGTCCTCCACGACATGGGCCGCCTGGACGCCCGGACCATCCCGTCGGACGCGCTGTCCGAGGCCATGAGGACCGCGATCCGCCTGTGGGCCCGAACTGCCGGCGACGCGGGGGTCCCGGTCGGCATGGCCGCCTGCGTCACCGACGGGCGGAGCCTGGTGGCCGGCGCCACCGGCCTGCCGTTGTACGCGTGGCCCTCGAACGACATCGCCGACTGCGCGCGATGCTCGGAACCCGCGAGGTCCAAGGACCACGACCCGATTCGCGTCCGCCACGAAGGCCTCCGGACGGTGGCGCTGACCGGAGGCGACATCCAGCCCCGGAACCCGGGCTTCCAGGCCGTGAGCGACGGTGCCGTGGCCGTCGTGGATGAAACCGGGGCCTTCCGGGTCCGGTCGCCCGCGTCCTGAATTGGCCCCCCCGCTTTGACACCGGGCCCCTGCGGGGGATAATCTGTGTCACGTCCCTGGGCGAACGCGAGGCGCAATGGCGCGGCTTCGGTTTCCGGCAATCCTTCTGATCCTGGCCGTCTGTGCTCCGGCGACCGCGCAGGCGGCCGACTTCACGGCCGTCAGTTCGTCGGCCGACAAGGGCGATCCCTTCGACGGGACGCTGACGGTCAAGTACGACTGGGCCCAACGCCAGTCCCGCATCAGCCGCGAGTTCGCCTGCACCCCGGGCCTTCCCGGCTGCCCTGCCAGGCCAACCACGGTCACGCGTGCCGAACTGGAGTCGTCGCGGGTCCAGCACACGATGACCATCGATGCGCGGATCGGCCTGTATCACGACCTGGAACTGTTCGCGACGCTGCCGGTGGTGATGGGCGACCGCACCAGCCTGGGGTTCGCCCCGGGGGTCGATGGCACCAATTCCACCGTGAACCCGAATTTCGGGCCGTCGCTGTTCCAGGCCCGGAAGACCTTCCGCAGCCGCAGCGGCCTGGGCGACATGACCGTCGGCCTTCGCTGGGCCCCGGCATGCCAGTGGCGCAACGCCTATCAGCCCACGGTGCTGCTCGGGGTTTCCTATACCGCGCCCACGGGCACGGTCCGGCGCGCCACGAACCAGGCCGTGGGCATGGGCCTCCACACGCTCCGGTTGGACGTCGCAGCCAGCCGCAGGATCCGGTTCGCGGAACCCTACCTCGGGGTGTCGGGAACCCTCCGGATGGCCAACTCCCCGGGGACCACCCTGTTCAAGAACTACGACTCGTCCACCCAGAGCAAGGTGAACCCCGGCTCGATCCTGGGCCTGACCGCCGGCACCGAGTTCTATCCCTGGCTGCGGACCAGAGCAGACGGCAAGCCCGAACGGTTCGTGTCCATCGACGTGGGCCTGGCAGCCACCTACACGTTCGCGGGTCGGGAGCAGACGGACCTCTTCGAGGCGCTCGGGGCGTCCACGTGCGCCGGGGATCCGCAGTGCGCCGGGGCGCCCGGCAACAAGAACCTGCTGGCCTACGATCGGACCCTGGACGGCAAGCCCCAGGCGATCACGTCCACGGACGGCGTGACGGACGTCAGTTCCTACGGCACCGTGGCGACCTGGGCCGGCGTCACCGTCCAGCCGATCCCGTGGGTTTCGATGTCCCTGCGCTTCACCTACACCCGTGAAACGTCGCATTTCCTGACCAACGCGAACACGGGCGTGAACTCGGACTCTGGCAACAACACCATCGAACTGGTCAACGACAGCAAGAAGAACGAATACAACCCGGTCTACGACAGCGCGATCGACGACCCGGGAAAGCGCTTCCGGTCCGACGGGACGAACATCTATGGCGTGATGCTGACGCTGTCCGGGAAGCTCTAGGTCGGGTTGGTCATCCGGGCCCGCAGCCGGGCCTCCACGCACGCAGGCACGAAGGTCGATACGTCGCCCCCGAAGCACGCCACTTCCTTGACCGCGGACGAACTGATGAAGAACTCCTCGGGGCCGGCGACCAGGAACACGGTTTCGATCCCGGGCCGCAACTGGCGGTTCATGTGGGCCATCTGGAACTCGAACTCGTAGTCCGAAACGGCGCGCACGCCCCGGATGACGACCTTGGCGTCCGTGTGGTCGAGGTAGTCCACCAGCAGCCCCTCGAACGCGTCCACCTCGACACCGGGAATGCCCTCGAGGGCGTCCTTCAGCATCTCGACGCGCTCGTCCACGCTGAACGTGGCGGACTTGCGAACGTTGCTGGCCACCGCCACGATCACGCGACCGAAGACCGACGCGGCGCGCCTGACGACGTCCACGTGGCCGCGGGTCACCGGGTCGAACGAGCCGGGGTACACGACGGGTGTCACGACTCTTCCTCCTCCGGGCCTTCGTCCCCGGACCCTGGCGCCGCCTCGCCGTCGGCCTCACCGCCCGCCGTCGCGGGGGCCTGGGCTTCGGGGCGCCGGTAGTAGGTCACGTACGTGTCGCCATACTGGCGCACCCGGTCCAGCACCAGGTGCCCGTAGGACGGCGACAGTTTGATGTTCTTCGAATGCTCGACCGCCACCACCCCGCCGGGGGCGACGCGGCTGGACAGCGACAGCGCCAGGAGGGTTTCATCGTACAGGTCGGCTTCGTACGGGGGGTCGAAGAACACGACGTCGAAGGGCTCGCCGCCCTTGGCGATGCGCCACACCGCGTCCAGCACCGGCATCGCGTACAGCGACTTGGCAGTGAGGACCACGCCCAGCCGTTGGGCGTTTTCCCGGATCGTGTCGATGCATCGGTGATCGGCGTCGCACCAGCGCACGCGACGGGCGCCGCGCGACAGGGCCTCGAATCCCAGCGCCCCCGAACCCGCGCACAGGTCCAGCACCACGGCGTCGGGGATGTCCGCCTGGAGCACGTCGAACATGGCCTCGCGGACCCGCTCGAGGGTCGGGCGGATCCCGCGCCCCTTCGGGATGGCGAGGTGACGCCCCCGCCACTGGCCGGCGACGATGCGCATGGAACGCCTCCAGGAGTCTAGGAACCGGCCTCGATCAGGATGCGGTAGCGCTCGAGGACGGGCAGGTCCCCGGCCTTGCGTCGGATCTCGTCAAGAAGGGTGCCCGCGTCCTCGAAGAGGCCGGCGTCCACCAGGAACTCGAGGTTCTGGACGTCGTCCTGCAGCTCGGCGGGCACCGAGGACAGGTCCAGCACGCCCGTGCCGGACGAACCCTGCGGCACGAACGAGGGCACCGCCTCGAACACGGTCGCGGCGTCCACGGCGTCCAGCGAGATCTCGGCCGACACCTGCGAGATGTCCTGGGCGGGCGCCCTGCGCGCCGCCTCGAGGTCCAGGGCGGGAACCGGCGGGATCGTCGGCGGACGAGAGGACTCGACCTCGGCGGTCGGAAGCTCCTCCACGGACGACGCCTCGGGGCTCGTGTCTTCCACCAGTTCGTCGATCCCGATTTCCTCCTCGTCCGGGACGAGGATCTCCTCGGGACGCGACGTGCCGGCCTCGAACTCCAGTTCCTCGCCGGACGGGACCGCCGCAATCGGGGCATACCGCAGGGCTTCCGCCGCCGACCGGTCCCCCGGCACCAGCCGAAGGACGCGCTGGAAGATTTCGTCGCGGTCCCGGATCAGGCCGGTCCGGTCGTACTGGCGCGCCAGGGCCTTCAGCACCGCGGCCGCCTTCTGGGGCTGGCCCAGGAACTCGAACACCTGGCCCAGCAGTTCCAGCACTTCCGGGTCGTTGGGCCGGGCGCGGTAGCACGCCTGCAGCCGCGACAGGGCGCGCAACCCGTCCTTCAGCGCGATGTAGTGCGCGGCGACCGCCTTGCTGACTTCCCAGTCGTCGGGCTGGTGGTACAGCAGGCGCTCGGCGATCACGACGGCTTCCTCGTCCAGGCCGTTGCGGCGCAACGCCTCGTAGGCCGACCGGAATTCGTGGACGGCCTCCTCGATCATGCCTTCCTTGGAAAAGTCTTCCGCCAGCTCGATCCGCAGGCGGGCGTTTTCCGGGTCCAGTTCCAGCATCTTCTGTGCGGTCTTCAGGCGTTCCAGCGAGTTGCCGGTCTTGCCCAGCAGCGAAATCGCCTCGCGATACTGCCCCACCGCGTCGCTGACCAGGCCGATCTGCTGGTACAGGCCCGCAAGCGCCTGGTGCACGTCCACGTCGTCGGGCTTCAGCTTCTGGACCTGCTTGAACACGGCCACGGCCTTCAGCAGGAAGCCCTGGCTGGCATAGAACTGGGCCACCTCCTCGAACGTGGCGGTGGCGCGATCCTTGTCCCCCAGTCGGAACAGCAGGTCCGCCACCTTCAGTTTGGTGCGGATGTCGGACGGGTCGTCCTTGAGGACCTTTTCGTATTCCTTGACGGCCCGCTTGAGGTTGCCCTTGGCGAGGTAGTTGTGGGCCGACGCGATGACCTTGGCTCGATTCACCTTGCCCAAGCCGCACCTCTCCCGGAGTCGCCCCGGGCGCGCACTCGCCGCACCCGGGAGAGCAGACGCTTCAAGGTTTCGACCCGCGCCCGGCGCCGCACCTCTTCGGCCGCGACGGTCCAGCGCATTTCCAGATCGGCCGGCGCACGACCACCGTGCAGCGCCGCCAGGGCATCGAGCATCGTCCGGGCGCGTCCCAGGTAGCCCTGATCGATGTGCAGCCGCACCAGCGTCGGGGTCGGCCGCATCCTTCGCCCGTCCGTCGAAACCATCGTTTCTATGTCTGACAATGCCTGAAAAGTCAAGGTGCGACGGGGGCATCGTATGGCCTTCCCCTCCCGGCCGTGGTACAGAATCCAGGTTGGCAACCCACCGGAGATCCCATGCGATTCCTGGACGCCTGCTACGGCCGACCCGTCGATACGACGCCCCTGTGGATCATGCGCCAGGCGGGACGCTACCTCCCCGAGTACCGCGACCTGCGCAAGGGCAACGACTTCATGACCTTCTGCAAGACGCCGGCGTTGTGCACCGAAGCGGCCCTCCAGCCCATGCGCCGCTATGACCTGGACGCGGCGATCCTGTTCAGCGACATCCTTGTGGCCGTCGAGGCCATGGGCGTCCCGGTGGAATTCAACCCCGAGCCGCGGCTGCCCCGCCCCGTGCGCACCGCCGCGGACATCGCCGCACTGCGGATCCCGGACCCCCTGAAGGACATGGGTTTCGTGATGGAGGCCGTAGCCAAGATCCGCGCCGCCGTCCCCGCTGACAAGGCGCTCCTGGGGTTCGCCGGCGCGCCGTTCACGCTGGCCACCTACATGATCGAGGGTGGCGGGTCCCGGGAATTCCTGCACGCCAAGTCCCTGATGTTCAACGACCCGACGGCCTTCCGCGACCTGTTGGAGCGCATCGCCGACACCATCGCACCCTACCTGATCGCCCAGATCGACGCGGGCGCCAGCGCGGTCCAGTTGTTCGACACCTGGGCGGGTCTGCTGTCCCCGGCCGACTTCGAGGCATTCGCGCTGCCCGCGGCCCGGGCGGTCATCCGCCGCGTGCGCCGCGAGGGCGTGCCGGTCATCTACTTCGTCAACGGGATCGCGCCGCTGGTGGAACTGGCCGCGGCCAGCGAGGCGGACGTGCTGGGCGTGGACTTCCGGGTGCGCCTGTCGGACGTCATCGCCCGGGTCGGCAGCGACGCGGTGGTGCAGGGCAACCTGGACCCGTCGCTGCTGCTGGGACCGGCCGACCTGCTGCGCGAACGGGCCGCTTCGATCGTGGCCGAGGGCCGCGCCGCGAAGGGTCACGTGTTCAACCTGGGCCACGGCATCACCAAGGAAACGCCGCCCGACAACGTGACGGTGCTGGTGGACGCGGTCCACCAGGCGGGCCGGCGGTAGATCCCATGGATACGCCCGAGGCGGCTGCCCCCCCCACCGTCGTGCTGCTCCTGCAGATGGGAGGCCCGGCCACGGTGGCCGATGTCCGGCCGTTCCTGCGGAGCCTGCTGTCCGACCCGGCGATCCTCGCCGCGCCGGCCTTCGTCCGCATTCCCCTGGCCCGCCTGATTGCCTGGAAACGGGCGCCCCACGTGGCCCTGCAATACCACGCCATCGGCGGATCCCCCATCGGGACGACCACCGCGCGACAGGCCGCCGCGCTGGAAGCGGCGCTGGCCTCTGCGGGCCGGCCGATGCCCGTCCGCGTGGCGATGCGCTACGTCGAGCCCCGCGCGGCGACCGCCCTGAAGGACGTCGCGGCCCTGGGCGCCCGCCGCCTGGTCCTGCTGCCGCTGTATCCCCAGCATTCGCGGACCACGACCGGTTCGTCGGTCGACGAGGTACGGTCGCTGGTTCCCCGCCTTTGCCCGGGCGTGGACGTCGTCGAGATCCCCGATTGGGCCGATCACGCCGGGTACATCCAGGCCCTCGCGGCAACGGTCGCCCGGGCCCTCGACGACGTGCCGACGGCCCTCCGCGACCGCACGCGCCTGCTGTTTTCGGCCCACGGGCTGCCGGTGCGATACGTGGCAGCCGGCGATCGCTACCCCGACCGGATCGCCGCCACCGTATCCGCCGTCCTGGCTCGCCTGGGCGATGCCGCCCCGCCCGCGACCACCTGCTACCAGAGCCGTGTCGGCCCGGTGAAGTGGCTGGTGCCGTCCACCGAAACCGCGATCCGCGAGGCCGCCGCGGACGGCGTGAAGGCGCTGGTGGTGGTGCCGGTGGCCTTCGTGTCCGACCACCTGGAAACCCTGTACGAAATCGAGGTGACCTACCGCGACCTGGCCCGTCGTGCCGGAATCGAGGCGTTCGTGAGGGTTCCGGCCCTCAACGACGACGTGTTGCTGACCCGCGCATTGGCGGATATCGTTGCGCAGGCAATGGATCGGCAACCCTGATGAATCACCTGGCCCTTTGGCGACCTGTCCTCGTGGTGGCGACCTGCCTGGTCGCCTGCGGCGGCGGCAGCGGGGTTCGGGCCAGCAACGAGTTCCCGCCGCTCAACCCGGACGTCCCCGACCCCGGGATCGACGTCCCCTCCTGCGACGCCGCCGACGCTCCCTGCGGCCCCTGCGACGACGGCGACCCGTGCACGGTGGACCGGTGCGAGTGCGGCACCTGCGTGCACGAGCATGTCGCGCTGCAGGCCTGCGATGCGCCGCCGTGCTCGCCCGAGGGGTCCTGCCTGTGGGTCGTGTCGCGGGCCTCCCTGTCCCCCGCCGAAAAGGTCGTGGCGCTGACGCTGCAGGGCATCGTCGCGAAGAACCGGCCGGGCCTGTGGATCGACGGCGCGGGGTGGACGGGGTTCATCACCGACCTCGCGGACCGGCACCACGTCACGTTCCGGCCGGCCCCCGCCGGCGTGCCCGCGCTGCTTTCGGCCTTCCGCCCCGCGATCCGCGGCTATGTCCTGTACGACCTCGGCCAGGCGTCCCAGACCGTCGCGGCCGCGCTGGCAGGCCCGTGGAGGGCGGTTGCCATCGACGCCTCGATCGAGCCGATGGCCATGGAGGCGGGGTTGCCCCTGCTGCTGGATGCCCGGGGCCGCGACGCGGCCTGGTGCCTGGGGCAGTATGCGCCCCTGTTCGCCCACGACGTGCTGGCGTCGCCCACGAAGAACGACCAGTTCAGCGGCTTCCTGCTGGACTTCGCGGCCGCCCGGAACGCCTTCGTGTTCCACGGCGGCAACGACGACTTCACCACCGCGGCCGTCGCGGCGGCCGGGGGCGCACCGGTCGTGTACGGGTGGGGCCCCGACGAGCACGACCTGGTGATGCGCGTGTCCAAGGGTGGGGGCGGCGTGGTCGGGGGCGACTGGTCATCGAACCTCTCGACCCTCTCCCTCGTCAAGGAGCCGGTGCTGAAGCAGCCCGCGTCGCCGGTGGACGTGCCGGCCGTCGAGGACGGCACGCACTACGTGGCCTTCGTGATGAGCGATGGCGACAACCTGCACTTCCTGCAGAACGTGCTCAACACCGAACCCTGGTATGCCAGCCCCCTGCGCGGGACCTTCCCGATGACCTGGGAGGTGACACCCGCCGCGGCCGAGACGACGCCCAGCATCCTGCAGTGGTACTACGCCCACGCGACCGCCGTGGACACGTTCATCGCGCCCCCGTCGGGCATCGCCTACTCGTACCCCTGCTACAACCCGTCGCTGGACGCCCTGGTGGCCCACACCGCGACGGCGATGGCCGCGGCGGACCTGCGGATCGTCACGGTGATGGACGACGACGAGCAGATGGGCGCGGTGGATCGCTACCTGGACCAGCCCGGAATCGCAGGCGCGCTGTACAAGGACTACGCCGGCTACAACGACCACAAGGGCGCCGTCCGGTACCGCAACGGCAAGGCGGCGATGGCCTACCGGTACAGGATCTGGCAGACGGGTAGCGCCGCCGACACTCCCAAGGGGGTGGCGAAGGCCCTGAACGCCGCGCCAGCCAACCCCCGGCGCGATTCGGCGTCGTACTCGCTGGTTTCCATCCACGCCTGGAGCACCTGGCCCGATTCCCCGTTCGGCGAAGGTTCGATGGGTGCGATCGCCTGGACCATTTCGCTGCTGCAGCCGCACGTGCGGGTCGTGTCGGCCGAGGAGATCCTGGGGCACCTGACCCGCGACCTCGAGGGCGCCGGGCCCCTGTGCGGCAACGGCGCGTGCGATCCCGGCGAAACATGCGGCGGGTGCGGCGCGGACTGCGGGCCCTGCATCGACTTCTGCACGTTCAGCGCTTGCAGCGGTACCCAGACCTGCGACTCGTGCCCGGAGGACTGCGGTCCCTGCAAGACGACCGCCCCGATGCGGTTCGAGGCGGAAACCGATCTTTCGCACGACTTCGGGCACCTGGACGGCGACGGGTGGGCCGCGACCATCGACGATCCGTCCTCCGGGTACCTGGTCCGCGGGCCGCCGACGACGAAGGTTCCCGGAGGCTGGCACACGGCGGGCTTCCTGCTGGCGATCGACGCGCCGGACGCCACGGACAACCCGGTGGTGGCGAAACTGGACGTGTACGACGGCTCGGCCGGCAAGGTGCTGGCGCACCGGGACGTGACCCGGCACGAGTTCCAGGCCGCGGGCGCCTTCCAGCCCTTCCCCCTGGTATTCGACGCCCTCGCCGGGCACGCGCTGGAGTTCCGTGTGCAGTTCACGAAGAAGTCCTGGCTTTCCGTGGACGCGGTCGTCGTCGATGGGTGACAGAGGCCCGCACGGGATGCATGGGCCCGGCCAGCGGCATTTTCCGGCGTGATTCAGGGGGCGGGAAGGAAGCGTTCGACCATCGCCCGCGTCAGTGGTGGCCGCAGGCGCAATCGTCGTCATGCTCGTCGAAATCGCAGTCGGCCTCGGCGTGCTCCTCGAGCTTGACGACCGTGACCTCGAAGTCCAGTTCCACGCCGGCCAGCGGGTGGTTGAAGTCGCACTTCACGTTTTCGCCTTCGGCCTCCAGCACGGTCAGCATGCCTTCGCCCATGTCGGTTTCGAAGGAAATGGTGGTGCCGGGCTCGGCATCGAAGTCCTCGGGGAACATGGTGCGCGGCAGGTGCTGGACCAGGTTCTCGTCCCGCGGGCCGTAGCCCTGCTCCGGGGAAACGGAAAAGCGGGCCGTCTGGCCTTCGTCCAGGTCCTTCACGCCCGCCTCGAAGCCCTCGACCACCAGTTCCTTGCCCAGGTGGAGGTACATCGGGTCGCCGGGTTCGCTTCTGTCGATGATCGTGCCGTCCGGGTCGCGCAGGATGTAATCCAGGACCAGGACCTTGTGCAGCGGTGCTCCCAACATCGGGATGCCTCCATGGCTCGGGGAACCAGTCGCCCGCCTCGCGTCCTCCCGAGCCCTCGGGGCGCTCCCGCGGCAGGCGCGGATGCGCAGGGTTTACCGCTTCGCTCGCAGGAACGCAAGCACGGCCTGCCGCGGGCCTGCGGCGCGGCGGGTCGCCTTGCATCGGCCCTCCCCGTGCGCTAGGGTATTTGCGGGATGCGAGGTGCCGTGGAAGGAAGCCGCCCCAGGAATGGTCCCGGACCGTCACGGCCTTCCGGCTCGGCGCCCCGGGTACCGCACCCGGGCCGCCCGCAGGGCCCGGGACGCCCGTCGGCACCCGGTCGCTCACGCGGCACGTCGGCACATCCCGGATCCGGCCGCCCGTCGGGGCCCGGCCGCCCCGCGAAGCGCCCCTTCCATCCCCGCCCCCCGGGCATGAGCGCCGAGGAACGCACGAAGGCCACCGACGTCGCGAAGCGTTCGGGCATCCCCTTCCCGCGAGCCGTCCTGGTGATCCGCGGCAAGGAATCACTGGACCACGTGCTCAAGGATCTGTTCACCAGGCAGCGCCGCGACCGCTTCGTCCGCGAAGGCCTCGACCCCAGCCTCGCCGGGCAGGTGGCCACGGGCCGGCTGGAACTGGACCGCGCCAGGCGCATCCAGACCATCTGGCAGGCCCAGAACGCGTCGTTCCACTCCGATCGCCTGGCCGTGCTGGAAGGCCAGTCCGTCGGGCTGAGCCTGTTCGGGCGCGGCCTGGTCGTCGGCCGCCTGGTCCACGTAGGCCGCTACGACGTGGCGATCGATCCGGACGGCGTCGCGCCCTCCGAAACCGTCAAGAAGCACGACATCAAGTTCTACTTCCGGGCGGAACACCTGGCCGATGTGGGCGTGGTGCTGGGCGAGGACCCGGAAACGGCCGCGCTGGGCCTGGGCCCATCGACGATGCTGGTGGAGCGCTGGCGCCCCGACGAAATCCTCGCGATCGGCTGGGCCACCCGCCATCCCGTGGTCCGGTTCCGCTTCCGGGACGGGTCCACCGTCGCGGGCCGCCCCCTCCGCGTCGCCCTGTACGAGGTCGAAATCACCTGCGGCGAAGCGACGGTCGGCGTCCTGACCCATGCCCTCCTGAAGGGCCACCCCTTCGACCTGGATTGACTCGCGAGGCCCCATGGAGCCCGTCGGTTCCCCCACCGTCCATCCCGGCGGCGCCCTCGTGGCGGACGTGCTGCTGCTGCTGCCACTGGCCCGCACGTACACGTACTCCGTCCCCGAGGCGCTCGCCGGCCGCGTCCGTCGCGGTGCCCAGGTGGCGTGTGCGGTGCGCAACCGAGCGGTGTCCGGGCTGGTGATCGCGGTCCGCGCGCCCCGCGACGACGACCCGCCGCGCCTGTCGGCGCTGACCGACGTGGTCGCCAACCGGGCGCCCTGGCCCCCGGACCTGATGGACCTGCTGGACTGGGCCGCACGCTACTACATCGCGCCGCAGGGCGTCGTGGCTCGCACCGCGATGCCGTCCCTGTTCGCACGCCGGGCCCCGAAGTCCGAGGCGACGGTGCGCTTCGTCCAGCAGCCCGACGCGCCGCCCCGGTCCCCGCGCGATCGCACGATCCTTGAAGCCCTGGAAGCCGCGGGCGAAATGGACCTGGCCGAGGCCCGCGCACTGGTGCCCGACGGCATCACGTCGATCCGTCGCCTGCTGGCGAAGGGCTGCCTGCGCATGGACCTGCGCGCGCCCGACGAGCAGGAACCGCCCGACCGTCCGGCGCACGTCGAACGGCTGGAACCCACCGCGGACCAGGCCGCCGCGCTGCAGAAGATCCTGTCGGCGGTACACGGGGAAAAGTACGCCGGCTTCCTGCTGCACGGCGTGACCGGGTCCGGCAAGACGGAAGTCTACCTGTACGCCATCGAGGCGGCCCTGGAACGCAACAAGGGCGCCATCGTGCTGGTGCCGGAAATCGCGCTGACCGTGGACCTGCGCCGACGCTTCGAAGCGCGGTTCGGCGGCATCGCGGCGGTGCTGCACAGCGCCATGCCCGAATCGCGCCGCGCGAAGGTGTGGGACGACGTGCTGTCCGGGCGGATCCGCGTCGTGGTGGGCCCCCGCTCCGCCGTGTGGGCCCCCATGCCGAACCTGGGCCTCATCGTCGTGGACGAGGAGCACGAGACCACCTACAAGCAGCAGGAAGGCCTGCGCTACAACGCCCGGGACCTGGCGCTGGTCCGCGGCACGCTGGCGAAATGCCCGGTGATCCTGGGATCCGCCACGCCGTCGCTGGAAACGTTCCAGAACGCCCACGACCGCAAGCTGACGTACCTGTCGCTGCCAAGCCGCGTACTGGAACGCGTGCTGCCACCGGTGACGCTGGTGGACCTGCGGTTCCAGCCGGTCATCGGCGGCGAGCGCCTGTTCTCCCCCCCGCTGCGCGATGCGCTGGCGACCACGCTGGAACGCGGCGAGTCCGCCATCCTGTTCCTGAACCGCCGCGGCTTCGGGCGCTTCATCCTGTGCCGATCGTGCGGAACCGCGGTGCGCTGCCCGAACTGCAGCATCACGCTGACGCACCACGCGCGCCCCGAGCGCCTGTGCTGCCACTACTGCGACCACTCGACGCCGGTGCCCGGCGCCTGCCCCACCTGCAACAGCAGCGACGTCGAGGTGCTGGGCTTCGGCACCGAGCGCGTCGAGGACGAGGTGGCGCGCCTGGTCCCCAACGCGCGGGTCGGCCGGCTGGATTCCGACACGGCACCCGGCGGCGGCCTGGACCGTATCCTGGGCGACTTCCGCAGCGGCGTGCTGAACGTGCTGGTCGGCACCCAGATCGTCGCGAAAGGCCACGACTTCCCGCGCGTGACGCTGGTGGGCGTGCTGCTGGCCGAACAGTCACTGGCCTTCCCGGACTTCCGGGCGCCCGAACGGACGTTCCAGTTGCTGACGCAGGTCGCCGGGCGCGCGGGCCGCGGCGACATGCCGGGCGTGGTCATCGTGCAGACCTACGACCCGACGCAGTATGCGCTGCAGTATGCGTCCACCCATGACTACCTGGGCTTCGCGGTCGCCGAAAACCGCATGCGTCGCGAACGGGGCTACCCGCCGCACTCGCACCTCGCGGCCATCGAGATCTCGTCCCCCGACGCACGCGAAGCGACGAAGGTCGCCGACGACGTCCGCGAGGCCCTGTCGCAGTTCCTGATGGCCGCGGGACCCGCCGGCCGCAAGGTGATCGTGCTGGGCCCGTCCGCCGCCGCGATCGAGCGCCTCCGCGGCCGCACCCGCCTGCAGATCCTGTTGAAGGGCCACAGCCGCAGCACGCTGAACGACGTCCTCTGGCGCCTCCAGCGCCTGTTCGGCAGCGGCCACGGCGACACCCGCGTCGTGCTGGACGTGGACCCCGTCAGCCTGTTGTAATCCTCAGCGCAGACACGGGCATCGCTGCACGCCGCCCCCCGGTCCACCGACCGGCCCACCGACCCGGCCCGTCACGTTCCGGCCCTGCAACGACGCGCCGCGCGGCGCCGCCCCATCGACTTCCCGTTTCCGCGGATCTACATTCGATCCATCGCACAGGTTCCTGTCTTGACGGCCCGGACCGCGCCGGCCGTTTGCGAGGGCCGCCATGACGCAGGAAGGGCGCCGCATCGCCTGGAAGCTGGCCGAACGCCTGTTGTCGACCGACGATCTGCGCGACGTCCGCTCGTTCGCCTTCCAGGACATGGGCTACGGGTACGACCCCTTCGGCATGGAACGCGAAAGCGCCGCGCTGACCTACGTGGTGTTCGCGTTCCTGCACCGGCACTGGTTCCGGGTGGAAAGCCGGGGCATCCACAACGTGCCCATCGAGGGCCCCGCACTGTTGACGCCCAACCACGGCGGCGTGCTGCCCATCGACGGCTCCATGCTGGCCATCGACGTGTTCAAGCGCCTGGACCCGCCGCGCGTGGTCCGCTACATCGTGGACAACTTCGCGGCCGGCTTCCCGTTCATCAACACGTTCCTGGTGCGGGCCGGGCAGGTGTTCGGGGACCGCAAGAACGTGGAGGACCTGGTCCGGCACGGCGAGCTGGTCGGCCTGTTCCCCGAAGGCGCGAAGGGGACCGGCAAGCTGTTCCGGGAACGCTACCGGCTGCGGCGCTTCAACGTGGGCTTCATCGAGATCGCGCTGCGGCAACGCGTGCCGATCGTGCCCGTGTCGATCGTCGGCTCCGAGGAGCAGGCCCCGATGCTGGCCAACCTGGCCCCGTTGGCGCGCCTGTTCGGGGTCCCGTACTTCCCGGTCACGCCCACGTTCCCGCACCTCGGTCCCCTGGGACTGCTGCCGCTGCCCGCGAAGTACCACATCACCTACGAAACGCCGCTGCGCTTCTACGAAGAATACCCGCCGGCCGCGGCCGACGACCCGGTCATCGTCCGGATGCTGGCCGACAAGGTGCAGGTCCGGGTGCAGGAAATGCTGGACGAAGCGCGCGCCCAGCGCGAAAGCGTGTTCGACGTCGGGTCTTTCGGGCCCGGCTCCCCTGGAGGCAACGGTCATGGCAACCTCACGCACCCCGCGTGAAACCGCCGCGGCGGGCACGACGAGGCCGAGGACGGCTCGGGGCGGCAGCGGCGGACGCGGCACCGACGGCCAGCGCGGCACCGGCGGCGCCCATCGCGGCCACCCGAAACGCAACGTGCTGATCACCGGCGTGTCCAGCACTGTCGGCCGCCACCTCGCGATGCACCTGGCCGCCGACCCGCGCGTCGGCTTCGTGCTGGGAACCGCCCCCGGACCGCGCCCGCGCTTCCTGGCCCCCCTGGACCCGGCGCGCTTCCTGTACATCCCCACGGACATCCTGCGCCCCCGGCAGGTCCGGGACCTGTTCCACCGACCCGAGTTCACCGAGCACGGCATCGACACCGTCGTTCACCTGGCCTTCGTCAGCCACCCGAACCTGCGCGGCCGCAAGGTCCACCGCCTCAACGTCGAAGGCACCAAGGGCCTGCTGGACCGCTGCATGGAAAGCGGCCGCGTGCGCAAGTTCGTGTTCAAGTCGTCCGACGCCGTGTACAAACTGGACCCCACCACGCCGGTCTACCTGGACGAGAACGCCGACCTCAACCACGACCCGCTGGCCGATCAGTGGATCCAGGACCGCGTCGCCGCCGAAATGATCTGCCGCTCGCGCATGGACTCGCAGGGCATGGACGTGGTGATCCTGCGGTTCGCCAGCATCGTCGGGCGCAACGTCGGCGGCCAGATGAACGCGTACTTCGACGGGCGGGTGGTGTTCCGGGCGCTGGGCTACGACCCGCTGCTGAACCTGGTGCACATGAAGGACGTCATCGAGGCCATCCGGCTGGCCATCGTCACCGACACGGGCAGCGGCATCTTCAACATCGCCGGCGCCGACACCGCCACCGTATCGACGTTCGCGGAAATGAACGGACGCCGCTGCATCGCGCTGCCCGACCCGCTGCTGGAGTTCGTGAACCGGGCCATGCGCCGCGTCGGCCTGACCGACTACTACTACTCCGTGGACCGCGACCGCATGCGCTACACCTGCCTCCTGGACACCACCCGCGCCCGCGAGATCCTCGGCTACCAGCCCACCCGCACCATCGAGTTCGCGGAGTACCGCGGGCTGGAGGGGTAGGCGGGGGACCGGACCTTGGGGATATGATGCGTTTGGGGTCGATTTGTTCCCGGAGGTGACTGAGTGTCTGCGAGAGGCATCAAAAGGACGTGGGCCCTCTGCCTGGGAAACCGTGGCTACAAGGTGTCGTTGATCGTCCGTCGTCTCTACCAGACGATCGAGGATCCTGAGGCTGAGGCGCACGGCATGATTCGCGTCATCGACGAATCCGGCGAGGACTGCCTGTTCCCGCAGCGCCTGTTCGCGCCCCTGGTGCTTCCGAAGGAAGTCCAGCAGCGCCTCGCGTCTTGAACCGCCTCCAATGATCCCGGCATTCCATCGATGAACGCACGCAAGCGGCGCTTCGGCGGTTCCTGCGAACGGGATCCGACACCATCGACGCATCGACAGGGTCCTCGTGACCGCGATCAGGCGCCGCCGCGGCCTCGGACGGTTCGTTGATGCGGGGATCACGCACCGCCCGGACATCGACAGGGCACGTTGCCCGCGGATCGGAGACCGTCGCGACCCCGGACGAACGCCTGCACGTCGGATCCAGCGACACGCAGGCGTTTCGGCGCTCTGTGATCCCGCGATGCATCCTCGTGCATGCGCGTCTTGGACGTGAAATCCCCCCTGCGGCTGGTCCTGCCCAATGAGATCCCGCTGATGGGACAACTCTCCTCCGGATTGACACCCGGGGGGGCGTGTCGCATAGTCGGCCGTCCGTCCTGGAGTGAATCCCGATGCGACGCATGTTGTCCGGCCTGCTATGCGCGTCCTGCCTGCTGGCGCCCCTGGCGGCCCGAGCCGATCCCAGCCCCTCGGAAACCCTCGCCAGCCCCTCGGCGACGGTCGCAGAGAACCAGGACAAGGCCGCGTTCGTCAGCCAGGCCATCGGGACCACGGACACGGCCTCCGCCGTGCTGGTCGGAACCCGTTGGTACGTATTCGACCGCATGGAACTCCGCGACAACCTGGTGGGGGGGACGTTCCTGGTGGACGGCCAGCTCCGGATCAACCGGAGCCTCGCCCTCGGGATCTCGCTGACCGTGCCCTTCGTGATCGAACGCACGGGTTCGAAGGATCACGGCGGCATCTTCGGAAACCCGGCGCTGTGGGTTCGCGGGTCCGTCTTCGATGACGGTATGAACCGACTGGGGCTCTCGATGACCCTGTTCGTGCCGACGATCTGGAGCGTGACGGACATGGGGGCGTTCGCGGCAAGCATGGGCATGACGACCGGCAACTATGACCTGGCCCGATACATGCCGGCCGCGCTGTCGTTGCGCCCCGACATCCGGTACCAGTTCCATCACGCCGGGTTCCTGGTGAACACGGAGTTCGGCTTCGATTTCATGTTCACCTTCCAGCACCATTCCGACAACTTCGTCACGCGGGAAGCGACCACGGTGGGGCTCCACGGGGGCTTCAACGTCGGCTACCAGATCCTCGGGATCGTCACCCCGTATGCCGAACTGCAGTTGTCACGGTTGCTCCGCTCCGGGCCGGATTCCTCCTTCAAGGACTTCTCGTCGGACGTCTCGATCGGCCCCGGCGTCCACGTCGCCCTCGGGCATTTCGTCGGGGATTTCTATGCGATGATCCCCGTCAGCAAGGATTTCAGGAACGCGATCGACGCGATCATCGGGTTCCGGCTGGGCGGGCGGTTCTGACGGGGACGAGGCACCGAACGCCAACCATGAATTCCCGATCCCCGCACTGCCGGCCTGCGCCCCGTATGACCCCGCCGTCCGTCTCCTGGCCGCCGAGATCCCCGGCAACGGCAAGGACGACACCTGCGACGGCCTGACCGACGAGTAGACCGTCCGCTGGCGCAATCCATCCCCGATGCCCATCGTTGTCGGCGAGGAAGGAGGTGTCCCATGCCGACGCTCGATCGAACGAAGGCCAATCCGTGGGTGCTGAAGACGCCCCCTGGGACGTCCGGGTACACGATGCACGTGGACGAAAAGGACGGGCGGAAGGTCCTCGTGTGCTCGGTCGGCAGCACGGTGCTGTTCTATGACGCCCGCTGCATCGACGACCTGCACGCGATGCTGAAGGCGGCCGGCGGGTGGGTGGACCTGGGCGGCGCCGACGAGCAGAAGCCCGCGAAGGACGGCACGGTGGAGGCCTGGGGCCGCTCGCCGGACAACCCCGTGGGCGGCTGGTACGGCCTGAAGAAGGGCCTGCGCGGCCGCTTCGGCGTGTACGTCCCGCCATTGATGGAAGCGCTGGGCCTGTGCGAACTGGAGCACAACCCGAAGAACAACCGGATGCGGGCGAGGCAGGGCGCGAAGCCGGGCGCGTGAAGAACGTGAGCCGCAGTGCAAGGCAAGGGCCGTGGCGCAATCTGGCGTCCACAGAAACGCTGGTTCGACAGGCCTAGGACCAATGCTGATCGGTTAAGCCGCAAGTGATCTTGCCGCCAGGGTTTTTCACTTACTGATTGTCAAGGGAGATCAAGGAGATCAGTATCGAGGTGCCTCGGCAGGGGGTACCTGTGTCTCTTGGCGCCGATCTTCCCGTCA
>CAIOFV010000044.1 GCA_903857665.1 uncultured Myxococcales bacterium
TCGGTCGCGAAGTAGATGCCCTTCGGGAAGAAGCCGGCGTCATTGCCCAGGATGTCATAGCTGACGTGCCCCGTGATGCGCGGCCAGTCCTCGGGGTTCGAGGACAGCGCGGACTTGCTGGCCGCATCCTTCACCACGTCGCCCTTGGCGTCCTTCATCAGGGCCTGGTTCTGGGCGCCGTTGAACACGCCCAGGCGGTACATGAACTTCTTTTCGTTTGCATAGCCGCGCAACTGTACGCCTGCGTCACGCCACACCTTGTGGGAACCGTCCACGAACCGGATGACGCCCGTGTGGTAGTCCAGCGCGTTCAGGCCCACGGCGCCCTGGAAGTTCGCGCGGGAGAACGGCAGCAGGATCATGCCGGCGTCCACGATGAACGCATCGTGGATCTTGAACGACATGAAGGCGTCCTGCACGAAGAAGGAAACGTCCCAGTTGCCGCCCTTGCCGAAGTTGGCCTGCTCGGTCTCCATGAAGAACGAGATGCCCTTCCAGAGGTCTCCGAACAGCAGGATGCGGCTGCGGCGCAGGAAGAAGTCCTTG
The DNA here is from genome assembly GCA_903857665.1 of uncultured Myxococcales bacterium. Lineage (GTDB taxonomy): Bacteria > Myxococcota_A > UBA9042 > DTJE01 > DTJE01 > CAIZWN01. Next base: position 547 of record CAIOFV010000044.1, read on the forward strand.
CTGTAGTCCTTTCCGTTCGGCGCCGCCTTTTCCTGGAACTGGGCCTGCGTCTGCAGCAGGTAGTCGATGTTCAGGTTCGTGTTCTCGCCCAGTTCGAACTTCCAGGCGAAGGCAGGCAGCGAGGCCAGCAGCACGGTCGCGACGACAATCGCTCGGGTCAGGTGAATCCCGGTTCGCATGTTTCCTCCTCGTGAGGGCGCAGACGCGCCTTCGCTATCCCACGTGCCCATCGGGGTTGCTCCCCGCATTGCCACCCTTCTGGGTCATCAACGACACCACCACCAGCGTCAGGAACGAGGCCGGGATGCTGAACAGGCCCGGGTTCGCGAACGGGATCGGGGCGTCGCTTCTGGCCATCCCATACAGTTCGAACATGTCCGGCGAGAACAGGATGATGCCGATGGACAGCGAGATGCCGACCAGGATCGAGGCGACGATGCCCTTGGCCGTGGTCCTCTTCCAGAACAGCATCATCAGGATGGCAGGGAGGTTCGCCGATGCCGCGACCGCGAAGGCCAGGCCGACGAGGAAGGTGACGTTCACGCCGTGGAACAGGATGCCCAGGACGATCGCCACGATGCCGACGACGACGGCGGCGATCTTGCCCGCAGCCACCTTTCGGCGGTCCGGCATGTGCAGGCCCATGAACCGGTCCATGAGGTCGTGGGCCACGGCGCCCGAGGCCGCGACGATGAGGCCGCTGACCGTGCCCAGGACCGTCGCGAAGGCGATGGCCGAAATGATGGCGAACAGCACGGTGCCGAAGGACTTCGCCAGCAGCGGTGCCGACATGTTGTTGTCAGCCGGGTTCACCACGCTGCTCGACATGGCGCCCAGGCCCATGAACAGGGTCAGCACGTAGAAGAACCCGATGGCAGCGATGGCCACGATGGTGGACTTGCGGGCCGCGGCCGGGGTCGACACGGTGTAGTACCGGATCAGGATATGGGGAAGGGCCGCGGTGCCCAGGAACAAGGCCAGCATCAGGCTGATGAAGTCCAGCTTCTCCAGCGGCGTGCCTTCGACCTTGAACTTCTGGCCAGGCTTGAGGACCTTGTTGCCCGTCGTGAACGAGGGCGCGTAGACCGTGAACTTCTGGCCCTCGGCCTCGAATTTCAGGGCCTTCCAGGTCTTCACCACGGTGTCGGGACTGCCGATCTTGGCCAGGAAGTCGAAGGGCCCGATGGATCCTGTCGTGGCCTCGGCGCCCTTCTTGCCATCGATGGCCTCCAGGTTGCCGACCTGCCGCAGCTTGTTGTCGGCCGAGGCCGGCGCGCCGTTGACCAGCGTGGCCCCGTCGGCCCCGACGGACTCGAACTGGCATTCGTACAGGCTGATGTGGCCGTCCTTGGCCGACTTCTTGAACCACGACGCCTTGCCGTCCTTGACGGCCTTGACCAGCGTGACGCCCGATACGTCCTTGGTCCCGGCGATCTGCCAGGACGCGTCCTCCAGGGCCAGCGCACCGTTCTGCTCGGTGGCCGCGAGGGTGGCGTACTTGTAGAACGGCACATCGCCGCCCTGGTCGGGCTGGGTGTTCAGGCCGCGGACCAGCAGGGCCACGACGATGATCGTCGAGAACACCACCAGCAGGCCGCCCTTGATGAACTGCACGTAAGTCGTGGAGGTCATGCCCGCGGTGGACACGATGACGATGACGATGCCGCCGACCATCATGACGCCCACGGCGTGGGGCAGGCCCAGCAGCGGCGTCACGAGGACGCCGGCGCCGACCATCTGCGGGATCAGGTAGAACACGGAAACCACCAGGGTGCTGATGGCCGCCGCCAACTGGATCCCCTTGCTGTTGAACTTCGAGTCCAGCGCGTCGGTGAAGGTGTACTTGCCCAGGCGCTTCATGGGTTCGGCGACGACGAACAGGGCCACGATCCAGCCGGCAAGGTAGCCGATGGAGTACAGGAACCCGTCGTAGCCGGCAGTGGCGATCATGCCGCAGATGCCCAGGAAGGACGCTGCAGACAGGTAGTCACCCGCGAAGGCGATCCCGTTGACCGACCAGTGGATGTTGCCGCCCGCGGCATAGTAGCCCGCGGCCGACTTGGCCTTGCGGGCGAAGTAGAAGGACATGCCGAGGACGGCGCCAACGAACGCGACGAAAATTGCGACCGGCATCCAATCCATGACTCAGCCCTCCTTCCCGCTGGTACCTTCCAGCCGCTTCTCCTCCTTCATGCACGCCTGGTTGTAGATGATGGCGAGGATGAGGGCGAAGACGATCAGGCCGAAGCCGTAGATCACCGCCAGGTTCAGGCCCAGCGCGACGATGCTTTCCATGGCCGACGGCCACAGGAGGTTGATCGCGACGAAGCCCGCGTAAATCAGCCCATAGAACAGGAACATCCACAAGCCCAGACGGGTCTTGTACTCGGTGGCTGGATCGTGTCCCTGCTTCGCCGCCGGTTCGTGGAACATGTACCTCCTCCTTTCCCGTGATGGACACCGAGGCAGGACGCCGGAAAACCCGACATCAACCATCGGAAATTGACTTTTGAGAGTGTATGGGTGGCTCTGAAGGGAGGTCAAGCCCGATAATCACGTCATTTGCTGTGGCGCATTGCCACAGCCTGACGCCTGCCGCCTCACCCTTCCAATCTCAGGCGGATCCGAGGAAGTCGAACGAGATCTTCTTGAGCACCAGCGCCACCTGCGCCAGCGCCTTCCGGACCAGGATCTCCTCGACCTCGGACAGTTCCTTGGGGTTCACCGCGTTGTCGGGCCGTGCCTCCCGCACCGCCATGGCCGCCTGGTGCCTCAGCCGGATCTCCATCAGCACGTCGTAGGAGGCGACGATCTCGGAATGACTGGACGAGGACAGCACGCCGGAGTCGTGCAACCGGTGAAGGCGTTCCAGGGTGTGGGTCCGATCGACGCCGTGCTTCAGCGAATACAGCCGGGCGAAGTTGACGATGGGCATCAGCGCCTCCTTGACGCTGAATGTCCCATGCCCCTGGCCGTCGCCTTCCGTGACGATCTTCCCGAACATCCCGATGGGCAGTTTGTACAGCAGGGCATTCTGGGCGAACTGCACAAAGAAGGCGGGACTGTCCAGGAGTTCGCCGTCGATATGGCTCCGCAGGTCCGCGGCCAGGCTCGGATCGCCCGCCACGGCCCGGAAGTCGAAGAACATGTTCACCGACAGGAGGTCCTGGGGCGTCCCGGTGCGAATCCACCGGCCGAAGTACTCCTTCCAGCGGGACAGGGGTTGCGACCATTTCGGGTTCCGCGCCATCGCCTCGCCCTGGCACAGTTCGTACCCCGCAACCCGCAATCCCTCGCAAACGAACTCGCCAAGGCGCAGGAACCAGGCGGCCACCTCCTCCCGGAGTTCGGGCGCCACGTCCTCGTACAGGATCGCGTTGTCCTGGTCCGTGGCAAGCGTCTGCTCGTCGCGCCCCTCGCTGCCCAGCGCCAGGAAGGCGAAGCGGGCGGGCGCGGGCCCCAGGTCCTGCAGGGCCAGTTCGACCAGGCGTCCGGTGACCGCGTCGGACACCGAGGTGATCACCCGTGTCACGGTCCGTGGCCGTGCGCCCCAGTCGGACAGGGCCTTCACCAGGACGGGCAGGCGCGTGCGGGCGGCGACGAGATCGTCCAGGGTCCGGGCACGACCGATTTCGTGGACCAGCACCGCCGACGAGTACCGGTGGAAGGCCATCAGGTCATCGAAGGCCACCAGGCCCACGACGCGGCCCGATCCGTCCCGGACCGCCAGGTGGCGAGCTCTCTTGTCCCGCATGACCAGCAGGGCCTCGAAGATCGGGGCGCCCTCGTCGATGGAAACGATGGGCGCGCTCATGATCTCGTACACGGGCCGGCCCGAATCCAGGCCCTCGGCCACCACCCGTTCCCGCAGATCGCGGTCGGTCACGATGCCGACGGACGCACCGGCGGCGCCGGTCACCAGCACCGCGCCCCGACCCGCCCGGGTCATCGCAGCCGCAGCCTGCGCGATGGTGGCGTCCAGGGGACACGCGACGACATCGGCAGCGCGCTGGGATACCGGCTCGTCCAGGAATCTCAGGGACGTCTGCAATTCCTCGATCAGCGCCTCGCGCTCGGACACCCGCTGTTCGGCATCGGTGATGTCCTCGACGATCCCGTCGCAATACCGGGCGAAACCCCCTTCGTCCCGAACCAGCACCGCGGAAACGCGGACGGTACGGGAGGCACCGTCCAGCCGGCGGATCCGCAGCACGCGATCCCGCAACGTACCGTGCCGAGCAACGCTGTTCGCGATTGCATCGCGATCCTCCGGGTCGAAGCACAGGTCCATCAGCGCGGTGCCAGGGATCGGCTGGTCCGCCGGGAACCCGAAAATCCGATGGGCCGCGGGGTTTGCCTCGACCAGTCGCCCGTTCCGGCCTGCCGTGGTCCGGAAGACGCCGATGCCGATGGCCGCGCGAAGAGCCTGGTACCGCTCGCGGCTTTCGCCCAACTCCTCTTCGGCCCTCTTGGTACGACCGATATCACGAGCGGTGACGATGACGCCGGGACGCTCGCTCACGACGATGCGGGTGGCCGTCAGCAAGACGTCCACGACCCCGCCGTCGGCGTGTCGCAACTGGGCTTCGAACTGCGAGGGAGCGGGGCGGTCCTCCAGCACGTCTTCCAGGAAACGCCGTGCCGGATCGGAATCGCGATCGGGAAGCAGGTCCAGCAGCGACAGGCTGGCGATGTGCTCGGCGTCCCGGCCGAGCATCTCCTGCAGGACCGGGTTGCTGTAGGCGCAGCGCCCCTCCAGCACCATCAACGTGCCCTCGGTGGAGGCCTCGACCAGCGCCCGGTATCGCTCATGGGACTCCCGCAAGGCCGTTTCGGCAGCCATCCGCTGGCGCTCGATGCGCAGGCTCTGCAGCGACACGAACAGCAGGATCAGGGACACCACGCTCATGAAGACCACCGAGACGCGCACCATGCGCCCGGTCAGCGCGGTGACCTCGGCCCGCACATCCTCGGTGTAGATACCGGTCCCGATGACCCACCCCCAGGGATCGAACCCCTGGACGAAGGATTCCTTCGGCACCAGGCGTCCCGGGTCGTCCTTCCACTGCCACACGTAGTCCACGTAGCCGCTGCCGGACTCCTGTACCCGCCGCACGAATTCGACGAACACCGGGTTGCCATTCGGATCCTTGAAGTCCGACACGTCCTTGCCTTCCAGGTCCGTCCGGAAGGGGTGCATGATCATCCGGGGCTGCTTGTCGGTGATCCAGAAGTAGTCCTTGCCTTCGGGACCGTAGCGCAAGTCGCGTATACGGGCGATCGCGGCGGACTGGGCGTCCTCCCGGGTCATCCTGCCCGCGCGCTCTTCCGCCTGGTACTCCTTCAGGACCGATACCGCCGATCGCGTCAGTTCGCGTATCAGTTCACGCTTGCGCTCCATGAAGTTCCGCTCGACCTCGGGCAGCAGGATCACGAACAGGAGTGCCATGAAGAGCACCACCGCAAGCCCGGTCGGGAGCAGGATCCGGAGGACGAAGCGCTTCCTATCCATCGTCGTGTTTCCCGCGGTCGGAGACCTACGTTCCGACCCTCCGCAGGGCACCCAGCGTGCCCATGCCCATGCCTTCCAGGCGCGTCGCCAGCGCGAGCATCACCTGGGCGCAGATCAACGCGTCCTCCAGTGCATCGTGTTGCCGCCCCACCGGAATGCCCAGGCCCCGGGCGATGTCCGCCAGCCGTCGCAGCGGCGATTCGTCGGCCTCGCGACCGGTTCCCAGGTGCGGGTGGGAATCGAACCAGCCGGACAGGCGGGCCGTGTCCAGGATGGGCATCCAGGCCCCGCATCCCCATGCGACCTTGAACGCCCGGTCCAGGAACGGTCGATCCACGTCGGCCACGTGCACCACCAGCACGCGACCCTTCAGGCGTTCGACCAGCAACGGAAGTACGTCGGCGAGGCGAGGCGCCAGGGACAGTCGCTCGGGTAGCAGCCCGTGGATTCGGATGGACGGGACTCCGATGACGTGCCCGTGCGAAGGCGCGACCAGGGTGTTCCAGGCCGTGTCCATGCAGACCCGCCCCGCCGTGATGTCCACCGTGCCCACGGCCAGGATCTGGTCCCGACCCGAATCCAGGCCGCTGGTTTCCAGGTCCAGCGCCGTGAACGGCGTATCCCGCCACGACTGGGCTGGACCCGGCCAGGGCGCATCCAGCCATTCCCGAACCACCGCCGGCAGGCCGGTCCGCTCCAGGGCCTTGCGACGACGCCAGCGCATCAGGCCGTCCATGCCGGCCTCCCCGTCGCGACAGGCGCCCCGACGACCTCCGTGCCTTCCTGGATCACGGCGAACACGTCCTTCATCAACCGACGCTCGGCCGGGACGAGGCGGTCGGGTTCGATCACCCCCCCCCCGAGCGCCGGGGAAGGCCCGCCGAGACGCAGACGCAGTCCCGCCAGGAACTCCCAGGTCGCGGCAAGGTCCCGGGCCAGGACTGTCGGGATCACGCCCAGCGCACCCGCATCGACGAACCGTCCCGGAGTCGACGTCTCGAAAACGCCTCCGCGAACGGCTACAACCCGAGCCATCGACTCCAGCGGCCACAGGCAGCGCAGGTCCAGGTCCAGGCGATCGTCGATCCCTCCGTCCCGCTCCAGAACCACCCCCTGGAAGAACCCCCGGGGGGGCACCGTGTTGGCACGCGAAGCCATCCGTTCCACGGCACCGGATCGTCGCGCGGCTTCGGACAGCCCGCGAAGGAAGGGGGCTGGATCCAGGGTCCCGGCCACCGGACGCGCGTCCAGCAGGGCCGGGAGCAACGCCGTGTCCCCTTCCGCGACGGCGATCGCAAGACCTCCGGATGCCGGGCCCAGGCCGCCGGGCTCGGCGGGCGAAGGCGCCTCCCTGGCGGGGCGGAAACCGGCGATCGCCAGTCCGCCGGACACCTCGGCTGCCAGGGAGGCGCACCACGCGACCATCGTCGATGGAGCCCCATCGACCCACAGCACGAAACCCGCCCGCGACGGCGGCCAGGCGGATTCGCGGCGCCCCTCGGCCCCGGTGGCCAGCCAGGTCCATTCCGTCGGCGCCGGGCCCAGGCGCGCCGTCGCGCGTTCGATCAATCGGCGCAGCAGCGCATCGGCGGCGAGCGACCCGATCCGCCCCACGGCCGAGGCCTGCACTCCGCCGCCCACCAGGGTTTCCAGCGAGGCCCCGACCATCCCCACCCACTCCGCGGTCTCCTCGGGGCTCCGTGCCCGTTCCAGCACGCGGCGCAGCAGCAGGGGGCTGCGGGACTGTCGACGGAGCAGATCGGTGTCGGTGATGACGCCGACCACGCTGCCTTCCCGGGTCACCGGAAGATGGCGTACGCCCCGGTCCACCATCAACGCCAGCGCGTCCATCACCGGTGCGTCCGCCGGCACCGTGACCAGCGGCATGCTCCTGAACTGACCGACGGGCCCCCGGGGGTCTCCCCCGTCGGCCAGAACCCGGTCGCGCAGGTCCCGGTCGGTGAGGATTCCCGGAGGGTCGGCCAGCACCAGCATGGACCCGATTCCCGCGTCCCGCATGCGCTGGGCGGCTTCGCGAACGGGCGTTTCCGGGGAGCACGCCAGGGGTGTTCGCGTCACCAGGTCTCCGACCACGGTCGCCAGCAGTTCCTTCCCCGGATGCGACCCAGGCCCCGTCCTGGCGTTCCTCACCCGTTCGCCGGGCGTCCCGACCAGGAAGCGTTGCACCGAAGGCTCGTCCATCAGGGGCAGCAGGTGCTCCCGGCGCAGGATGTAGGCAAGCGTGTCTTCCCGGGCCACCGCGTCGACGTCCGGTGCCCGGCGCGCCACCCGGGGGTCCGCCGCCAGGGCATCGCCTTCGCCCAGGCGATCCAGCAGTTCGTCCCCGCCCCTGCCCTTGTGAACCAGGTCGATGGAGCCGCTTCGAATGACCACCAGCGCGCCCGAGGGAAGGCCGCCCGCCGAAAGAAGCCGCGCCCCGCGCGCGAAGTATTCGATCTGCAGACGGCCGGCCACCTCGGCAACCCGATCCCGGGGCAGGTCGCGCCAAGGGGGGTGCTCCGCCAGGAAACGGACAATTTCGTCCATCGAAGCTCCTGTTCGTCCGCATTGTAGATCAGGCGGGAAATCGATTGCGTGCCATTCCCGCGGTGGCAGGGAGGCCTACTTCTTCTTGCCGGCCAGCAGGGCCTGGAGGTTCGCGAAGGGACGCTGCGTCAGCGGGGGCGTCGTGTCGGCCGCGGCGGCGGTGCCCCCGTTCCGGTCGTACTCCAGGAACCGGTTGTGCTCGTTGTCGTGGCAGTAGATGCACAGCAGTTCCCAGTTGCTGCCGTCCGGCGGGTTGTTGTCGTGGTTGTGGTCCTTGTGGTGGACCGTCAACTCCCTCAGGCGCTTGCCCTCGAACTCGCGTCCGCAGCGGGCGCAGATCGGGGGGAACAGCTTCATCGCGCGCCCCCGGTAGGACGCCTCCCGCTCGGCGCGATCGCGCGCCGCCTGGTTCAGTAGTTGCCCCGAGCCGGCAACGGGCGATCCGGGCCGATCCACACGCATTCGGTCCTCCGTGGTTCGCGAACAGGTCGCCGCTCCCGTGGATTGTATCGCAACGGCCCGCACCGCCGTCCAGTCCGAGCCCCATGGCACGTCGGTTGCAGTGCATCCAGGTGGGCCCGCCAGGGACGCGAGGTAGCATGTGATTCGAGTTCCCGATTGCCTCCTCCCCTTCCTGCTGGGGGCGTGCCTTGCCGTGGCGCTCCCGGGTCCCGCGTTCGCGGCGACGCCGACCGTCGAGATCACCGGCACGAGGGTCCTTCCCCCGGATTTCGCCGTGGACGCGGCCGGCCTTCCCGAGGCGGGTACCGTGCACCTCGACAAGTGGTCCGCCAGATCGTGAGCGCCGAATGGGAGCGGTTCGACTTCTGCTCCTATGCCGCCGAGGAGTGAACCGGCCTACCCCCCCAGCGCCGCGATCGCCTGGGTGAGGAAGTCCTTCACCAGCTTCCCGGCGGGCTTCGCCACGGTGGTGTCCAGATCCACCCGTCCCGCCTTGAGATCCGCCAGCTTTGCAGCGTCCACGCCACCGCCCAGGGTCTTCGTGCCCAGCAGGTCCAGCGCCAGGATCCCGGCGACGCCCTCGGCGCCCAGCTTGTCGGACCAGGGCTTCACCTCGGCCAGGAAGGACGGCATGTTGGCGTCCGCATCCGCCAGGCCAGCCGGCACCGCCGCGTACGCCGCGAAGATCGCCCGCAGCGCCGACGCGGCCGGGCCCTCGCTCGTGTCCGCCGGCGTACGCGCGGCCTGCTCGGTCCAGAACGACGGCAGCGCCGTTTCCAGCGCAGGGGCCGGCGTGGGATTCGAATACGGCGAGTAGTTGGCCCGGCACAGCGTTTCGAACGCCGGCGTCGCGTCGTTGCCCACCAGCCAGTTCCCGACGGCCGCCAGCGATCGCGCCGGGTCGTACGCAGCCGAGTTCCACGCGAAGTCGATGCCCGTCGCCAGCCCGGGCAGCGACGCGAACGCCAGCGGCATCGGGTTGTACAGAATCCCTTCTACGTGCGCGGTCAGCGTGCCTTCGCGCAGTTCCAGCGGCGCCAGGTTCATCACCCCCGAGCTCTGCGTGTCGTCCACCACGGGGTGGTTGTCCGCCAGGAACGGCTTGCGTCGCAGGATCGTCGCGATGTCGTCCGCGTCCTGCGCGGTGATCGAGCGCGATCCGACCTCGGGGCCGGTCCAGGCGATCGTCCAGGTCGCATCCAGGTGCTCCCCCACGTACCGGAGGTCCGTCTGGACGCCCTTCGCCCCCGACCAGTAGTCGGTCGGCACGAAGCCCAGCAGCGCGTCCGGGTAGGCCTTGTGCAGTTCCACGCCCAGCCGGTTGGTCCAGTCCACCTGGCCTTCCACGAAGCTGGCGAAGGTCCCCTGGTCCTCGGGCAGCAGCGCGCGGTCGCCGTCGTCGAAGGCCACCACGAAGCACTCGAACCCCTGGTCCGCCGCCGACAGCAGCTTGGCCAGCGCGGCGTCGTAGTCATCTGGCACCGAGAACCGGACGCCCTGCGGGTGGATCTGGATGCACGTGTGCAGCCGGTTCCGCTTCGCCACCGTCGCGACCTCGCGCAGGCGGGCCAGCGCGTCGTCCGGGAACGGAACCGACCAGAACGTCGAGATCGCCAGGTCCCACTTCGGCGCGTACATGTAGTAGTTGGCCTTCAGGTCCGCCAGGATCGGCA
>CAIOFV010000045.1 GCA_903857665.1 uncultured Myxococcales bacterium
TGCTGCTGCGACGCGACCATCCCGCATTGCTGGAGGGGCGGCCCGTGCGGATCCACGTGCTGGATCTGGACCGGGGCGGCCCGGCGTTCGGGGCCCGGGCCCTGGAGGCGATGCGGACCGGGGAGGCGCCGCTCGGCGGCCTGGACGTCACCTTCACGCACCACGACTACGACTGGACGACCCCCGCGCGGCTGGCCGGGATCGTCGCAGGATGGGGCCCGGAACCCGCCCTGATCGTCGCCTCCTCGGAAGGCGGGCTGTTCGAATACGGCGGGGACGACACCGTCACGGCCAACCTGGCCGCCTTGGGCCGGTTGGTGCCCGCCGGGACGATGCTGGCCGGGTCGGTGACCCGGGACGGGCCGGTGCTGCAGGCGCTGGTGGCCCAGGACCCGCACCAGCAGACCGCGCGTCCCCGCAGCCTGGAATCGTTCACCCGCCTGGTGCGGGGAGCGGGTTGGGACCTGCACGAAGTGTTCGAAAACATGATGACCTTTGACGTACGGATCGTGCGGGGTGATTCGCCGGTGTAGAAAGGGGACGACATCCCCCGGAGCCGTCCCATCCGAAACGCCCTTCCGAAGGCGATCCTCGCGGTCCTGATCCTCGTGGCCGCGTCCGTCGCGCCCATCGCCCCGATGCAGGCGGCGACCCTGCCGGACGGCACGTTCCACGCGCTGCCCTGCCGCCCCAGCATCGCATGCACGGCGGACATCGTCCCGACCGGGATGGTCGAACTGGAGGTCGGCTACCTGTTCCGCAAGGCCCCGGACGGCCTGCAGCACCAGACGCCGTTCCTGCTGAAACTGACGCTGGCCGACTGGGTGCAGGCGCAGGTCGGTGAAGAGGCACGGGTCGGAGCGCCATGCGGAAGGAAAGACGTTCATCTGCGTCAAGCAGCCCCGTCCCTGCCGATCAAACGTCCCAGAACGCAACCGGCAGGTGCTCGCGAAGAACCCGGTCCGCGGTCAGCAGGGGCGCGTCATCGGCCAGCGCATGGGCGGCGATGAGCCGGTCGAACGGGTCCCGCGTCCAGGACAGGGAATTCGCCTTCCAGATCACCGAGGGGAAGTCCGCCTCCGCGAACCCCAACCCGATGCGATCCCGAAGGTCGTCCAGGACCGCTCGGGCGGGCTCGGCGAGCCGTCCGATTTCGTGGAGGTACTGGAGCTCGAGCGCGACGGCGGGCGAAACGGCCAGGGTGTCGCGTTCCAGGGCCAGGCGGGCGGCCTCCGGGAACCGGTCCACGTCCCCCGCGTACAGCCAGACCACGACGTGGGTGTCCAGGTGCGTCATGGCTGCCATTCCCCCGACCAGTCCATGTGGACCAGGTCCGCCGGATCGCCCAGGATGAAGTCGGGCCGCCGCGACAGGCGGGCCAGTCGGGACGCCGGCACCTCCGGCACCACCCGCAGTCGACGGCCCTTGCGTTCGATGATCAACGGCTCGCCGGACTCCAGCACCTGGTCCAGCAGGCGATACAGGTCGGACCGCAGATGCGACGCGGTGATAGCCATCACGCACCTCGTACGTACTTGCCGACCCGTATCGTACGTTCGTCTTCGGGAGGGTTCAAGTGGAGGCGGGGTGACCGGCCTGCCCTACAGCCCCCACCGGGTCGGGTCGCGCACCACGTCGCAGTCGATGAACCGCGCGCCGGCCGGGTTCCGGAAGGGCGACCAGCAGTACTCCAGCAGCGTGGCCACGTCGTCGATCGCGATGCCGTCGGCCGGGTCCGGGGGGCGGAAGCCGCCGTCGCAGTTGTACGTGCCGTCGGCCACCGACGGGGACCACAGGTTCCAGTTCGGGAACGCGTCGTAGCCGGTCACGGACTGGACGTGGAACTTCTGGACCAGGCGGGCCTCGTCCGACGTCAGCGGCAGGCCGACCGCCGCCCCGCGCATCAGCCAGACCGCGATGTCGCGGGCGAAGTACGGCTGCGTCTGGCCGGCCTCGCCGCTGGCCGGGTCGCGGTACCGCGCGATGCGCGTGACCAGGCCGTCCAGCAGCGCGCGTGCCGCCTGGGCGTGGCCGGTGGTCAGCGCGAACAGGATCGCCAACTCGTGGAAGTGCGTGACGATGTTGTAGTTGAAGTAGTTGGTGGACCCGGCGATGTCGTCGTACGGGCTGCCCTGCCCGCTTCCGCAATCGACGTCGCGGGTGTCGCCGTACCCCAGCAGCGCGATGGTCAGGCGGGCGTCGCACTCCGCGTCCGGCATCAGGTCGATGTAGGACGCGAAGCTGGCCAGGTCGTGGCCCTCCGGGGTGAACACCGTGCCGGTGGCGTCCTTGGTGCGGATCTGCCAGCCGGAATCCACGATGTCACGCGCGGACTTCTGCAGCAACCCGTAGGCCTCGGTGGCGGCGGCCCGCACGGACGCGTCGGGCGCCAGTTCGATCACGTAGGGCAGCCACGCGGCCATCCGGAACCAGTAGGGCATGTCGTCCTTGGACCGCTTGTTGGTGACCCAGACGTCGCCCCACGTCGGGTTGTGAGCGTATTCGAAACGGTCGGCGTTCCAGGCCGCCGCGTCGATGTGCCAGGCGTCGTACCGGACCGCCTTCTTCCTTCCGGAGGGCAGCGTGAATGCCTGGGTCGGCCCGGTCACGTTGCGGGCGATCAGCCAGTCCACCGGGTCGTTTTCGTCGAACACGAAGCCCTTCATGCAGGCCGTGACGGACCTCGCGTACTGCTCGACCAGCACCCGCATCGCCGGATCGCCGGACATCAGGTATCCCGACAGCGCGCTGGTCAGCACGCGGCCGGTCGGACCTGCATTGTTGTGGCTGCCACCGCCCGCGTTGGCCTGGAAGGTCACGGTGTCGCCGGCCTTCACCGCATCGAAGTCCTGCCACCAGATCAGCCAGTCGGGCAGGCCCGTGGACGCATCCACGCCGGCACCGGTCTCGGCCGCCCAGGTGAAGTAGTCCACGCGCCGCCAGAACCCGGTGATCGTCTTCGTGAAGGCGGTGACCTCGGCGTCGGCCAACGGCGTGCCGACGTCCGGCCGTACGTAGGCGAACGGCAGCGACAGGGGCAGGCCGCCCGGGGTCGCGGGCAACGCGTCGTTGGGCGCGTCGGCGGGAACGTCGGTCGGCAGGTCCGGCGCGAGGTCCGCGGGAACGTCCTCCGGTTCGTAGGGTCCCCAGTCGCCGCCGCACTTGCAGCCGCCTCCGCCACAACCCGCTGAGGCCGACGCCGCAAAGGCCAGGCCGATCGCCACCGCCACCCGACCCGCGCCCGACCGCGATCCCGTTGTACGCACCGGACCTCCGCGAATCCAGGGCCACCGCAGTTCTATCGGATCGCGGCCAGGGTCTCAAGGAGCAACAGCGCAATGCGGGTCTTCGCCGGTTGGCGGGACGAGCCGAGGCGGCGTTCCCTTCAGGGCAGCACGTAGTCCACGGCGAGGCGCGGGGCCAGTTGCGACGCGCTGCCGCCGGTGGTCGCCGCCTCGGACGCGTAGAAGACCACGGTGCAGGATCCGCAGGCGAGCCGATACTGGGTGCGACCGCCGCGCGCTGCACGGTCCGTCCAGTCCCCGCGAACGGCTGTCGTGATATCGGCGCGCTTCCACCCGACCCCGGCCCCCGGGTCCTCCGCGAGGATCCCGTCGTTCGACAGGGCAGCAGCGCCGGACGCGGAATCGACCAGGGTCGGGCCGTACTGTACCTGCTCGACCGACACGGATTCGGTCGTGAAGGTGACGGGATACTCGCTGTTCACCCGCAGCGTGGCGGCAACGATCCGGGCGGCATCGAGGGCGTCCGGAAGGCCCGCCAGCCCGAAGCCCAGGAAACCTTCGCCGGTTGCCGTGACGCTGAAATCGAGGACGCCGTTGCCGACCACGCCACCCGCCACGGAGCCGTCCTGCGCGGGGTCGCCCGGTAGCGTCTGGACGATGTGGCGCAGGGTGCTGAACCCCGCGGCGAACGGGACCAGGGCCCGGCCGGCGAGGTCGGTCGCCCCGGTGCCGATGCCGAAGGCGTAGGACCGGGCGATCGTTGTCGCCGGATCGTCGCCACCCGCATAGACCAGCGGGACCTGGGGCGTGACCTTCAGCACCTTCCCGCCGCCGCTCCACGCGAACGTCACGTCCGCGGGCCCGAAGCCGTCGCCCGTGGAGGTCCACGCGCCCCCCGTGCTCCTGGGGTCCATCGGCTCGCTGAAGGTGACGGTGACGACGATGTCGCCGGCCACGCCCGAGGCCCCGTCCGGAGGCGTCACCGATACCACGAACGGTGACGTCCCCTCGGGCGCCGGATCCAGCGCCCCCTCGGTCGCCGCATCGACCGTCCCATCGGGGTTCCCGTCGTCCCCGGGCCCGGTCCCACCGCCGTTCCCGCCGCACGCCGCGATCAGCATCACCCCGCCGGTCGCCATCCATCCGATCCGTCCGCGCTTGATCATTGGGTCCCCCTCCGGTTCACGGACCTCGCCGCCAACGCCGCGCGGTCTGCCGTCATGTACTGATGTTCGTCGAGGGTCTCGTCAAGGCCAGGGCAGGATCGAACCGTTGATCGGGGACGAGATCGAAGGCTACGGCATCAAAGGCTACGGCGTCGGGGCCGGCGGCGTGCTGCCCAGCCGGGCACCGGTCGCGAAGTCCAGGTACAGGCGCTGCCCGTCGGCCTGGATGTCGTAGACCGTGTCGTTGAAGCGCGTCTGCAGGAACGGGTTGTCGTACCGCCACTCCCACGTCAGCGGGACGTCCGCCCCACCCACGGTCAGAGGGTCGCTCCAGCCGAACGTGACCGTGCCGCGCTTCGGCGCTTCCCACGTCACGCGGTACCCGTCGTCGTAGCCGTCGCCCTCGGCGTCCGGCACCGGCACCGCGGTGATCGTGGATGCGGCCAGCGCGGCCTGGAACGCGTCGAACGTCTTCCATTCCGCCGCGCCGCCCAACTGCACGACCCAGGCGTTCTGCGCGCCGGGCGCCACCAGGTCGAAGTCCTTCCCCTGGTTGTCGTACACCTCGGGCTGGCCCCGGCGCCAGTCCGGGAGGTTGTAGGACCACAGCCCGACGTACGCGTCGCCCTTGCGCCCGAACGTCCAGTGGCCCTGCCGGACCACCTCGTCGAAGTGCGCGACCGGGAAATAGGCGTGGGTCTCGTCGCGGTAGTTGAAGTTCGCCAGCCCCAGCGGCTTCGCCTGGAACTGCGGCGCATACAGGATCACCGCCAGGTCCCGGTGCTGCCCGATGCGCGGCAACGACCCGTCGCCGGTCCAGTAGCCGCTGCCGTGCTCGTCGAAGGACTGCCAGTCGAAGTCCGCCGGCACGGTCCCGCCTTCGGGCACGGGCAGCGAACCGGGCTGCTGCGTGAACACCACCGCGGTTTCATCCAGGGTCGCCTGCCACGCGTGGACCTGCATCGCGATGCTGCCCTTCCGGTAGTCCTGCGCGCTGGACAGCATGCCGGTCGCCGACCGGAAGGTCTTCGTGTGCACCTGCTTCAGGAGGCCCGTGTTGAACATCCGCCACAGTTGCTGGTACAGCGGGAAGATGTCGTGGAGGATGACGTCCGGGGGCTGCGTCAGGTCCACCAGGCCCGCCACCATCGAAATCGATTCGAACTGGCCCGCCCACAGGTTGTAGCGCGTCGCCACGTCCAGCGTCATGGGCAGCAGCGGCCACGACGTGAACGCGCCCATCGTCCACCACAGCGACAGGTCCTTTTCGCCGTAGGTCAGCCCGTAGGGCGGCGCCGGCAGCGGCGTGTCCCAGGCCGCGGGCGGCTCCTCGGGCAGCGGGAGGCTCATCCGTTCGCGATCCTCCGTCGGCGCGCCGTGGTCGGCGACCGCGCGGATCGCGTAGGGCATCGCGTACTTTTCGGACGCCGCGAACAGCACCGCCGCGCCCGGCGCCGGCCCGTCGTAGGGGATCGCGGTCTGGTCGAAGAACAGCTTGGTCGAATCGAAGGTGTCTTCCAGGATCGCGGCCGGAAAGTCCTTGACGTAGGACCGGCCGTGGGTGACGCCGAAGTTGCCTTTGTGGACGTTCAGCGCGACGTCCAGGAAGAACAGGTCCAGCACCATCGCCGCACGGTGGGCGATTTCCGGGTCGTCGGACCATTCGATCAGCGTGATCAGCGGGTTCATGTCCCAGTTGTAGTAGACATCCGAATGCCACTCGGTGAAGCCCCAGTGGGCGCGCTCGTCCAGCCACCGCAGGATTTCGACGCGGGCCCGATCCCGGTGCCAGGCGCCCGTGTGCCCGGTCGTGGTGAACGTGCGGTCGGGGAGGCGCTGGCCCATCAGGAACTCGACCATGCGGAAGATCAGCACGTGGTTTTCGGACCAGTACCACATGTTGTCGATGACGGGCTGGTGGTCCAGCCGGCAGTCGGGCGTCGGGTCGGAAAACCAGAACTTGAAGTTCAGCAGGGCGTCCTCGATGCGGGTGCGCAGCGCGGCCGGCAGCACCGGGTTGTCGCCTGCGCCGTACAGCAGGTTCACCAGCCGGGTGGCGTCGAAATCGCTGGTGTCCTTCAGGTGGCACATCTTGTCGAACACGTCGTCGAAGGTGTCCAGGGGGATCGCGTCGGCAGGCACGGTGACGCCGTTCAGCCCGCGTCGCTGGCACGCCAGGTACGCCAGCACGTGGATGGGGTTCCGGCCGTCCAGCGGCTGGGAACACGAGTACTGCAGCAGGTCGTTCTGGCGCGCGCGCTGCCATGCGGGAATGGCGTTTTCGGGGACGGCGGGCAGGTCCGGGGCCGGCACGTCGGCCACCTCGGGGGGTACGTCCGCGACAACGTCGGGCGTATCCGCGATCCCGTCGGGCGGCACGGGAACCTCCGCGACATCGACCGCATCGGCAACGTCGATGGCATCCACGACATCGGCCGCGTCGTCCGGCCCGGGGTCCGTCGCGTCGGTTCCGCCGCCACTGCCGCCGCAGGCGACCGCAACCATCGCCAGGATCGCCAGCCACGCACCCGGGAACCGACGTTCGGCACTGCAACCATCATGTCGCATCCACACCTCGATTTGTGTCAGGGGATCGGTCCGAAAAGCCGGGCCAGCAACCGCACCATCTCGTCCTTGCGCTCGGGAGGCGTCGCGGCCAGGATGCCCCGGGCCTGCAGCAGCCCCAGCAGCTTGACGGGCACGATGCCCTCGGTGCCGACGATTTCCACGTGGCCGGCCGCCATCGGCACGACCTCCACACGCGGATCCGCACTTATCACGGCATTGCGCTGCTCGTCGATGCCGAACACGCAGTCCGACTTCGCACAGGTGCCATCCAGGTTGGTTCGCCGGCAAACGCCCCGCTCGTCGGTGACCACCTGGAGGTGTTCCGTGACCGCCGGGATCAACGTGCCTGGCCGCTCCATGAAGGGCGCGTTCGGGAAGATCTCCGTCCACTTCTTCCCGGAAATGCCGTGGCAGATCACGTGCGTGAACCCGAGGGTCAGGAAGTGCAGCCAGGGTCGGCCGCAGATGGATGACGCGCTGATGCCGTTCAACGGCGACGAGACGGTCAGCAGACGGTAGGTGAAGCCGTCCCCGGCGGGCAGGGGGTGCCGGCCTTCGCGGATCAGCGCCCGGCGCGCCACCAGGCCGCCCTGGCTGTGGCCCAGGATCGTGATCTGCTGGGGTTTCAGGCGGGCCTTCAGGGCCTCGATGGCGGTGGCCAGGCCCCTGGACGCGTCCCGCAGGGAGTTCCGGTCGTCGTAGTTGAAGCAGACCGCCTGCTGTCCGTGGGCCTCGAAGACGCGCGCCAGCGCACGGAAGCGCCCCCCGGACGAGCGGCAGCCGTGGACCAGCAGCACCAGCGGGCGGTCGGGATCCAGGTCCACCACGCCGGGGCTGTCACGATCGCACAGATCGATGCCGGGGATGCGGGTGCCGGGGTCGTCAGGCCCCGTGCGGACGATGGCCGACGGGAGGGTGGCGCAGGCAGCCAGCGCCAGCGCCGACAGGAGCGCCACGAACGTCACAACGCCGCCCAGAGCGCCCGGCACCGTGCGGTGCACGCCATCGGCGTCGGGAAGGGGCCTGCGCATCGAGCGTCCTGGTGCCGGTCAGGGGCGAGGATACCACCGCCGGCGGGCAGCGACTGCGGGCGTTGCCCCGCCGCTACGGTGCGAACCGATCCCGTTCGGCAACATCGGCCACCGCCCGGCGCACCTCGACCAGCGACGCGGGCTTCTGCAGGCAGCGCAGGCCCTTCCTCCGGCATTGATCCATGTGCTGCAGGGACCCGGTATAGAACACGAACCGTTCCGCGACCCCGGGGATCACCTCCGACAGGCGCAGGCTGAATTCGATCCCGTTCATGACGGGCATGTCGATGTCGGACAGGATCACGTCGTAGTGCCGACCCGACGCCTTGCGCAGCGCCACGGCCCCGTCCTCGGCGGTATCGACCACGTACACCCTGGCCAGCACGGACTGCAGCAACTCGACCACCGGCTGGGAATCCTCGACGACCAGCACGGCGGGCGTCCAGACCCGGGGCGCCCGGCGCAACACGTCGAGGTGCTCGCGGTATTCCGGGTAGGCGTCCATGAAGACTTCGATCTTGCGGAGGTGCTGCTGGATCCGCGAGGCGGCTTCCTGGAATTCGCGCCCGTCGCGCTTCAGGGTTTCCACGACGAACACGAAGAAGTCGTTCCATTCGGACGATTCCGCCTCCACGAGGCCCGCGAACATCGGGCCCGCGGTCAGGGTCCCTGCCGACAGGTCCGCGCGGATGGAATCGAAGGGCGCGAGGATCCGGGCCTCGGTATGCTCGTCGAGGCCCAGGGGGGTGGTGAAGTGCGCCGGGTCGCCCTGGACCAGGCGCTCCGCGAGGCCCATGACCCGGTCGTGCCCGGCCTCGTCGCACGACTGCTCGTCCAGGAACCGGGACAACGGAGGGTGCGTTTCACGGAAGTACCGGGCGGCGTCGCCATACAGGTCCTGGGCCGCATGCTCGATGCCGGAAAGGCGCCGGATGATGTCAATCATGCGCGTACCCCGCGACGCCCCCGATAGGGCGGAAGGCCGGCGGTCCCTGCCCGCAGGAGCAATCTACCAACGCGGGCCGACCCGGGCCACTGGGCACGGGGCAACCCCAGGATGGGGGCGGCCTGCGAGGCGCAAGACGGCAGGCATCGACCTGCCGCCCCCTCGCGGGCGCAGGAGACCGAGGCAACCGTGCGACCGCCGCCATGGCGTTTCCCGGAGCGCCCGGATACGATTGGCCAGCGTCTGGCGGGCCGGCCCCCGCGGATTGCCCCCCCCACCGGGAGATGAATGATGAGGACGACAACGCGCTCGATGACAGGCATGGCGGTGGCGACGCTGCTGGCCCTGGCCGCCTGCGGTTCGGGATCAAGCGGGACGGCCATGGACACCTTGGGCGACGGGCCCCTGGCCGACGCGATCGACGTCGCCGACGCTCCCGATGGCGTGGTGCCGGGTGACGTTCCCGGCGACACCCCGGCAGCCGACGTTCCAGTCGATTCCCCGACGCCCGATGCCGTCGCGCCGGCGCTGGCCTCGGCGCTGCAGGCGGTGCTGGACGACTACATCCGGTTCAGCGGCGACCCGGGAATCGCCTTCGCCATCCACGACGGCGACAAGCGCACGTGGTCCGGCGTCGCGGGGGTGTCCGACGTGGTCACCGGTTCCCTCGTCACGGCGAACAGCCAGTTCCGCGTGGGCAGCAACACCAAGCCCATGACGGCGACATGGATCCTGCAACTGTCCGAGGAGGGGCTGGTGGACCTGGACGCCCCTCTGACCACGTACCTGCCCGAGTACACCGTGTGGAAGGACATCACGGTCCGCGACCTGCTGGGCATGCAGTCCGGCATCCCCGAGTACATCGTGGACACGGCCGTGCTGCTGCAGGTGCTGTCGGAACCCGACCACGTGTACACGCCGGCCGAAGTCATGTCGTTCATGGTCGACAAGCCACTGGCGTTCACGCCGGGCACCGGCGGCGCGTACTCGAACAGCAACTTCGTGCTGCTGGGCATGATCGGGGAGAAGGTCACCGGCAAGAAGGCGCGCGACGAACTGCGGACGCGCATCTTCGAGCCGCTGGGCCTCAAGAACACCTACCTGGAACAGGAAGGCGACCCGACCGACCGGCTGGTCCACGGATACATGGACCTGTCGGTGCTGGTGCCCCTGCTGGGCCTGCCGTCCAGCATGTTCGCCGTGATCCCGCAGGAACTGTACGTCAACGACACGCAGACCATCGACGCCACCAGCCTGCTGGCCCCGTCGCTGACGTGGACCGCGGGTTCGATCGTGTCCACCCCCGACGACCTCGCGACGTTCCAGCGCGCGCTGGCGCAAGGGCGCCTGCTGGGTCCCGCCATGCTGGTGCAGATGCACACCTGGCATTCGATCACGCTGCTGGCCGGCAAGGTGGACTACGGCCTGGGGCTGATGCACGTGCCGACCGCGATGGGCGACCTGTACGGGCACGGCGGGCTGAACTTCGGCTTCCAGGTCGAAACCTACTACTCGCCGGACCAGGATCTGGCGTTCTGCCACATGCACAACTTCCTGCCGGCGCAGACGGCCGCGGTGACGACCGAAACGCTGACGGTGTTCCTGACCGACGGGAAGGACGCGCAGGAGGCATGCACGATCCCCGACACCTTCTTCGGGGACACGCCGGTGGACCAGCCCGTGGTGAAACTGGTATTCAAGGGTCGTGTGGGCGACGCCGCGAAGCCCGCGGAAATCCAGCCCGGCATGTCCAGCGCCTGGGCGACGCTGGGCACGTCCTGGGTGCGCCTGTTCGGGTTCGACCGCGTGGGCATCTACTCGGCGGCCGTGCTGTCCACCACGGTGGCCGGGACCTTCTTGACCGTCAACGCCTGGGGCAAGGGCGACGGCGGCGACAACTACCTGCGCGAGCTGCTGATGATGGGCAAGCCCGAACTGCTGCAAGGCGTGGGGGCGGACGGCATCCGCACGTTGACGGCCGCCGACGCGGGCAAGGGCGGTGCGATCCTGGTCGATATCGAGTTGGATGCCGGCATGAAACCGAAGAAATCGTGCGCCGTGGCGGTGTCGGATTCCCAGCGCGCCACGAAGTTGTACAGTTGCGCCGGGCAGCAGACCCTGGTGGCCGCCGGGCAGACGCTGCGGATCGCCGCCCTCCTGCCCGTGACCACCGACACCACGACGATCGACGCGTACATGCAGGCCCTGGGACGAACGCGCTGCACCTGCTATGACACCGCCGGGGCCGAAACGACCTGCCCGACGCCGTAGGCCCCCCCCCGGACGACCGACCTTCGAAACCCTCACCGCCCGCGCGCCTGCTCGCCGTGCAGGATCAGGCAGGTGCTGGACGCCCGTGCCACCAGGCTGCCCCCTTCGTCGGTCACGTCGCACTCCATCAGGCAGAGGGTGCGCGTCCGCTTGACCGTGCGGGCCGTGGCGGTCAACCGCGCCTCCCACACGGGCTTGAGGAAGTTGATCTTCATTTCCAGCGTGGTGAACGACTGGCCCCGGTCGAGGGATGCCGCCATCGCGTAGCCCATCGCGCCGTCCGCGAGGTCGCACAGGATGCCGCCGTGCAGCGTGCCCATCGGGTTGGTGTGCCGCTGATCGGCCTGCATTTCGGTCACCGCGCTGCCACTGCCCGCGGAAACGACCCGGAAGCCGACCAGGCGGGCCACCGGCGGCAGCGGCAGGTCGCCACGGATCTGCCGGGCGATCAAGTCGGCGGTGTCGTCGTTGCGGGGGCCGTCGTCCGCCATCGGGCACCTCGGTGTGGGGCCTTCGCGGACAGGATAGCGGGAACGGCTCCGGGTGTCAGGTCGCCTGGCAGTCGGCGTACTCGGTCGGGCATTTCTGCTGCACGCACGTCATCAATTGCGTCGGGTTCTGGAGGGCCTGCATGCAGTTCTGCAACAGGCAGTCGAACAGGTTCTGGAAGGCGCCCTGGGCGGCCGAGGAACCCGCGGATTCGCAGTTCTGGATGCAGGTGTAGTCGCTGCCGCACGCCAGGGCGCAATTGGCGATTTCAAGGCAGGTCTGCCCCGGGCCGGTGACGCAGGCGCCATTGCTGCACGTCGAGCCACCGCCGCAGGTGCCGCAGTCGCCACCGCACCCGTCGGTTCCGCATTCCTTTCCGGCGCAGGACGGCTGGCACGTGCCGTTGAGGCAATCCAGCCCCTCCTGCCGGCAGTTCTGGATGACGCAGTTCTGCAGCGCCTGGTTGTCCTGGAGGTACTGCGAGCAGGCGTTCAGGGTGCAGTCCAGCAGGACCTGCGCCTCGCCCTGCGCCGCGGGATCGCCCTGGCGGATGCAGTCCTGCACGCACGACAGGGTGTAACTGCACGCGTTGGCGCAGTCGAGGATCTGGCTGCACGTCAGGGTTCCGGGCCCGGCGTCGGGAGGCGTGTCCCGGGGGGTGTCCGTGGCGATGTCCTGCCCCGGATCGGGCTTCGCATCGAACGCGACATCTGCCGGGGACGGATCACCGGCCGTGTCCTCCACGGTCGAATCCGGCTTGCCCTCGTCGCCGGCAGGATCCCCGAGCACGAGGTCGTCCACCGTCCCTTCGGTCGGCGATTCGTCGCCGGAGGGATCGATCGCGACGTCCGCCGGCCACGCGTCCTGGCCCGGGTCCCACGGCGCCACGTCGCGGTGCGTGTCGCTCCCGGCCGAAGTGTCGAGCCCCTCGTCGGTCCCGGTGGACGCATCGGGCGTGTCCCACGACAGCACGCCCATGTTCGACGAGCCGGAGGTGCACGCGAAGGCCGAGGCCAGGGGAACCAGCGCCGCCAGGACCACCAGGCGTGTCCGGACCATGGGGAACTCCGGTGGGGGACCCGCGAATTCTACAGGGTCGAGGCACGCGTTGCGAGCAGACGCTGGCGTTCGTCAAGCGCGTCCAGCAGGTCCTCCAGTCGATCGAAGGCGCGGACGTTCTTGAGCAGGGCGCAGATCGGGTGCCCGGGCGGCGAGCCGATCCACAGCGTGGTCCGGCGGGCCAGTGCCTTCAACTCGGCCGCCAGTTCCACCAGTTCCTTCGGCGGCGGCACGCGCAGCACGCTCACCACCACAAGGTCGGCATCGGCCAGGTCCGCCGCGATCCCGAGGTCGGCCGCCGGAATGTCCGGGCCCAGGTACGCGACGTCCCATCCACGAACCGCGCCCAGGCAGGCCGCCATCAGCGCCCCGAACTCGTGCTGCTGGTTGCGGGGTGTCGCCGCCAGCAGGCGGGGCGCACCCGGGGCAGGCGCCGGCACCAGCCGCAGCAAACCGGTCAGGAAGCCCTTCACGTGCGACGACACGACGTGCTCGTGGGCGATGCCCAGCTCGTGTCGCGACCAGCGCTCCCCGACTTCCCGCAGCACCGGGACCACCACCTCGAACAGGAACGTCGTCGTTGGCAGCATCGCCGCCGCGGCCGCCAGGATGTCCTGCGCCCGGCGAACGTCGAAGCGCCCCATCGCACCCATGTACTCGGCCACGACACCATCGCAGCTCGCGCGCCCCGTCACCGCCGGATGTTCCGAGGGCCGGCCCAGCACGCTGTCGCGCTCCAACAGTTCCCGCAGCCGCTCGTCGGGCAGCCGGGCCACGTCGCCGATCCCGTGGCCGCGCCGTGTCAGTTCGTGCAGCATCAGCAGGCGCCGGATCTCGGTCGCCGAGTACCGCCGGGCCCGGCCCGCCGTCCTGTCGGGCGCAACGGCCTGGTACCGCCGCTCCCACACACGGATCACATCGGGCGACAGGCCCGTGAAGCGCGTGACCGCACGCATCGGGTACAGGCCCTCGGGGATCCGGTCGTTCGGCCTCGTCATGGCGTCGAACATACACCAACTCGTCCGGGGATCCACTCCCCTGAAGTGCGGCTCCGGGGGGCCGGGTGGGCACCCCCGGAGCCGTGGGGAGGGAGGGAGGGAATGGGAGGTTGTCAGGGGGTCACATCGCCGGGTCGATGCGGGCTGTGGTGCCGTCGGGCAGCTCGGCGATCAGGAAGACGTCGGCGCCCTTCTTGACCGCGAAGGCCGTCGCGACCGTGCCGGCGGGCAGGTCGGGCAGCTGGAAGACCAGGTCCGGGATGCCGTCCTTGTTCACGTCGATGCCGATCTTGTAGGCGCCCGCGGGGACGTCCAGGTAGGCGCCGGCCATGCCGAAGTCCACGTCCGTCCACAGCGGCGTGGGATCCCCGGTCGCCGGGATGTTCCAGATATCGACCTTGCCGACGCCCGCGGCCGTGTGGACCGCGCGCAGGCGGATCTTGCCGGACGCCAGGTTCGCGTAGTCGTCCTCCAGCGCCAGCGCCTTGATGGACGCCACCGCGTCGTACGCGACGGCCGTGTAGGACTTGCCGGATTCCAGCGGAAGGTCCTTCACCTTCAGCACCGACGCGCCGATCCCGGCGTCCTTCGGAGCAATGTCGAACGTGTAGGTGCCCGCGTCCAGGTCCAGGTAGCCCGTCCCGTCCGGGAACGCCAGGCCCTTCACCGCTGCGGTCATGCCGCCGTTCGCGAAGATGTCCACCGCGGGAGCATCGGGGGACAGGTGGATCGCACGCAGCCGGGCCTTCGCCGGCGCCGGCACATCGCCGCCGGGATCCCCGGGAACGTCGCCCCCCGGATCCCCGGGAACGTCGATGGCGACGTCCTGGGTGACGTCCTTCGAAACGTCCGTTTCATCATTGGAACTCGAGTCGCACGCGGCGACCCAGGACGCCGCGAACAGCGCGGCTGCGACCACGATCGGGAAACGATTGATGTTCATGACGACTCCTACCCTGCCAGGGACCGGAAACAGTTGAAACCCGGGAGGGACAACCCCTCACCCGGACACAATATGGACACGACATGGACAGCGTCAAGTACTCCTCGAAGCAATTTTCGTTCTACATGTCTTTACGGCGTGTTCGCGTCTCTCCATTCTCTGGACAGAACCTGACAGGCTCCGCAGCCCGGCCCCGACAAACATCCCTTGAGGAAGGCCGCGGACGGCCCTACCATCGGCGTGGCCGGTGGATTGGCACGTGGAAACAGGGGAAGCGCGCATGAATCGATGGTTTCTGTGGGCGAGCGTCGGGATCCTGGTGTTCGCGCCCTGCTTCGCCTGCGGCGGGGGATCCGCGGGCACGGGCCCCGGCCCCGACGTGCTCGACGTCCCCTCGACGGACGGCAGCGCCGACCTGCCCGCAGAGGTTTCCTTGGATTCAGCGCCGGATGCCATCGACATCGTCGCGGACGCTCCTCCGGACGTCCCGGATGTCCCTGTCGTCATCGAGCCTGCGGACAGGCCGCTGTGCACGCCGGTGACCCAGGCTGCAGCAACGGTGATCCCGATCGACCCCGCGGGCGCAGGCCGCATCTTCGACGGGCTCGGCGCCATCAGCAACGCGGGCAACTCGCGCTTCCTGATCGACTACCCGGAGCCCCAGCGCAGCCAGGTGCTGGACTACTTCTTCAAGCCCGGCTACGGCGCCGCGCTGCAGGTGCTGAAGGTCGAAATGGCCGGCGACATGAATTCGACCACCGGGTCCGAGGCCAGCCACATGCATACCTCCGAGGGCCTGGACTGCGGCCGGGGCTACGAGTGGTGGCTGATGAAGGAGGCGAAGGCGCGCAACCCGTCGATCGTGCTGGCCGCGCTCCCCTGGGGATCGCCGTCGTGGACCGCCCAGGGCACCTTCTTCACGCCGGAACTGCTCGACTACATGATCGCCTGGCTGGACTGCGCCCGGACCAACGGGCTGGCGATCGACTACCTCGGCGGCCGCAACGAAAGCGGCTGGGACCTGGACTGGCTGAAGGCGCTCAAGGCCCGGCTGGTCCAGGGGGGGTATCCGACGAAGCTGGTGGCGGGCGACACCCACCAGACCTTCGGGTGGCTGTTCCCGACCACGCTGGTCGGGGACCCGGCGTTGTCGAGCTTCGACGTGATCGGCGTCCACTACCCCTGCTACTACGACAGCCCCGACGCGACGGTCTGCGACGCGCCCGAGGAAGTGCTGGGCCTCGGGGTCCCGATCTGGGCCAGCGAGCAGGGGGGCGATCCGTCCAGCTACGGGCGCATCCTGACCCGCGGGTACGTGGAGGCGCGGCTGACCGCCTTCCACCACTGGCCGCTGATGACGTCGATGCCCGAGGGCCTGGGGTTCCAGGACAGCGGGCTGGTGGTCGCCGCCCAGCCCTGGTCCGGCGCCTACACGCCGAAGGCGCTGCTGTGGACGTTCGCGCACCTGACGCAGTTCACCCAGCCGGGCTGGCAGTACCTGGACGCCGCGTCCGGGCACCTGCCGGGCGACCCGATCGCGGGGGCGTACGTGACGCTGGTGTCCCCGGACCGCTCCCGCGTCACGACGCTGATCGAAACCTCGACGGCGACGCAGGAGCAGGTGGTCGAAGTCGCGTTCCCCGATTGGATGCCCAAACGAATCGTGCATGTCTTCACGTCCGACACCTCGTCCTGGGACCCGGCCGCCTACATGGTCCACTCCTGCGACCTGGATCCGGCCGCCGGGCCGGTCCGCATCACCGTGGCGCCCCACCGCCTGGTCACGCTGACCACCACCGTCGGGCAGGTCCGCGGGGACGCCGCGGGGCCGGCGACAACGACGTTCCCGCTGCCCTACGACAACGACTTCGAGGCCGACGTGCCGGGGCAGGAAGCGAGGTTCCTGATGAACCAGAGCGGCGCCTTCGAGGTCGGGGCGTGCGGCGGCGGGCGCAGCGGCCGGTGCATCCGCCAGGCGGCGGTGGGCAAGCCGGGCTTCTGGGGGCCGCAGGACGTCAACCCATTCGCCGTGACCGGGGACTCCCACGTGGAGGACGTCACGATCCGCGTGGACGTGATGCCGGAAGCGGAAGGCACGATCCAGATCTTCGGGCGCTTCTTCAACCAGCCGTACTTCAAGCCCCGGCGCTACGACGGGTACGAGTTCCGGATCGACACGGGCGGCGCCTGGTCCATCGTCCGCCACGACTCCACCACGGACTTCACCGTGACGCTGCTTTCGGGGACCGCCGCGGCATGGCCGACCTGGACCTGGCGGACGCTGGAACTGGCCCTCCAGGGCGCGTCCATCCGCGCCCGCGTGGACGGGACCGAACTGGGGACCGCGACCGACGCCACGTGGACGCGGGGCCTGGCCGGGATCGGGGTGGACGGCGGCGCCACCGGCGCGGGATGGCATCCCGTCCAGTTCGACAACCTGCACATCCTGCCCGTCACGCCGTAGGAGCCTGTCGGGAAGTGGGTTTCGTTGCGAGGATGCGCGTTCACCCGACTGGCCCCAGGACCCTTCTGGAGGGACCCGTGATGTCGCGACCGCTGCTGGGCGCCGTGGAAGCCGGCGGAACGAAGTTCGTCGTCGCCATCGGGACGGGACCGCGCGACCTGCGCGACCGGACCGTCATCCCCACCACGACCCCCGGCCAGACGCTTTGCAGGGTGGCGGACTTCCTGGGCGAGGCGGCCCTCCGGCACGGTGCCCTGGCGGCGCTGGGCATCGCGTGCTTCGGACCCGTGGACCCGGACCCGGCGTCGCCGCGGTTCGGACATATCACGGACACCCCGAAGGCCGGCTGGAGCGGCACCGACGTCGCCGGCTTCCTGCGGTCCCGCCTGTCGGGCCCGCACGGGTCGATCCCCGTGGGATTCGACACCGACGTGAACGGCGCGGCCCTGGGCGAGCACCGCTGGGGGGCGGCCCGGGGCCTGGACACCTTCGTATACCTGACCGTCGGCACGGGCATCGGCGGCGGCGGGATGGCCCGGGGCCGGCTGCTGCACGGGCTGGTGCACCCGGAAATGGGGCACGTGCCCGTGCCGCGGGACCCGGCGCGCGATCCCTATCCAGGCCGGTGCCCGTTCCATCGCGACTGCCTCGAAGGGCTGGCGTCCGGGCCGGCCATCGAGGAGCGCTGGGGGCGTTCGTGCGCGGACCTGGCGGGGCGCGACGAGGTGTGGGATCTGGAGGCCGACTACCTGGGGCCGGCGATCGCCGCGTACACGCTGGTGCTGTCCCCGATGCGCGTGATCCTGGGCGGCGGCGTGATGCAGGTCCCGGGCCTGCTGGAACGGGTGCGTACCCGGGTCGCGGCCCGCCTCGGCGGATACGTGAACCACCCCCGGCTGCGGGGCGACCTGTCGGAGTTCCTGGTGCCGCCGGGCCTGGGAACGGACGCGGGGGTGCTGGGGGCGATGGCCCTGGCGGACGGCGCCTTGAAAAGAACGCGCACCAGGCTGGCGTGGACGCGGTAGGCTGGAAGGCCTGGGAATTGCCCGGAGGAAACCCGATGAAGCGCAAGATCCTGTTCGTGCTGTTCGCCGGTGACGAGTGCCGCCAGGCCCACGCGTTCTGGTACGCGCTGGGCCTTCACGCCCAGGGCCACGACACGCGGCTGATCCTGGAAGGGCCCGCCACCCAGCTGCTGCTGGACCTGGACCGGCCCGCTTCCGACCTGCGCCCCCTGCTGGCACGGGTGCAGGCCGAGGGCATCCTGGTGGGGTCCTGCCACACCGCGTCCATCGGGTGCGGATGCACCGATGCGACCAGCCCGGCGGTCCAGTCCGCCAACGCCCACGCGGTGCCGCTGCTGGCCGACATGGACGGCCACGCGGCGATCGCGCCCTTCGTCAACGACGGCTACGAAATCGTGGTGATCTGACCCGGGCCGATCCCTCAGTCCGCCTTCAGGCGGTACCCGACGCCCGGCTCGGTCAGCAGGTACCGCGGCTGCGCGGGGTTCGCTTCCAGCTTGTGCCGCAACTGGCCCATGAAGACGCGCAGGTACTGGGTCTGCGTGGCGTAGGCCACCCCCCACACCTCGATCAGCAACTGCCGATGCGTGAGGACGCGCCCGGCATGGCGGACCAGCGTGGACAGCAGCTTGTATTCGAAGGGGGTCAGGTGCACCTCGCGGTCGCCCACGAAGACCTGGCGGCGATGCTGGTCCAGGCGCAGGTCCCCGGTCTGGAACACCGGCTCCGGGTGCTCGCCGGCGCGCTCGCGGTGCCGCAGGGCGACCCGGATGCGTGCCAGCAGCTCGTCCACGCCGAAGGGCTTGGTCAGGTAGTCGTCGGCGCCGGCGTCCAGCGCGGCCACCTTGTCCTTTTCCTGTCCCCGGGCGGACAGCACGATCACGGGGGCCGGGGACCACTCCCGCAGCCGCCGCGTGACCTCCAGGCCGTCCAGGTCCGGCAGGCCCAGGTCCAGCAGCACCACGTCGGGGTTGCGCGTCGCGGCCTGCAGCAGCCCGTCCTCGCCGGTTTCCGATTCCACCAGGCGGAAGCCGTGGTTGACCAGGCAGACGCGCAGGAAGCGCCGCATCTGGGACTCGTCCTCGATCAGCAGCACCAGGGGGTCGGTGTCGCTCATGCCTCGCCATCCCCGACCGCGGGGTCGCCCGCCGCCGCCTCGCCAGAAGCCCCTTCGTGGGGCAGATCCATCGCTGGCGGGGTCCCCCGGATCGGCAGCGCGAACCGGAACGCCGCACCGCCCCCCGGAAGGTTGTCCACCCAGATCCGCCCGCCGTGTGCGTCCAGGGCCGCGCGGCACACGGCCAGCCCCAGCCCCACCCCCCCCGCGCGACCGGCGTCGGCCGCGCGGTAGAACTTCAGGAACACCCGGTCTTCCTGCCCTGTCGGGATGCCCGGGCCGCGGTCCGCGACGGTGACCACGATCTCGCCGGGCCCCGCCGAGGCCGCCACCTCGATCGGCGTCCCCGCGGGGGAGTACTTCACCGCGTTTTCCAGCAGGTTCACCAGCACCTGCTCGATCAGCACCGCGTCGAAGGCCACCAGGGGCAGGTCCGGTTCCAGGCGCGTGAGCACCTCGCGCCCGGCCATCGGCCTTTCCATGCGGGCCAGGGCCGCCCCGATGACCTCCTCGACCGGCTGCCATTCGAGGCGCAACTGCACCGCATGCGACTCCAGCCGCGTCATGTCCAGCAGGTCCCGGACGCGACGGTTCAGGCGCTCGGCCTCGTCGCTGATCGACTGGGCCAGTTCCCGCCGCGTCGCCGGGCTGAGGTCGTCCCCGTCGCGCACCAGCGTGCTGGCCGCGCCGGTGATTGTCGCCAGGGGGGTTCGCAGGTCGTGGGACACGCTGGACAGCAGGGTGTTCCGCAGCTGCTCGCGTTCCGCCTCGACGCGCACCGCTTGGGTTTCTTCCACCAGCAGCGCCCGCTCCATCGCCATGGCCAACTGCCCCGCCAGGGCATCCAGTAGGCGCCGCTGCTCCACGTCACGGAAGCGGTTCGGGTCCCGGGGCACCAGGCCCATCACGCCCACGGCCCCCCGTGTCGCCACGAGCGGCAGGTACAGCCCCCGGGCGCCCGGCAGCGTGTCCGTGCCCAGCCCGGCGTCCCGGACGTTGGTCCAGACCCAGCGCGCGATCCCCGCGTCGTCCTCGGACGGCTTCTCGCCTTCCGTGCGGTGCAGGGGCCGCAGCACCTCGCCCGGCGCCGGCGCGAACACCGTCACCCGGGTGTCGAACACCTTCGCGAGCTCGGCCGATGCCACCGCCACCAGCGCATCCAGGTCCGGCGTCCGTGCCAGTTCGCGTGTGACGGCATACAGGACGCCGGTCCGCCGCTCCCGATCCCGCGCCGCCTCGGCCTGGTCCCGTGCCCGCTGGGCCAGGTGGCTGATCACGATGGCGACGACGAACAGCACGCCGAAGGTCAGGACGTGGCTGAAGTCCTGGATGCTGAAACTGAAATACGGCGGCACGAACAGGAAGTCGAAGGCCAGCGCGCTGAGGGCCGCGGCCAGCAACGACGGCCCGTACCCCAGGCGCAGCGAGGCGAACACTACGCCCAGCAGCAGCACCATGATCACGTCGGCGGTACCGCCCTGCCCGAAGGTCAGCCAGCCCAGCAGCGCCGATGCCGCGACGATGAATGCCGCCGCCGCATACCCCCGCACCGACCCGGTCCGGGGGGCGGCCACCAGCGGCGCTTCCGGTTCGCTCTCCCCCTCGCCTGCGGTGGCGAACACGTCGATGTCGCCGCTGCGCCGGATGATTTCGTCCACGAACGAACCGCGAACCCGATCGCGCAGGCTCCGCTTGCGAGGCTTGCCGACGATGATCTTGCTGACGTGGTGATCGCGGGCGAAGTCCAGCACCGCGTCCACGTTCCGCTCCCCGGGCACCGCCGCGACCTCGGCCCCCAGCCGCCCCGCCAGGCGCAGGTGGGCCGCGACCCGGGCCTGGTCGGCTTCGGGCAGGCGACGGGACTCCGGGGTTTCCACGTAGATGGCGAACCAGGCGATGTGCAGCCCCCGGGCCATGCGGGCCGCGGCGCGGACCAGGTGGGCGGAGTAGGGGCTGGGACTCACGCAGACCAGCAGCCGGTCCGACGTGGACCAGGTCTGCTCGATGCGGTGCCGGCGCCGGTAGTCCTCCATCTGGCGATCGACCTGCTCGGCGGTCCGGCGCAGGGCCAGTTCGCGCAGCGCGATCAGGTTCTCCTTCCGGAAGAAGTGCTCGATCGCCCGGGCCGCCTGTCCCGGGACGTACACCTTGCCCTCGGCCAGCCGCAGGCGCAGTTCGTCGGGCGGCAGGTCCACCAGCCGGACCTCGTGGGCGTGTTCCAGCAGCCCGTCGGGCACCGTTTCGCGAACGACCACCCCGGTCAGGCGGGCGACCACGTCGTTCAGGCTTTCGACGTGCTGCACGTTCAGCGTGCTGAATACGTCGATCCCGGCGTCCAGCAGTTCCTCGACGTCCTGCCAGCGCTTGGGATGGCGCGCACCGGGGGCGTTGGTGTGGGCCAGTTCGTCCACCAGCAGCAGTTCCGGGTGCCGGGCCAGCGCCCCGTCGAGGTCGAACTCGGTCAGGTGGATGTCGCGATACTCGGTGTCGCGGCGGGGCAGGACCTCGATCCCCTCCAGGAGGGCGGCGGTTTCGGCCCGGCCATGGGTTTCGACGACGCCCGCCAGGATCCTGCGCCCCTGTTCCCGTTCCGCCCGGGCGGCCAGGAGCATCGCGTAGGTCTTGCCGACGCCGGGCGCCGCGCCGAAGAACACCGTGAGCCGGCCGCGCCGGGCCTTCAGATCCTGCTCGTGCAGATCCTTCAGGAGACGGTCGGGGTCGGGACGGCCATCGTTCATGGGGTGGATCTTCTCACAGTCCGGCGTCCAGGGCGCGGTTCAGATCCAGCACGTTGACGCGAGGCTCGCCCAGCACGCCGAACTGCCGGCCCTCGACGTGCGCGTCCACCAGGGCTGCCACGCGGTCCGGGGGCAATCCCCGGGCCCGGGCGACGCGAGGCACCTGGTACTGTGCGGCAGCGGGGCTGATGTCCGGGTCCAGCCCGCTTCCCGACGCGGTCACCAGGTCCACGGGCACCGGCGCATCGAAGCCCGGTTCGGCCGCACGCAGGGCGTCCACCCTCCCCTTCACCGCGTCCGCCAGCGCCGGGTTCGTCGGGCCCAGGTTCGACCCACCGGACGACGCCCCGTTGTAGGCGACGGGCGACGTGGCCGACGGGCGGCCCCAGAAGTACTTCGGGTCGTCGAAGGGCTGGCCGATCAGCGCGGACCCGGCCACCTTCGCGTCGGCCTCGATCAGGCTTCCGTTCGCCTGCCACGGGAACACGGCCTGCGCGATCCCCGTGACCAGCAGCGGGTACGCCACGCCGGTCAGCACCGTCAGGATCGCCAGCAGCACCACCGCCTTCCACAACGTCTTCATCACGACACCTACGCCAGCCCCATGCCGTCCAGCAGCAGGTCGATGGCCTTGATCCCGATGAACGGCACCACCAGCCCGCCCAGCCCGTAGACCAGAAGGTTCCACCGCAGCAGGGGCCCCGCCCCGATGGGCCGGTACCGCACGCCCTTGAGCGCCAGCGGGATCAGCGCCACGATGACCAGGGCGTTGAAGATCACCGCGGACAGGATCGCGCTCTGGGGCGTCGCCAGGCCCATCACGTTCAGCGCGGCCAGCGGCGGGTACGTCGCCACGAAGGCCGCGGGCAGGATCGCGAAGTACTTGGCCACGTCGTTGGCGATGCTGAACGTGGTCAACGCCCCCCGGGTCATCAGCAACTGCTTCCCGATTTCCACGATCTCGATCAGTTTGGTCGGGTTCGAGTCCAGGTCCACCATGTTCCCGGCCTCCTTGGCGGCCTGGGTCCCGGTGTTCATCGCGACGGCCACGTCGGCCTGGGCCAGGGCCGGCGCGTCGTTGGTGCCGTCGCCGGTCATCGCCACCAGCCGCCCGCCCGCCTGGTGCTCGCGGATCAGCGCCAGTTTCGCCTCGGGCGTGGCCTGGGCCAGGAAGTCGTCCACGCCGGACTCGGCGGCGATCGCGGCGGCGGTCAGGGGATTGTCCCCGGTGATCATCACCGTCCGGATCCCCATTCGGCGCAGTTCCGCGAAGCGCTCCTTCAGCCCGCCCTTCACGATGTCCTTCAGCTGCACCACGCCCAGCGCCCGGCCGCCCTCGGCGACGACCAGCGGCGTGCCGCCCTGGCGCGCGACGTCCTCGGCCAACGCCCGCACCGCAACCGGGAACGATGCGCCCTGGATTGCCAGCCACGTCTCGACGGCCTCCATCGCGCCCTTGCGGACCGCCCGTCCTTCCAGGTCCACGCCGCTCATGCGCGTCTGGGCAGTGAAGGGGATGAACGTCGCGCCCAGGCTCGACAGGGTCCGTTCGCGCAGGTTGAACCGCTGCTTCGCCAGCACCACGACGCTGCGGCCCTCGGGAGTCTCGTCGGCCAGGGACGCCAGTTGCGCGGCGTCGGCCAGCGCCTCTTCCGTCACGCCCGGCGCCGGCAGGAAGGCGACGGCCTGGCGGTTGCCCAGGGTGATGGTGCCGGTCTTGTCCAGCAGCAGCACGTCGACGTCGCCCGCGGCCTCCACGGCGCGTCCCGACATCGCGATCACGTTCGCCCGGACCATGCGGTTCATCCCGGCGATGCCGATGGCCGACAGCAGCCCGCCGATCGTGGTCGGGATCAGGCAGACCAGCAGCGCCACCAGCACGGTGATCGTGACCGGCGCGCCCTGGCCCGCAGCCTGGACGCCGAACACCGAAAACGGCAGCAGCGTCGCCGTGGCCAAAAGGAAGATGATCGTCAGGGCCGCCAGCAGGATGTCCAGGGCGATCTCGTTGGGCGTCTTCTGCCGCTTCGCGCCTTCGACCATGTGGATCATCCGGTCCAGGAAGGTTTCGCCCGGGTTCGCGCCGATGCGGACCACCAGCCAGTCCGACAGCACCCGGGTGCCGCCCGTCACCGCGCTGCGATCCCCGCCGCTTTCGCGGATGACCGGCGCGCTTTCGCCGGTGATGGCGCTCTCGTCCACCGAGGCCACGCCCTCCACCACGTCGCCATCGGACGGGATCAGGTCGCCGGGCTCGACCAGCACGAAGTGCCCCTTGCGAAGGTCCGAGGCCGGCGTCAACTGGTACGCCGCGCCCGGGTCGGGCCGCGGCAGCCTCTTCGCGGTCACGTCGTGCCGGGTGCGTCGCAGGGCGTCCGCCTGGGCCTTGCCCCGGCCTTCCGCCATCGCCTCTGCGAAGTTCGCGAACACGACCGTGAACCACAGCCAGGCCGTCACCGACAGGATGAACCCCGTGCCCGCCTCACCGTGGCCCGCCAGCGCCTGGACGCCCAGCACCGTGGTCAGGGCGGCGCCGACCTCGACCACGAACATCACCGGGTTCCGGATCTGCCGGGCGGGGTTCAGCTTGCGGAAGGCATCCAGGACCGCCCGCCCCGTCAGGGCCGGGTCGAACAGGCGGTCGCTCCGCGCCGGACGCCGCGATGCGACCGGCGACGCCGCGTCCACCGAGGTCGGGTCCGTTGCAGGCTTCAGTACCATCGCAGCACTCCTCAGCGGCCCGCGATCATCTGCAGATGCTCGACGACGGGTCCCAGCGCCAGGGCCGGGAGGTACGTCAGGGCGCCCACCACCACGATCACGGACACCAGCATCAGCGCGAACAGGGGCGTGTGCGTCGGCAAGGTGCCGGCGCCGGCCGGGACACGCTTCTTCGCCGCCAGTGACCCGGCCAGGGCCAGCACCGGCAGCGCGATGAAGAAACGCCCCACGAACATCAGCAGCGCCAGCAACAGGTTCCAGAACGGGGTGTTGCCCGAAAGCCCGGCGAACGCGCTGCCGTTGTTGCCGACGGCCGACGACACCGCGTACAGGATCTCGGTGAAGCCGTGGGGACCGGGGTTGGCGATGCCGGCCCGCCCCGCCGGGGCCATCACGGCGACCGCGGTGCCGACCAGGATCGCCGCCGCCGGGACCAGGATGGCCAGTGACGCCATCTGGATGTCGTAGGCCTCGATCTTCTTGCCCAGGTACTCCGGCGTCCGGCCCACCATCAGGCCCGCGACGAACACGGCCAGGATCGCGAACACCAGCATCCCGTACAGGCCCGACCCCACCCCGCCGAACACGATTTCGCCCAGCTGGATCAGCCACAGCGGCACCAGGCCGCCCAGCGGCGTGTACGAGTCGTGCATCGCGTTCACCGCGCCGCAGGACGCGCCGGTGGTCGCGGCGGTGAACAGCACCGAGCCCGCGATGCCGAAGCGGACCTCCTTGCCTTCGAGGTTGCCGCCCGCGGACAGCGGGCCGGCGGCCTGGTCCACGCCCAGCGGCATCAGCATCGGGTTGCCGCCCTGCTCCGCGGCCGTCCCCAGCCACAGCATCGGCAGCAGCAGCACCAGCATCACCGCCAGCAGCGTCCAGCCCTGGCGCGTGTCGCCGGCCATCTTCCCGAACATCCAGGTCAGCCCGGCGGGGATCAACAGGATCGCCAGGATTTGAAGGAAATTGGCCAGGGCCGTGGGGTTCTCGAAGGGATGCGCCGAATTGGCGTTGTAGAAGCCTCCCCCGTTGGTGCCCAGCATCTTGATGGCGACCTGGCTGGCCACGGGCCCCAGCGACAGCACCTGTTCCGTGACCTCGTGCCCGTCGGCATCCCGGACGGGCTGCAGCAGCGACGCCGTCGCGTGGGTGTCCAGGGTCTGTACGACGCCCTGGGACACCAGCGCCAGGGCCAGCACCAGGGACAGTGGCAGCAGCACGTAGAGGGTGCCGCGAACGACGTCCACCCAGAAGTTCCCGACATCCCGCGTGGACCTGCGGGTCAGGCCCCGGATCAGGGCCACGGCGATGGCGATGCCCGCCGCCGCGGACGCGAAGTTCTGGACGGCCAGTCCCGCCGCCTGGGACAGCGGCGACAGGGACGCCTCGCCGCCGTAGTTCTGCCAGTTCGTGTTGGTGACGAAACTGACCGCGGTGTTCAGGGACAGGTCCCACGACATCCCGGGAAAGCCTTCCGGGTTGAACGGCAGGACCCCCTGCAGGCGCAGGATCGCAACCAGCCAGGCGATCCCGACGCCGCTGAATGCCAGCAGAGCCAGCGCGTACTGCTTCCA
Organism: uncultured Myxococcales bacterium; assembly: GCA_903857665.1. Classification (GTDB taxonomy): domain Bacteria; phylum Myxococcota_A; class UBA9042; order DTJE01; family DTJE01; genus CAIZWN01. The sequence goes on from CAIOFV010000045.1 coordinate 26,356, forward strand.
GTCCATCGGGTCGTCGGCATGGATCCCCAGCACCCGGTACACCAGGCGCTCGAAGGGTCCCAGCGCGCGCCCCAGCAGCGTCCGTTCGCCCTGGAACACCCGGGCCAGGTACGCCCCCATCGGCTTCGTCAGGGCCAGCAGGACCCCGAAGAACAGGCCGTACTGCAGCAGCAGGTTCCCGTTCATCCGAACCACTCCGGCTTCAGCAGCGCCACCATCAGGTACGCCAGCAGCAGCGTCGCCGTCACCCCGCCAAGAATTTGCATCCCGTCCATGGCAACCACCGTCCCGACAGCAGCGTCGGCGCCCGCGAAGCGGCGACGCACGCCACGATCCATCCCACGACCTCGATGCCCATCACGCCCTCCCCTGTCCCCTGCCCGCCCCGGGGGAGGCCCGCACGGCATCCGCGCAGATCCCCGCGAGCCAGGCCGCGACGGTCAGGGCGGCCAGCAGCAGCAGCAGGCCCGCCACCCAGGGCACGTCCGCGGCGCCGTCGTCGCCTGTTTCAATCTGGGCGCCCAGGGCCACCAGGCCCGCCAGCGTCAGCAGTGCCAGCGGCCAGCGCATCCGCTGGAGGAACCGCGGCGAGGGGCCGACGTGGGGACCGGCGCGAACGAAGGCGACCTCCGTGTTCTCGTCGGGTTCACGCGGGTCATCGTCCTGGGTGGCGAGCCGGGCATCGATTTCGTGGGCGTCCATGGCGCTCCCTCGTCCGCAAGCCGGGATCGGGCAGGCCGTCCTGCCTTCCGATTTCATTCTGAGGTATGGGCGCGAAGCGGGATCTAAGGGTTGGCGGCGCGGGGATCAGGATTCCGTAAGGGGCGGCCCCGTCTACTCCATGTATTGCTCGGCGATCTCGTCGCGCACGGCCAGAAGGATCCGCCGGGCCACGTGCTCGGCGCTGTCGACCACCACGCCGGGGGGCGTCGCGGACCGCTGGCGGGCGCGCTGCGCGGGATCGCCCAGCGAGTTGGCCCCGAAATCGGTGGCGGTCAGGCGCGGGAAGACCGTGAGGACCCGGATGTTGTCGCCCGCAAGTTCCACGCGCGCCGTCGCGGACAGCATGTTCAGCGCGGCCTTGGTCGCCGCGTAGGCGGCCAGGCCCGGCAGCGTCATCTTCGTCACCATCGAGCTGACGTTGACGATCACGCCGCCCCCCGCGGCGCGCATCCCGGGCACCACGGCCTGGATGGCGGCGACGGGCGCGATGACGTTCAGGTCCAGGATCTGCCGGAAGTCGTCCATCCGGAACGCGGCCACCGTTCCCGAGGCGGCCTGCCCGGCGTTGTTGATCAGCACGTCCACGCGACCGAACCCCTCGAGCGCCGCCTGGACCAGTTGCCGCGCCTGGGCCTCCTGACGCAAGTCGCCCGGAAGCACCAGGGCCTGGCCGCCCGCGGCGCGCAGCTCGTCGGCAAGCCGGGCCAGGCGATCGACGGATCGTCCGGCCAGCACGACCCGCGCGCCCTCGGCCGAAAACAGACGCGCGACGGCCGTTCCGATCCCCATCGAGGCGCCGGTGATCAGCACGACCTTGTCCTGGACGTCCATGAGGCCCCGCCGTTGAAGGAATCCTATTATGGCCGTTTCCCGCCCGCTCGCTTGATTTCCGGATCACATTTGGGATATTTTCAGTCCAATTTGACGGCACACCCGGGGGAAGCGCGCATGTCGATGGACCAAGGCGAGGTCGTGGACGTTGTCCTGGTGGGGGGCGGCATCGTCAGCGCCACCCTGGCGAGCATCCTGGGCCAGTTGATGCCGGACAAGAGCATCCGGGTCTACGAGCGCCTGGAGAGCGTCGCCATCGAAAGCAGCCAGGTGATGAACAACGCGGGCACCGGCCACGCGGCGAACTGCGAACTGAACTACACGCCCGAAAAGCCCGACGGCAGCATCGACATCGCCAAGGCGCTGTCCATCAACGAGGCCTTCGAGGTGTCGCTGCAGCTGTGGTCGCACCTGGTGGAGGCGGGCGCCCTCCCGGCCCCGTCGGAATTCCTGAACCCCATCCCGCACCTCAGCTTCGTGTGGGGCGAAAACGACGTCCGCTTCCTGCGCACCCGCCACGCCCGCCTGGGCGGCCACCCGATGTTCCAGGACATGCGCATCACCGAGGACGACGCCGAGATGGCGGAGTGGATGCCGCTGGTGATGGAGGACCGCCCCCGGGGCGCCCCGCTGGCCACCACGCGGGTCGACCGCGGGACGGACATCGACTTCGGGGTGCTGGCCCGCCTGCTGTTCGACGGCATGCAGCGGCGCGCCGACTTCTCGCTGCACGTGAAGCACCACGTCAAGGGCCTGCAGCGCTCGCCCGAAGGCGGCTGGCGGGTGACCGTGCAAGACCGGGAGGCGCGCCAGGCACGCGAGGTGCGGGCGCGGTTCGTGTTCCTCGGGGCCGGCGGCGGCGCGCTGCCCCTGCTGCAGAAGTCGGGGATCCCCGAAAGCCGCGGCTACGGCGGCTTCCCGGTCAGCGGGCACTGGCTGGTCTGCACGAACCCGGACATCATCGCCCGGCACCGGGCCAAGGTGTACGGCAAGGCCGCCGTGGGCGCCCCCCCCATGTCGGTGCCCCACCTCGACACGCGCATCTGGAAGGGCCGGCCCGCGCTGCTCTTCGGACCCTACGCGGGCTTCACGACCAAGTACCTCAAGCAGGGGTCCTTCCTGGACCTGCCGCGATCCCTGACGTTCGACAACCTGAGGCCCATGCTGGCGGTGGCCAGGGACAACACCAGCCTGACGCGCTACCTGGTCAGCCAGGTGCTCCAGTCGCCGGAGCAGCGACTCGGTTCGTTGCGGCAGTTCATGCCCACGGCCCGGATGGAGGACTGGCGGCTCGAGGTCGCCGGCCAGCGCGTCCAGATCATCAAGCCCGACCCCAAGCGCGGGGGAAAGCTGGAGTTCGGCACCGAGGTGGTCGCTTCGGCGGACGGTACGCTGGCCGCCCTGCTGGGTGCGTCCCCGGGGGCGTCCACCTGCGCCGCCACGATGTTCGAACTGGTCCAACGCTGCTTCCCGGATCGCGCCGGTACGGCCGATTTCCAGGCGGCCTTGCGGCGCATGATCCCGTCCACCGGCCACTCCCTGTCGATCGAGCCCGACGTGCTGCGCACGGTGCGGGATCGCAACAACGCCGTACTGGGGCTGCGGTCGGCCTGAACACGCGCCGCGGTGCTCCACCCAATAACGGCTTGTGATTCCAGGCAAAAGCATGTAGACTGCGCGCCGCCTCTGTGGGGAACATCATGAATCGTACCGTCATGCTCGCCGTGCTTTCGACCCTGGCCTTCGGCCTTGCTGCCTGCAGCAGCAGCAGCACGACCGTGAACAACGCCGACATCATCGGTTCGGATCTGGACGCCCAGGCCGACACCCGCGACACCGTCGGCAACGACACGTCCGACGTGAACCGCCCGGACACCGTCATCACCGATACGGTCGTCACCGATACCGTGGTCACGGACACGGTCGTCACCGACACGGTGGTGACCGATACGGTCGTGACGGACACGGTCGTGACCGATACCGTCGTGACCGACACGGTGGTCACCGATACCGTCGTCACCGACACGGTCGATCCCGCCTGTTCGGGCGCGTGCGACCCCGCCACACAGTCGACCAAGTGCCTGGCCGACGGGACCTCGCTCTGCTTCTGCGATTCCAGCAACAGCACCTGGACGCCTTACGTGTGCGCGGACGTTTGCACCAGCAACGGCATGGCGGGCACCCAGTGCGGCGCCACCGCCAACGGCGACGACTGCACGTGCGTGAACGACTGCACCAACGCCACCCTGGTCGCGACCCAGTGCAAGAACGCGGTCTACACCGAGTGCACCTGCGCCTCGGCCGATCCCTGCGCCTGGCTGGCGGACGGCTACTGCGACAGCGCCTGCGCGCAGAAGTTCCCGGCCGACCACTACACCGATACGGCCGACTGCACCTGTTCGGGCGCCTGCGATGCGGCCCAGTTCGCCGAGTTCTGCACGCTCGATTCCAAGGACTGCACGTGTGGCACGGACAGCCAGATGGCGGTCCAGGACTGCACCGTCTACTGCGGCACCCTGGGCGCCACGACCGGCACGTGCGACGGCCTCCAGGCCACCTGTGTGTGCGCCGACTACGTCTGCACCGACGCGGCCAAGGTCCAGGCCCAGTGCACGGCGGGGATCTACACCGCCTGCACCTGCGCCGCCGCCGACCCCTGTGCCTGGATCAACGACACCACCTGCGATTCCCCGTCCTGCAACAAGGACTTCCCGACCCAGACGAACTTCGACGACAGCGCCTCGGCCGCCTGCACCGCGGGCTGATCGACCCGTTCAGCGCGTCGGAACGACCCCCCAGATGTCCCGGGCGTATTCACGAATCGTGCGATCGCTGGAAAACCGCCCCATCCGCGCCACGTTCCGTATCGCCATCGTGGTCCATCGGTCCGGGTCGGCGAAGTCGGCGGAGGCCCGATCCTGGGCGTCCAGGCAGGCGTCCAGGTCCACGAGGTGGAAGTACTCGTCCGCCCCGTCCACCAGGCGCTGGCGGATCCACGCGTAGCGGTCGGGTTCCCCGGGACAGAACCGTCCCGAGGTGATGGCGTCCAGCACCCGCTGGACCCTGGGGTGCCCGCGGTAGACGTCCGCCGGGTGGTAGGACCCCTCGGCAACGTGCCGGGCGACCTCCTCGGCGGTCAGGCCGAAGATGTAGATGTTGTCGGCGCCGACCGCCTCCAGGATTTCGACGTTGGCGCCGTCCAGGGTCCCCATCGTCAGCGCGCCGTTCATCGCGAACTTCATGTTGCCGGTACCGGACGCCTCCTTGCCCGCCGTGGAGATCTGCTCGGACAGGTCCGCGGCCGGCATGATCCGTTCGGCCAGCGACACCCGGTAGTCCGGCACGAACACGACGTCCAGCACCCCCCGCGACCGGGGATCCTTGCGCAATGTCGCCGACAGGTCGTTCACCAGCCGGATGATTTCCTTGGCGATCCGGTAGCCCGGCGCCGCCTTGCCCGCGAACACGAAGCAGCGCGGCACCACGGGGGACACGCCGTCCTCGACCAGCCGCAGGTACTGGTGCACCACGTGCATCGCCTGCAGCAACTGGCGCTTGTACTCGTGGATGCGTTTGGCGTGGACGTCGAACAGCGCGTCGGGGGATACGACGACCCGGTTCGTCCCCTGGATCACCCGCGCCAGCGCCTCCTTGTTGCGGCGCTTGACCGCCCGGAAGGCCTCGCGGAACGCGGGGTCCTCGGCGAACGGTTCCAGGGCGCGCAGGCTTTCCAGGTCCGTGATCCAGCCGTCGCCCACCGATTGCGTCAGCAGGCCCGCCAGGCCGGGATTGCAGGACTGCAGCCACCGACGCTGCGTGACACCGTTGGTCTTGTTGTTGAACCGCTCGGGCCACATCGCGTGGAAGTCGGGGACCAGGTCGCTCTTGACCAGGCGCGTGTGCAGTTCGGCGACGCCGTTGATCGAGTGGCTCCCGACGATGGCCAGGTGGGCCATCCGCACCTGCCGGGGAGGGCCTTCGTCCACGATCGACATGCGCCGCTGCCGCGCAGCATCCCCGGGCCAGCGCGCTTCGACCGAAGCCAGGAAGCGCGCGTTGATTTCGTACAGGATCTGCAGATGGCGCGGCAGCACCGTTTCGAACAAGGCCACCGGCCAGCGTTCCAGCGCCTCGGGCATCAGCGTGTGGTTCGTGTATCCCAGCGTCGCGCGGGTGATCGCGAAGGCCTCGTCCCAGTCCATCGCGTGCTCGTCCACCAGCAGGCGCATCAGTTCGGCGACGGCCAGCGCCGGGTGCGTGTCGTTCATCTGGATGGCGACGCCGCTGGCCAGGTCGCGCAGGTCCGCATGGTCCTTCAGGTGCCGCCGGACGATGTCGTGCAGCGCGCACGCCGTGAAGAAATACTCCTGCACCAGGCGCAGCTCGCGGCCGGCCTCCACCGCGTCCGACGGGTACAGGACCTTCGACACGGTTTCCGACGCGATCTTCCCTTCTACGGCCCGCAGGTAGTCGCCTTCGTTGAAGATGCCCATGTCGAAATCGTCGGTGGCACGGGCCGAGAACAGGCGCAGCGCATTGACGGTGAGGCCGCCGTAGCCCGCCACCGGCATGTCGTGCGGGACGCCGACCAGGATCTTCCAGTCCATCCACATCGGGTTGTAGCCGCCCGCCCGATCGGCGGCGTGCTCGATGCGCCCATACAGCGGCACGATGCAGGCCTCGTCGGGCCGCTCCACCAGCCAGGGGGTCCCGCCGGCCAGCCAGTTGTCCGGCCGCTCCCGCTGGCGCCCCCCGTCGATCTCCTGCCGGAACAGGCCGTACTCGTAGCAGATGCCGTAGCCGTGCCCCGCGATCCCCACGGTCGCCATCGAATCCAGGAAGCACGCCGCCAGCCGTCCCAGGCCGCCGTTGCCCAGCGCCGCATCGCGTTCGGTTTCCAGCAGGTCGTCGAGGTCGTGGCCCAGCCCGGCGAGCGCCTGCCGGAACGCGTCGTGGAGGCCCAGGTTGATCAGGTTGTTCCCCAGCGAACGCCCCATCAGGAATTCCAGGGACAGGTAGCAGACCCGCTTCGCGCCCGTGGCGCGCCACTGCCGCTCGGTGTCCGCCATGCGTTCCAGCAGGTGGTCCCGGACGGCCATCGATACCGCCAGCAGGGCCTCGCGGGGCGTGACCTCGTCCCACAGGCGGCCCAGGGAATGGCGTGCGTGGCCCACGATGGCCGCGGTGGCCTCCGCGGCCGTCACGGGGCCGATCGTGTCGGTGTCGCGCTTCATGTCGCACCCTCCCCGGGCATGGCCAACGCCTCCAGGGCCGCGGCCTCGTCGGGCAGCAGCCGGAACACCCGGTCCATGCGGGTCAACTGGAACAGCCGCAGGACCGGCCCGCGCAGGCCGAAGACGACCAGGTCCCCGTCCGGCTGCAGCGCCTTCAGCACGGACACGACGGCCCCCAGGCCGCTCGAGTCCATGAAATCGACCTCCCGAAGGTCCAGCGCCAGCCGCCGCTTCCCGGCCGTGATCTCGCGGGCCATGAGGGTCCGGAACTCCATCGCCACGCGGGCATCGACGTTCGCCTCGAACACGCGCACGACCGTCGCTGCGCCCACGTCGTCCAGTTCCAGTTTCATGGTTCCATCCCCCCGGGTTCCACACGCATTCGTCGTGCCCGTCAAGCCTAGCCGATGCCGTCGCAGCCGGGCAAGGCCAGCGCTGCCCGGAATGGCCGTCGTGCCCGGAATGCCCCGTCCGGCACGCGGGCCGAAGGCGCCTGGGGCCATCGTCACCTTGACCCGGGCCCACCCGCAATCGATACTGGCGCCCGAATTCGTGGGCGGCCGCACGGACGGCGGTCGATGAATCGTTTCCCGGGGAGGATCGCCGGATGCCCGCAGCGGGTTTGCTGGACCTGATCGGCACCGATTTCGACATCAGCCGGGGCTCCCCGCTGCCGCTGGGGGTCACCATACGCCGGGGCGGCATCCAGTTCGCGCTGTTTTCGCGCCATGCGACCGCGGTGAGCCTGGTCCTCTTCCCCCCCGGTTCCGACGAGCCGGTCGCCGAATTCCCGCTGGATTCACGCTTCCATCGCACGGGTGACGTCTGGCACGCGCTGGTCCGGGGCCTCGACCCGGGGATCGGCTACGGGTACCGGGTCTCCGGCCCGGTCAGCGACACGCCGCCGATCCTCCACCGGTTCCGTCCCGACCTGGTGCTGGCGGACCCGCACGCCCGGGCGTTCGACGGCTGGCAGCACTGGGGCAGCGCCCGGGCGCCCGGCAACCTGCCGCGCCCGCTGCGCTCGCTGGTGGTGGACGACGACTTCGACTGGGACATGGACCAGCCCCTGAACGTGCCCCTGCGGAACACCCTCATCTACGAACTGCACGTGCGGGGGTTCACGCGGCACCCGTCGTCGGGCGTGTCGCTGCCCGGGACCTACGCCGGCCTGGTCGAGCGCATCCCGTACCTGAAGTCCCTGGGGGTGACGGCGGTCGAACTGCTGCCAGTCCAGGAGTTCGATGAAACGGACTGCCCGCTGTCCGACCCGGCGACCGGCAGGCCCCTGTTGAACCTGTGGGGATACGCCACGATCGGCTTCTTCGCGCCCAAGGCCGGCTACGCGGCGGACACGTCGGCCGGCGGCGCCGTGCGCGAGTTCAAGGCCCTGGTGAAGGCCTTCCACGAAGCCGGCATCGAGGTCATCCTGGACATGGCCTACAACCATACGGGCGAAGGCGACGAGCGGGGCCCCACCCTCGCCTTCCGGGGCATCGACAACGAGGAGTACTACCTCCTGGACCCGGCCACCGGGGGCTACCGGAACTTTTCGGGGTGCGGCAACACGCTGAACTGCAACCATCCCGTCGTGCGGGACTTCATCGTCGAGTGCCTCCAGTACTGGGTCATGGAGATGCACGTCGATGGATTCCGGTTCGACCTCGCGTCCATCCTGGGCCGTGGCCGCGACGGCGAGGTGCTGGCGAACCCGCCGCTGATCGAGCACATCGCGGCCGACCCGGTACTGGCCGGAACCAAGCTGATCGCCGAGGCCTGGGATGCGGCGGGCCTGTACCAGGTCGGCTCCTTCCCGTCGTACGGCCGGTGGGCCGAGTGGAACGGGCGGTTCCGCGATGACGCACGCCGGTTCGTCCGGGGCGACCCGGGGTGCGTGGGGGCACTGGCGGCGCGCCTGCTGGGCAGCCCCGACCTGTACGACAACCACGGGCGCAACCCCTGCCACAGCATCAATTTCCTGACGTCCCACGACGGCTTCACCCTGCGGGACCTGGTGTCGTACGGGACCCGCCACAACGACGCGAACGGCGAGGAAGGACGGGACGGGGACCCCGGCGAGGTGTCGTTCAACTGCGGGTGCGAGGGAGAAGCGGTCGGCGCGGACGCGGCCTCGCGCCAGGCGGTCGAATCCGTGCGGCGGCGGCAGGTCCGCAACCTGCTGGCGATCCTGATGCTGTCGCGCGGCGTCCCGATGGTGCGCGGGGGGGACGAACTGGGCCGGACCCAGAAGGGCAACAACAACGCCTGGTGCCAGGACAACGACATCGGCTGGGTCGACTGGACGCCCGGCCAGATCGACGAGGGCCTGCTGCGCTACTTCCGGCTGTTGATCGCGTTCCGCTCCCGTCACGCCTGCCTGCGAGCCGAGGCCTTCGGCGAGGGCAAGGGCCCTGGCGGCGGGCCGATCACCTGGCATGGCGTGAAGCCGCTGGGCCCGGACTGGTCCTGGGACTCGCGCAGCCTGGCCGCCGAATGGACGATGCCGGACCGGGCTCCCGGAGACGCGACGGCGCTGTATGCCGCGTTCAACACGTGGCGCGAGCCCCTGGAGTTCCGCCTGCCGAAAGCGCCGGCGGGGTCCACGTGGCGTATCGCCATCGACACTGCGCTCGAGGCCCCCGACGACATCCGCGACCCGGGCGCCGACGCCGCCCTGCCCCGGCCGGGCCGGCTGTGGGTGAAGGATCGGTCGGTGGTCGTGCTGGTGGCCCGCCGCTAGCGGGACGGACGCTACCAGTCCACCAGGGGCTTCAGGTTCAGGCGGGTCGCGACCTGCAGCGCCTGATCGGCGGTGCCCTGGACGACGTGGAACACCCACGGGGGAGGCCCCGCCGGATCCGCGGTTTCGTCGATGAACTGCACGATCGGCTGCCGCACCGGGATGCGCGGGGCGATCATCACCGACCGGTTGTCGCGAATCACCCACCACCCTCCCCCAAGCCCGACCAGCCCGTTCGAGGCGGGGATGTAGATGTCCGGCTCCTTGGACGGGTAGTCCGCGTCCGCATGGAAATGGAAGGCCGTGAAGGGGGTCTCGGAAACGCGGCCCTCGTCCAGGGCGGGCGTCAGGATCACCTTGTCCTCGGTCCGCGGGAAGGTCACCGTGACGGTGCGCTTCGTCACGTCGTCCCCGGTCGCGTCGGAGGACGGGCCGATGTCGATCTTCAGGATCCACTCGGACGCGCTGCCTCCCTGGTACCAGGTCGCTTTCGCGGTCCGAGCGTTCGCATCGACGGTGGCCAGCAGGGGCGCGGCGACCTCAACGGGCGTGGCGACCCCGGGCAGGGTTTCCAGGCGCACCGCCGTCCCGGACGCCACGTCGATTTCGGCGTGGGGCCAGCCGAGGGCCGCCAGGACCGCCTGCTTCTGGGCATCGACGATCGCGACGGCGGCGGCGTTGTGGTCGCGCCCGTACACGAACTCGCCCTGGAAGGGGTTGATGCCGGTCGCGTCGCTGACCTCGGCCATCAGCAGATCGCGCCAGGCCGCCGCGACCTGGGCGCGGGCCACCGCCGTGTCGATGCCCCCCTGCGCCGCCGCATCGACCAGCACCTCCAGCGCCTTCAGCCCCTGGCTGGCCTGGGTGTTCCCGGTGCGTATGAAGTTGTCGCGCTCGTGGCTGGACCAGGCGAACTTCCCCTTGCGACCCAGCCACTGGTGGATCCCGTCGGTGTCGATCGGCTGCCAGGTGCCCTCGATGAAGGGCGGCAGGTCCGGCGTGGCCACATTCTGCCCGTGCAACTGCCGGACATAGTCGGTCAGGTGCGTGACCTTGTAGCCCCTGGACACGAGGTCCAGCACCTTGGCCTCGTAGGTGGCCAGGTTGCCCTCGTCGGGGGTCGGCGAAAGCATCGCCAGGTAGGGGTCCCCGGGCACGGAAAGCAGTTCGCCGTCGTCAAAGAACGTCCAGGCCACCTCGATGCCCGACGCCGGGTCCAGGTCGGCGTTGCCGTCGATCAGCGGCGGCCCCACCACGACGTCCACGCCGTGGCTGCGATACAGGGGCTGGACCGGGACGCCGCGCTGGACGTACCCGAACTGGTTTTCGTGCATGAGGTCGATGGTCAGGCCGTGCGTCGCCATGAACGCGTGCTTGCCCTCGCCGTCCTGGCCTTCCTGGGCGAACACCACGTTCGACAGCGGGATGCAATACTTCGCGAACACGGCGCGGGCCAGGTCCAGCGACCGTTCGAGGTCCAGCGCCGGAAAGGCCATGAACAGTTGCGCGGACCAGTGGAAGCTGACGACCTCGACCTGCCCGCTTTGGGCCGCGGCAACCAGCTTCGCCAGCACGTCGGGGTGGTGCTCGCCGATGCGCTCCATCATGATGCCCGGGATCTCGAAGGTGGTCTTCCAGTCCGGGTGCTTGAGGTACAGGTCCAGCGTGGGCGCGAAGCCGACGTCGATGTCCCAGTCGTTCAGATGGTCGTCGTCGAACCCGTCGCACAGCGTCGGATCGAAGCCGAGGTCGTCGCACAGCGACACCGGCTGGCCGTTCCACTGCGTGATCAGGCCGCCTGCCACGTACTGCATGTTGAAGTGGAACATCGACAGGGCGAACTTCTTCTGCGCCGGATCCAGGGGGTCCTGCGGGACCGTCCCGTTCCAGGTGCAGGCCGGGATGTCGGGGAGGACATCCACCGGCTGCGCGTCCGTCGGGGCGTCCAGCGGGGCGACGTCGGCCGGCACCTCCGGGGCGTCGATGGGGGGGACGTCCGCCGGCACATCCGGCACGTCGATGGCATCGACCCGCGTGTCGGCGCCCGGACCCCCGGACCCGCACGCACAGAAGACGCAGGCCGCCAGGACGAGGATCGGGTTCGCGCTGGCACGCATGGGAGCAACCTCGCCGCAGGATGGCGCCGATCGTAGCATGGAGCAGGGGCGGTTCACGACGCCGTTTCGACCTCGCGCAGCGCGACGTCCTGGAACGCGTGCACCAGGTCCCGGGTGACCCGGTCCCAGCGGCGGCACATCGCGACCGTCGCGCCGTCGTTCGCGGCGAGGCTCGGCCAGGCCACGATCCGGGAAACCTCGCCCGCCAGCGCCGCCACGACGACCGGATCCGCCCCCGCGAGGAGCGCGGCGACGAAGTCCGACGGCGGGAACCACGAGGCCGCGCGCTGCAGGTCGCGATGGACCTGCGCCTGCAGGACATTGCGCGGCCCCTCCCACAGTTCGTTGACGGCCGAGTCCCGGAACAGGCGTGGCAGGCACGAGAAATCCTCGATGACCCCGTGCCCGCCGAAGATGGCCATCGCCTGCCGGATGACGTCCGTGCAGTCCTCGGCCACGATGAACTTCTGCAGCATGACCAGTTCGCGCGCCACGAAGGCCCGCCGCCGATGCTGGGGATCGGCGTGCACGCCGGCGGACAGCCCCCCGGCCTCGTGGAAGTTGCGGTAGACACGGAACCCGCCGGCCGCGGTCCGCCGCGCCGCGCGGGTCATGTCCTCCAGTTGGGCCTGCACCATCCCGAACCCGGAGATGGGCTGGCCGAACGCCTCGCGGAAATTCGCGTACCCGACCGCCTCGCGCACGGCCCGCGTCATGTAGGCGGCAGAGGCCAGCCCCACCGTCAGGCGGGACAGTGTCAGCACGATCCCGACCACGTTCGCCACACCCCGGTCGAGGGGGCCCAGCGGCCACGCGAGGGCGCCGTCGAACGTCATCTCGGCGGTCGGCAGTTCGGACGTCCCCATCTTCCACTTCAGGCGTTCGATCGTGAACCCGTTGCGGCGACGGCCCTCGGCCCCCGGCTCCCAGCACGGCGCGATGAACAGCCCCACCTGGTCGGACCCGCGGGGCCGCGCGGTGACCACCGCGTAGTCGGCGTGCGCCACCGAGCAGAAGTACTTCGTGCCGTGCAGGCGCCAGGCGTCGCCGTCCGGGACCGCCTCGACGATGTTCGCGGGCACGTCGGAACCGCCCTGGATTTCCGACAGGAACTGGGCGCCGATCGCGAAATGCCCGTCGCGGCCGTCCCGGACGTGCTGCAGGATCGCCTGCGTTTCGGGCCGATCGGCGTAGCCTTCGAGGATCGCGACCATCCCCTCGGTGCAGACCAGCGGGCACGCCAGGCACGATTCGCCGTTCTGGTAGACCAGGTAGAGGCTGGTCAGGCGGGTCGCGAGGCCCGTGTGCGGCGCGAACAGGCCCAGGCCGAACACCTCGCGCTCCATCTCCTGGATTTCCACGGGGCGCACGACCCGGTCCACCCGGTTGTGGTGCGCGTCCCAGGACGCCAGGAAGGGCCGGCGCTCCGGGATGGCGATCGCGTTGGCCAGGTCGCGCCACCGGGACGACACCGTTCGCGACAGGTCGCGGGCCGCCGCATCGACGCGCGGGAAGGCGTCGCCGGACAGGTGCCGGACGACGCTCTGCAGCAGCGGGTCGGAGGCGTAGTAGTCGAGGGCGTCGCGCCATGCGAGGAACGGCTCGAAGGTGTAAGCGTTGCCGGGATTGGTTTCCATCGCTCGTTCCCTCCGTGGATGCCCAGTATCGGACGGCCGGGGCAACGGGTCAACGCGCGCTCCCACCCTCCCCGAATCCCCTGGGTTCAGGCAACAGGCTCTTGAATCGAGTTTCGGTTGTAACGGGGGGAGCGGATCGGTAGCATCCCCTGAAGCGCGGCGGGGTGAGCACCGCGCGATGGAGGAAGGGTGACGATGCGAATGCTGTGGGTGCCCGTGATTGCGGCGACCTTCCTGGCCGGGTGCGAGCCCGGCTTCCAGTTACCGGCGGAGGTCGCGTCCCGCACCGGTGCGATCATCGGGGGGACCAAGGAAACGGCGCACCCGGCGGTCGGATGCATCGTGATGATGGTGGGCAACGGCGAGGGGCTCTGCTCGGGCACGCTCATCACGCCGAGGATCGTGCTGACCGCGGCGCACTGTGTGTCGGGGTCCGAAAACCCGATCCCGTTCACGTTCGTCACCGGCACCGACGTCAGCACGGGCCCCGAGTACCAGGTCTCGGCCTACGAGGGGAACCCGGCCTGGGAGCCCGAGCACGTGGAGTCCCACTACGGCCAGGCCATCACGATCGGATGGCACGACGTGGGCGTCGTGATCCTCGACCAGGCGGTCACGGGCATCGACCCCGAGCCGTTCCGCACCGACAGCCTGGACAACATGGCCGGCCTGTACGCGACATGGGTCGGGTTCGGGAAGACCACCACGAACAAGAACAACGCCTACGACACCGGCGTCAAGTACAAGGCCACCATGATGATCGCGGACATGTGGCCCCAGGGCTTCATCAACGTGCCGAACACCGCCAACGGCAACCCCCTGGTCAACACCTGCAACGGCGACTCGGGCGGGCCGTCCTTCCTGAAGTTGCAGGGGGTCGAGCAGATCGCCGGGTTGGTGTCGTCGGGCGACGACACGTGCACCCAGATGGGGTACTCGACGCGCATCGACACCAACGTGGACTGGATCGAATCGATGATCCTGAAGTACGACCCGACCTGGGTGCCGCCGAACTGCGGCGACGGGACGTGCGGGCCCGGCGAAACGAAAAAGCTGTGCCCGAAGGACTGCGACGCGGTCCCCGCGGTCTGCGGCAACGGCACCTGCGAGGCGGGAGAAACCACCGCCACCTGTCCCCAGGACTGCCCTGCGCCGGTCGGCCCGGTCTGCGGCAACGGCACCTGCGAATCCGGCGAAACCACCGCTTCCTGTCCCCAGGACTGCCCGGCAACGGTGGGCCCGGTCTGTGGCAACGGAACGTGCGAGGACGGCGAAACCAGCGACTCCTGCCCCGCGGACTGCCCGGCCGCGGCGGGCCCGGTCTGCGGCAACGGTACCTGCGAGGACGGCGAGGACTGCGCTGGCTGCCCGGCGGACTGCGGGGAGTGCCCGACGGCCGAATCGACCGATCCCGAACTGGCCTCGACGGACGACGTCGGCACCGCGACCCATGGCCACAAGGGCGGCGGTTGCGCCGCGGGCGCATCGGACGCCGGCACCTGGCTGCCCATCGCCGGGTTCCTGCTGGCGTGGGCTCGGCGGCGCCGGTCCTGATCCTCCGGCCGGCGTACCGGCCCCCCCCCCGCGTCAGCGCCCCCACTCCAGTTCGCGCTCCGTGAACAGCGAGTCCTTGATGCCGTCGTTGAAGCGGGCTTCGATCAGGTCCAGGCGCGTCCTGTGCCCGGTCCGGTTGTCGGTCACGACGATCTGGCGGTTGCGAAAGCGGCCGGCGCCCCAGTCGGTCATTCCGGAGGTGTCGAACCTCTTGATCGGCTGGCCGCCGTCATCGAGGAACTCGTACCCGATGAACTGGAACGTCTTCTTGTCGATCGTGGCCCGCGCCGCCGGGTACGGAGGACGGACGCCGCCCGGCCTGGGCGTGCACGACAGGGTCCAGGACGTCGCATCCTGGCGCTCGATCGTCGCCACGTAGGACTTCGTCCAGGACGTGAACGCCATGTCGTCGTTGCTGAAGTCCGATCCTGCGAAGGACTGGTTCATGTTGTGTGCGGCCACGCGCCGTACCTTCCTGAAGCCCGGCAGGTACGCGTACACGCTGTCGCGGTCCAGGATCAGCGTCGCCATGCCCTTCAACTCGCCCGACTCGAACCGGATCAGCCGCTTTTCGCCCTTCTGCGCGACGGAAAACACGTACGACTTCCGGCTTCCGTCCACGTCCAGGATCGTCATGGTCGCCCGCATGAACTGGTCGTCCCAGCCGTTGGTCAACCGGTCCGCCTGCGCCAGGACCTCGTCTGCGCCCTGCGCCCGGGCCGTCCCGGGGACACCCGCCGCGACGGCGATGCACGCGGCCACCAGGGTCATCGTTCCACGGTTCACGATCGGACTCCTGCAAGGAAGACGCGGGGACCTTTCGCAAGGGCCATGCCGGGGCGCCCGGCGTCGGCACCTTCGCGCGGAACACGCGGGACCACCTGCGCTTTCCCGGCGGCTTCACCGGCCGATCGTCGCGGCGCGCCCGTGCACTCCCACACGGTTCGCGGACCAGGGGGCCGCCGGAGCGTGTCGATCCGCACACGACAGGGCGGCCGTGCCGGCAGTCGAGGACGGCACGAGGCGCCGCGAGGCACTGCCACGCGCCGCGACGCGCTTGACCATTCCCGGATCGCCGGCCCATACTCGTTTCGCTGCCGCCAGCGACACCCGGCGTGCGGCAATCACGGGGAGGTGGCCATGGCCCGTCCGCGCGTGATCCTCCGACGATGCGAGGAGTACCGGGTCGATGCGATCCGGTCGATCGTGGCCGAGTCCGTCGCCGACCTCGGCGTGACCCTGCGGGACCCGGTCTTCATCAAGCCGAACGTCGTTACCGCGAACCGGCGCTACAACCACCACGCGTACACGTCACCGGCGGTGGTCGAGGGGATGATCCGGGTGCTGCAGGACGCCGGCGTTCGGGACATCACGGTCGGGGAATCGGGCGGCTTCGGCGTCCCCGGCCGGCTGTTCCTCAAGGACGCCGGCTACCTGGATCTGGCACGGCGCACGGGCGTCCCGGTCGTGGACCTGAACGAGTGGCCGACCCGGCGCGTGACGCTGTCGAAGGCGCTCTGGCATCGCGAAATGGACCTGTCGACCCGGATCGTGGAGGCCCGGACCAGGATCTGGATGCCGAAGCTGAAGTACCACGTGTTCGCCGGCATCACCAACGCGCTGAAACTGAACATCGGCATCCTCCAGCACACCGAGCGGATGCTGTTCCACGACCACCGCATCCACGACAAGATCGTGGACCTGCTGGAGGCGGGCTGGCCGGACCTGGTCGTGTCGGACGCCATCGAAACGACCTTCGGGTTCGAATCGGCCCCCTACCCTTCCCACCTGGGCCTGCTGATGATCGCGGACCACCCGGTGGCCGCCGACGCGGTCGCCGCGACCATCATGGGCTACGCCCCCGGGGACATCGCGCACCTCCGGATCGCGTCCGAGCGCGGCTGGGGCCCGATCGCGCTGGAGGACATCTCGATCGAGGGCGACGTCGGCGTGGACGAATTGCGTGCCCGGCCCAAGGGCAACACGCGGCTGTCCCATCGGCGCGAAGTCCCTGCTGATCACGCTCCCCTTCGTATTCCGGTTGCCCAGCCCCGTGCTGGACCTGCGGGACGCGTGGCTGTTCGTGGTCTATTCGATCCGGAAGTTCTGGGCGCGGGCCCTGCTGAGGCTGGGTGCCCGATCCGGAAGGGGCTGAACCTGGAAGCCGCACGGGAACAGAAGGTGCGGGTGTCGGCGACCGGACGACAGGGCACGCCGGAAACGCGGTGATTCTTCGGCGAGGGCTTCGATGCGGCGCGAAGGGTTCGTCCTGCTGGTCATGGCCATGGGCTGCACGCAGACGGGAGGCTGGAAGGGCCCCCCGCTGCTGCTCGACGACGCCGACGAATCGGCGGACGTCCTGGCGGAGGAGGCCGATCCGTCGCAGGATGAAGGCGATGGCCGGGACCTGGCTGCCGAGGCCACCATCGACCCCGGGCCCGGCTTCGATGCGCCCGAAGGGAAGGACCCCGGCGGCACGGACACTGCCGCGGATCCGGCCTCCGAGGCGGGCTATGCACAGGATATCCCCGAGGCCGACACGGTCGATGCTGCCGTGTTGCCGATCTCCCCGCGCATCCTGATCCTGGGTCCCTCCTCCCCCGGCACGGCGGCGATTGCCGGGTACCTCCAGGACATGCTCGGGGGCGATCCCGCGTTCCAGTCCCCGGTGGTCCAGGGACAGGCGATCGAAACGGGGGATCCGACCAGCATCCTAAGCGGTGTCTCGCTGATGTACTTCTTCTACGCCCCCGACGGTCGCGACACCCGCCTGGCGGCGTTCGCATCCCCCTGGGACTACGTCGTGCTGCTCGACTCGCCGGCGTTCGCGATCGCGTACCCCGAGCTCCACTTCGAGGGAGTCCGCACGCTGGCGGGACTGGCTCGCGGCGCGGGGGCAAGGCCGGTGGTGCTGATGACCTGGTCGGACGTGGACGACACCGCCGCCCGCGGCGAGGTCGCCTACCGCGTGGCGAACGGCACGGGCGCGATCGCGGTGCCCGCGGGGTACGCATGGGCCGCGGCGCGTGCCGATCACGTCCAGCCGGCGGGCCGCGACGTGTTCGTGGCTGCTGCCAGCGTGTACAGCGCGATGACGGGACGGGACGCGGCAGGCACCGGGGCCCATCCCGAGGGCTTCGCCGCGGGCGAGGTGGCGGCCTTGACCGGCCACGCGCTGGACGCCGTCGCGTCCGAGGCCGGCAGGACGCACTACGCGTCCCCGTATGACGGAGTGGTGCAGAGGAGGTCCCTGCAGGCCGGCGGCGACTTCTGGTACATGGACTCGGGCACCAGTTCCGAAGCCGCCTGGCACGGGTTGATGGCGCAGGTGCTGGCGCGGGACGGCTGGACGCCCCAGGGGACCTCGATCGGCTACACGAACCCGTCGAAGACGTTCGACTCCGCCTGCCAGGCCAGCGCCCAGCCGTCCTTCGCGGCCCGGCAGTACCTGCTGCTGTTCGCCCGGGACTACTCGGTGGGCGCCGACGCCATCCGGGCCTCGGGCGGCCAGCCGGACCTGCAGGCCCAGGTCTGGGACCGCCACGCGGACAACATCCCGGTGGACGGCCTGGAGGC
This sequence comes from uncultured Myxococcales bacterium, assembly GCA_903857665.1. Lineage (GTDB taxonomy): Bacteria > Myxococcota_A > UBA9042 > DTJE01 > DTJE01 > CAIZWN01. The sequence goes on from CAIOFV010000045.1 coordinate 44,768, forward strand.
GGTCGGCATGATGGAATACAAACTGACCACCTGGTACGACGAGGCGAAGTCGCTGGGGCTCGCGCTGATCCCGTACCACCTGATGTTTTCGAAGCTGAAGACCGCGAACTCCACGCTGATGCTCACCAGCGACGGGACGCACGCCACCGACACGGTCAACTGGGGCCTGGTGACGATGTCCATCGTGTCCCGGACCGGCTCCGCCACGTACACGGGCGACCTCGACTCCAACTCGCAGCTTGCCTCGCAACTCGGCGACGAGACGATCCGGCAGTTGTCGACGCTGTCCGAAGACGGCACGTACGTGCCGGATGACCCGGCCGCGCGGCCGGCGTTCCCGTGAGGCCCGGGCGCCGCTTCATTCGCCCAGCAGGTACCGGCGCAGGTGCTTCACCGCGATGGATCCGTGGCCGATCAGCGCCTCGTCGAACGCGCGCTGCGTGAATGCGGCGCCGACCTTCGCGCGGTAGTCCCGCTCCAGCGCCTCGATCTCGTTGAGGCCCAGGAAGTACTGGGCCAGCTGCGTCGAGTCCAACTTGGCGCGCAGCAGCTTCCGTTCGGCCACCGCAGGCTCCTGGAAGCCGTCCTCGACCATGAAGCGCACGGCCTCCTCGTCGGTCATCATCCCGCTCTGCAACTGGATGTCGATCAGGATGTTGGTGGCGCAGATCATGCGCCCCTTGACGTCGTCGAAGCGGTAGCGGTCGTTCAACGCATCGCCGTAGCCCAGGTGGACCAGCAGCCCCTCGGCGTACACGGCCCAGCCCTCGACCATCGCGCCGTTCCACAACACCGCGCGCAGAGGGTTCAGGTCCTTCCGCTCGTAGGAAAACTGCGTGTGGTGGCCGGGGTACGCCTCGTGCGCGGCGGTCAATTCGACCGAGTAGTCGTTTTCCCCGCGCATGTACTCCTCGACCCGTTCCGGCGGCCAGGTGGGATCGACCGGATCGACGTAGTAGGTCGCGTGGAAGGTTGGCGTCTTGTCCAGCACCCCGGGCGCGAGGTACTCGGCCGCCGACGAGCCGCGCTTGAACTCGGGCATCGCGACCACCGACAGCGACTCGCGCGGCGGCAGCGTCAGCAGGTCGTGCTTTTCGATGAACGCGCGCAGGCGGTCCAGGTTCCGGGCGTGGGCCTGGACCAGTTCGGCGGCCTTCGGGTGGTCACGAGCGATCTCGTCCTTCACCCGGCCGATCACCCGGGCCTGCGACGCGGCGTCGGCGTCCACCGGCGGTTGCGGCTCACCAGGCCACAACTGCACGTGCAGCCGCCGGGACACCGCGTACAGCTCGGCGCGCGACCGGGCGAACTCGGCCCGCGCGATCGGGATCACCTCCTCCAGCGTCATCCGGGTCTGCAGCGCCAGCGGGAACTTCTTGCGGTACAGGTCCGCGCCCAGCCTCCAGTCGTGCGTGGCGCGCGACGGCAGGTCCGTCTGCAGGAAGTGCTGGAACCGCTGCAGCGCGGCGACCGCCTCCAGGCGCGCCTTTTCCCCCGCCGCGTCGCCACCCACGAACTCGCGGACGTCCGCCTCGAAGAACCCGATGCGCCCCTCGTTGTCCTTGATGGCCTGGTCCAGGTATACCTTCGACGGGGCCTTCAGCGCGGCACCGGCCTGCTGGAGGTAGCGCGGCAGCGCCGCCAGTTGCGCGATCACGGCCTTGCGACGGTCGGCTTCCGGCGCGTAGTCGCCGTGGATCATGTCCGACAGGCGACCGGCGACCACCTCACGCGGGTCGTAGTACGGGAACGAATCGTACAGGCGGGGGTCCCAGGTCCAGTCCTTGATTTCCCGCAGGTACAGCAGTTCCAGCGCGATGCCGTCCGCCAGGATGTCGCGATCGATGGCATCGTCCAGGCTGTCCTTCCCCGCGCTCATCGCCTGCAGCCGCTTCTGCTGGGCGACCAGTTGCGTTTCGCGCGCCTTCAGCGCCCCGTCCGACAGGTCGGGCAGGCGGTCGTCGAAGCGGTGGTCGCCGAAGAACGTCGCCAGGTGCGGCTTCGCCCGGAACAGCCCGTCCAGGTACTGCTGCTTCAGCGCCGCGAGCGGCGAGCGCCCCTTCGCGGCAGACGCCGCCGGAACGAGGAGCACGACGAGGGTGGAACACACCACGAACCGGGGAATGCTGCTGCGCATGCGGCTCCTCCTGCCAGGGCACGCGGGCAGTATTGTCCGCCCGCGGGGGAGGGTCAAGGCCGGTTCGAAGGAGGTCGGATCGCGCCCGGCAGGCTCAACCGCTCCTTGCGGAGGACGACCCGCATCGTATACAGTCGCGCCGCGTTTCAATGAGGAATGCCCATGCTTCGTCGCGTCGTTCTTGCCTGCCTGTCGATCGCCCTGCTCCAGGCCGCCTGCGGCGGGTCCGGCACCAGCCCGTCGCTGGACGTCCCCGCCCAGGACTACGTCGTTTCCCAGGACCCCGGGCAGCTCGACACCCCCGTTGTCGAGGATCTGAACCGCACCGACCTCGCACAGAACGACACGACGCAGCCCGACGTTCCCCTGTCGCAGGACCTGGTTGCGACCGACACGGTCGTCACGGACACGCCCCCGACCGATCCGGGGGTCGAGGACCCGGGCCTCGCGGACGTCGCCGCCGACCTCGGCGTGGACACGGTCCCCGTCGAGGACACCGCCCCCGTCGACACGACGCCTGCGGACGTCACCCTTGAGGACACGGCCCCCGAGGCGGACGCGGTCCCGGAGTGCACCGAGGACGCCGACTGCCAGGCCAAGGGCGACCCGTCGATCTGCCACCTGTTCGCCTGCCAGTCCGGCGCCTGCGTGGAAGTCGCGGCGGAGGACGGCTCGTCCTGTACGGACGGCGATTTCTGCACGGCTCCCGACACCTGCAAGGCGGGCAAGTGCGTGGCCGGGACGGCCGTGACCTGCGACGACGGCGATCCGTGCACGGCCGATTCCTGCGCGAACGGCGCCTGCCTGAACGTCCCGGACACCACGGTGCTTTCCTGCGGCACGGGCGATTGCTACCGCGAAACCCCCCGCTGCTCGAACGGCGTCATCCACACGTGCGTGGCCGGCACCCCCACCCCGGAGACCTGCGACGGCCGGGACAACGACTGCGACGGCACCACCGACAATGGCAATCTGGGCGGCGGGAAGGCCTGCGACTCCGGGCTGCCGGGTCCCTGCGCGGCCGGCACCATGGTTTGCAGAGGCGGCTCCCTCGTCTGCGTGCAGAATACGCTGCCGGCCCCCGAAGTGTGCGACGGCATCGACAACAACTGCGACGGCACGGTGGACGAGGGCAATCCGAACGGCGGCCTCCGCTGCCCGACCGGCAAGCTCGGCGTCTGCAGCATCGGGGCCACGGCCTGCATCAACGGCCTCGTCGCCTGCGTCCAGACCGTCGAACCGACCCTGGAGATCTGCGACGGCATCGACAACAACTGCGACGGCCTGATCGACGAAGGCAACCCGGGCAGCGGCCTGTCCTGCTCGACCGGCAAGCCCGGCGTCTGCGACCAGGGCGTCACGTCCTGCGTCGATGGCAAGATCGCGTGCATCCAGGTCGGCCAGCCCGGCCCCGAGGTGTGCGACGGCGTGGACAACGATTGCGATGGCGTCGTGGACCCCGCGGGCGCCACGGGCTGCCTGCCCTTCAACCGCGACGTGGACGGCGACGGCTACGGCGTGGCCGGCGACGTCCAGTGCCTGTGCGCCCCGACCGCCCCGTACACCGCCACGCAGGGCGGGGACTGCTGCGACGCCGATTCCCGCGTGCATCCCGGCGCCACCACTCCCTTCCCGGAATTGAACCACTGCGGGTCCTTCGACTACAACTGCGACGGCAACGTGACCCTGCAGTACGTGTACGGCACCGGGTCGTGCGGCTGGTGGCCCCTGTGCCAGACGACCGCCGGATGGCAGGGCGCCACGCCCGGCTGCGGCGTCGCCGGCGACGTCCTGACCGATTGCAACTTCAATGGGCTCAACTGCTCGATGACCACGACCCACGTCACGCAGGGCTGCTTCTAGGCCTCCCGCACGCGACCGGCGATCACCACGGGGTGGCGGCCTAGATGAAGGCGATTTCCTTCGTGGATCTTGAAACGATGTAGCACCGGATGATGTTCGACCCGCGATCCGCCGGCTCGAGGAACAGCCCCGGACGCCCCGGCTGGTAGCCCAGCGTGGTTCCGAACAGGACCTCGCCATCCTGGAACACGACCTTGATCTTTCGACCGACCGCCGGCCGGGACGGATCGAACACCTTCAGATCCTCGTGACGCGAGTCGCCCTCGAAATCCTTCACGAAGAAGAGGGCCTTCAGATCGTCCCTGCGGACCTCCATGCCCTTGGCCTTGTCCGAGGCTCCGTTCACCAGGATATGGAACTGGTCCCGTGCGGGAACGAAATCGTTCGTGATGCCCTTCACGATGCGACCGTCTGTGAAGTGGGCGACCACCCCGTTCATTCGAGCCCTCCAGCCATGAGGGTCGGCGAAACCGGAAAGACGGGCCATGACCCGGGCGCGATTGTGCCACGGTTTCGGTCGTGCAGGAACCGGGAGGGTGCGTTGAAGGAAACCAGGCGGCCCCGACCCCCAGGCGGGGCCCGGAAAGTCCGGCCGGGCCCCTAGGTCGCCTTGCCGTTGACCAGCGTTTTTTCGAAGGACTGGAACACCACGTCGATCTTGTCGGAACGGTTGGCGATCACCAGGCCCAGCCCGAAGGTCGCATGGATGATGACGTCGTCCACCTGGAATTGATCCTTCGCGGAGTACTTCCGGGCCGCGCCGAGGGTCCGGCCCTTGAGGCGCTCGCCCCAGGTCGGCGGGGCCTTCTGCTTCGGGGCGGCCTTCCCGGCCTTCGCCCCCTTCACCGGCGCCTGCTCGCCCCGGTACGAGTGTTCCACGCCGCAGGTGTTGCACTTCACCTTGGCGACCCTCGTCCCCACCATCGCGATGATGGTGTGACCGAGGTTCAGGTCGCATTTCGTGCAGAAGGCGTCGATGTCGCCGCCGGTCCTAGGCGTGTTCGGAGCCGTCATCGCTGGTATCCCGCGTGAGGTGATAGTTGAGTATCTACCGGCCGTTGCAGCGTGCAACACGATCCGACGGGATCCACTCTACACCGGATGCGGGGTTCTTGCCACCGTCGAGTCCCCGATGTCATCATTTTCAGCGCCTCGGCGCCTGGCCGGTCGAATCCGACGGCGACCGATACGATGATTCTGGAAATCCCTGGGTGACGATGGGGGATGGGACGTTCGGCCGGTTCAGCCCCGCGCGGGCAGTTCGTATCCGTCCTCGCGGAACACCTGCACGCAGGCGTCCACGGCGTCGGGCCAGTAGGCCGTGCCTCGCCCCCTCCGGATTTCTGCAAGAGCCGCGTCGATCCCCAGCGCGGCACGATACGGCCGGTCCGACGCCATGGCCTCGACGACGTCGGCCACGCATCCCGCCGTCTCGATGTCGTGACCCGCGTCCTTCAGGAAGATCGCCAGGGTCTCGCGGATCCCCGCCTCGTCATCCACGATCAGGACTCTGGCCATGACGCCCCCCCTGGTTCAGGCGACTACGCCCCCTCCGAATCCTGCAGCAGCCAGGCGTTCTGGGTCCGAAGGTCCACATGGAACTTCGTGCCTGTCTCCCGCTCGCTTTCGAACCAGATCTCCCCCCGGTGTTCCTTCACGATGCCGTAGCTGATCGACAGCCCCAGTCCCGTGCCCTTGTCCCGGCCCTTCGTGGTGAAGAACGGGTCGAACAGCTTGTTCCGCACTTCCGGCGGGATGACGCTGCCGTGATTCTCCACGGTCAGCCGGATCCACGTTTCGCCGTCCCTTTCGAACGCCGACGCCAAGATCCGGATGACCTTGTCCGCGGACGCCTTCGGGTACCGCTCGTTCAGGGCGTCCCGTGCGTTCGTCAGCAGGTTCAGCAGCACCTGCTGGATCTGCTGGGACCGGCACCGGACGACCGGAAGTTCCGCCGGGATCTCGCACAAGACGGCGATGTGGTCCTTGTTCAGGAGCGCCTGTACCAGCGACAGCGTCCTGGCGACGATATCCGCGATCCGTGCCGGGCTGTGGGTCTCCTTGTCCTGCCGGGCGAAGCTCAGGAGGTTGCGGACGATGGCCGCAACGCGTTCGCTTTCCTTCACGATCTCCGTGGCGCAGTCCTTGACCCGTTCCGGGTGGTTCGGGTCGTCCAGCAGCAACTGGCCGTAGTTCATGATCACGTTCAGCGGGTTGTTGATCTCGTGCGCCACCCCGCTGGCCAGGATCCCGATGGATTCCAGTTTCTGCTGTTGGCGGGAAATGGCTTCGGCCGCCTTGCGCCCGGTAATGTCGCGCTCGACCGATATGCCGAAGGTTTTCGGACCGACTTCGATCTGCCTCAAGGGGCACTCGAAGTCGCGGGTTGAGCCGTCCTTGCAGGGGTGCCGGACCTCGAACGTGATCCCGGTCTCGGGAGAGGCGTTGCGCAGATTCTCTTGAATCCCCTTCGAAGAACCGGGATCCGCCTCCAGAACCGCGGTCGATTGGCCGATCACCTCGTCACGTTCCCAGCCAAGGCGTTCCAGGAACGTCTTGTTCGCGTCCCGGATGATCGGGTTGCCTTCAGGCAGCATCTCCAACAGGAGGATGCCATCCGCGGCGTGCTCGAAGAGGATTCGAAACTGCTCCTGGCTCTGTCGCAGCGCATCCTCCGCTCGCTTGTGCTCGGTGATGTCCTCGGAAATGCCCAGGAGATACGCGGGTTGTCCATCGGCGCCCGGAATCGAAACCTTCTTGGTGTGCACGATACAGGTTCCGCCGTCGCGGGTCCGAACGGCCTCCTCTGGAATATCCAGCACCCCGCCTTCACGCAACACTTCACGGTCCTTCTCGATGAACACGTCGGCCTGCTCCTTCGGGAAGAAATCGGAGTCGGTCTTGCCCAGCAGATCGCCCGCGGAGAAGCCAAGCAGACGCTCGCCCGCCCGGTTGAACCTGACGAAACCCAGGGTTGCGGCGTCCTTGACGAAGATCATGTCCGGGATGTGGTCGAGTATGGTGTTCACCAGGTGGGACGCCTGCCGGAGATCCTCCTCGGCCCGCTTGCGTTCCGTGATGTCGTTGAACGTGACGACGAGGCTGTCCGACAGCAAACCCACGTGAAGCACGCAGGTGCGTTCCGAACCATCGTGGCAGGTCACCCGGTATTCACCCGCATGGACCGTCTTGCCGGACATGCGGGCCTCTTCCACACAAGGTTTCCACCGTTCAA
>CAIOFV010000046.1 GCA_903857665.1 uncultured Myxococcales bacterium
AAAAGATCCTCAGGCACCTCGAACTGCCCACCGCACCGCCACCCCTGTTGCCGGACCACCGCGCCGTCCAGGAGTTCGACCCGTGCGTGGACGTTTGCGGCTCTGACGACGAACCCCCAGATGGACCCGGCCGCCTCCACATTCCCTCGCACAGGCCCCGGAGCCCCCGGACTGCCAGATCTCCCCCGTGACCCTCGCGGCGGATATGCCCTCGACGCCCCTGCCGTCACGGAAACAGATTCTTCCCCAACCCAACGACTCAACCCGCCAAGACCATTCCCCGGTTCACCACCCGACCACGGCGGAATCCCGAACCCTTGACCTGGATACCTCGCCCTCCGGCCGGTTGCGTGGATGATGGTTCTTACACACTGCCTGGGAGCGTGTCGGAAAACGGAGTTCGTCACGAGGAAACGCAAGCGCCCGACAGCCTCCTACGGCTGCTTGCGGGTCCCCGGCTTCACCCAGGGAAGGCCCTTCGCGCACAGGGGGCAGGCGTCCGCGGCGAAGCTCTCGATCGACAGCCGCGTGCCGGAAAAGACCGGGAACGGCAGCTTCGACTCGCCGCGGTCCGCGATGCAGCCGACGCCGACCACGGTGGCGCCGGCCTGCTCGATGAGGGCCGCCGTCTCCATCGTCGACTTGCCCGTGGTCACCACGTCCTCGGCGATCAGGACCTTCCAGCCGGGCTCGATCACGAAGCCGCGGCGCAGCGCCAGCAGCTCGCTCTCGCGCTCGACGTAGAGCCCGGGAACGCCCAGCTGGCGGGCCAGTTCGTATGCCGGAACGATCCCGCCCAGCGCCGGGCCGACCACGGCATCAACGCCCAGGCCCCGGACCTGCTCGGCGACCGGCGCCAGCGCCCTGGCCGCCTTCCCAGGGTGGCACAGCAGCAGCGCGCTCTGGCAGTACCGGTTCGAGTGCCGCCCCGAGGACAGCAGGAAGTGCCCTTCCAGCAGCGCGCCCGATTCCTTCAGCAGTTCCAGCGTCGGCGATTCCATCCCTTCCTCCCGGGCGCGAAGCCCGTTCCAACAGATCCTGGTTGGGCCCGAGGCGACTTCGTCTGCGGCACGAGATTGCATGCGCAATCCCGTGCCTCCGCCTCCGTGCTCGGGCCGGTTGGGCCGGGGATCACACGATCCCACGAATCTGCGCGAGATTCGCGATTCCCTCGGCCGCCATGAACCGGGCCAGTTCCTCGACGATCACCGGCAGCGCGTCGGGCCGGACCAGTCCCGCGGTTCCCACCTGGACCGCGCGGGCCCCGGCCATGATGAACGCCGCCACGTCCTCGCCCGTCTCGATGCCGCCCATCCCGACGACCGGGATCTTCACGGCGCGGGCGACGTCGCGAGTCATCCGCAACGCGATGGGCAGGATCGCCGGCCCGGACAGCCCCGCCGTCACGTTGTCGAAGACCGCGCGGCGCGCGTGCACGTCGATGGCCAGCGCGTTGAACGTGTTGACCAGGGACAGCGCGTCGGCACCGGCCTCCTCGCAGGCGAGGGCCACGCCGACCAGGTCGTCCGCGTTGGGCGACAGTTTCACCATCAGCGGCTTGCCGCAGACCGGCCGCACCGCGCGGACCACCGACGCCGCGTCGCCGGCACGGTTCCCGAAGGCCTGGCCGCCGCACTTGATGTTCGGGCACGAGATGTTCAATTCGATCATATCGACGTCGGCCGCCGCGACCATTCCCACCGCCTCGACGAAGTCCGCGATCTCGTGGCCGCCGACGTTGGCGATCAGGCACGGGGTCAGCCCGCGGATTCGGGGCAGGATTGTCTGGACGAACGCGGCCACACCGGGGTTCTGCAGCCCGATCGAGTTCATCAGCCCGGCACGGGTCTCGTGGAGCCGGATGCCACCGTTGCCCTGGCGAGGGCGCAGCGTGAGTCCCTTGGTGGAAATCCCCCCCAGAAGGGACGGGTGATAGAAGGGCAGGATTTCCTCGCCGAAGCCGAAGCACCCGGACGCGGCGATCACCGGGTTCGACAGCGTCAGGCCGCACAGTTCGACCGTGAGGTCCGGCGCGGTGTCAGGCGTGGGCATCGAAGAACACCTCCTCGCCCGGGAAGACCGGCCCGTCGGTGCATACCCGCCGCATGCCGGTGGTCGTCCGGATGGTGCAGCCCAGGCACAGCCCGACGCCGCAGGCCATCCGCGCCTCCATGGACAGGATCCCGCGCGTCCCCGCCTCGGCGCAGCCCTGCTGGACCGCGCGCATCATCGGCACGGGGCCGCACGCGACCACGACGTCGAAGTCCCGCGGGGAATACAGCGACGTCACCCGGCCCTTCACGCCCTCGCTACCGTCCTCGGTCGCGATCCGGACGTCGCGAACGCAGGGCTGGAAATCCTCGATGCCGTAGGGCCGGCTGCGAAAGCCCGCGGCCAGCGTCACCTGCGTCCGGCCGGCCTCGGCCAGCGCCCGCGCCAGGTACCGGAACGGCGCGATGCCGATCCCGCCCGCGACCAGCAGGATGCGCCCGGACAACGCGTCCACGTCGAACCCGCGCCCCAGCGGTCCCGTGACCCGGAGGGGATCGCCGGGCTTCAGCGCGGCGAGGTTGCGGGTCCCGGCTCCCTTGACCTCGTACAGGAACGACAGGACGTCGCCCGTCACCTCGTGGATGCTGATCGGACGGGGCAGCAGTGGTTCGGGCGCCACGGTCTTGAGCATGTGGAACTGGCCCGGCTGGACCGCGGCGGGCACGGCCGCGGACGGGCTGGAGGGACCGACCGAAAGCCGGTAGATGCCCGGCGCCACCGTCTCGTTCCCCTGGACGACGTGCAGGTCCGTGGTCACCGGGCCCCTCCGTGCGACGGGGATTCGTATATCACGGGTCTAGGGGAGGTTGTAGACCTTCTTCAGGCCCTGCTCGTCGGGCATGCCCAGTTCCAGCGCCCGCTTCAGGTGGTCGCGGCCCTTGTCCAGATCCGACCCCGCGAACAGGAATGCCATCGCGTAGTGGACCTCGGCGTAGTCCGGCTTGACCTCGAGGGCCTTCTTGTAGGCTGCCACGGCGCCATCGACGTCGAAGCCCCGGGACAGCGCCACGTAGGCCAGCCCGCGATAGCACGGCGCCGCCGCGGGCTGCGCCTTCAGGATTTCCTCGAAGGAGGCCTTGGCCTTGTCGATGTCCCTCTTCGACTTGTCCGCCGCGAAGGTCAACCGGAAGGCCGCGTCGAACTTCTTCTTCGCGTCGTCCCCCTCGATGTCCTTCAGTGCCTTGTCCAGTTCCGCCTTGCTGCCCAGGCCGTTCAGTCGCAGCGCCGGATCGCCGCCGTCGGCCTGGCCCGCGTCCTGGACCATGCCGTGCCCGGGAAGCCCGTTCTGCCCCCCCATGCCACCCATGTCGCCCATGCCGCCGGCGCCCATCATGCCGGCTTTCGCCGCCTTGTGGACGTCGTCGTCCGGCACGGCCGTCGGGGAACCCATCGCGCCCTGGTGCACCGCGTCGCCGGGGGCCTCGCCCGCCGCCTTCACGGGTGCCTCGCCGGGCTTCGGCGCCGCCACGGGCAACCCGCTCGCGGGGGATTCCACCTTCTTCAGGGGAGCGACGGGGGCATCCGCCGTCTTCGAGCACGATGCACACGCCATCGCGGCCACCATCACCGTTCCGATCGCAACTCGCCTCATCTCCAACTCCCTTCGGGTGGCGGGATCATGATCCGTTCACCCCGCGATTACAAGCGGGGACTGGATCCGGGGTAGAATCCAGGCCGCTGGAACGCGGAGCCCCTCGTGGAAGCGACCGATCGCTTCGACGCCGTCACACGTCGAATCGGGGCCATCGAGTCCGATCCAGCCGCGTCCCCCGGGGTGCTTCACGCCTGCCTTTCGGCCCGGGCCATCCTCCGCCAGGCCCGCCTCGCCGAGCACGACTGGCTGCCCGAGGTCGCCGTGGTGCTGGGCTCGGGCCTGTCGGGCTTCGAGCAGCGCGTCGAACCCATCATCACCCTGCCCTACGATACCGTGGGCCTGCCCGAGCCGACGGTCCCGGGACACCGGGGCGTGCTGGTGCTGGGCACGCTGCGCGGCCGTCGCGTTGCGGTGCTGGCGGGACGCGTCCACTTCTACGAGGGCCACGACCTCGCGACGACGGCGATCGCCGTGCGCGCGATGGCCCTGCTGGGGACTCCCGTCCTGCTGGCTTCCAACGCAGCGGGCGGACTGAACCCCGCGTTCCGGCCCGGCGACCTGATGGCGATCTCCGACCACGTCAACCTGATGGGCGCCAACCCCCTGCGGGGCCTGAACGTGGACGCCCTGGGCCCGCGGTTCCCCGACATGACCCGCGCCTACGACCCCGATGTGCGCGCCGCCTTCGCCACCGCGGCCCAGCGGCTCGGCATCCCGCTGCACTCCGGGGTCTACCTCGCGGTCAGCGGCCCGACCTACGAGACCCCCGCCGAGATCCGCGCCTTTGGCACCCTCGGCGCCGATGCCGTCGGCATGTCCACGGTCCCGGAGGTCATCGCGGCCCGGCATGCCGGCATGCGCGTCGGCGCGGTCAGCGTGATCACGAACCTGGCGGCCGGCCTGGGCGCAGGCCCCCTGTCCCACGAGGACGTGAAGGAGGTCGGGGCCTCCGCCGGGTCGCGCCTCGCCTCCCTCTTTGAATCCACTCTGGAGGCCCTGCCATGACGGACGAGGCGCTCGACCGGCTGGTGGCGGCGGCACGAGCCGCGTTGCCGAACGCCTATGCCCCGTACTCGGGGTTCCACGTGGGCGCGGCGGTGCTCGGGGCCTCCGGCGCCATCCACGCCGGCTGCAACGTCGAAAACGCCTCGTATCCCGTTTCCTTGTGCGCCGAGCGCGGGGCCATCGCCGCCGCCGTAGCCGCCGGCGAACGCGCCTTGTCTGCGGTGGCCGTCGTCACGGCCCAGGGCGACCCGTGCCCGCCGTGCGGCATGTGCCGCCAGGCGCTGTCGGAATTCGGCCCCGACCTCGATGTCGTGCTGGTGGCCGCCGACGGCCGCATCGTGCGCACCCGCCTGTCGACCCTTCTGCCCGATGCCTTCGGCCCCGGCTTCCTGGACGGAGGTTCCCGATGAGCGACGACCCGGCCCCTGCGCGTTCGGAATCCGGCTTCCAGCCCCGTTCCCAGCCCTCGCGGCAGCCGGTCTTCCTGCGGGGCGGAACGGTCCTCACGCTGGACCCCTACGACACGATCCTCGACGCCGACGTGCTGGTCACGGACGGCCGGATCACCGCCATCGGCCCGTACCTGACGCCCCCGGAAGGCGCCGACGTCCTGGACGCGACCGGCTGCTGGGTGCTGCCGGGCTTCGTGCAGGCCCACGTGCACCTGTGCCAGACCCTCTGGCGCAACCGGGCCGACGACATGCCCTTGATGGACTGGCTGCGCACGTGGACCTGGCCCCTCGAAGCCGCCCACGACGAGGCGACCCTCCGGGCCTCGACCCGCCTGGGCGCCGCCGAGTTGCTGCTTTCGGGAACGACCACGATCAACGACATGGGCACGGTCCGGCATACCGGCGTGATCATCCGGCATGCGCTGGAGATGGGCCTCAGGGGCGTGTTCAGCAAGGTGCTGATGGACCTGCATGACGGGCCGGCCGCGCTGTCCGAGAACCCCGACACCGCCCTGTCCCAGTCCCTCGAACTGGCAGAGCGCTGCCGGACGACCGGGGGACTGGCGCGGTTCGCGTTGGCTCCGCGCTTCGCCATGGCCTCCTCGATGCACCTCCTGGAAGGCATCGCGGTGGCGGCCCGGAACTCGGGGATGCGGGTGCACACCCATTGCTCGGAAACCGACGAGGAGAACCGCCTCACGGTCGAACGCTTCGGGTGCCGCCCGATCGCCCTGTTCGAGCAGATGGGCCTGCTGGGGCCCGGGTTGCTGCTGGCCCACTGCGTCCACGTCACGCCCGAGGAAATCCGTCGCCTGGCGGAAACGTCCACGGTGGTCCTGCACTGCCCTTCGGCGAACCTCAAGCTGGGTTCCGGGGTCGCGCCCGTGCCGGCCATGCTCGCGGCCGGCGTTCGCGTCACGCTGGGTGCCGATGGCGCCCCCTGCAACAACAACCTGGACGCGTTCCTCGAGATGCGCACGGCGTCCCTGGTCCAGAAGGGGCTGCACGGCCCGACGGCGATGCCCGCCCGGACGATGCTACGGATGGCGACGATCGAAGGGGCCACCGCCCTGGGCCTCGATGGCGACATCGGCTCGATCGAAAAGGGCAAGAAGGCGGACCTGCAGGTCCTGGATCGCCGCCGGGCCCACTGCTTCCCTGAAGGTGACCCGGCCGGCACGATCGTTCACTCGATGGGCCGGGACAACGTCCGTCATGTGCTGACCGACGGCCGGGTCGTGGTGCGGGACCGGCGCCTCGCCACGGCCGACATCACCGAGGTGATCCGCGAGGCCGAAGACGCTTCCGTACGCCTGTTGAAGAACGCGAAGATGACGGTGGGACGCCCGGTTCCGCGGACGTAGACAGGGGCGGGGACGGGGGCAGGGACGGTCCCCAGCGGCCGACGCCTTGCCCCTGCCCTACAACCTGCCGTACTGCCGCAGCGCCGTCAGGGTCTTTTCGCCGACGCCGGAAAGGTTCGCCAGTTCGCTGAAGGAATCGTAGCGCCCGCGCTCGACGCGCCCCTTCATGATCTTCACGGCCGTGGCCTCGCCGATCCCCGGGATCGCCACCAGGTCTTGCAGGCCGCATTCGTTCAACGGGATCGACACGCCGAGCGCCACCATCTGGTCACCCGGCATCCAGGACAGGGACACGCCGCCGTTCGCTTCCACGGCCACCGCCTGCCCCGGCTCCAGCAGTTCCATCCCTTCCGCACCGCGAGGCAACTGCACCCGAGCCGCGTGGAACAGGTCCCTCATGCGCGACCCGGAGGGCATCCGGTAGACCGCAACGCCCAACCCGGGCGCCTGCATCTGGACGTACAGCGCGCCCTCGGGGCCGGTGCTCAGCCGCGACGGGCTGGTCATCGAACGGGACGCGATGAACAGCGCCCCGGAAGCGACGACGCCTGCGAGCAGCAGGCTCCAGAGGAGACGAGACAGTTCCCTGGATTCCCGGCTGTTCCTCATGATCATGCCCCCCGCCTGCGATGTCCCCGATCCAGAACCGCCTTCCTGACCCTGGACCGGGGCGGCCGCCCTCCCGCCATCCGGTCCGACGCCAGCGTCAGGTGCACGCGCAGCATCCGCTCGGCGACCTCCAGCGAGGTCGGTCGCGGCAAACGCTCCGGGGTCACCGACCGGATCCTTCGCATGGCTCGCCTCCACTTCCGCCGCGACTTCGCACAGCACCCGGCCCCTTCGGGTCGGGAGGACGGCACGGCTTGCCGATGGGTATCTATCGGTTCAAAGGCGGATCCGGTTTAGGCAGAAAATGTCATTCGTTCGAATGAATCGGTCGGGGGCGCGGCGGGGCGGGAGCGGGCCCTAGATCCAATGCCATTCACTTAAGCCCATCGACCAGCGTGACGGGGCGTTTCCTTTTGTAGTTGCTCATCTTCACCTTCACGGCCCTGGGAAAGGACCGTTCTGGTCTTCGGGGCGGGATTACAAGCCGTAGCAGTTTTTCGCGCA
>CAIOFV010000047.1 GCA_903857665.1 uncultured Myxococcales bacterium
CACCCGGCGGGCGTCGAGGTCCAGCACCCGGATCCGCGTGGGACCGTCGCCCGCTGCCTCCCAGGCGAGGACACGGCCGTCGGCGGACATCGCCAGCGCGCGGGCGTCGCCCTCGTCGGCGACGTGCAGCGTCGCGCCGGAGTCGGCATTGATCACGACCGGGGCCATGCGGCGCGACGGATGCGCGGCCTGGCTGGAAAGGAAGGCGGCGCGACGACCGTCGGCGGACAGGGCCGGGGACGCCTCCTCGGACGTGCCCGGGACCAGCGGCCGGCCTGCCCCCGACGCGTCCACAGACGCGTCCGCGACCAGGCGGACCTTTCGGATGCCGTCCTTCGCGCCGCACACCAGCACGCGGCTGCCGTCCGCGCTGATCGCGAACGACGTCACGTGGTCGAACCCCTCCCCGAGGATCCGGTCCATCGACGTGGCCAGGTCGTGGACCACCAGGCGGGAAACGCGTCGGGGCGCGCACGCGAGAATCGCCTCGTATGCCACGAACCGCCCGTCGAGCGACAGGCGCGGCCTGCGGGCGTGGATCCCCGGGCCCCGCAGCACCCGGTCCACGCCCGTCCGCCGGTCACGCACCCGCACCTCGAACCGGTGTTCCGGAATGCATTCGAAGGCCAGCAGGCGTTGTGACCGATCGGTCGAGGGGAACTGCTCCATGCCGGCCAGGGTCGTCAGGCGCCGCAGGCCGGGCCGGAATCGCCAGTGGAGGGACTTGCCGACGGAACGATATGCGAGGTAGACAAGCGGCAGGGCCAGGAACGACGCCACCCCGATCGCGACGATCAGCAGCACCGTCTGCATCGCACGACCCTACATTCCGGCGGGCGGCGTATCGGTCTTTTCGGCGCCTGGGCCCTCTTCGTCATCCGACCCGACGGGCTTCACGGCCGCCTCGTCCGCGGTCAACGGCGTGGCCACGACCAGCGCGAAGTAGGCCGACTCCTCGTTCAGCTTGTCGACCTTCCATTCCTTGATGTTCATCAGCTTGCCGACGCCCTTCTTCTTGAGCGTTTCGGTTTCGCGGTCCAGCGCCGACTTGAGGCCCGTGGTCCTCCCGGCCTGCGTCAGCGCGAACAGCCGGCCGCCGGGGTACAGCGTTTCCAGGTACGGCCCCAACTGGTTGGCCTTCATCAGGGGCTTGATCTCGCTGTGCGTATAGTAGGTTTCACCGCGCCACGTGATCAGCCACGCGATGACGTCCTCCTTGCACACGCGCTTCCCGGTCGACCCCAGGTACTTCGGGATCGCGTCCAGCCCGACCTTCGACAGGATCGGCGTGTAGGCGTCCTTCACCCAGTCGTCGTTCTCGACCAGCGTGCAGCGATCGAAGTAGTCCTCGAACAGGTACTTCACGCTCCACGATGGCGACATCATTGGCATGTACCAGTTGAGGCACCACAGCAGCAGCACGACCCCTGACCCCCACAACCCCAGGAAGGACCATTTTCGGAACATCGGCGGCAGCGCCAGCAGCGCGAACAGCGTCACCGCGACGATCAGCCAGCCCGTCAGGAAGGTTTCGTACTGCAGGGCGTCCGCCTGCAGCAACTCGTGCGTCAACGGGCTGGTGTACTTGTAGAACGTCGAGTTTTCCCACGTGGTCTTGGACCCGGCGTTGACCGGCCCGTCGGGGTCGGTCGGCGGGTACTCGGGCAGCGGGCGGTCGTACTTGTACGTGAACATGTTCCGGAAGGCCTGCTGGTCCGTGACGATCCACAGGCCGACCGAGGCCACGATGCCCGCGCCCACGATCGCCGCCAGCCGCGTGGACCAGGTGCGGTCCTTCAGGAAGTCCTCGATGGACATCGACGCCAGCAGGATGAACGGCGGGATGGCCGGGAAGATGTAGTGGTGGAACTTGGTCGCCGACAGCGTGAACAGCAGGTACGCGAAGAACGACCAGATCAGCAGGAACAGGCGCAGGCGGGACCGTGGCGACCCGTCCTTCAGGCGCATGCGCGCCACGTCGCGCAGGATCAGCGGCACGAAGCCGACCCACGGGAACAGGCCCAGGGCGCCCCACTTCAGGAAATGCTCGAAGGTGCCGGTGTCGATCTGGTGCACGCCGGCGCCCAGCCGGTTGAAGTGGTCGTGGACCAGGAAGCGCGTGTAGAAGGCGTTGCCGTGCTTGGCGAACATGCCCAGGTACCAGGGCAGCATCACCAGGCACAGCATCAGGCAGCCGCGCAGGATCTCCAGGCGCTTCAGCGCGCGCCACTCGGAGGTCAGCAGCAGGTACAGGAACAGGATCGCGCCGGGCAGCATGAAGCCCAGCAGCCCCTTGCCCAGCGTGGCGAGGCCCAGGAACGTGTAGGCGGTCCACAGCGCCGCCCGCCGCATCCACTTGTCCTTGCTCTCGGGCGTGAACAGCGTGCCGGCCCGGTGCTCGCGCCACAGGGGCACGCCGATCAGGCCCAGCAGAACCGCCGTCGCGATGAAGTAGATGGCCGCGTGGAACCAGCCCATCTTCTGCAGCGTGATCCACGCCGCCATCACCACGCCGAACCGCTCGTAGCTGCCCTCGGGCTCGAGGTCCAGGCCGATGACCACGAACTGCGGGACCGCGATCAGCAGGAACAGGCCGATGGCCGCCACCAGCCAGGCCAGGAACCCCTTGTTGGTGGGCTCGAACCGCGGCCCGAAGTAGGCGTTCATGAAGAACAGGAGCCCGATGGTCAGCGTCCCGACGAACGGCAGGTCCGTGATGGCCTGTCGCGACAGGAAGAACCAGTAGGGTGCGGTCAGCAGCATCCCGGCGGCCAGCAGGCCCGTCTTGCGGCCGAAGATGCGGCCCATCGTGCAGTAGGTGAAGAACACCCCCAGGGTCCCCAGCAGCGCCCAGGGCAGGCGGATCGCCCAGTCCCCGAAGCCGACCAGTTTCATGAACAGGATCTCGCCGTACATGATCAGGATGGGCTTGGAAAAGAACCACTCGCCCGTCTTGGGCTCGCTGCCGATCTGGTCCTTGTAGCCCCACCACGGCGACAGCAGGTCGCCCGTTTCGTGCATGTAGCGCGCGACTTCGCCGTAGTGCGTTTCCCAGCAATCCCACAGGCCGAACGAGCCTGCCATGGGGATCAGCACGGCGGCCGCGAACAGCAGCACCGCCGCGCGGACCTTCCACTCGTGGCGGTCGGGCTGCCGGGGAAGGATGGAATGGAAGTCCGAAGCCAGAATGGGGGGGACTTCGCCGGGCCGAGTCGGATCGTTGGTTGCCATCAGGAGCCGCCTCCAGGCGCACAAAACGCGGGAAATCTACGAGGTTTCCGGGGCTGCGTCAAGGATGAGCGTACCGGAAATATCTGCCGGGACCCGCCGTCAATGGCACCGGAACCCGCGGCGGCGGCGCCGGGGACGGGTTCCGGAGCGGGAGGTGCACCATGGCGAAGCGATGGACGATGGCGACGATGGCGGTGATGGCGATGGCGGTCGTGCCCTCCGCGGCGCAGGCCCGGTTCCGCCCCGCGATGGTCTTCCCGGCTCCGATCGCGGCACCGGCGAGCCTGTACCTGCTGCCCGGCGGGGTCTACTACCAGCGTGCGCCCGACCTGGACGTCTTCTTTGCGGACGGCTTCTGGTGGTCGGCGTGGGACGGGGGATGGTACCGCGCCGAATCCTACGAGGGCCCGTGGGAGCTGGTCGGCACGGCGTACGTGCCGTCGGAAGTTCGGTTCCTGCCGCAGCAGGTCCCGGTGCTGCTGCCACGGGCGGAAATGGTCCCGTGGGGGCGCTGGGGCGAGGCCCGCTACGACCGCGGGGGACGCTACGGCCGGGGCATCGGGTGGGAACGCGGCGGACGCGACGATCGCGGCATCGGGTGGGAACGTCGCGAGCGCCCCGTGGAGCCGCGGTACGCCCGCGATCGGCGGGGCGGTGGCGCGGGGTTCAGCCGTGAACCACAAGGCGGCTCCGGCTTCGGCGGCGAACGGCGGGGCGGCGGTCACGGGATCGACCGCATGGGACCTGATCGCGGCGGCTTCGGAGGCCACGGGCGCGTCGGTGCCGGCGACCGCGGCGATGCCCGCGGGGGCGGGCGTTCCGGACCGGCGCAGCGCATGGGTGGCGGTCGCCGCTGATCCGCGCAACCCCTCGCCCGATCTCCTGCCTTCTTCTTGACGCACACGGCCTCCGGCCACAGGATCACGCGTCCGGGAATCAACCGCGCGCCAGGTGGGTTGTTCGCCCGGTCGAGCCTGGTGCTGGCCCGAGCACGAAGGCGCAGGCGACGGGTTTCCGCAGGAAACTCTCGCCGGAGACGGAGTCGCCTCGGGCTCACTTGAAGCTGGCCCGAGCACGTAGGCGCAGGCGACGGGTTTCCGCAGGAAACTCTCGCCGGAGACGGAGTCGCCTCGGGCTCACTTGGAGGATGCGATGGAGCAGGACGTCCGGGTGCTGACGGAAATGGTTCGGAAGGAAAGCGCCTTCGTCGATCGCGTGGTCGCCGAAATCGGCAAGGTCATCGTGGGCCAGCGGGACCTGCTGGACAAGATCTTCATCGCGCTGCTGTGCCGGGGGCACGTGCTGCTGGAAGGCGTGCCCGGCCTGGCCAAGACCCTGACGGTCAAGACGGTCTCGCAGGTGCTGGACGCCTCGTTCGCCCGCGTCCAGTTCACGCCGGACCTGCTGCCCGCCGACCTGACGGGCACGCAGATCTACAACCAGCAGACCGGCGCGTTCACGGTCAAGAAGGGCCCCATCTTCGCGGGCATCGTGCTGGCGGACGAAATCAACCGCGCGCCGGCCAAGGTGCAGTCCGCGCTGCTGGAGGCGATGCAGGAGCGCCAGGTCACCATCGGCGACGTCGCGCACAAGCTGCCCGAGCCGTTCCTGGTCCTGGCCACCCAGAACCCCATCGAGCAGGAGGGGACGTACCCCCTGCCGGAAGCGCAGATCGACCGGTTCATGCTGATGGTCCGCGTCACCTACCCCTCCCGCGAGGAGGAGCTGCAGGTGATGGACCGCATGACGCTGGCGTCGGTGCCGAAGGTCGACAAGGTCCTGACCGTCGCCGAACTGGACCGGGCGCGTTCGGTGCTGGCCGAGGTCTACATGGACCCGAAGATCAAGGAGTACATCGTCGACCTGGTGCAGGCCACCCGCCGGCCCGAGGACTACGGGATCAAGGGGCTGAAGGAATACGTGCGCTACGGCGCGTCCCCCCGGGCCAGCATCTACCTGAACGAGGCCGCCCGTGCCCACGCGTTCCTGCGGCACCGGGGCTACGTGATCCCCGAGGACGTGAAGGCCGTGGGCATGGACGTGCTGCGGCACCGCATCCTGCTGTCGTACGAGGCCGAGGCGGAAAACCTGACGGCCGAGGATCTGCTGAAGCGGCTGTTCGACTCGGTGGCGGTGCCGTGATCGCGGGCCGATTGAAGGACGGGAGCGCGCCATGAAGGCGTCGGACCCCAGGCAGTACAAGTCGCTGGTCGCCCCTAAGGACGACGGGGTCATCGAGGATCCCGAAGCCCTGCGGAGCCTCCTGGCGCGCGTGCGTCGCATCGAGATCGCGGCCCAGCGGCTGGTCAACGAGCAGTTGTCCGGCCGCTACCACAGCGTGTTCAAGGGCCGCGGGATGTCCTTCGACGAGGTGCGGCCCTACACCCCCGGAGACGAGGTCCGCCTGATCGACTGGAACGTGTCGGCCCGCACCGGGCAGATCCACGTGAAGCAGTTCGTCGAGGAACGCGAGCTGACCGTCCTGATCCTGGCCGACGCGTCGCTGTCGATGGATTTCGGCCTGTCGTCGGCGACGTACACGTCGAAAGGCCTGGACCACGAGGTCCAGGACGTCAAGCGCGAACTGGCAGCCCAGGTGGCGGCCTGCATCGCCCTGTCGGCGCAGATGAACGGCGATCGCGTCGGGCTGGTGACCTTCGGCAGCGGCGTCAAGCGCTTCATCCCGCCCCGCAAGGGCCGGCGGCACGCCCTGCGGGTCATCCGCGAGGTGCTGGCGATGCGGGCCGACGGCGCACCGACCGACCTGGCCGAGGCGCTGTCGTTCGTGGGGCGCGTCGTGAAGCGGCGGGCGGCCTTGTTCATCGTATAGGACTTCCACGTTCCGGACTTCGAAAGGGCGCTGCGCGTGGCCACGCGTCGCCACGACGTCCACGCACTGGTGGTGCGGGACCCGCTCGAGGACGCGTTGTTCGAGGGCGGGCTGGTCGCCCTGAGGGACGCCGAAACCGGCGAACTGGCCGTGGTGCCCACGACCAAGGCGTTCCTGGAACGCTACCGCGAAGCCTCTGCCGCCGAAAGGTCGCGCCTGGACCAGGTCCTGGCGCGCAACCGCGTCCCGGGCACGTCGTTTTCCACCGCGGCGCCCTACGAACGGACCCTGGCCGGGCATTTCGCACGACTGAAGGGGAAGACGCTGTGACGAGGAGCAGGAAGGCTTCGGCGATCGGCCGCTGGACAGGGGCCGTCGGGATGGCGATGTCGGCGATGCTTCTCGCCGCCTCGGCGGCCGGCGTCACGCCTGCCCCGGCTCCCCCGGCCCCGAAGGCCGACGCGACCGCCGCCAACACCTCCGTGCTCCCTCCGCAGGGCGACCTGAGGTTCCGCGTGGACGTGGCCGCCTCCGACGTGTCGGTGGGTCGGCCGTTCACGGTGACGTTCGACGTCGGCTACCCGCAGGGGACCCGCGTCTACTTCCCGGAGGCCCCGATCGTGGCCCCGCTGGTGCTGGTCAAGGCGGCGCGCGAGGCCTCCGCGGTCCTCGGGGAAGGCACCGGCGAGAAGCACACCTTGACGCTGCTGCCCGTGCGGGTGGGCGCCGCCGTCGTCCCGCCGATCGAGGTGCCCTACGTGACCGCGGCCGGCGAGGCGAAGACCGCGACGACGCCCGAGGTCCGCGTGCAGGTGGGTTCGACCTTCGGCAACGAGGCCGCCCCCGAACTGGCGTCCGCGGGCGCCGTCGTCCCGGTGCGGGTGCGCAACAACCCGCTGCTGTGGACGCTGGCCGGCCTGGGGATCGCGCTGGCCACCGCCGTGCTGTCCATCCTGGGGTACCGGCGCTTCAAGGCGTGGAACGACGCGCGCCGGCCGCCGCCGCCGCCGCGCCCGGCCCACGAGGTCGCCTTCGAACGCCTCGCGGAAATCGAGGCCCTGGGCCTGATCGAGTCCGGCGAGTTCCAGCGACTGGCCCTGCTGGTCAGCGAGGTGCTGCGCGAGTTCCTGGGCGCGACGTTCGGTTTTTCGGGCGTGGACCTGACCTCCTGGGAGGTCCTGCGGATCCTGGAGGGTCACGACCTGCGGCGCCTGACCCGCCCGGAACTGGAGGACTTCCTGTCCCTGTGCGACCTGATCAAGTTCGCGAAGTACGTCCCGTCGGTCGAGGAGGCCGCGAGCCTCGTGCGCCGCGCACGGGAAGCGGTCGAACGGGCGATGGCGCCTTCCGAACAGGCGGCGCCGGCGCCGATGCGGGGGGAGGGGTAGGCGATGCGCTTCGAGTCGCCATGGTTGTTGCTGCTTGCGGTCCCGGTGGTGCTGGCCGCCGCCTGGGGCCTGCGTCGCGCGATCCGCAAGCCGCCCACCCTGCGCCTGCCGACCCTGGCGATGGTCACCCTGGCGAACCCGTCCCGGATGGCGCTGTTGGCCCCGCTTCCCCTGGGCCTGCAGGCCCTGGCGGCACTGCTGGCGGTGCTGGCCCTGGCCCGTCCGCAGATCGAGGAGGCCGACGCGCTGACCGGCGAGGGCGCGGACTTCGTCATCGCGCTGGACATGTCCGGGTCCATGAACGCCGTCGATATGCCGGCCGACAAGATCCTCGAACACCACAAACAGGGCAAGGAGCCGCCGAACCGCTTCGAAAGCGCCCGCGAGGTGCTGAAGGGGTTCATCCGCTCGCGGCCCCAGGACCGCATCGGGCTGGTGATCTTTTCCAGCAAGGCCTGGGTCAAGTTCCCGCTGACGCTGGATCGGGACGCGATGCTGCGAATCCTGGACGGGCTGGTGCTGGACGACCGGACCCGCGCTTCCGGCGACCAGGACTCCTGCGCCAACGCCTGCACCATCACGGGCGAGGCCACGGCCATCGGCGACGCGCTGGCGCGTGGGTACAAGCGTCTGGAGGACTCGCCCGCGAAGAGCCGGAACATCGTCCTCATCACGGACGGGGACAACAACGCCGGCAAGGCGGCGCCCGAGGAAATCGCCCGCTTCATCGGGCAGCAGTCCAGCGACCGGCCGGTGCACGTGTGGACCTTCCTGGTGGGGACCGGCAAGGACACGTTCCTGCCCGCGAACCACCAGTTCACGGGTCGGCCGCTGTTCACGCCGGAAGGGCGGCGCGTCTACGAGCGCCCGGACCAGCCCTTCCCGGTGAACCCGGCCCTGTTGCATTCCATCGCCGATTCGACCGGCGGCAAGGCCTTCGAGGCCGCCACCGAGGAGGACTTCCGAAAGGAGTTCGAGCACCTACAGACGACGGAGTTCGCGGCCCCGGCCCTGCACCGATGGCGGGAGGCGTTCCTGCCCCCGCTGGCGGCCTCCCTGGCGCTGTTCCTGCTGGGGGAGGTCCTGGGCCTGACCGTGCTCCGTCGGTGGCCGTGAGGGACTGAACGTGTTGCGTATCGACGACATCCGGTGGGCGAACGGCGAGTGGTGGCCGATCCTCCTGCTGCCGCTGCTGCTGATCCCGATCTACGCGGCGCACGAGCTTTTCAGGGCCCGGGTGGCGCGGTCCTTCCCCGGCCGGAGGCTGTTGCCTCGCATGCTGTCGGGCATGTCCCCGTCCCGGCGAATCGCGGCCGCGACGTGCGTGCTGATCGCCACGGAATTGCTTTGCGTTGCCGCCCTGCGGCCCCGGGCGGGCCTCAAGGAGGTGTCGGTCCGGGGTGTCGGCGTCGACATCGCGGTGGTGCTGGACGCCAGCCGGTCCATGAAGGCGTCGGACGTCGTGCCGGACCGCCTGACCGCCTCCACGATCGAGATCACGCGGCTGTTGAAGGCGTCGCGCGGCAACCGGTGGGCGCTGGTCCCGTTCGCGGGGGTGGCCTTCATCCAGAGCCCGCTGACCGTGGACACGGGCGTGCTGGACGAGTACCTGAAGGAGCTGCGCGTCACGGACCTGCCCGTGCCCGGGACCGCCATCGGGCGGGCCCTGGCGGTGGCCGGATCGGCGCTGGGCGTGGATCACGAGCCCGGGACCGGCGGGTCGCTTTCGAAGGCCATCGTGCTCTTCACGGACGGCGAGAACTTCGAGGGCGATCCGGAGAAGGCCGCGGCCGCGCTGGCCGAGCGGGGCGTCCGCATCTACACCGTGGGCGTCGGGACGCCGGCGGGCCAGCCGATCCCGGTGCTGGACGACAACGGCAACGTCACCGGGACCGCGCGGGACAGCGACGGCGTGGCCCCGCTGCTGAGCAAGCTGAACGAGACGCTGCTGAAGAACCTGTCGAACCGGACGGGCGGGAAGTACTTCGCGCTGGCGCCCGGTGCGGACGTCGCGTCCGCGCTGGCGGCCGAAATCGATTCGCTGCAGAAGAACGAGTACCAGGCCCAGGTCGACCGCCTTCTGGAGGACCGCTTCCAGTGGCCCCTGGGCGCGGCGCTGGCGTTCATGATCGTGCCGTTCCTGCTGGCGGGCGCCGCGTGGCGGTGGCCGGGACGGAACGGGCGGGCGGCGGCGATGGTGCTGGTGGCGGTGCTGGCGGCGAGCGCCCCGGCCACCACGCTGGCCCAGGGCTGGAAGCGCCTGATCGAGCGCGACCATCCTGGCGTGTCCGACGCGCTGGCCCTGCTGGCGAAGGGCCAGTACGGGGACGCGGCCAAGGCCCTGGGGGACCTCGTCCAGGAGCTGCCGGGACGGCCGGACCTGCTGTACGACCTGGCCCTGGCCCGCGAGAAGGCCGGCGACCTGGACGGCGCGGTCGAGGCCTCGAACCAGGCCCTGGCGGCCCGCACGCAGGCGAAGGCGGTGCGCCCCGACTGGCCCACCGAGGCCCGGCTGTACCACGCGAAGGGGACCCTGCTTGCCCGCAAGGCCATGAAGGAAGGCGACGAAAAGAAGCCCGCCCGGGACGTCCGCACGACCTGGCGGCAGGCGGTGGACGCCCTGACCAGCGCCGTGATCCAGGATCCCGCGGCCGAGGACACGCGGCGCAACCTCGAGCTGGCGGCCGCGGCCGCCTATCCTCCGTGCTCGAAGCTGGACGACAAGTTCGAGCCCAACAACACGGCGGCCCAGGCCCAATTCCTGGCCCTGAACCCCAACTCGCTGGAGGCGAAGGAAGACCTCCTGCTGTGCCCCGGGGACGAGGACTGGTTCCGGGTGCCGTTGCGGGATGGCGAGACGCTGTTCGCGTCGGTGCTGGAGCCGGTCGAGCCCGATGCCGCGGCCGGCAAGGCGCCCGCGGCGGGTCCGGGCGGCGGGCCGGAGGCGGGCGGCGAGCCGAAGCGGACGCCCGCGAAGGTCGACCTGACGCTGACGGACGCCGACGGCCGGGTGAGGGCGGACAAGAAGAAGGACGCGCGCCTGAAGGCGACCACCGCCACGTCGGCACTGCTGACCATCACCGGGCCCAAGGAGGAGGACGGCATTCCGTACACCCTCGAAGCCCGGGTGATCCCTCCCTGTCCCCAGGGCGACGACGGCATGGAGCCGAACGACTCGAAGGCGGCGGCCAAGCCCGTGGACGACGGCGACCACGGCCTGCGGATCTGCCCCAACAACGACGACTGGTTCACGTACACCGAAAAGCAGGGCAGCCGGAAGGAAGTCGCCGTGTCGGTACAGGACGGAGAGGGGCCGCTGGACCTCGAGGTCCTTTCGGCCGACGGCACGCCCCTGGACGTGAAGCGCCAGCCCGGACAGGGGGGCGAAACGATCACGGCCCTGCTGCCCAAGGCCGAGCAGGATGCCCCCTTCGCGATCCGGGTGAGCGGAGGCGGGCGGGAAGGGTTCTACCAGTTGTCGGTGCGGGACCCGAAGGGCGGCAACAACGACCAGCAGCAGCAACAACAGCAGAAGCAGGACCAGCCGCAGGCCGGGTCGCGGACCCTGCGGGAACTGCTTGATGCGATCGACCGCAACGACGAGAATCTGGAGGCCCGCGACGCGGCGAAGAAATCGCCGTGGCGGGATCGCGTTCCCGACAAGGACTGGTAGGAGGTTCAGGGGATCCGGATGTCAGCCGCCATGTGCCGCCGGTCACCTCCTCCCGAGCGCGCAGGCGAAGGCGATGGGTTTTTGCAGGAAACTTTCGCCGGAGCCGAAGCCGCCTCGGGACGATCCAACGGAAAGGCGGGGGGAGCCTTCCTCCTGGCCGCGGTGATTTGCGCCCTGGTGGCCGCATCGTCCCCGGCGGCTGCGCAGTCCGTCCGCACCACCCCCGACCGCACCGCCATCGCGATGGGCGAGACCGTGACCCTGGAAGTCATGCTGGAAGGCTCCTTCGACGGGACGCGTGGCCCCGAGATGCCCGACTTCACCGTGGTGGGCAAATCGTCGGGCTCGTCGGTGACCATCGCCAACGGAGTGACGCGCCAGGAGCAGCGGATCGTGCTGCAGTTGGCGCCCCAGCGCCCGGGAAACCTGACGATCGGCGCCGTTTCGCTGCTGTCCGGCAGCAAGGTGGTGGCCCAGTCGCGACCTGTCACCATCAAGGTCGTTGCGAAGGGGTCGCCCCTCCCCAGCGAGCCGCCTCCCTCGTCGCCCGCGATCCCGGGAATGCCGGCGTTTCCCGGGCTGCCGCAGGCCCAGGCGCCGGCCGCCAGCCCCCCGACCGCGCCGGCCGACCAGACGGTCCCCGAGGCGATGTCCGGAAAGCAGGCGTTCCTGCTGGCGAAGGCTCCAACGCGGCCCCTGTATGCGGGCGAGCCGATCTACGTGGAATACGTGCTGTTCACGCGCTCGGACGTGCCGCTGACGAGCATCCGCCTGGAAACGCCTCCGCGGCTGGCCGGGTTCGTGGCCGAGCAGGCGCCCGCCAACAGCGACGAGGGGACGCGCGTCCGCATCAAGGGGCAGTCCTACGAGTCCCGGGTGCTGTGGCGTGGCGCGGTGATGGCCCTGGGTCCCGGGAAGGCGATCCTCGACCCGCTGTCGGTGGTGCTGTCCGTCGGGGACTTCTTTTCGCACCGCCGATACTCGCTGGCCTCCGAACCCGCCGCGCTGACGGTGCTGCCCGTGCCCGCGGAGGGCAGGCCCGCGGACTGGGTGGAAGGGATCGTGGGCTCGTTCGCGCTCAAGGCCACCCTGGACCGTGCCTCGGTCCGCGTCGGCGAATCGGCCGTGCTGACCGTCGAGGTTACGGGAAGCGGCAACCTGCGCGCAGTCAAGCCGCCGGACATCCAGGCGCCCGACGGCGTCCGGGTGGCCCGCGTTCCCGCGCAGGACCTCGACGAACTGGTCGTGGACGTGGGTGGGGTGTCGGGCCGCCGGACGTTCCAGTACCTCCTGTCCCCGGAGCATGAAGGGGACTTCGAGATCGGGCGGATCGACCTGCCCTACTTCAACAGCGTGTCCGGCCACTACGAGCGGGCCCGGTCCGAGATCCTGCGGCTGGCAGTTTCCACGAACCGCGGCACCGGGCCGGTCCACGAGGCGTTGACCCCGGAGGGGGGCCACGAGCCCGTGACGGCAATCGTGGCCGCAGCGGAACCGGGACCTCCCGGGCCGCCCCCGTGGGAACTGCCGACGGCGCTGGTGCTGCTGGGGATGACCATTCCGATGGCCTTCTGGATGGGCGCAGAGGCGATCACGCGGAAGCGAAGGTCCCTGTCGTTGCACGGCGACCTGTCGGTGCGGCGAAAGGCCCTGCGGCGGGCGCGTGCCGCCCTGGAAGGGCTGGGCCGGAAGTCCGACGCCGGGACGTTCTGGGGACATCTGGACACGGTGATCCGCGATTACCTGCATGCGCGGTTCGATCTGCCGCCGGGCCTGTCGCCCGACGAGGTCCGCCAGGCCCTTCGCGAATTCGGCGCACCCGAACCCGACGCGGCCGCGATCGGCGACGAACTGGACGCCTGCGCGTTCGGGCGGTTCGCGCCCAGCGCCGCCCAGGACCGGGACCGGGCAGCGACGCTGGCTCGTGTGCGGGACCGCCTGGGCACCCTGGATCGCTGCAAGGCCGGCGGCGGGACGGGTGCGCGATGAATCGTGGCCCCCTCGACCGCCGGATCGTTGCCGCCCTTTCCGTCGCACTCCTCGGCCTGTCGTCGTCCCCGGCAGGGGCCGAGACCGTGCCGGAGCGATTCGCCGCAGGCGTGGCGTCGTTCCAGGCGGGCAACTACGAAGAAGCCGCACAGGCGTTCCGGGACCTGGCCGGGAAGTTCCGGCTGGTGTCGCCCGACGTCCAGGTGGACCTGGGAGCGGCGGAGTTCGAGGCCGGCCGGCCGGGACCGGCGATTGCGGCGTTCCACCGGGCGATCCGCCTGGCCCCGGATTCCCCTTCCGCCGAAACCGCCCGGGTGAACCTGGCCCGCGTCCGGACGGTCCTGTCGCAGCAGGCGGGACGACCGACGGCAGGCACCGCCTTCGTGTTCGGCGGCTACGCCGATGCATGGACGACCCTCACGGGGTGGGCATCCCCCCGGGTGGCGCTGGCGATCTTCCTGCTGTCCTGGACCCTCTTCTTCGCCGCCCTGGGCATCTGGCGTCTCCTGGCATCGGGCCGGATCCGCATCCTGCTGGGGACGGCTGCGGTGGTCCTGGGCATCGCGACGGCGCTGGCGGGCACGGTCGCATGGGGCAGCGCCCGCGTCGCCGCCTACCGGATCGGCGTGGTGGTTCGCGACGAGGCCGGGCTGCTGGACGACGTTGCCGCCACCGAACCCGCCCTGAGCCTTCCCGCCGGACTGGAAGTCCGGGTGCTGGAATCCAGGGGGGGCTGGCACCACGTCCGACTTTCTTCAGGTCGCGACGGTTGGCTGTCCGACCGGGTTCTGGACGTCCCCTAGATCCACGCGCTGAATCCATGCCCGAATCGCTGGTACCCTTGACGGATCGGGGCCTTCCAATGGATACTCCGGCCGTCTTCTCCAGGATGTGGATGGAATGGGAAGGATTCAATTCGGGTGCATCTTCGCGATCGTTGCGACCCTGTCGGCCTGCGCTTCGGAACCCGGCTACATCCAGTGGAGCGTGGGCCTCCACGTGAAGGGCACGGCGGACGAGACATTGACGTCCAAGGATTTCAAGGACGAAGACGGAGTCGGGATCTACGAGTCGAAGGGCACCCTGCAGTCGGGTACCTTCGCCGGCGAGGCCAGCGGCACCCGGACCTCGACCACCACGACCTCGGCGACCGAGGAATGGTCGGTGGTCGATGACACGCAGACCGAAAACCCGCTGGTGCCCGGCACGCCCGAATTTTCGGGGGTCCCGGTCGCCATCGTCGAGAAGACCGCCGTGACCAGCGGAACGGTGGAAACGGTGGAAACGACGGTGGACGAGCGGCCCACGGGCACGCGCCACGTCCTCGAGACCCGCACGTTCCAGAACATCGATCGCGTAACCGCGGCATCGACCTACGGCCTGGCGGGCGACGAATACGTCGTGCTGATATCGAAGTTGAGCCTGCTCTGGGACCCGGACCTGGTCGCGAAGTGGAACGATACCCACGCCCCCATCGACGGCCTGGACCCCCTGGTCATGGCGAACGTCGCGGTGGGCGACTTCTGGGTCAGCCCCGACGGCACCACGCTGTACAAGGGCGTTTCCCGCGAGCGCGTGGACGTCGGCGGCGGCCGGTTCGTCACGGCGGTCAAGGTCGAGTTGCGCAGGGTCGAATCGGTGAACAACGACACGCTGGTCGACCACTGCCTGGTCGTCCCGGCCGATGACGACACGGCCTCCAACTGGACCACCGAAGGCAACAGCGGCACCGGCGAGGGCCAGACCTCCGCCCGCAAGGTCCACCTGGACCCGGGCTGCGCCGGCACGTTCGCGCACTACCGGGTCGGCTACCAGTGGTGGAGCGACAACGTGCTGGTCGCCGAGGACACCACGACCTTCCAGGTCACGGTCAACGACTACGGCTTCGAGTGGCTGGACTACCAGGGCGGCAAGGTCCACCAGACTGCGAAGACGCTGGACCCGAACTCCATCCCCGCCACCGCCCACCTGTACGTCGCGTACACCTACGCCGAAAAACACCGGATCTGGCGCGTGGAGCAGTTCAACACGATCGCGACGCCCTGGCAGAAGTAGGCGTCGGCTCAGGAATCAAGGCCACGCTTCGTCCCGACTACAACATCGCACACCAAGGATCGCGCAGGCAGGACGGGGCTTTTCCGAAGAGGAACCGGCCCTGATGACCGATCAGAACGGGCAGGCCATCGGGAACGTTCCGTCAGGATCGGCGCCCGTGTTCGTGGTCATGCAGTCGTAGCCGGCGACCCCCGAATTCCAACCACAATACGGGTTGGTGGTCCCGGTACAGAGCACGTTGGCAAGCGCGCTGTTCTCGCAGTAGTACACGGTGTTGCTCTTGCAGCACCCCTCGTAGCCGACCCCATTGCACGGATCGGTCGTGGCGCAGCAGGAGGCGTAGTCGGCGCAGCAGCCCGACGGGCTGGACGCGCACGAGGCGGCGCAACTGCACGAGTAGTACATGTTCCAGTCCTGGCCGCAGTACTGGTTGCAGGAGTTCTGCGGGTCGGCGCCGCACTGGACGGTCGTGCAGACGCCGCTCGCGTTGCACGCCTTGCCGCCCGAGCAGGTGCCGCACGACCCGCTGCAGCCGTCGTCGCCGCAGTTCCTGCCGTTGCAGTTCGGCGTGCAGGTGCCGCAGCAGGACTTGTAGTCCGGGCAGCAGTTCAAGGGGTCCTGCTGACACATATAGTCGGAACAATAGCAGGCGCTGCCCGAACCATAGTCCTGTCCGCAGTATCCTCCGTTGCAGGTCGTGGACGGGTAGGCGCCGCACTGGGTCTCGCACTTGCCCAGGGCCGAGCAGGATTCCTTGGCCTGGCAACTGCCGCAGGAGCCGTCGCAGCCGTCGTCGCCGCATTCCTTGTTCGTGCAGTCGCCCTGGCAGCAATCGGCCGTGTCCTCGTAGTCCGTCTTGCCGTCGCAGTCGTTGTCCACGCCGTCTACGCAGGACAACTTCTCGTCGGTCCTGTACTGGCTGCTATGCATCGAGTACACCGAGTCGTCGCACACCCAGCCCGCCGTCCCGCGGCAGGCGGCATACGAGCCCTTGCACACGCCGGCCTGCTTCGGGCACAGGTCGCCATGGGCAAGGTCCTCGTCGGTCATGCCGTTGCAGTTGTTGTCCTTGCCGTCGCAGATCTCTTCGGGCAACGCGCCGCAGGTCCCGCAGGCATTCCCCTGGCAGCACTTCCGGCCCTCGCAGCCGCCACCGGCGCAGTCGGAGCCGCTGTTGCAGGCGCTGCCGTCGATGCAGCCCGGGCAAAGCCCGCCGCCGCAATCGATGGCGGTTTCGGTGCCGTTCTGGACCCGGTCGAAGCAGGAAATGCAGCGCCCCGCGGAGCAGTCCTGGGACGTGCAGTCGCCGCCCTCAAGACAGCGCGCCCCGTCGGCGCATCCGTCGCACGGCCCGCCGCAGTCCACGCCCGTTTCGCCCTGGTTCTGGATCTGGTCCTTGCAGGTCGGCAACTCGCAGACGCCGAAGACGCACGCGCCGGTCAGGCAATCCGACGGCTTCACGCAGTACTTGCCCTTGGCGCAGGGCGCGCAGTCCTTGCCGCCGCAGTCGGTGTCGGTTTCGCCCGGGTCCTTGGCGTTGTTGCTGCACAGGGGGCCCGCCGCGCACACGTTCGACTGGCACGATCCCGAACCGCAGTCGATGCCCGAGCCGCATGCCTTGCCCACCGCGCACTTCAATTCGCACGAGCCGCCGCAGTCGATGTCCGATTCGGAGCCGTTCCTCTTCAGGTCGTCGCACGACGGGGCCGCCACGCAGGCGCCGTTGTCGCAGCCAGCGCCGTCGGCGCACGAGCCGCACGACCCGCCGCACCCGTCGTCGCCGCACACCTTGAGGCCGCAGGTCGGCTGGCACGCCTCGCCGCACTGGCCCGTCGCGTCGTTGCAGACGAGGAGGCCTTCGCACGAACCGCAACTGCCGCCGCAGCTGTCGGACCCGCAGCGCCGCCCGTCGCAGACTGCGATGCAGCCGCCCTGGCACTTGCCCAGG
The DNA here is from genome assembly GCA_903857665.1 of uncultured Myxococcales bacterium. Lineage (GTDB taxonomy): Bacteria > Myxococcota_A > UBA9042 > DTJE01 > DTJE01 > CAIZWN01. The sequence goes on from CAIOFV010000047.1 coordinate 17,115, forward strand.
CGAGGATTGCAGACCCCGCCGTTGCCGCATTCGCCGCAGGAGCCGCCGCAGCCGTCGCCACCGCAATTCCTGCCGTTGCTGCAACTGGGCGTGCAGCAGGCGAACGTCGTGTCGTTGCAGGAGGAGCCTTCCGCACACGAACACCTTCCGCCACAGCCGTCGTTGCCGCAGGTCGAGCCGTCGCAGGCGGGCGTGCAAGGCCCCCCGTCCTTGGGACAGCCGCTGATGGCGATGGCCACGAGGGCCACGAACCCGACGATGAGCGTGCGGCGCATGTTGGAAAGCCCCTTTTCGACGATCGCGGAAAGTGTAGCCCGCGCCGAATCCGCCGGCAAGCCTTTGGTTCCGGCCGGTTGGCCCCCCCCGCGAGGCGTCCGGCCGATTGCCCTTTGCCGCCCGCGGCCCTAGAATTCCGCTCGTTCTCCTTCGTCCCTGCAGGAGGCCGTCCATGCCGTACCTGGAACTCCAGAGATCGGTCGCGTCCCACGTCGCGCAGCCCGCGCGCCAGGCCGCGATGGCCAGGGAAGGATGGGAGACGGGGGCGTGCCTGCTGTATGCCGCGCATCGCCTTCTGCGACTGACGACGCTGCTGCGGCGCGGGGGGATGGCGACGGGCCTCCGGACGGGCCTGGATGCGCTGCTCCGGGGCGCGGCAGAGGGCCCGGACGAGCCCGGCATCGCCCGGGTGATCGGGGCACGATGGGCGGAGGGTCCCGCCGAAGTTGCTCGTGGAACGCTGATCGAAGCGGCGCATCGCTTCCTGGACCCGGACGCCCTGACCGCGCGGCAGGACCGCGACTCCCGGGCGCTGGCGGAAACGATCCGGCTGGCCCTGGTGGGCCTGGTGCCGATCCTGCGGGACGTGGAGGTCCGTTCGTCGGGCCCCGGGGCGCCGGGACTGGTGTTCGCGTGGTGGGGCCCCGATGGCGCCCTGGCCTCTCCGGCCCCGGACGCGGTACCGGGAACGACCGCCGTGATCCTCGGCGGCGAGGGATCGGTGCGCCTGGGGCCTGCAACAGCCCACGACCGCAGGCCCCGGCCGCTGCTGCCCTTCCCTCCAAGGGGGGATGAGGCGGCCTACGAAACGGACGATGGCCGGGTGTTCGGATCCGACGGCCACCCGTCCTCGGTGCTGGGCGTCCTCTCCCCCGCCCGCGCCCTGGGGCGCCTGCTGGCCTGGGAACTCCCCTCCAGCGACGATGCCCTGGCCATGGCCGCGCGCCTGGCAGACGCCGGGCTGACGGACTCCGCGGGCGAGGTGCTTCTGGCGGCACGGCTGCATGGTGCTGCCGATCGGTCCGCGGCGACGATGGAGGCGGCCCGGGAGTTCGTGACGGTCCACGGCGTCTCCCAGGCGACCACGGACCTCGACGTCGCGCTGATCCGCGACCTGGAAGCCGACGAGGCGAAGCGCCGGGCCGACGACGACATGAAGGGCGTCGCGGACGTGCTGCTGGCGCGCCAGCAGGCCGAAACGGGCCGGGACAAGATCATCACCCTGACTCGACTGGCGAACCTGCTCCAGGAGCGGCTCGACGACCGCGCCAGCGCGGCCTATTGCCTGCTGACGGCCCTTCAGGAGGATCCGTCCGACGAGCAGGTCCTGGAGGCCCTGGTCGAGATCGCCGAGGCTGCCGGGATCCAGGCCGAAAACGCCCCGAAGATCCAGGAACTGGCCCTCGGCGCGAAGGGCGTGGCGCGCGGACGGCTGCTGGCGGCGGCGGCCCGGTTGTTCCGGGCCGGCGGGGATCCCCTGGCAGCCCGGGACGCCTACCTGCTGGCCGTCGAGGCCGGGCCGGGCAACACGGCCCTGCTGGACGACGCGATCGTCGCGACCGATGCCGCGGGAGACGTCGAGGCGGGCCTGCGTCTGAGGACGCTGCGACGCGACGCCGCGGACGACGTCGCCGACCGCGTGGCACGGACGCTGGACCTGGCGGTGCGCTACCGGGACGTCGCCAGCCGGTGGGACCTGGCGGAGGCCGAGTTCCATCGGGTCCTTCACTTGAACCCGCAGCAGATCGAGGCCTTCGAGGCCCTGGTGGCCAGGCGGCTGGCCGAAGGCGACCGTGACGGGGCGATGGACCTGTGCGAGAAGATCGCCGCGCAGGCGCTGGACCCGGTCGCCCGCGCCGCGATCCTGCGGCAACTGGGGCGCCTGTTGGCCGAAGCAGGGGAGGACGAAGCCGCGGCCCGGGCCCTCGGGGAAGCGCTGGCGCTGGACCCGGCGTCATCGCAGGACCTGGATGCGCTGGCTCACCTGTGCGAACGGCTCGGATGGTGGACCCGGCTGCTGGCGGTGCTGCGCCGCAAGGCGGGCGCCGAACCGGCATCGGCCAGGGACCTGCTGCTGAAGATGGCCAACGTGGCGCTGGACCGGCTGGACGACCCCGAGGCATCGCTGGGCTTCCTGACCGAAGCCGCGGCGAAGGCGCCCCACGACCCCGAACCGATCCGGCGCCAGCGCGAGCTGCACGAGCGCCTGGGCCTGTGGTCCGAGGTGGTGCGGGACCTGGAGCGCATCGCCGCCGAGGACGAGGCCGGGCGGGTGGACGCGCTGGTGCGGCTGGCCGAGGTCCAGATGACGCGCCTTTCCCTGCGCGAGCGCGGCAAGGCGACGCTGCTGCGAGCGATGGAAGCGGCCACGGGCAGCCGCGTGGACAGCATTGCGATGCGCATCGCGGAACTGGCACGGGAGGACCGGGATCGGCCCTGCGAAATGAAGGCCCTCGAAGCGGCCGCGTGGGTCGCCGAAGACGACGAGCGCCGGGCCGACCTGTTCACTGCCCTCGGGCGCCGGGCACTCGAGGCCCCGGCAGACCCCGCGGCGGCCCGGGCCTACCTGGACAAGGCGGTGGCCGCGAACCCCGTCCACGCGGAGGCCGTCGAGTTGCTGGCCCGGGTGCTTCTGGACTCGGGACACCCCGAAAGGGTGGTGCCGGCGGTCGAGCCCCTGGCCAGGCGGGCGGCAGCGACAGGGGACAAGGGAGCCGAACGGCGCTTGCGGAGGCTGGCGGCCGAGGCCGCGGCCGGTTTCGGGGATGGCGAGAGCGCGGTCGCCCAGTACCGTCGGGTGCTGGAGCTGGACCCGGACGACGATGCCGTGAAGGCGGCCCTGGGTCGACTGCTGGCCGCCGCCGGCCAGGACGGCGAGGCGATCGGGCTGCTGGACGCCGTGCTGGCCTCGCCGTCGGCCCTGTCCACGGCCGAGCGTGACGAACTGGACCTGCTGGCCGCACGCTGCGCGACCCGGCTCGGCGACCACGCCCGCGCCGTCGAGCGGTTCGACGAGATCTGGCAGGCCCATGGCGCCGAAATGCCCCTGTTGCGCGAAATGGTCGAGGCCGCCACGAAGGCCGGGGACGCCCGCCGGCAGGCCCAGTGGCTGGAGCCGCTGGCCCGGCTGGAACCGGCGGGACTGCCGCGCTTCACCGTGCAACTGCGGCTGGGCGACCTGCTGCGCGACGCGCTGAACGACCCGAAGGCCGCGCTGGGCTGGTATCGGGCGGCGGCGGCGGAAGACGTTTCGAACAAGGCGGCACTGCACAAGGCCCTGGACGCGGCGGTCGCGGCTGCGGACTTCGCCGAGGCGAAAGGGCTGCTGGTTGAGCTGCTGGCGCAGGAGCAGGACGGCATCAAGCAGGCCCAGTTCCACCATGCCGCGGCGCTGCTGGCCCGCGACAACCTGGGCGACCCCGCACTGACCCGCGAGCACTTGTGGAAGGCGGTGGAACTGAACCCGGAACTGGAAGAGGCGATCGAGGCGCTCGAAAACGTCCTGGTGGGCGGCGACGACCAGGAAGGCCTGGCACGGCTGTTCGGCCTGCAGGCCAGGCACTTCCGGCTGACGGGCCAGGAGGATCGGCTGCTATCGACCTTGCGGCGCCTGGCCGCATGCTACGACGAGCGGCTCCACAACCTGCCCCAGGCGGCCGAGACGCTGCGGCAGGTCCTCCAGGCCGCACCGCGGGACGCCGACACGGCGATGCGTCTGGCCGATGTGCTGACCCGGTCACCCGGTCGCGAAAAGGACGCGCTGGAGGCCCACAGGCGCGTGCTGGCGCTGGACCCGACGCATCTGCCGGCCTACCGGGCGATCCGTGACCTCTGCATCCTCGAGGGGGACGAGGACGGCGCCTGGTGCGCCTCCGGGGCCCTCATCGTCCTCGGGCACGAGACCGAAACCGACCGGACGGCCTTCGAGGCCAGGCGCCAGCCGGCCCTGCGTCTGCGGCGCGACGCCCTCCCGCCCGAGGGCTTCGGAAAGTGGATCCTCGACGAGGGCGTGGACGAAGGCATCGCCCGGGTCCTGTCGATCCTGTACGGGCCCATGTCGGCGATGCTGCCCTTCAAGTCCCCGAAGGACCTGGGCCTGTCGGAGGCCGACCTCGTCGATCCCGCCGAAAAGGGGTTGTTCCAGAGCATGGCGTTGGCGTCCTCGAAGGTGCTGGGCATCCCGCTGCCGCGCATCTACCGGGCCCGGGGTCGCACCGGGCTGGCCAAGGCGGCCTTCAGCCCGCCGGCCCTGGTGGTGGGCGACGATGCCTTCACGGTCTGGCGCGGCAAGGAACTGCGGTTCGCCCTGGGCCGGGCGGTGACGGCGTTCGCTCCGGGCTTCGAGCTGGCCGGGGTGCTGGACGCTCCCACACTGCGCCTGTTCCTGCTGGCGGCGCTGCGGATCGCGTTCCCCGAATCGGTGCTGCCTGCCGACGCCGAGGCCGCCGGCGAGATGGCGCCAGACCTGGACGCCCGCCTGTCCCCGACGGCACGGGACGAGCTGAGGGCCGTGCTGACCGAGTTCCGGCGCCAGAAACGCGGCATCGACCCCCAGGCCTTCCTGGAGGGCGTGGACCGGACGGCCTCCCGGGCGGGCCTGTTCATGGCCAACGACCTCGAGGTGGCGTCCCGCTACCTGCGGGACGATTCGATCTTCCTGTCGGACCTGGAGTTCGGCGACCGGCTGGTCGATCTGACGGCCTGGGCCGTGTCGCCCCGGTGCGCAGAGCTGAGGAAGACGATGCTGCAGCCGTAATACTGCCGACCCCTCCGCCCCTCCTACAGCGCCCTCTTCTTCGTGTAGTACCACTGGACCTGCTGCGGCGAGCTCTCCTCGTCGAGGTTCTCCTCGGCCAGCAGTTTGTCGCCGCTGGCGGGAGGCAGGACCCCCTTCAGCGCCCATGCGCCCCCGAGCCGCCCGAAGGTCCAGTACGCCTCGAAGAAGGTCACGTCGGCGTCCTGGCTGACCACGGCGTCGTCCCGCCGGACGACCCGCTGTGCATGGGCCCCGATCCGCACGAAGAACTCGTCCTGTGCGTTGTCCGCGTGGTTGCGGACCAGCAGGATTTCGACCTTCCGCACGCACAGGTTGCGGTACTCGGTCGACAGGCCCTGCTGCTTCCACCCGGCGACCTTCTCCCGCAGGTTCGCGGCGACGTCCGGGAACATCAGGCCGGCCGTGTCGTCCGTGATCTCCCCGGCCTCCTGGGCCAGGTACACGCGCAGGAAGACCTGGCGGGCGCGTTCCAGCATCGGCTGCTGCTGCCACAGCCTGTCCGTCATCGCCAGGAAGTTCAGCATCCTCTCGATCTTCACCGCCTTCGTCAGCACGCCCTTTTCCAGCCACGGGCCGGCGGCGCCGGTCCGGTCCACGGGCGCCCCGTATACCTGTTGCAGTTGGGCATCGGTGAACTGCTCGAAGAAGTTCTCGTCCTTCAGCGCCCGGGACTCGCGGGTCTGCTCGATGGTGCGCAGGATCCAGGCGCCTTTCGCGTGCTCGGGCGTCGGCTGCATCTGGAACGTCCAGAACTCCTGGAACTGGGCCGGCGCCGGGTCGCCGCGGACGAATGCCTGCGTCCGGTCGTCGATGTATGTGTCCCGTGCGGTGGCCGTGATCAGCGCCGTGAACTCCCGCTGGTCGGGTCGGTACGTGTACCGGACGTTCACGATATCGACCCGGTCCACCGCCAGCCCCTCCAGCACGTTGATTTCGTGCTGCAGCTTCATTCCCTCGAGCTGCTTGCCGTGGAGCAGGTACAGGTCGGGCATCACAAGCGGCTTCATCGGGGCGTACTCGCGGGCCAGCCAGCACTCCTGCAGTTTCAGGAAGGTGGACCGTGCCGTCTCGGCCAGCCGGTCCGGCGCCATCGCGTCGTCCTGCTTCGCGATGAACTCCAGCAGCTTGCGGGTCATGTCGGCCTTCGGCGCCACCTGGCCCGGGGGGTACACAAAGTCCAGGTTCCCGACGCCCCTGCGCCGGGCGGACCGCAGGGCCATCAGGATCAGCACGACCACGACCCCGCCGCCGAACGCGAACGGCAGCACGTCGTCGTCGGCGGCCCCCGTCCCGCCGCCGATGCCGGGGTGGAGGCCCGATCCCCCCCCGCCGTGGAAGCCGCCGCCCCCGCCGGAATGACCGCCGCCGCCGCCGCCTCCCCCACCCTTGTTGTGGACAGCGATCCCGGCGGCGAAGAAGGTGTGCGGCGCGTTCGTCCGCAGGTTGTACACGGTGACCGGTCCAAGGACCTCCCGAACTGCGGTGACGACGCGCGGGATCAAGCCGCCCACCCCGTCGAACGCGAAGACCCGGTCGCCGGGCCGCAGTTCCCGTGCGAGGCGGAACGCGCCCTCGGAGGCGAGGAAGGGATGTTCGTCGGTGACGGCCAGCGACGCGTCGCCGACGGTCAGCACGCGGTGGCTTTCGGCGCCGAGTTCCAGCACTTCGCGGACCACGGTCGCGACGGTCGCGCCATCCTCGCCGAACGCCAGCACCTCGTCCCCGGCCCGCACGGCCGCGATGTCCACGGCCGAGCCGTCGGCCCGCAGGATGGGCGTTCCCGCCAGGAAGCACCCGCCGCCGCCACGCGCCAGGGCGGGCCGGACGCCCACCACCCCCAGGGCCAGCGCAAGGCACGATGCGAACAGCGCGCCTGCGGGGAAGCCGCCGATCGCCATTCGGCCTGTCGTCTTCATCCGTGCAACGCCGCCAGCAAGCCGCCCAGCACCGCCGCGGCCACCACGATGCTGATGCCGAGGATGGACGCCGCCACCACGCGGCCGAAGTACGAGGCCACCGCCTGGTTGCCCCGCAGGATTTCCTTTTCCTCGTCCACGTTCGGGGTCATGCGGTTGATCAGCCGCGGCAGAAGGCCCGACGCGACCAGGACCAGGGCCGAGCCCAGGAGGGCGCCGATCGTCGCGAAGATGACCGCCCAGCCGATGTTCCCCAGCACTTCGGTTTCCATGCGCGACCTCCGGTTGGAACGAGTCTAGCGCGGGGGGCGAAACGGGGCCAGTCGGGGGACCGCTAGAATTCGACCGCAGTCCCGACGTCGTAGTCCACCACGTCCGGGAACAGGCGCGCGTACAGCGCCGCCCGTTCGTCGGGGGGCAGGTGCAGGTAGGCGTAGCGGACCAGGTGCTCGGCAACCTTGCGGGCGTAGTTGCGGCCCTCGTTGTAGGCGATGGACTCGACCATCTCGTCGAAGGGCAGGCCCCGGTTGCGGGCCAGGAAGCGCTTGATCGCCGGGGCCCCGCTGTTGTAGGCCGCCGAGGCGAACACCACCTGCTCCTTGAAGTCCTTGAACAGCGCGGCCAGGTACCACGTGCAGAACAGCACGTTGCTGCCGGGCGCGAAGAACGACTCGACGTCGAACGGGACGCCCAGCACCTGCGACACCTTGCGGGCCGTGGACGGGATCATCTGCATGATGCCCAGGGCGGCCGTGTTGGACACCTGCTTCGCGTCGTAGCGCGATTCCTGGCGCATGATCGCGTAGGCCCACAGCTCCGGCATGCCGAACCGCGGCGCCAGCACCCGGGCCAGGGAACGCAGCGCCCGGGGATAGAAGGCCATCCAGTAGGTCGCCGATCGGCGCGTCGGGACGGGGCCCATGGACCCGCCGAACTCGGCGGCGGCGCGCTGGAACAAGCCGTGGTAGTCCTCGATGGCGTCGTACACCGTGAGCAGGAACCGGGCGCGCTCGTCGCCCTTCAGGCCCCGCTCCACCGACCGGGCGATGGGCAGGTAGGCATGGCGGGCGCGATCGATCTCGCCGGCCTCCGCCAGGTCCTTCACCCGCCGCAGGGCGTCCCGGGGACCCGCGCCCAGCCGGTCGAAGGGCCACAGCGGCTCGGGGCCCGGCAGGCCGGGCGACGGGCCGATCATCCAATCGGGCAGCGGCGCGCCCTCCCACTCCTTCAGCCGCTTGGCCGCGAGGACCGCGTAGTACGTCAGCGGGTACCGGTCCAGCACGCGGCGCATCCAGCGACCCGCCTCGGCGGCGTCCCCGAGGGCCTTGTGCGCCATGCCGCCCCAGTACAGGGCCTTGCCCGCCACCAGGCAGTTCCCCATCGGGATCATCGCGTCGAACGCCGCGATGGCCTCCTTCCAGCGCTTCAGCCGGTACAGGGACCACGCCTTGAACCACGCCACGTAGGAACGCTGGTCCGAGTGCCGGACCTCCCGAAGGTAGCGGTCCAGTTCCGGCAGCGCCACCTCGTACTCCCCGTGGTCGTAGGGCAGCCAGGCCAGGTAGTACAGCGCCTTGGCCCTGTCCCGTCGCCCTCCCTCCTTCAGGTAGGCCCGGTAGTGCCCGATGGCGCCGTCGTAGTGTTCCAGCCTGGCCTCGGCCCGGGCGAACTGGAGGTGTCGATCGGCGCCCTTCAAGGCCCCCCCGGCCTCGGCCTCCTTCAGCATCTGCAGCGCCCGGGCCGCGTCGTCCCGGACATACGCCAGGTGGGACAGGGCCAGTTGCAGCGCCAGCCGCGGGCTGCGATGGCCCGCGGACCACAGGCCTTCGCGAATCCGCTGGGCCGCCTCGTAGTCCAGCGCCCCGAAGAACGCGTTGCCCCGGCGCTCCAGCTCCGCGGACGACAGGTCGCCTTCCTTCAAGCCGGTGGCACCCGCCGCGGGCGTGTCGGGCAGGTCCAGGAAGATGTGGCGCATGGCCGCGTTCCGGGCCGATCCGGCGAGGGCCTTCGCCTGTACCAGCAGTGCCTCCGCACGCACCGGGCGGGAGGGGGTGGGCTTCGCGGCCAGCACCGACCGGGCCGCCGCGTCGGCATCCCGGGCATCGTGCTCGGCGAGGGCCAGCCGCGCCAGCGCCAGGCGGAACTCGTTGGCCCGGGGCGTCCGCGGGTTCCGGGCCAGGAAGGTTCGCAGCGCGTCGCGGGCACCGGGACCACCCGCCCCGCCCCGTGCCGCGACCCGCTCCTCGTCCAGCAGCGCCTGCAGGTGGGCCGGGACGCCGGGACCCGCCCGATCCAGTGCCGCGAGCGCCTCGGCCGGTCGCCCCAGCCCAAGCAGCGCCCGCGCCGCCAGGAGGGACGCAAGGGCACGTTCCCCGGCCGTTGCGGGCGCCATCGCGGACCGCAACAGGTCCAGCGCCCCCCCGGGGTCCGCAGTCCGCAGGCGGGCCAGGGCCTCTGCCCGAACCTGGTCAAACGGTCGAGGGGGGACGACGCCACTTTCGCCCGCAAGCGGGGGCGCGGCGCCGAGGGACACGGCGAGGGCCAGGGGAGCCAGGAAGGCGCCGAGCATCCGTCCTCCCCTGGAGGCCCTGGGCCGGGCCTATTCCAGATCCTCGGGGGGCAGGGCAGTGTCGTCTTCGAAGACCAGTTCCTGCTCGTCGTCCTTTTCCATGACGACGTCCACCGCCACCAGGCGCTCGTCCGTGTGCATGTTCATCACCCGGACGCCCTGGGTGACGCGGCCGATCAGCGAGATGTCGCCGATCTTGACGCGGATGGTCGTACCCTTGGACGAGGTGAGCATCAGCTCGTCGTCCGGCTTGACCTCGCGCATCGCCACGACGTTCCCCACCTTGGGGCTGGTGCGCATGGCCAGGATCCCCGTGCCGCCGCGGTGCTGCAACCGGTACTCGTCCGCAGGCGTGCGCTTGCCGTACCCGCGCTCGGTGACCGCCAGGATTTCGCAGCCGGGCTGCACGATTTCCATGCCCACCACATGGTCCTTGGCCGCCAGCGCCATGCCGCGAACACCGCGCGTATCGCGCCCGATGGGCCGCAGGTCGGAGAGGCTGAACCGGACCGACTTGCCCTTGTGCGAGAACAGCAGCACGTTCTGTTCCGCCACGGCCCGACGGACGGCGATCAGGTCGTCGTCCGGATCCAGGTGGATTGCGATCAGGCCCGAAGACCGGATGTTCTTGAACTGCACCAGTTCCGTGCGCTTGACCACGCCCTTCTTGGTGCAGAACACCAGGGATTCCGGCGCGTCCGGTTCGGGCACCGGCAGGATCGCCGCCACCCGCTCGTCGCCGGCCAGGTTCAGCAGGTTCACCATCGCGCGCCCCTTGGCGGTCCGCGACCCCTGCGGGATGTCGAAGATGCGAACGCGGAACACGCGGCCCTTGTCCGTGAAGAACAGCACGTAGGTGTGCGTGGACGCCACGAACATGTCCACGACCCAGTCCTCTTCGCGCGTCACCATGCCGGACTTGCCCTTCCCGCCGCGCCGCTGGCTGCGGTACAGGGCGGTCTGGGTCCGCTTGATGAAACCCTGCGCGGACACGGTGACGACCATGTCCTCGACGGGGATCAGGTCCTCCATGTTCAGCTCGCCGAGGTCGTCGATGATCTCGGACCGGCGCTTGTCGGCGTACTTTTCGCGGATCTCCTGCAGCTCGGCGGCGATGACGTCCATCAGCACCACCTCGGACCCCAGGATCTCGTTCAGGCGGGCGATGGTCTTCCGGATCTCTTCCAGTTCCAGGAGGATCTTGTCGCGCTCCATCCGGGTCAGGCGCTCGAGGCGCAGGTCCAGGATGGCCTTGGCCTGCAGCTCGGACAGCCCGAAGGTCGCCATCAGGCCGGTGCGTGCCTCCTCGGGGTTGCGCGACGCCCGGATCAGCTCGATGACCGCATCCAGGTTGTCGATGGCGATCTTGTAGCCGAACAGGATGTGCTCGCGTTCCTGGGCCTTTCGCAACTCGAACAGGCAGCGTCGCGTCACCACGTCCTTCCGGTGGCTGACGAACTCCTGCAGCGCTTCCTTCAGGTTCAACTGCTTGGGCTGGCCGTGCGAGATCGCCAGCAGGATCACGTTGAACGTGCTCTGCATGGGCGTCATCGCGAACAACTGGTTCAGGATGACCTGGTGGTCGCCGTCCCGCTTCAGTTCCACCACCACGCGCATGCCGTCGCGGTCCGACTCGTCGCGCATGTCGTGGATGCCGTCGATCCGCTTGTCCTTGACCAGCTCGGCGATGCGCTCCAGCAGCCGCGCCTTGTTCACCATGTAGGGGATTTCATCGACGATGATCGCCGTCCGCTCGCCCTTCTTGTCGCCCTCGATGTGGGTGCGGGCCTGCATCTTCACGGCGCCGCGGCCCGTTTCGTAGACCATGCGCGAGCCGGCGGTCCCCAGGATGAAGCCGCCCGTGGGGAAGTCGGGGGCCGGCACGAAGCCCATCAACTCGGCGATCGAGATTTCCGGGTTCCGGATCAGCGCGATGGTGGCATCGACGACCTCGCCCAGGTTGTGGGGCGGGATGTTCGTGGACATGCCGACCGCGATGCCGGACGAGCCGTTGACCAGCAGGTTCGGGATGCGGGACGGCAGGACCGTCGGCTCTTCGAGTGAACCGTCGTAGTTCGGAGCCATGTCGACGGTTTCTTTCTCGATGTCGTCGAGCATCTCCTCGGCGATGCGGGTCATGCGCACTTCGGTGTAGCGCATGGCCGCCGCGGAGTCCCCGTCCACCGACCCGAAGTTGCCCTGGCCATCGACCAGGACGTAGCGCATGCTGAAGTCCTGCGCCATGCGGACCATCGTGTCGTAAATCGCGGAGTCGCCATGGGGGTGGTACTTGCCCATGACGTCGCCGACGATGCGGGCGGACTTCTTGTACGGGGAGTTGTGGTAGTTCCGCACCTCGTGCATCGTGAAAAGGACGCGCCGGTGCACGGGCTTGAAGCCGTCGCGAGCGTCGGGCAGGGCTCGCCCGATGATGACGCTCATCGCGTAATCGACGTACGACGAGCGCATCTCGTCTTCGATGTTCACCGGGATCAGGTGCAGCCCGAAATCGTCCGCCATCGGAGCCTCCGAAAACGCGTGCGCAGCCTACACCAAAGCGGGGGAAAAGGCAACGCTTACGAGGGGTGATGGGGGGATTTCCGGCGGGTCTCGGCCAGCGGCTTCCGGAACGTCGAGCCAGGGGCGGGACCGGAAGGTCCGGAAGGCATCGGGAAGGCGGCACGGATGGGCGGAATGTCGCCTGGAAAGGGGTGGAACGGGCGGGGCGGGGGGTTGGAACTAGGGGTTCGCCTTCGCCTTGGCCTGCTCGAGCAACTTCTTCACCAGGGCGTTGTTCCGATCCAGCGACAGCGCCTCGTTGTACTTCTGGATGGCCTCGGCGAAGTTCCCGCCGTTGTATGCATCGCGCCCCGCCTTGATCAGCGGCTTGACCTTCTCCTGGCGATCCGCGTCGGACAGTTCGGGCGCCGGGGCCGGAGCGGGCTTCGGCGCCGGGGCCGGCTTGACCACCGGGGCGGGCTTCGGGGCAGGCGCGGGGGCCGGCCGGGCCGCGGGCTCGGGCTTGGGCGCCGGGGCCGGCGTC
>CAIOFV010000048.1 GCA_903857665.1 uncultured Myxococcales bacterium
AAACTCCCGCCACGGGCTGCCAAGTCGACCTTCCTTGGAAGGGCACCCAACTTCCGCCACCGGCCGACCGTTGACCCACGGACCTAAGACCTTGATACCTGGCCTTCGGGTGGGTTTCGTGGTTGATAGATCCTATCCACCAGCGCGTCGGTGAAGGGCGCGGGTTGGCGGTGGTTCGCCACGGGCCCGGGCCACGGCATCCAGCTTGCCGACGGACGGCTGGTGTCCCCGTGCAACTTCACCGTGGGCCCCCTGTCGGGCGACGGGTCGTCCTGCGCGATCGTCAGCGACGATCACGGGGCGACGTGGCAGGCCGGGGGGATCGTCCCGGGCGGCTTCGGGGACGAGTCCACGGTGGCCCAGCGTTCGGACGGCACCCTGCTGCTGAACTTCCGCAGCCGGTACGCGATCAACCGTCGCGGGCTGTCCACCAGTTCGGACCGGGGCGCCACCTGGTCCCCGGGACAGGCGGCCGGTTCGCTGATCGATCCCCACTGCCAGGGGTCGTCGCTGGCGCCCGTCCACCCGTCGTGGCAGGCCGCGGCCGGGGGCGCCGAGGTCCTGCTGTTTTCGAACGCGGCGTCCACGCAACGCCAGTTTCTGTCCGTCACCGCCAGCCTGGACGGGGGCGCCACCTGGCCGGTCGCCCGGTGGCTGGTTCCCGGCCCGGCGGCCTATTCGGACCTCGTCGAGATGGGCGATGGTTCGGTGGGGATCCTGTACGAGCGGGGGGAACTTTCACCCTACGACGCGATCGTGTTTTCGGTGCTGTCGCCGGCCTGGATCCTGGACTCCGCGCCGACTCCTACTCTTCGACGGCAACCAGGCCCTCCCGGATCGCAAAGCGCGTCAGATCCGATACCGACTGCATCCCCAACTTGACCATCATGTGGCGCCGGTGGCCGTCCACCGTTTTTCCGGACAGGCTCAACCGATCCGCGATGGACTTCGTGTTCATGCCCTCGGCAACGCACTGCAGGACCTCGCGTTCGCGGGCCGTCAGCAGGCGCAGCAGCCCTCCTTCCTGCTCGAGGGGTTGACGCAGCAGGTCCACCACCACGCCCGCGACCCGGGGGCTCAGGTAGATATGGGAGGCCTTGACGGCGGCGATGGCCGAGGCCAGTTCGCGGAAGGCTCCCTGCTTCAGCACGTACCCGGCGGCCCCCGCCTTCAGCATTTCGGCCACGTACCGCCGGTCCGAGTGCATGGACAGGGCGATGATCTTCGTCCCCGGCAGTTCGGTCGCCAGTCGCCGCGTGGCCTCGATGCCGTTCATCTGCGGCATCCCCACGTCCATGATGACGATGTCCGGACGCAGTTCCAGGGCCCGCCGCACGGCCGTCACACCGTCCTCCGCCTCGCCCACGATCTCGACGTCAGGCTGTGCTGCCAGCAGGGTCCGCAGCCCCTCCCGCATCAGTTCGTGGTCATCCGCCAGCAGAATCCGTGTCATGACGTTTCCTCCCTCCAGTCCCCCGGACCCGCAGGGGCACCTCCACCAGGACCCGGGTTCCATCGCCAGGCGCAGATTCCACCGACAGGCGTCCTCCCAGGTGGGTCATCCGCTCGCGGATGCTGAACAGCCCGAAGCCCCCCTTGCGCGAAGGTTCGGCGCCGGCTTCCAGGGGCGCGAAGCCTTTTCCGTCATCGGCGACGGCAAGGAAGGCGAATCCCCGCGTCTGCCCGGTTTCCACCCGGAAGGATGCAGCACCCGCGTGCTTGACCACGTTCGTCAGCAGTTCGCGCGCCACCTGGAACAGCAGCACCTTCAGGTCGAACGGCAGTTCCAGGGGTGCGGCGCCCACCACCAGTTCGTGCGCCAGGCCTGCCCGTCGGCTGACGTCCTCGGCAATCCATTCCAGGGCGGCCTCGAACCCCACTTCGTACAGGATGGGCGGCGACAGTTCGAAGGTCAAGGTATGGATGTCCTCAAGGGCCCGGTCCAGCAGCGCACCCAGTTCGTCGTAGCGGCCCGGGCTTTCCGCCTTGGGGTGGCTGTTTTCGACCATGTCCAGCCGGATGCGGGCCAGCGAAAGGATCTGGCCCAGGCGGTCATGGACCTCGGTGGCGATGCGCCTGCGCTCGCGCTCCTCGGCCAGCGACGCGTCCGAGGCCAGTTGGCGCAGGAGGCCCTGGTTGTGGCGCAATTCCTTTTCGGCGCCTCGTCGCACGTCGATTTCCCGTTTCAGGCGGGTGTTCGTGCGGCGCAGTTCGGCCGTTCGCTGCTGGACCGCCGTTTCCAGCTCGTCCTTCGCCCGCAGCAGTTGTTCCTCGGCGGCGCGGATTCGGGTCATGTCCCGCGCGATGCCGAACAGCGCGTCCTGCCCGTCCCAGACCCCGCGGGTCACCTTCGTGTCCACCGCGATCTCGCGGCCGTCCCGGGCCAGGATGGGCAGCGGGCAGGAAGCAACCCGCCCCTCCAGCATTTCCCCCAGGGTGGCCAGCGCCTGGGCCCTGTGGCGTTCCGGGTGCAGCATCAGGAAGTTCTTCCCGACCAGCTCCTCGTCGGGCCACCCCAGGATCTGGCGCACGGCCGAGTTCACCTGCCGTACCACGCCCCGGGTGTCCAGCACGAACAGGAAGTCCTCGATCGAGTCGAAGAGGGTCTGGAGGTTCCGGCGACTGCGCGCCAGCTCCGCTTCGGACTGGATGCGGGCGACGATGCTGCCAATCTGGGCCGCGACGGTTTCGATGGCGTCCAGCGTGTAGGGCGGCAGGGCGGCCGCGGATCGGGACGCCAGGTTCAGCACCGCGACCACGTGCCCGTCGCAATGCACGGGCGTCACCACGACGATGCGCAGGCCTTCCGCCGCCAGGGCATCGGTCCGCAGGCCCGACTTCGCCGACCCGTGGACGGCCATCACGCGGGTCTTGCCCTCGCCGGCCAGGTGCGCCTGGCCCGTACCGGGCGCGTACAGGCCTGCCTGGGCGACGAAGCTCGCGGAAAGCCCGCGGTGGGCGGCCAGTTGCAGCGTCCCGGAATCCGGGTCCCTCAGGTAGATGCCGCAGCCGTCGATCCGCTCGATGCGCAGCGCGGCATCCAACACGTGCCCCAGGGCTTCCTGGAGATCGCTGGTGGAGGCCATGGCGACGGCCAGGTCCCGCTCGACCTTCAGCAGTTCCGACGCCATCCGCTCGTCGGTGATGTCCTGGACGAATCCCGCGACCCGCTTCGTCGCCGCCGTGCCCGACCGGGTTCGGAAGGACCGGTCCCGCAGCCAGCGGATGCTGCCGTCGGGACGCAGGATCCGATACTCGATGGCCACGTGTTCCGTCCGTGGGGACTGCTCCTGCACGTGGTCCCAGAAGCGTTCCCGGTCCTGGGGGTGGATGTGGTCGAAGTACTCCCGGGAATCCGCCAGCACGGCTTCGGCAGACCGGCCTGCCACGGCCTCGAAGGCCGCGCTGAGGTACAGGATCCGGGGCGTTTCCTGGAGGTCGATCAGGTAGAACACCGAATCGCCGTTGTCCACGACCTGCCGGAAATGTTCCTCGCTTTCCGCGGCCGTCCTCTGGGCCTCCATCAGGTCGGTGATGTCGCGGCCGACCGACTGGAACTCCTGCACGGTCCCGGACGGGTCGAAGAATGCGCGGTCGGTCCATTGCTGCCACCGGGTGCTTCCGTCGGCCGCCGTAGCGCGATGCTCGTAGGTGACCACGGGGCGATCGGGCCGCAGGGAGGCCCGGGCCTCTTCCATCCTAGGGACGTCCTCCGCCACGATCATGGGGGCGAAGGTCCGCCCGATCAGTTCCTGGGCCGTCCGTCCGAAGTAGCGGCAGTAGGCGTCGTTGACGAAGGTCAGGGCGCCGTCGGGCTGGAAGCGGCAGATCAACTCGGTCTGGTCGGTGACGACGGCCTGCAGGCGCTGCTGGTCGGCCCGGCGGGAGTGTTCGGCCTCCAGCCGGCCGTACACGATGGCCACGAGGCTGGCCGCGTAGGCCAGCGCCGCCAGCGCACTGTCGTCGAAGGCATGGGGGCGCGACGACGACAGCCCGATCGTCCCGACGACGCGGTCGTCCAGCAGGACGGGTTGGAACAGCCGCGATCGCGCCGCGATACGGCGGGGCGAGTCGCTAGTGAGGTGATCCGGGTCCGCTTCGGTATCGGGGATGTGGAGCACCTTGCCGGTGCGCAGCACGTGTCCCGGGTGGCGATCCCAGGCGGTCTGCGCGGCCAGTCGCTCCTCGTCCGGGGTGAAGCCCCGGCTGAAGATCAGGCGCAGGCGGTTGCCGCCGGGCTCCAGCAGGAAGAAGCCCGAGACCTCCACGGTCAGGAACCCCGAGACGACGCGATCGATGGCAGGACCCAGTTCGTCCAGGGAGGAGACGCCCGCCAGTTCCTGGGCCATGTGGGCGGCGGCGCGCAGGAAGCCCGGGTCCTCGGCCCGCGGGCCGGACAGAACCAGTTCCTTGCCGTCACTCATGGACCGCCCCCCTCCCGCGCCGTCCCCCGAAGGTCCGACCCTCCGTCCGCAGGACCGTCATTATCCGGCATCCCATCCCCATCGACCCAAGTGATTTCCTTGGGCGGGCCGCGCCGTTGCGCCATCGGCGCCTGAGTTTTGGGCGCGGCGGGGGCTGGGGAGCGCGGATGGCCGGAAGGCTGCGAGCCCCTCGATGCTTCACGCGGGGGTCAACGCGTCCAGCGCGGCCCGGGCGCAGGCCTCGTCGGCACTGTAGTGCCCGCCGCTGACCCCGATGGCGCCGACGATCGAATCGCCCGCCATGACGGGGAACCCGCCGCCCAGCAGCATGAAGTCGGGCAGGGCAGGGGCGCCCAGCAGCAGGATCGGGTCGTCCTTGATGAAGTCGTGCCAGGGCTTTCCGGTCGGCAGGCCGAAGCCCACCGCGGTTCGGGCCTTCTTGGCAGCCGCCTCGACCGCCATCAGGGGGGCCCCGTCCATGCGGCGCATCGCCTTGAGGACGCCGGACTCGTCCACGATGACGGTCACGATGGCCATTGCCAGGGTGCGCGCGTGCCCCTCGGCCGCGTCGATCAGTCGCTGAGCCGCCGCGGCGGTGATGGAAGGGCGGGTGAACGTCAGGGGCGTGGCCACGGCATCCTCTTTCTGTGAAGGCTTTCGAAGCGGGCCTGGTCCGTTCCCGCCCGCACACGGCGCACTCAGTGTATCGATGTCGGGTCCGGTGAGGAAGAATCGGATCCCTTGAACGGGGCACGTCGGACCGAGCCATTTCCTCGGGGAAATCAAGCCATTGCGTCCCGATGCCCCGGGGGCGCAAGCCACTTGCCTTACCCGGACCGGCATCTTCCGTGTTTCGCGCCGGTCACGAGCCTTCTACCCTCTTCCCGGTTGCGTGTGCCACGGCAGGGAATGGCGGTGAGGGGCGGATGGCGGTGGATCCCGTGACGCGAGGTTCGGCTGACGGTGGGGTGAACACGGCCGGGACACACCCGGACGTCGATGACCGCCGGCGTGCCGAGGAAGGCATGCGCAGCGCGCTCGAGGAACTGATGGGCTTCTTCGGGGTCGCACCGGACCTCCTCTGCATCACGGATTTCCGGGGCCGGTTCGTGCGCCTGAATCCTGCATGGGAGAAGGTCCTGGGGTGTGGCGTCAGCGAGGCGAAGGGCCGGTTGCTGCTGGACATGGTGCATCCCGAGGACCGGGCCCGGACCCGGTGCATGCTGGAGGACCTGGCGAAGGGGATCGCCGCAGAGGGCTTCGTGAACCGCTGCCTGCACGGTGACGGTACCTACCGGACCCTGGAGTGGAACGCGCAGCCGGCGGGCGACCAGTTCTTCGCCGCGGCCCGGGACATCACGAAGCGCGTCGAGGCCGAGGAGGAGTTGCGGGCCAGCCACGCGAACTTCAGCGCCCTGTTCCACCAGTCCTCGGACTTCCTGGCCGTCCTGGATCTGGACTGGAACGTGGTGGTGGTGAACCAGACCGTCGGCCGGCGCCTGGGGCAGTCCGCGGAAGCGCTGGTCGGCCGCCCGATCCTGGACCTCTACCCGCCCGAACTTCGAGGCGAGGCCCCGCCGTGCCTGCAAGGCCTGGCGCGCGGCGAGCGGGAGTCCTGCCCCATGGTGCTGCAGGCGGCGGACGGACGCCGCGTCCCGGTCGAGACCCGGGTCGCCGAGGGTTCCTGGGATGGTCGTCCGGCGCGGTTCTGGACCAGCCGGGACGTTTCCGACCTGGCGATGTCGGAGGAGAAGTTCGCGAAGGCCTTCCAAGGCAGCCCCGGGCTGATGGCGATTTCCACCGTCGAGGATGAGCGGTTCGTGGACGTGAACGACACGTTCCTCCGGGTGCTCGGGTACGCCCGCCACGAAGTCGTCGATCGGACCCCGGCGGAACTGCGCCTGTTTCCCCAGGCGGAGGTCCAGCAGGAGGTCGGGCGGGAGGTGGTCGAAAGCGGGGCCACGACCGGGATTGCCCTCCAGGTCCGCACAAAGGACGGAAGTCTCCGCCAGGGCGAGTTCGCGGCCCAGTTGATCCAGTTGAACGGCCGTCCCCACTACCTTACCGTGATGAACGATGTCACCGAGCGGAAGCGTGCCGAGGAGGCCCTCCTGCGACGCCTGGCCTTCGAGGACCTGGTGGTGCAGATCACCTCCGCCCTGTACCGCAGCGAGAACGCCGGCCTGGATGCGCTGCTGGACGAGGCCTTGTGTCGTGTGGGGAACTTCCTGGGCGTGGATCGGACCTACCTGTTCCGCTATTCGTCGCCGATGGACCGTATGAGCAACACCCACGAGTGGTGCCGGGAGGGGACTTCGGCCCAGAAGGAAGACCTCCAGGACCTGCCGGTCGCGGTGTTCCCGGCGTGGATGGAAACCCTGCGTCGGGACGAGGAGATCCTAATTCCCGACGTGGCGGCCCTCCCGCCGTCCTGGTCAGCCGAAAAGGACGCGCTGACGGCCCAGGGCATCCAGAGCGTCCTGGTGATGCCCGTCCACGCCGGTGCGCGGCACTTCGGGTTCATGGGGTTCGACTCGATGGGGGGTCGGCAGGAATGGGGAACCCACGCCCGCACGATGCTGCGGTTCCTGGCGGGCACCCTGGGTCTGACCCTGCTGCGGTTGGAGCAGCACGAGAACCTGCGGTTGGCGTCGGAAGAGGCCGGCAGGCTGGCGGCCAAGGCGGCCAAGGCCAGCCGGGCCAAGAGCGAATTCCTGGCCAACATGAGCCACGAGATCCGGACGCCCATGAACGGCGTCATCGGCATGACCCGCCTGCTGATCGACACGTCCCTGGACGAGCGCCAGCGTCGTTATGCCGAGATCCTGAAGACCAGCGCCGAGTCCCTGATGGGCGTCATCAACGACGTCCTGGACTTCTCGAAGATCGAGGCCGGGCGCATGGACATCGAGCAGGTCGCCTTTTCGCTGGAGGACGTCGTCGGCCGGGCGGTCGAGGCCTTCGGCCTGCGGGCCCGCGAGAAGGAAATCGAACTGCTGTGCTCGATCGATCCGACCGTACCCGGGGAGGTGGTGGGCGATCCCCTGCGCGTGACGCAGATCCTGAACAACCTTCTGAGCAATGCGGTCAAGTTCACGGTCGATGGCCACGTGGTGCTGTCCGTCCGCGTGGTGAGCCAGGCCGCCGAGGTGGTGGAGGTCGAGATTTCGGTCCGGGACTCGGGCATCGGCATGGACATGGACGTGATGTCCCGGCTCTTCCAGGCCTTCGGGCAAGCGGATTCGTCCATGACGCGCAAGTTCGGGGGGACCGGCCTGGGCCTGGTCATCAGCCGGAACCTGTGCCAGTTGATGAACGGAACCATCTCGGCGCAGAGCAAGCCGGGACAGGGCAGCAATTTCATCCTTCGGCTGCCCTTCCCGGTGCCGGAGAGCAGCGCCAGCCGCATGCTGCCCGATCGGGTCCCGTCGGGCACCCGGGTCCTGGTCGTGGACGACAGCGAGGCGGCCAGGCAGGTCCTGACCGCCCTGCTGGCAGGCTGGGGCATCGAGGTCCAGGCCGTGGTGTCGGCGTCGGCGGCCCTGGAGGCCCTGGTTGCCGCGGACAACCGCAAGGCGCCCTTCGACCTGTGCCTGCTGGACCGGCGCATGCCCGTCGTGGACGGCCTGGAGGCTGCCCGGCTGATCGCAAAACTGCCCCTGTCGGTACCGCCCCGCCTGGCGATGATCACCGCATGCGAGGATGAGGAGATCCGGACAAAGGCCACGGAGGCGGGCATCGGGGGGATCCTGGTGAAGCCCTTCCGGCCCTCGCGCCTCTTCGAACTGGTGCAGGACGAACTGGGGGTCCAGCGGAACGATCGGAAGGTTTCCCGCTTCCGGGCCCGAACCCCGGCGTACCGCTACCCGGATGCGCGGATCCTCGTGGTCGAGGACAACGAGATCAACCGGATCATCGCGCTGGAGATGCTGAGTGCCGTTGGCATCCAGGCCGAGATCGCGGTGACCGGTCGGGAGGCCGTGGAGCGGGTCCGGCAGGGCGGCTTCGACCTGGTGTTGATGGACATCCAGATGCCCGACCTCGACGGCCTGGCGGCCACCCGGACCATTCGCCGGATGGAGGGGCGTGGTATCGACAGCCTGCCGATCCTGGCCATGACCGCACACGCCGTCATCGGGGACAAGGAAAAGAGCATCCGGGCGGGCATGAACGACCACCTGACCAAGCCCATCGAGCCCGTGGAACTGTACCAGGCCCTGAAACGGTGGCTGCCTCGGGATCGGCGGGTCATCGACGTCGCGCCGGTTTCCCAGGCGCCCTCCGTGGCGGCCGTCGTGGCGCCCTCCGTCGGCGAATTGCTGCTGTGCACGGTGTCGGGACTGGACAGCGTCGCAGGGCTTCGCCGCGTGCACGGGAACCGGAAACTGTACCTGGAACTGTTGCAGAGCTTCGTCCGGGATCACACGAACACCCGCGATCAGTTGATCGTCGAGTTGAGGTCGGGGCGGATGGCCGAGGCCCTGCGGCGGGTCCACTCGATCCGGTCGGTGGCGGGGAACCTGGGAGCGACGGCGCTGGAGGCTTCGGCGACGCGGCTGGAAGCGGAACTGCGAGCCGCAGTCGGGCCGATTCCGTTTTCGGTCGGGGAGCCGCTGCGTCGCTTCATCGACCGGCTGGACTGGATCCTGGCCGCCCTGAAGCCTGCCCTGCCTCCCCTGCCTGCCGCGCAGGCGCGGCCTGCTGGGGAGGCTTCCGAGGCGAACGCCCTGCTGGATCGCCTGTCGGAGGCGCTGTCGGCGGGCGACCCGGTGGCCTCCCGGGAACAGATGGCCCTGCTGACCCGGAAGCGCTGGCCCGGGGGGCTGGACGGACTGGTGGATGAACTGGCCGAGCGCGTGCGTCGGTACCGGCATCTGGACGCGCTGGAGCACCTGGCGCAGGCGAGGGACCGCCCGGCGGCCGATACAGGGAGGAATGCCTGATGGAAGCGACGTTGCGCGAAAAGATCCTGGTGGTCGAGGACACCGCCATCAACATCGACGTGCTGCTGGAGGCCCTCTCCGGCCCGTTCGACATGATGGTCGCGGTGGACGGTCCGTCGGCCCTCCGCCTGGTGGAGCAGACGGTGCCGGACCTCATCCTGCTGGACGTCCTGATGCCGGACATGGACGGTTTCGAGGTCCTGCGGCGCCTGAAGGCCCTGCCCGCGACCCGCGACGTGCCGGTCCTGTTCCTGACCAGCCTGAACGACGAGGCCAGCGAACGCCTGGGCCTGGAACTGGGAGCCGTGGACTTCATCTCGAAGCCCTTCAACCCGTCCCTGGTCCAGGCCAGGGTCCGGAACCATCTGGACCTGAAGAAGCATCGGGATCGCCTGTCGGACCGGGTGGCGGAACGAACCCGCGAACTGGGCCTGACCCGGGAGGCCACCATCGCGGGCATGGCCATCCTGGCAGAGTTCCGGGACAACGAAACCGGGGCGCACGTCCGCCGGACCCAGCACTACGTCCGGTCGCTGCTGGGCGCCATGGAAGCGGCGGGCGGGCTGGTCGGGCTGCCCGACGTGGAAATGACCAGCCATTCGGCCGTGCTGCACGACATCGGCAAGGTCGCCATCCCCGATGGGATCCTCTTCAAGCCCGGCCGCCTGACGACCGAGGAGTTCGAGGAGATCAAGCGGCACACGCTGGCGGGGGCCGAGGTGATCCAGCGGACGGCCGCGATCCTGGGCACCAACTCGTTCCTGCGCCTGGCGGGCGAAATCACCGAATTCCACCACGAACGCTGGGACGGCACGGGATACCCCCACGGGGTCCGGGGCGAGGAAATCCCCTGGAGCGCCCGGGTGATGGCGGTGGCGGACGTCTATGACGCGCTGGTCAGCAAGCGTCCGTACAAGCCGGCGTTCCCGCACGAGCGTGCCATCGAGTGCATCCTGTCCGGGGACGATCGAACGCTGCCGGCGCATTTCTGTCCTGCGGTGCTGGACGCGCTGCGGGAGGTCCAGGACCAGTTCGCCGGCATCGCCGCGAACATCCCGGATGCCTAGCCCGAAGCCCCCCTGGGCCAAGGGGAATCAACGCCGAATGTCCCGGACCAGCAGAAATTTAGGGGGAGGGGCTTTAATCTACAGTGAGGTAGATTTAGGATATCCCGTCCCCGGGGCGTCGGGGGTGCGCTCGGGTTCCGGGGGCGATGCCAGGAGTTCAACCATGACGAGGCGTGGAACGGTGTTCGCGTTGCTGGTGCTGGCGACGCAGGCGTGCGGCGGGGGCTCGACGCCCTCCATCGACGTCGCGGAGGAGGTCGCGGCCCTGGACGTCCCGGGGGACCCGGGCGGTTTCGACGACGTCGTGGACGCGGTGCTGCGCGACGCCCAGGAAGCGGAACTTTCGGCCGTGGACGAGGGCCTGGACGTTCCATCGGACTCCCAGGCGGAAGGGGGCGCCGACCTGGTGGTCGAGGAACTTCCTCCGTCGGACGACGGAGCCCCCGACCTCGCTTCGGAGCCGCCGGTCGATCGGGACGTCCCGGCCGTGGAAGTCGCCGCGGAGTTGCCCGAAGAGGTGATCCCGGCCGTTGTCGATCCCGCTGCGGTCGGCCCCTACGGCGTCGCGAACGTGTCCGTGAACGTCCGGCGCGGCAACCGGACCACGCCCGTGGTGGCCCACGTCCCCATCGGCGCGTCCGGCAAGAGGCCCCTGGTCCTGTTCCTGCCGGGTTTCCAGTTGAAGACGGACGCCTACAAGGGCCTTGCCGATCGGTTGGCGTCGCAGGGGATCGTCGTGGTCCGAGCCGACCCGCCGGCGTCGCTCCTGACCGTCAGCCATGTCGAGATGGCCGCGGACGGGGTCGCCGTGCTGGACTGGGCTCTTTCGGCGGACGGGCCCCTCGCGGCCGGCGTGGACCCCTCGCGGATCGGCGTTTCCGGCCACAGCCTGGGCGGCAAGGTCGCGACCATGATCGCCGCCCGGGATGCCCGGGTGAAGGCCCTGTTCGTCATCGATCCGGTCAACGCGGGCAGCCCCATCACGGGGTACTCTGCGGGTCTCCCCGACATCGTGCCCGACCTGGTGGCCCCGCTCGCGATCCCCTTCGGCCTGGCAGGCGAGACCACCGACGTCGATGGGGCCAACTTCGCCTCGCCCGCCTGCGCACCCGCCGACCAGAATTTCCAGACGTTCTACGACGCGGCGACGGCGTCCCCCTGGGTGGCCGAGTGGACCATCGTGGGCGCCGATCACATGGACTTCCTGGACGACAGCAACTGCGGCTTCGTCTGCACTGCCTGCAAGGCCGGTTCCGTGGACCCGATCGGGGTGCACCTGACCCTGTGGACGCTGGAAGTCGCCTTCTTCCGCCTGCACTTCGGGGGCGAGGGGACGATGGCCGACTGGCTGCTGGGCACGACCCTGCCGGCAGGCGTGACGGTCCGGAACAGGTAGGCGCCAGAACCCCTCCCCGGCGCCCGGACATCGGCGCGGTTTCGGCCCGCCATTCATTCGCCGACCCGTCCTTCCCCTTGGTGCGACAAGGAATCGGCTTGTTGTCCCGCAATCGGACGATCCTTACCCTTGCAAGACCGGGCATCGCGCGGGGACAGGCCGGGATTCCGGGCCAACCGCCGCTCCCCGTGTTCGCCTGGACGCTGCGGAGGGACGGATGAACCTCTTTCGAGACCTGGGACTGAGGCGCAAGCTCCTGCTCGCCTTCTTCACCCTGCTGTTCGTCGCGGCAATCCCCTTGGCCCTTTCCATCTGGAACCTGAGGGCGCTGGACCAGCGCCTGGAATTCGTCGTCACCGCGCGTGTCGAGGCGGTCAAGCAGAGCGCCCGCCTGCACCGCAACCTGTTCGAACTGCGGACGCAGGAAAAGGAGGCGATCCTCGCCACGAATCCCGAGGAACGGCAGGTTGCCCTGGGCCGGATCGGGCGGGTCCGGAACGAGATCGAGGAACGATACCGCGAGGTGGTCTCCCTGGACCTCGGCCCCGAGGCCGTGGAACTGGCCCGGGTCTACTACGTGGCCTATCGCGAGTATGACCAGACGCTGGATCAGATCCTGGGGTTGGCCGCGTCCGAAAAGGACGGCGAGGCGCACGACCTCAGCCAGACGGTCGGGCGTGCGAGGGGCGACGCCGCCGCGGTGGCCGCCGTCCGCTTCACCGAAACCCAGGAGCGGGCGCTGGAGCAGGACGCCCGGGAGGCCGACGAACTCTTCACCCGGATGCTGGTCGTGCTGGCGCTGCTGTCCGCATTGGCGGTCGTCCTGGGCGGCGTGATGTCGTCGGTCACCGCCCGGAACGTGACCGGCGCAGTCGGGCGCGTCGTGACCGCCACGGAAAGCATTGCACTGGGCAACCTGGAAACGGTGATCGACACCCGGAGCCGCGACGAGATCGGCGTGCTGGCCGTGGCCGTCAGCCGGATGCAGGACGCCTTGCTGGCCGCCCGCATCGCCGCCCGGGACCAGGACTGGCTGAAGACGGGCGTCGCCCGGGTGAACGCCGTCGTCCTGGGCCAGGGCGATGTCGAGGTGCTGGCAACCGCGGTCGTCACCGAGGTCGCGACGTATCTGGACGCGAAGGTCGGGGCCCTCTACGTAATGGGCGAGCGCGACGGCGCTGCCGAATTGACCCTTCTGGGGACCTACGCCTACACCTTCCGGAAGAACCTTTCCACCCGCTTCCGACTGGGGGAGGGGCTGGTCGGGCAGGCGGCGCGCGAAAAGAAGCAGATCCTCCTGCAGAACGCGCCCGAGGACTACGTGCGCGTCGTTTCCGGGCTGGGGGAAACCGTCCCGCGCAACCTCTGCGTGACGCCTTTCCTGTTCGAGGACGGCGTTCGGGGCGTCCTGGAAATCGGAACCCTTGCGACGCTGGGCGAACTGGAACTGGCCTACCTGGGTCAGGCCATGAACGCCGTGGCGACGGCCTTCGAAATCGCGCGCGCACAGACCCTGGTCCTGGCCCAGCAGGAGGAACTGCGCACCAGCAACGAGGAACTGCAGGCGCAGGCCCGGGCGCTGGAACGCTCCCAGGAGGAGTTGCGTGCCCAGCAGGGCGAACTGCAGAGTGCCAACGTGGAACTGGAAACCCAGATGGTCCGCGTGAAGGAATCGGAGGAGCGCCTGCGGGTCCAGCAGGAGGAACTGGAGGTCACGAACGACGAACTGAAGGAAAAGAACCGGCTGCTGGAACGGCAGAAGGTCCAGATGGAGGCGGCCCGGGGCGATCTGACGGTCAAGGCAGAGGAATTGGCGCTGGCGTCCAAGGTCAAGTCCGAGTTCCTGGCCAACATGTCCCACGAACTGCGGACCCCGCTGAACAGCCTTCTGTTGCTGGCGCGATCCCTGCGGGACAACGCCGAGGGCACGCTGACGATCGAGCAGGTGGAAGCGGCCCGGGTGATCTTCGAAAGCGGCGGCGACCTCCTGAACCTGATCAACGAGATCCTCGATCTGTCGAAGGTCGAGGCCGGGCGCATGGAACTGCGCCTGGAATCGGTCCAGGTGGAGGACCTGTCCCGGACCCTCGTTTCCCAGTTCGACCACATGGCGCAGAACCAGGGCCTGACGTTCCGGGTCGAAGGCGAGGCAGGGGCGCCCGGCGCAGTCACGACCGACCCGCAGCGCCTGGGGCAGGTCCTGAAGAACCTGGTGGGGAATGCGCTGAAGTTCACCGAGATCGGGGGCGTGACCGTGACCTTCGCCGCGGTGCCGGCGGGCGTCGATCTGTCGCGCAGCGGCCTGGACCCGCGGCAGGCCTGGGTGGTCCACGTCGCGGATACCGGGATCGGGATCGCCGTGGACAAGCAGAAGGTGATCTTCGAGGCGTTCCAGCAGGCCGACTCCGGCGATCGGCGACGCTACGGCGGTACCGGGCTGGGCCTGTCCATTTCGCGGGAACTGGCGCGCCTGCTGGGCGGCGAGATCCAGTTGAAGAGCGACCCCGGCCGCGGGTCCACCTTCTCGCTGTACCTGCCGCTGGACGGGTGTGCGGCGGGAGGCGCCGTTGCCGGAACCACGGAGCCCGCCTTGGGGATCCCGACGTCGAAGCCGACGGTCCCGGTGGTTGCGGGGCGTTCGTCCGCCGCGGCCCCGCTTCCTGCGAAGAGCATGGTTCCAACCCCTGCGGTCGAGGACGATCGCGAAATGATCAGCGAGACCGACCATGTCATCCTGGTCGTGGAAGACGATGCCCGGTTCGCCCGGATCCTGGCCGGACACGTCCGGAAGCGCGGGTTCAAGAGCCTGGTGGCCCTGTCGGGCGAGGAGGGCCTGGACCTGGCCCGCAGCTTCGGCCCGGCCGGCATCGTCCTGGACATCCACCTCCCCAACATGAACGGTTGGGCGGTCCTGAACGCCCTGAAACAGGACGTCGACACCCGCCACATCCCTGTCCACATCGTGTCCTCCGACGATCCCACGTCGGAAGGCCTGCGCATCGGGGCCATCGGCCACGCCAGCAAGCCCCTCCAGGCCGAGGACATCGAGCAGGTGCTGGGGCGCATCGAGGCCGCCTCGGCCCAGGCCGACAAGCTGGTGCTGGTGGTCGAGGACGATGCCGCGATGCGTCGCGAAACGGTCCGCATCATCGGCAACGGCAACGTGAAGGTGCAGGAAGTGGAAACGGGGCGCGACGCGCTGGCTGCCCTGCGCCTGCGGCCCTACGACCTGATCGTCCTGGACCTGGGCCTGCCGGACATGCCGGGCCTGGACCTCCTGAAGCAGTTGGCGGCCGAAAAGGTCACCCTGCCGCCGGTCATCATCTACACCGTCCGGGAACTGTCGCAGGACGACGAGGCGACGCTGCGGCACTACGCGGACTCGATCATCCTCAAGGACGTGCGCTCGCAGGAGCGTCTGATCGACGAGGTGGCGCTGTTCCTGCACCGTGTGGTCAGCGATCTGCCGGAAGAGAAGCGGCGCGCAATCCGGCGCCTCCACGAGACCGACGAGCCCCTCCGCGGCCGGAAGGTGCTGATCGTCGAGGACGACATGCGCACGATGTTCGCAATGGCCCGCCTTCTGGCCGAGCACGGAGTGAACCCCCTGAAGGCCGAGAACGGTGAAAAGGCCCTGGCGATCCTGGAAAGCCAGCAGGACATCGACCTCGTGTTGATGGACATG
>CAIOFV010000049.1 GCA_903857665.1 uncultured Myxococcales bacterium
CGCCGGGGCCCGACCTCGGGCTGGTCAAGGCCGACCCGGGCCAGTTCGAGCAGGTGGTCATGAACCTGGTCCTGAACGCCCGCGACGCCATGCCCGAGGGGGGCACGCTGACCCTCCGGACCGCCAACGTGGACCTCGACGCCGAGTACTCGGCGCGACACGCAGGGGTGGTGCCGGGGCCCTACGTCATGGTGGCCATCACCGACACGGGCGTCGGCATGGACGCGGACGCGATGGCGCGGATCTTCGAGCCGTTCTACACCACCAAGGAGGTCGGCAAGGGCACCGGCCTGGGCCTGTCGACCGTCTTCGGAATCGTGAAGCAGAGCGGCGGCAGCCTCCTGGTCGACAGCGCCCCCGGTCGGGGCACGACGTTCAAGGTCTTCCTGCCGCGGGCGCTTGCGGCCACCCTGCCGGACGACGCGGCGCCGCCGGTCGCCAGGCCGGCGTCGGGAACCGAGACCGTCCTGGTGGTCGAGGACGAGGCGGCGCTGCGCAAGGTCATCCGCCGGGCCCTCGAGGCGGCCGGCTACCACGTGCTGACGGCCGCGAACGGCGCCGAGGCGCTCGAGTCCGCGGCACGGCACGCGGCGGACATCCAGCTGCTGCTGGTCGACGTGGTGATGCCCGGGATGAACGGCAAGACGCTGGCCCTCGAGTTCGCGAAGACGCAACCGGCGCTCCGGGTCCTGTTCATGTCGGGCTACGCCGACAACGCCATCTCCCATCACGGCGTGCTGGACGCGGGGACGCACTTCCTGGCCAAGCCGTTCACCGTGGCCGACCTGACGCGGAAGGTCCGCGAGGTCCTCGACGACCCGCACCCCGACCTGCCCGGCAATCCCCCGTGACCCGCCGGACGTGGCACGCCCGATGCAGTCATCTTATTTCAGAACCAGGCCGTCGCGGGAGGTTCCCATGGGCTTCATCAATCGCATAGACCACGCCGGGCGGATGATGTACGCGACGGCCGAAGGCGCCATCACGCTCAGCGAGATCCAGAATCACCTCGCGGTCGAACGCCGCGAGGGCGGGCTCCAGTACAAGGAGCTGATCGACGCCCGCACGGCGTCGCCGGCCGTCTCCGGCGCGGACGTCCGCAACATCGTCTCGTGGCTGGAGGCCTTCGCGCGCGAGCACCTGCTGGGGCCGACGGCGGTGGTGGTCTCGACCCCCGTGGCCTACGGCATGCTGCGGATGCTCGCCTTCCTGTCCGAGGACTTCTGCACCATCCGCCCGTTCCTGGACCCGGCCGAGGCCGAGAAGTGGCTGCGGGAGAGGCCGAAGACATGACGACGCAACTCCCAGCCGAGACGCATCTCACCGACGTCGCGGGAACGCAGGTCGCCTGGACGGAGCTGGGGACCGGCGAGGACCTCGTCCTGCTGCACGGCCTCGGCGATTGCAACCGGACCTGGCGGCGAGTCGCGCCGGCCCTGGCCCAGCGCTACCATGTCCTGATGCCGGACCTCCCCGGCCACGGCCGGTCCGGACGCCCCGACGCCCCCTACTCGCTGGCCTGGTTCGCCGGGATGATCAGCGACTGGATGAGCGAAATCGGCGTGCCGCACGCCCACCTGGTCGGCCATTCCTTCGGGGGCGGCATCGCCCAGTGGCTGCTGCTGGACCAGCGCGCCCGCGTGGACCGGCTCGGCCTGATCGCCGCGGGCGGCCTGGGCCACGAGGTGGGCCTCGGCCTGCGGCTCGCCTCGCTGCCGTTCCCCGAGTTCCTGTGCACGCCCGTCGCGATGGGGTTCGGCACGTTCCTGGGCGTGATGGCGAGCCGGCGGATCATGGGCTACCCGGCGTTGCCGGAAATCCGGGAGCTGGCCCGGATGAACGCGATTCGCGGCACCGGGCGGGCGTTCTGCCGCAGCGTCCGCGGCGTCATCGACGTGCACGGACAGTCCCGGCAGACCCGCGCCGGCCTCGGCTCGGTCGCATCGCTTCCCCCGATCGCCCTGTTCTGGGGCGAGAACGACCACATCATCCCGATGGACCATGGCCGGCTGGCACTCGGGATGTTCCCCGGGGCCACGCTGAAGGTCTTCCCGGGATGCGGTCACTTCCCCCATCTCCAGGAGCCGGAGGGCGTCGCCGCCGAGGTCCTGGCCTTCCTGGGCGACAAGCACCGGGCGCCGGCGCACGCCCTCCAACCTTTCCGGTCGCGATCGCGCCTGCACGGCACGGCGGTTGCATTGTAGAGATCGGGCATTGAAGCTCACGGAGGATTCATGGAAACCGAATGCAAGTGTGGTTCAGGCACGGGCAAGATCCTGCTGGCCGCCCTCGGCGGGGCCGCGGTCGGCGCGGCGGTGGCGTTGCTGCTGGCACCGAAGTCGGGTCGCGAGACGCGCAAGCAGCTGGTGGGCTACGTCGACACCGCGAAGGAGACGCTCGCGAAGGTGCCGGACGCCCTGAAGGCCGCGTCGCATGCCGCCCAGGAAGCCATCTCCGAGGAGTTCGAGCCGCACCCCGCGCACCACGGGAAGAAGGCGTGAGGCTCGCGTCGCTCCTGCTGATCGTGGTCGGCCTGCCCGCGACGCTCGGAGCAGGCCCGGCCCTCGCCCGCGACCCGCCCGCCTCCACGATGACCGCGAAGGCGGCCGCGCGGAAGTGGGGCCGGGCCGTGGAGTGCAAGGCCGTTCCCGACCTGCCGACACTGCCGTCGCCCGAGGTGACCATCTCGCTGGACGGCCTGTCGCTGCACCTGGTGGACGCGAAGGCCGGGTTCGACCACGTCTATCCCATCGGGGTCGGCGCCATCTACCACGGCCGGACGCTGACCGGGACGTCGGCGGACGCCCCGAAGGGCCGGTACCGCGCCCGGCTGGACGAACCGGCCATCCTGGACAAGCCCGAACC
>CAIOFV010000050.1 GCA_903857665.1 uncultured Myxococcales bacterium
CAGCCTGCGGCGCTCGTCCGCCTCGGGGCCCCGAACACCCTTCAGGTTGATCAGCACGTTGAGGAACGCCCCCTCCGCGCCGGCCTGGGCTGCGGCCGCGGCGGCGCCCGCGTCGGACAGGCATGCCTCGTAGCCCACCGCGACGGCCTGGCGGGCCAGTTCGGCCACCGCCAGGCAGCGCTCGAGGGTCTCGAACGGCGTCATCGTGGCGCGCTCGTTTGCAAGGCCCATGGCGGCCGTGCGGGCGGCCTTCTCGTCGCCGGTGCCCTTCGGAAGGCGCATCGCCGCCATCACGGCTTCGAACGCGGCGCTGTCCTCGTTGACCAGGTCGGACAGGCGCGCCTTCTGATCCTGGGCCTTGCGGGCCAGCGTCCCCAGCAGCGGCCGATCGGCCTCCCGTTCCGGCCGCCGGTAGGTCAGGTTCCCCACCATGGCGGCCAGCCCTGCGCCCAGGGCGCCGCACAGCGCCGCCACGGAACCCCCGCCCGGCGCCGGCGCGTCGGCCGACACCCGGTCGGTGAAATCCCGCACGGTCCGGTCGGTCAGTGTCAGCCGCCCCGAGGCCAACCGGTCCTCGATGATCTTTTCGGCCGCGACGAAGGGTTTCGCGTCGGACAGCCCCAGGGAGCGCACCGCGATGTGCACCAGGTCGCCGTCGGGCGCCGCGGGGCACAGTCCCTGGCGCTCCAGGTAGTGGCGCCCCACCGCCAGCAGTGCCTCCCTCGGCACCAGCCCGACGATCTCGCTGCCCGTGACCTCGACGCCGACCAGCGCGGCCTGTCGCTTCGCCTCCTCGTACACCGCGTGCAGCGGCGTCACCTTGTGGTCCAGCAGGTTCACGCTGACCTGGGCGACACCGTATTCCTCGATGACCCAGCCCACGGCCCGAACCGCCTTCAGGGCGCCCGGGACCTTCAGCGGCTCGCCGGCCGAATCCAGGAGGCGTTCGCCGTCGCTGCCCCGGGCCGGGCCTCCGCCTTCCCGCATGCGGATCGCCATCCGGCTGGCCAGCAGGCGCTCGCGGGTGTTCAGGTTCACGTTGTACGCGACGAGGATCTCGCGCGCTCCGATGACCGTGGCGCCACACCGGGGGTTGAAGGTGCCCGGGCCGAAGTCCGGGGCCCAGGCCGGGTCCGCCAGCCGGGCGGCCAGCCCCTCGTATTCGCCCTTCCGGACGTCGGCCAGGCTTGTACGCTCGGGGCGCGTCGCCGCCCGGTCGTACAGGTACACCGGGATCGACAACTCGCGGCCCACGCGCTCGCCCACGCGGCCGGCCATGGCCACGCATTCCTCCATCGTGACGCCACCGAGGGGCACGAACGGGCACACGTCCGTGGCGCCCAGGCGCGGATGCTCACCGTGGTGGCGCGACATGTCGATGCGCTCGGCGGCGACGCGAATCCCCTGGAACGCGGCCTCTTCGACCGCCGCGGGGGGGCCCGCGATCGTGACCACCGTCCGGTTCGCCGCGGCCCCCATGTCCACGTCCAGCAGCGTCGCGCCGGCCCGTTCCATGGCCGCCGTGATGGCGCGGATCACGTCGGCGTCCGAGCCTTCCGAAAAATTGGGCACGCATTCCACCAGTCGTTCCATCGCGATCCTCCTTCTCTCTTGCGCCCGAGTCGATTCCGGCTGCGGCAAGGGATTGAATGCGCAATCCCTCGCCGCAGCCTTCGTGCTCGGGCGGGAACGTCCGCCCGAATCGACTCAGGCCAGGCGTTTCACTCGGCTGGCTTGCAGCCCTCGCGGCCGCAGGCCAGCAGCACTTTCAGCACCAGGCACGGCGCCCGGTTGCCCGCCATCCGGGTCGATTTCGACAGGCGGCCGCTCACGCGGATCGTTGCCGGCGGATCCTTGCCCGGGGTGCCGGTCAGCAGCGCGCGCGCCGATTCCGCCGGGCCTTCCGGGTCCTTCGGTTCCAGGAACACGCGTTGCCAGGTGTCGGCCAGCAGCACCTCGAACTCCGGGCAGTCGCAGAGCGCCGGGTTCAGGCGCAGGGTGAAGGCCTCCTCGTCCGCGTGGGCCTCGGCGACGGCCTCCAGGCGGGCCCTTGCCCGTTCCGCCGGGGTGGGCCCGGCGCCGGCGCAGGCCGCGAACGACGCTGCGGCGGCTGCCAGGGCCGCCAACGCGAAGGCGTGCTTGCAGTGCATGTCGTTCCTCCCGAAGGGTGTCACCCGTAGACCGCCCAGGCGACGACGACGGCCCACGCCGCGATGTTGAGCAGGAACGGCACGTCCCGGATCATCACGTCCGTCGGGCTGCGGGCCTCACCCTTCCGCCTCAGCAGGGCCAGGAACCGGCCGATGCCCACCAGCACGAACGGCACCGTGGCGGCCAGGCGCATCGAGCCGAAGTAGGCCCGCGTCTGGGGAGCGACGGTATAGAAGGCGTAGGCGGCGACCGTCAAGGCAGCGACCGCCACCAGCGCAATGTCCAGATGATG
The DNA here is from genome assembly GCA_903857665.1 of uncultured Myxococcales bacterium. GTDB lineage: Bacteria > Myxococcota_A > UBA9042 > DTJE01 > DTJE01 > CAIZWN01. The sequence goes on from CAIOFV010000050.1 coordinate 2,444, forward strand.
CAGTCGATACTGTCGCAGGGCAGGCCGGCGCGCCTCCGAATCGTCGCCCAGCAGCGCCAGTTCGTGCCGCCGCTTGCCCAGCCCCAGGAACAGCGCCACCAGGAAGGTGCATCCGACGAGGTAGATCGAGATTTCGTCCCGACTGAGGCCGATGGCCAGGGAACCCGCCAGGATCCGCAGCAGGAAGCCCGTGGCGATGGACAGGACGTCCAGGTATGCGTATCGCTTCAGCGTGGTGCTGTAGGCGACGTTGAGGGCCAGGTAGCCCGTTGCGACCAGGTTGAAGGCCCCGCCCAGGAAGTACCCGATGGCATACGCCGCCGCCAGCGACAGCAGGCCGCCCGCCAGCGCGTTCTGGATGGACAGCGCCCCGGACGCGATCGGGCGATGGCGTTTCGTCGGGTGGCTGCGATCCTTGTCGATGTCCAGCACGTCGTTCATCACGTAGACGGCGCCCGCCAGCAGGATGAACACCAGCGTTGCGAGGGCCGCCTGAAGGAAGATTTCCGGGTGGGCCTCGGAGTGCGCCTTGGCGAACACGGCCGGCGCGAACACGAACAGGTTCTTGACCCACTGGCCGGGCCGCATCGTCTGGACCAGGGCTCGCAATGGCTTCATTCGGCGTCCTTGCCTTCGAGGAGGTCCGACAGGGTCGTGGGCAGGAGGTCGATGAGGTCCGACGCCAGCACCCCGTGCTCGGTCAGCCCGGAGGCCGCCACGTCCCCCGCGCTCCCGTGCAGGAAGGCCGCCGCGCAGGCCGCGTCGAAGGCCGGCACGCCGCGGCCCAGCAAGGCGCCCGTGATCCCCGACAGCACGTCGCCCGAACCGCCCACCGCGAGCGCCGGGCCGCCCGCCGGGTTGACGGCGAGGCGCCCGTCCGGAGCCGCGACGATCGTGCCTGCGCCCTTCAGGATCACGACCGCGCCCAACCGGGAGGCCAGGGCCTTCGCCGCGGCGATCCGGTCCGCCTGGATTTCGGCCGTGGGTACGCCCAGCAGTCGCCCGGCCTCGCCCGGATGGGGCGTCAGGACGGAATCCGGGCCGGGATGGAGGTCGGGTCGCCCGGCCAGCCCGTTCAGTGCGTCGGCGTCCACCACCATCGGCAGGGCGCTCTGCAGCAGGCGTTCCAGCAGCGCGTCCACGCCCGGGTGCCGACCCAGGCCGGGGCCCACGATCAGCGCGGTCTTGCCGGCCAGGGCGGCCGTGACGGTGGCGTCATCGACCTTCACCCAGTCGCCGACGACCTCGACGAGGGGCTCGATCATCAGGTCGGGAAAACGGCCCTCGATGCGGGCCGCGACCGCGCGCTCGGTGGCGATCGTCGCCAGGCCCGCGCCGCAGCGAAGGGCGGCCCGGGCTGCCAGCAGTGCCGCGCCCGCCTTCCCGGCGAGGCCGCCCACGACAAGGACGTGTCCGAAGATGTTCTTGAATGCGCCCCGATCCCTGGGAGGGAAGGCTCGACGGACCCACCCGGCGTCCAGCAGATCGACGCCATCGGCGGTCGCCAGTGCGGCCTGCGGGATGCCGATCGCGGCGACCTCGACAACCCCGCAGAACCCGGCGCCTGGCCAAACGAAATGGCCTACCCGGGCGGTTCCGAAGGTCACCGTCGCGTCTGCCCGGACGGCCACGCCCGGCACGCGCCCCGCGTCGGCGTCCACGCCCGATGGGAGGTCCACGGCCAGCCGGGGGCAGGGGAGGGCGTTGAAGGCATCGACCGCTGCCGCGAACACGCCTTCCAGTGGCCGCGCGAGGCCGGTCCCGAACAGCGCATCGATCGCGACGCCCCACGGACGGGCCCACAGGTCGGCAGGCACTCCGTCGGGGGCCTCCACGAGGGTCGCCGGGAAACCGCGCAGGGCCGCCAGGTTCGTCGCGGCGTCGCCCTTCATGTCCGCCGCCCGGGCCAGGAGGACCGCCACGACCTCCAGACCCCGGTCCGCCAGGTGCCGGGCCGCCACGAAACCGTCGCCGCCGTTGTTCCCGGGTCCGCACAGCACCAGCGCCGAGCGACGCCCCGTGTCCTGGGCCATCGACTGGGCGCGGTCGGCCACCGCGAGGCCCGCCCGTTCCATCAGGACGATCCCGGGGATGCCCACGACGTCGATCGTGTGCCGATCCAGCGCGCGCATCGTTGCAGCAGTGACCAGGCGCATGCTCGCGAACCCCGGTGCCAGGCGCCCGAAGCATAGCCCCTGGCGCGCGCGAGGGGAAGGCGGATTGGGGGGAGGAGGCGGCGCAATGCCCCCGCGGGCAACGTCGAGATCCGGTGACGCGGAGGAGCCACCTGTCCGAGCGCGCAGGCGCAGGCGAGCGGATTTTGCAGGGAGCCATCGCCGCAGACGAAGCCGCATCCGGCCCGCTCGATACAGGCGCCCAGGTCGCGGGTTTTGCGCCTCCCGGGCGAGGGAGGTATGATCACCCGGGTTTCCAGCGCGAGGTGGTGATGCTCCGCAAGGCACTCCCGGTTGCTTTCGTCGCGGCCTTCTGGGTCTCGATGTTCGCGGCCCAGTCGAACGCCCGTGCCCAGGACCAGAAGCCGCTGACCATCACCGAATCCTCCGCGACGGCGAACCCGGACGCGAGGAAGGGCAAGCAGGGCGTCGTCGTGCTGGCCCCGATCGAGGATGGCTTCCAGGTGGCGGACGAAGGCGGGCAGATCTACACGGCCCGCGGGTACCGGGGCGTCGTTCCCGGCGTCCGGGACCAATCGGACGTGATCGCCAAGCGGCCCGAGAACGAGGCCTTCGCGGCCACTCGCGCCATCGTCGAGTGGATTGGCTTCCAGCCGTTCCCGACCTACTCCCGCGTGTTCATCCAGGTGTCCGGCAGGTTCACGTTCGCAGTGACCCGTCCCCGGCCCGACCGCATCGAGGTCCGCGTCCCGGGCGCCGACATGTCGACGCCGAACGACTCCCGCCGGTTGATCACGCGCGACTTCCCGACCAGCGTGGATCTGGTGGAAATCACCGAGGACAAGACCGACGGCGCCATCGTGGTGGCGATCACCCTGAAGCGGCCCGTCGGCTACCTGTATCGCCAGGAAGGCCGGTACGTTTTCGTCGATATCGAACCCTGATCGGCTGGCCGCCGGCGCACCCCAATACCCCCGTACCCGTACCCGAACCCGTACCCGACCTTTCCCCGCCCCTACGCCGTCGCCTCGCTGATCGTGTCGCCGTCGGAAGAAAACACCCGCTTCTTGCCGTCCACCAGCGTCTCCAGGTGCACCGGGCGCGTCCAAATCAGGGCGAGGTTCTTCAGGCACTCCACGGCCCAGTCGCGCCGCAGGGGCGTGCCGTCGAACCGGTGCACCAGGTACAGTTCCTTCCGGTTGGCGTGGTTGTCGTCCTCGAGGGTGATGACGGGGTCGCCGAGGTTCGTCAACTGGTTCAGCAGCGACTGCTTCACCTCGTTGAACTGGCGGGTGTCGATCCGGGCCGTGCCGCGGTCGTCCTCCTTCCAGGTGAACAGTTTCTGCCGCTCCACGAACTCGGGGGTCAGGAACTCGTCCAGGAACATCACGTCGTTGTAGATCCGCCGGATCTCGAACAGCTTCTGCATGCCCAGCCCCAGGTGCCGATCCCACGACTCCCGCTCGGCCAGGTTGTTGCAGTCGTCGTATTCCTTGCCGAAGCGCCCCTGGTCCCACCGTTCCTTCACGTCGCGCAGCAGCGCCAGGCCCAGCGCGTAGGGGTTCAATTGCCCGGGGTGCTTCGCCACCGTGCGGCTGTGGTGGTCCGCGAAGTCCAGCACCTCGGTGTCATCCAGCAGCTTTTCGGTCATCATGCGGCTGTGCCAGTAGGTGGCCCAGCCCTCGTTCATGATCTTGGTCATCCGCTGGGGGGCGAAGTAGATGGCCTCCTCGCGGATCATCGACAGGATGTTCTTCTGCCATCGCGGGATCGGCGCGTGGCTCGCCAGGAAGCCCAGCACGTCCCGCTCGGCGACCGGGTACTTCTTCTCCTCGACGATGCGCGCCTCGGCCTGCCGGCCCTCCTCAGCCACCTGATCCTCGGGGTTCACGTAGGGTTCCAGGTACTTCTTGGTCTTGAAACGCATGCCTTCGATCGCGCGGCGCTGCTCGGCGGGCTCGACCTCCGTGGGCCGGGTCTCGACGCGCCGCCGCACCACGTAGGGTGCGTAGTAGTCCAGCAGGTTCTCCAGGCTCAGGCACCGGTCGATGAACCCCTCGACCGTCTCCAGGCCGAACTCCTCGATATAGCGCCGGATCCGCGCGCCGTGGTTCGCCATCTCGTCCATCGCCTTCCGGTTGGTCGGCGCGAACCACTGGTTGTTCTTGAAGAAATCGACGTGTGCGTAGACGTGCGCGATGACCATCTTGTTGTCGACGAGCCGGTTGTCCTCCATCAGGTAGGCGTAAGAGGGGTCGTTGTTGACCACCATCTCGTAGATCCGGTGCAGGCCGTACGCGTACGACTTTTCCAGCCGCTCGTACTCCATTCCGAAGCGCCAGTGCGGGTAGCGCCCCGGGAAGCCCGAGTACGCCGCCAGTTCGTTCATGGTCTCGTAGGACACGACCTCGAAGCGCGTCTCGAAGAAGTCCAGGCCGTAGGACCGGGCCACATCCGCGATGCGAACGATCCAGTCCTGCAACTCGCGCCGGGACATCGTCACCTCCCCTTGCCCAGGAAGGCCCGGATGGCGTCCAGCACCGTGTCGCGCCCCTTGATCTCGGCCCACGCCACCCGCTCGTCCGACGCCAGCGAACCCTGGATTTCCTTCAGGAACTGGCCGCTGCCATAGGGGCTTTCGACCTGGCCGTACGCGAACTGGTTGGACCGCGGCAGGATCTTCGACTTGACGATTTCCAGGGCCTCGGCCGTGTCGTCCGACGACCAGTTGTCCCCGTCGCTGAAGTGGAACGCGTACACGTTCCAGTCGCCCTCGGGGTAGTCCTTCTTCAGCATCTCGGCGCACAGCTTGTACGCCGACGAGATCATCGTGCCGCCCGACTCCCGGGAGTGGTAGAACGTGTTCTCGTCCACCTCCCGCGCCTCGGCGTCGTGCGTGATGTAGCGCACCGCGATGCCCTTGTAATGCGCCTTCAGCCAGGCATCCAGCCAGAAGGACGTCATGCGCACCAGTTCCTTCTGCTCGTCGCCCATGCTGCCCGACACGTCCATCATGTAGATGGCCACCGCATTGGCCCGGGGCAGCGGCTCCACCTTCCACGAGCGGTACCGGAAGTCCTCGCGCACCGGGATGATGATCGGGTCCGCCGCGTTGTACATGCCCGACGCGATGGTGCGCTTCAGGGCCTGCTTGAAGGTCCGCCGGAAGTGGCGCAGGGATTGCGGCCCCACCCGGTGGATGCCCGTGAACTTGACCTTCATGCCCTCCAGCGTGTCGCGGCCCTTCGGCTGGATGCGCGGCAGTTCCAGCGCCTCGCCGAGGATCGACGCCAGTTCCTCGATCGTGACCTCGACCTCGACCGCGTGCTGCCCGGGGGTCTCGCCGGCCTGTCCCGCGCCGCCTTCGCCTTCCTTCCCCTGGCCCAGCGCGTCGCCGGGATCGCCGTCGCCCTGGCCCACGCCTTCCTTGCCGCTGCCCAGCGTGAACCGCGGCAGGTCGATCTGGGGCACCGGGATCGAAATGATCTGGTCGCCCTTCTTGCCGATCATCTCGCCCTTGGACATGTACTTGCGGAGGTCCTGCTTGATCAGGCCCCGGACGATGCGCCGGAACCGCGCCTGATCCTTGCCGATCGACTGGATGACGTCCTCGTCAAACATCACGCGCTCGCTGTCGAAGCACTCCCCCGGGCCGGGCGAGCTACCTCTTCTCCTTCACGTCCCCGCGCGCATAGATGCTGGCCACGTAGGTCAGCACGTCCGTCGCGGACACCTCGTTGTACCCGTAGTACTTGATCAACCGCGACCTCACGATGTCGATCTTCTCCTGGGTTTCGCGGTCCACCACGTCGCTGATCAGGCTGGACAGCCGGATGGTGTCCTTGCTGTCCTCGAACAGCTTGGCTTCCAGCGCCTGGAACAGCCGCGGGTTGGTCTTGAAGTCGAACTGCCGCCCTTCCAGCGCCAGGGCGCCGATGTAGTTCATGATCTCGCGGCGGAAGTCCTCCTTGCGGCCCTCGCTGATGTCGATCTTCTCCTCGATCGACCGCATCAGGCGCTCGTCCGGCTCCTCCTCGCGGCCGGTGAACCGGTTCTTGACGCGCTCCTTCTGCAGGTAGGCCTTCACGTTTTCCAGGTAGTTGGCGCACAGGCGGCCGATGGCCTCCTCGTCTGCGCTGATCGCCCGCTGCACCTCGTTCTTGACGATGTCGTCGTACTCCTCCTTCACGAAGGACAGCATCTCCTGGAAGCGGGCGCGCGTTTCCTCGTTGGTGATCAGGCTGTGGTGCCGCAGGCCCGCCGCCAGCTCGTTCATCACGATGAACGGGTTCACCGCGCCGTCGCCCTTGTCGGCCACCAGCGTGTGGCTGATGCGGTCCTGCACGTAGCGGGGGCTGATGCCCTCCATGCCCTCCCGCTCGGCCTCCTTGCGCAACTCCCGCACCGCGTCCTGGGTGAAGCCCGGCAGCACCTTGCCGTCGTACAGCTTCATCTTCTGCAGCAGCGTAAGGTTGTGCTTCTTGGGCGGGGTCAGCCGGGTCAGGATCGCCCACATCGCGGCCACCTCGACGGTGTGCGGCGCCACGTGGATGTGCTTGACCTTGTCCGGGCCGAACTCCTTTTCGTAGATGTGCATCTCGTCGGACACGCGGGTCACGTACGGGATGTCGATCTTGATGGTCCGGTCGCGCAGGGCCTCCATGAACTCGTTGGCCAGCAACTTCTTGTACTCGGCCTCGTTGGTGTGGCCGATGATGACCTCGTCGATGTCCGTCTGCGGGAACTTCTTGGGCTTGATCTTGTGCTCCTGGGTCGCGCCCAGGAGGTCGTACAGGAACGCTACGTCCAGTTTCAGGATTTCGACGAACTCGATGATGCCGCGGTTGGCGACGCAGAACTCGCCGTCGAAGTTGAACGCCCGCGGATCGGAATCGCTGCCGTACTCGGCGATCTTCCGGTAGTTCACGTCGCCGGTCAGTTCCGTGCTGTCCTGGTTCTTTTCGTCCTTGGGCTGGAAGGTGCCGATGCCCACACGGTCCTGCTCCGAAAACACGAAGCGCCGCACGTGCACGTGCTCGGCCACCTTGGCCCAGTCGCCCTCGTAGCGGTCCATCAGGCCCTGGTAGTGGAAGCGGCACGCCGGGCAGAGGTCCGCGAACAGGTGCTCGCGGGACAGGTCCCGGGCCAGGCCGAGGTCCTCCAGCGCCTTGCCGCGCCATTCCAGCGGGAAGACGTGCAACGGCTCCTCGTGGATCGGGCAGGGGTGGATCTCCTCGCCGTTGTCGGTCGGGATATGCCACGAAAACGTGTAGATCGCGCCTTCGGGCTTGCGGGCGTATTCCTCCAGCCCCTTCTTGATCAGCCGCACGATGGTCGACTTGGACGAGCCGACAGGGCCGTGCAGCAGGATGATGCGCTTCTGGGGACCGAAGCCCTGCGCGGCGGCGCGGAACACCGACATCAGTCGCATGATGGGCACGTCCAGGCCGAAGATCGCGTCGCGCCCGCCGTTGGCCTCGTCCATGAAGAAGTTGAACCGCACCACCTTCTTCTTGCTGTCCATGTACTCGGTCGAGCCATGGGACACGACCATGTCGTACAGGCGCTGGTAGGACGAGCGGACGACTTCGGGCTTGCGCGCGACCAGGCCCAGGTAGTCCTCGAAGGACCCCGTCCAGTTCAGTTCGCGGTATTCGGTCTTGTCGTGATGGGCGGCGAGCCGCTGAAGAAGAGTGTCCATTCCCGGTTCCTCCGAGAGGGTTTCCCCGTTTGATTGCAGTGTACCACCTTGCCCCCCGCGAACCCGGAATGGCTGGACGATTCATGTGGGGGAATCGACCGTTGCGGTGGGTCCCCGGGAGTGCCGGATCGGGGATTCGCCCGGGGGGAGGAAGTGCCGGGGATCGAGTCGTAGGCGAACGATGGTAGGATCCTGGGCCAGCACCCTGCACCTGGAGTGGCCTGTTGCGGTCTCGCCCCGCATTCGGAATCGCGGTCGTGCTGCTGGTGGCGGCCGCCACGGGCGCCTCGGCTCGCGATCCGGCGGTCGATCAGGCCCTCGGCATGCTGGGCGGCGACCGCAGCCCCAAGGTCCGCGCCCAGGCGGCGTTGACCCTCCGCATGGCAGGCGAGGACCCGGGCGTCCGGACGGCCCTCCTGGCGGCGCTCGGCGACGGCGATGCGATCGTGCGTGCCGCGGCGGCCAACGCGCTGGGCGCGGTCCCGCACACGGATGCGTTCGAGGCGCTGTCGAAGGCGACGCGCGACCGCGATCCGATGGCGGCGAAGTGGGCCCGGTGGGCGCTGCGGCGGACGATGGCTTCCGCGCCGACGATCCGCGTCGATGGCGTGAAGGTGGACGTGACGGCCCCGGGACGGTCCGAGGAACTCGGCCGTGTCTTCGAGGGGGCGCTGCTGGGCGTGTTGCTGGCGACCGGCGGGCGGTTCGAAATCGAGCGGACGCGGGCCACGATGGACTTCTCGACCGAGGGTGACCGACCGTCCTCGTCGAATTCGCAGGAGGATTCGGCGGACGATCGAAAGATGATGGACCTGATGCGACAGGGGAGGTTCGACGCGGCCGCGATGGCCCCGGGCATCGACCTCGACGCGGCTCCCGTGTCGGTTCGCCTGCTGGCGGAAATCGATGCGAGGGACGCGGCGCCGGGGGCCGTGGCCAGGGCCCGGTTGCGTGCGACCACGACCGATGGCGTGGTGGCCTGGGAGGTCATGGCCGACGGGGCGGGGCGACCCCCGGTGATCCCGGCGGGCGAGCGCGACGAGTACACGATGGCCCCGAGGCCCGAGGACCTGAGGAAGGACGCGGTGGATGCTGCGGGCCAGGCCGCGGCGAGGTCCCTGGTCGAGGGGATGAAGACCCCGGAAAGCCCGCCGGGCGGCGCTGACGGGCGAGGGGAGCGGTGAGAAGGAGGGGGTGGCGATGAGCGACGGGCAGGGCAGGGAGCAGCGCCATCGAGTGATGGTCAACGCCGGCTTCCAGTTGAAATACACGGTGCTCCTGGTCGGGGTGGCGGTTGCCTTGTGCACGGTGCTGGCGGTGCTCTACCACGAGATCCTTCGGGAGGAGCAGGCGCTGCTGGGCCTGCGGACGTCCCCGGCGCCGACGTCGATGGAACTGGGCGCGGCCGACCGCGAGTTCGATGCCGACCTGCAGGGACGGGTCGAAACGGACGACCAGCGCCGAATCCTGGCGTTGGCGGTGGCGGCGGCTGCGCTGGTGGTCGTGCTGGCATGGCTGGGCATCCACGTGACCTTCCGGGCGGCGGGGCCCACGCTGGCGGTTTCGCACATGCTGCACGAGATGGCGGCCGGCGACTATGGCGGGTTGCGGCGGCTTCGGGAAAAGGATCATTTCCGCTTCCTCGAGGAGGACCTGTTTTCGCTGCGGGATGCCCTGCGGCGGGAGGCCGAGGAGGACGTCGCGGCCCTGGACGGCGCTCGCGAGGCCCTGGACACGGGCGCCGACGAGGGGCGGCGGGCGGCGGTCCGGGTGGTCCTGGCGTCCGTTCGGGAGCGCAAGGCGAGGCGGTTCGGGCTGTAGGCGGACGAGGCGGGCGCCTTGACGGCGCGCCGCCGTGGTCGGACGACGATGCGATTGTACCGGGGCTTTGGCGCGCTGCCTGCCGGGTTCGGGCCGGCGGTGGTTGCGATGGGCAACTTCGATGGGGTCCACCTGGGGCACCGGGCCGTCATCGACGGCACCCTGGCCTCGGCCCGCTCGCGGGGCGTGCTGGCGACCATCGTCACCTTCCACCCCCATCCCCTGCGGATCCTGGCGCCCGAGCGGGCTCCCCTGCTGATCCAGTCGCTGGAGGACCGGCTCGCCTGCCTGGATGGGGCCGGGATCGACGCGGTGGTGCTGGTGCCCTTCACCCGGCTCCTGGCCGGGGTGGGCGCCGAAACGTTCGTCCAGGAATTCCTGCTGGGCCGGCTGCGCTGCGTCGAACTGCGCGTGGGCGGGGACGCCCGCTTCGGTCGTGCCCGCACGGGCGACGTGGGCCTGCTGCGGCGGTACGCTGCGACGGGGGCGTTCGCACTGGACGTGGCCGATTCGGTGGTCGAGGACGGCGTCCGCGCCTCGTCGTCCGAGATCCGCCGTCGGGTCCTGGCGGGGGACGTGGAAGGGGCCCGGGAGATGCTGGGACGTCCGTTCTCGCTGGCCGGGGAAGTGGTGACCGGGGCCGCCCGCGGGCGACGGCTGGGATTCCCCACGGCCAACCTGCTTCCCGACGCGGCCATCCGGCCGGCCCCGGGGATTTACGCGGCCGTCGCCTCGGCCCCGGGGGTGCGGGCGCCGGCTGCCGTGCACGTCGGGCCGGTCCCGACCTTCAACGTGGTGTCGCCGATGGTCGAGGCGAACCTGCTGGATTTCCATGGGGATCTTCTGGGCGCCCGGCTTCGGCTGGACTTCAAGGCCCGCCTCCGGGACGTGGTCCGGTTCGCCGACGTCGATGACCTGAAGCGCCAGATCGCCATCGACGTCCAGGCGACGCGCGATGTCGTAGGCGATGTCGATGATTCACGTTGACATCCGCGCCGGGCTCCGCTATAAACCCCGGGCCTTTGATGCCCGGAAGGGGGTGAATTCACCTTGAACCCGAAGCAGTTGGAGTTCCGCCCGCTGGAAGTCACGGTCGCCGAAGGGGACGTGGGCCGCGCCCTGTCCGCCCTGAAGCGCAAGATGGCGAACGAGGGCCTGTACAAGGAACTGAAGAAGCGTCGCTTCCACGAGAAGCCCAGCGTGCGTCGCAAGCGCAAGCAGCGCGAGGCCGACCGTCGCCGCAAGAAGTTGGTGGCGTTCGGAAGGTAGTGCCGCCGCGGCGCGCCCACCGTCTTGACGGAGGTGCTCCCCAGTGCGCCGGCCCCTCGCATCACGTCTCCTCGTCACCGCTTTCCTGACCGTCAGCGTCTGCGGGTGCTCCGGGTCGCAAGACCGTGGGGTCGAGAACCGTGTCGATGCATCGAACTGGCCCGAGGGCTACACGACCTGGACCCGGCTCAACGATGCGCCCATCTTCCTCGAGACCGAGCGGACGGCCCGGAACCTTTACGTCAACGCCACGGCGCTGACGCGCGCCAGCGGCGAAGGCGGTTCCTTCCCGGTCGGATCGGTGCTGGTCAAGGAGGAGCGTCGGCTGGAAGCGAACCCCCAGGGGCGCTTGCGGCTGGGCGACGTCTTCCGCGTGTCCGTGATGTTCAAGGTGGGCAAGGGCGAAACCAGCGGATGGGCGTTCAAGGCCTTCGAACCGCAGAACCACAAGGAGTTCGGACGGGATCGCGTCGATCCGGACGGCTGCTACTTCTGCCACGCCGACGCCTCGGCGCGGGACTACGTGTTCAGCAAGGTTCGGTAGTAGGGGCGCGAGGCCGGCGGGGCCGGCGGGCTCGTGGCGTGGTGGGCCGGGGGCCGGGGTGCCTGGCTCCGCGGGCCGGCGCTAGCGGATCACCCAAGCGGATGTCTGGTTGCGCGGATGTTGCCCTTGACCCAAGGGGGGCTTTCGCTGGCGCTTGTCGCGCCTGGACCGCTCCGCAGGCACACCACGTCCCCCGGCCGCGCCGTCCGGTCCCTCGCGTTGCCCGCCGGCCTCGAAAGTTTGATGGGGTGATGGGGGGAAGGGGAGGGTTGAAGACCCTGGGGCAGGGCCGTCAAGCTTCCGTCGTGTCGAAAGCGGCCACTTTGGTGCGGTAGCAGCGGATTGCCAGGCTAGCGTTCGATCGAATCATCCATCGCGACGAGCAGTTCGCCCATCTCGCGGCGGGCTTCGCCCAGGCGGAGGAGGGCCGCCGCCAGATCCTGCTCGACCGTGTCTCGTCGCTGGCGGGTGTTGTCGCGCTCGCGGGTGACGTCGGCCAGGCGGGCCAGGGCCGCCTCGCGCTCCTGGTCAGCGGCGTCCACACGGCGCCTCAGGACGTCCCGCTCGTGCTCCAGCATGGCGATCCGCAGGGCCAGGGCTTCCAGTTCGGCAGGGGAGGGCCCGGTCGGCGCCGGGGCTGCGGGCGGAGCGGCGAGGTCCAGGTCCAGGAGGCCCTGCTCGGCATCGGGCCGTCCGGCGGCGGCGGCGTCCTCGGCCTCCAGCAATGCCGGCAGGCGATCGCGCGCCTCGCGGGCGGACAGCCCGTCCACGTGCAGCAGGTGCCGGATCAGGGCCAGCGCCCGTACATCGCGGCGCGAAAAGACGTGCTGGCCCGCGCGGGTCCTTGTCGGGCGCACGAAGGCGGCGAACTCCGCCTGCCAGTAGCGGACGGCGGACGGGGCCACGCCGACGATGCGCGCCGCCTCACCCAGCTTGTAGAAGTGGGGATCGGGAGGAGGTTCCGCAGGATCCAGTGGCCGGGAGGCGTCGCCCATCCGACCTCGCCTTCACTCAGGTGGAGCCCGAGTTGACTTCGACCAGGGCGCGAACCGGTTCGCGTCCCCGCCTTCCTGCTCGGGCAGCCCCGGTCAGGAGTTGAGGATCGAGCGCAGCACCTGGCTGGGCTTGAACGTCAACACCTTCCGCGCCGTGATTTCGAGGGGCCGGCCCGTCTTGGGGTTGCGGCCCATGCGGGGACGCTTCGCCCGGACGGTAAAGGACCCGAACGAGGAGATCTTGACCTTCTCGCCGGTGACCAGGGCTTCCTTGATGACTTCGAGGATCGTTTCGACGATCGAGGCCGCTTCCTTCTTGGAGAAGCCGCCCAGCCGCTCGTACACGCCCTCGACGATGTCCGCCTTCGTCATGGCCGCTCCCTCCCTTCTCACGCCGTCGCCGTCTGCTGCACGATCCGGGCGAAGCCCTCGGGGTCGTGAACAGCGATGTCCGCCAGGACCTTCCGATCCACAGTGATGTGATTCAGCAGCAGCGCGTGAATGAAGTCACTGTATTTCGTGCCGTTCATGCGGCAGGCCGCATTGATGCGGATGATCCACAGGCCGCGGAAATTGCGCTTGTTCAGCTTGCGGTGCACGTACGCGTAGGCCCACGAACGGTGGACCTGCTCGACGGTGCGCCGCCAGGTAGTGCGCCGGCGATCCCGATATCCCTTCGCAAAGGCGAAGATCTTGTTCGTTCGCCGCCGACGCTTGAATCCGCGTTTTACTCGTGCCATGACCAGCTTCCTCCAATCAAACGCTCGGCAGAAGCCGGCGAACCTTTCCCAGATCGGCGGGGGACACCATGGACGTCTTGCCGAGGCGCGCCTTCCGCTTGGCGTCCTTCTTCGTCAGGATGTGGCTCTTGAACGCGTTGCCGCGCTTGAACCCCTTCCCGCCCGTCTTCATCAACCGCTTCGCGGCAGCCCTATTCGTCTTGATCTTCGGCATCCTCGTCCCCCTCCGATTCCTTCTTCTTCGCGACCGGACCCTTCGACGCCAGGTACATCGCCAGCAGCCGCCCTTCCATGCGGGGCGGCCGCTCCAGGGTCGCGACATCCATCAGGTCCGCGGCGATCTTCTCCATCGTCTGCAGACCCAGACCGGCGAACTGGACCTCGCGGCCCTTGAAGAACATCACGTACTTGACCTTGTGGCCTTCCATCAGGAATTCCCTGGCCTGCCGGGACTTCGTCGCGAGGTCGTGATCGTCCGTCTTGTAGCGGATCTTCACTTCCTTCAACTGGACGATGAACTGCCGCTTCCGGGCCTCCTGCTGGCGCTTCTTGCGCTGGTACTTGAACTTGCCGTAGTCCATGATCCGGCAGACGGGCGGCACTGCCTGCCCACCGACCTCGACGAGGTCGAGGCCCGCCTCCTCGGCCATCTTGAGGGCGTCCCACGTCGGGACGATCCCCACCTGCTGGCCTTCGGCACCGATCAGCCGTACCTCCCGGGCACGGATGCGGTTGTTGATGCGGACCTCTTTATCCTCTACGACCACGCACTCCTCTCGTTCCGGGTTTCACGCGCGGCACGCCACGCGGGCTGCCGCTGAAAGGTACGAACACCTCTGTAGGCGCGACTGGGATTGAACCAGCGACCCCTACCGTGTCAAGGTAGTGCTCTCCCACTGAGCTACGCGCCTGGGGTCCCAAAGCCGGAGTGAGGATACGCGAAGGCGCAGGGCTGTCAAGTGAATTTTGGTTTTCGAGTCGTCGGAAGGGGGCCCGATTCCCGTGGAACTCGGACGTTGACGGTCGTCGCCGCGCGGTGCTACCCTCCCCGGGACCAGGTGTTCCCGAGGTGAACCAGGCGCGGACGTGAGTTTCCGTCGGAAACCCGCGGACTGCGGATGCGCGCCTGCAGGAAAACCTGGCGCCCGCAGGGAAGCCCGGCCACAGGGCCGGGAGGGCGTTGCGGCCCTGGAACGTTGCGAGGAGGTTCCGACGATGCTGGTCCGACTGAAGCGATACGGCGGCGCAGTGAGCCTGCCGGTGCTCGTCGCCTTCGGGCTGTCGGTGGCGGGGCTGCCGGCCCCGGCACTGGCCCAGGCGCCCGCCCGCGCGGTGAAGATCCTGTTCGTGCCCGTGCAGAGGGCCGAAGCGGTGCCGGAGGGCGTTCCGACGCGCGTGGAGGAGTACTTCCGCGCGCTGATCGAAATCGAGCCGCGGATCAAGCTGGTTCCGCTGCCGTACGAACTGGCCGCCGCACAGGCTTCGACCGGCGCGCCGGAATCGCTGAAGCCCGTGGAACCCGCGCAGGTGCTGCCTCCGCTGGCGCCCCATCCCGACCTCGATCGGGCCGCCAGGCTGGCCGGCGAGGGTCGTGACCTGGCGAAGGCCCAGAAGTTCGAGCGGGCCCTGACGACCCTGATGCAGGCCCAGGAACTCTACGGCAAGCGCATCGGCGAACTGGAGGATTTCGAGCGCTACGTCGATGTCCTCGTCTGGATCGCCGCGTCGTTCCTGAACGGCGGGTACAACGAGGAAGGGAACGCCGCGCTGGGCAACGTGCTGACGCTGCGGCCCAACCTGTCGGTGGACGCCGGCGAGTTCGGGGCGAAGTTCGTGGCGGCGGTCGATGCGGCGAAGAAGCGCACGGCCGAGGGGCCCGCGATCACCGTCGTGGCCGATCCGCCGGATGGCGCGATCTACGTGGACGGCCGCCTGGTCGGCACCGGCACCCAGGTGGTGTCGGACCTTCCCAGGGGCAAGCACTTCGTCCGGGTCGTCGCCGACCAGCATTACCCGGCCGCCACCACCGTGACCACCCGCGGCGCCGTCGCGTCGAAGGTGACGTTGACCCTGAAGTCCCGCGTGGCTCGCGTCGCCAATGCACGCAAGCCGGCCGCGGCGCCCGAGCCGAAGTCCCGTCCCCTGGCCGAGTACGCCCGCACCGGCGCCTACCAGGAATCCGGTTTCGTGAAGGAGTCCCAGGCGGCGGCCGCCAAGACGATGACCGACTTCGTGCTGTACTCGTACCTCGCCCGGTCCGAGTCGTCGTTCCAGTTGGGCCTGTTCGTTCTGGACGCCCGCAACGGCGACCTCGCGGCCGTCGATCCGGCCATCATCGACACCGACCTCGGCAACCTGCAGATCGCGCTGCTGGACCTGGAATCGCGGCTGGCGAAGGTCGTCGCGGATTTCCCGCGCGACCGGCTGGTTCGTGCCCGTCCCGCGCTGTACGACCTGAAGGGCGCCCGGCCGACGCCGACGCCGACCCCGGTCGCGATCCCGGTTCCCGCGCCGCAGCCCGTCGCCCAGCCGGCCCCCGCGCCGGTCGTGCGTCCGGCCCCCGCGCCGGTGTACACGCCGGCCCCCGTCGCCAGGGCGACCCCGGCGTCCCGGCAGGCCCTGCCTCCGGCGGCCCCTGCGCCTACGGGCGGGTTCGACGAACTTCCCTCGGACTTCCCGATGGAGTCCATGGCCCCGGCGCCTGCCAAGGTCCCCGTGTACAAGAAGTGGTGGCTGTGGACCGTCGTGGGCGTCGTCGTGGTCGGTGGCGCCACGGCGGCCGGCGTGGTCCTCGGTGGCAAGAGCTCGAAGGCGGCCAGCGTGACGGGCCGTGCCCAGTGGTGAAGGAGGACGCGATGCGGATTCGTGCGACGACCCTGTTCCTGGCGCTCGCCTTCGCCGCCACCCTTCCCGGATGCGGCAGCAACGGCGCGGCGACGTCGGCTCTCGAGGCGCAGGTGGTGCCTGTCGAGGCCGTGAAGGTGATGACCGATTCCCCGACGCTTCCTTTCGAGGGCGCGAAGGTGATCAAGTTCACGGTGTCGGGCCCCGGGATGTCCGATGCTTCGACGTCCTACGATTTCACGGCGGGCGGCGGCGCCCTGCCGGCCTTCCCGGAAGGCTACGAGCGGCAGTTGACCGTCGAGGTGTGCAAGAACACCTGTGACGCGACCGTGGGCGACGACATCATCTCGCGCGGCCGATCCGTGCCCCTGACCCTGTTCAAGGGCGATTCCCGGAATGCCACGGTGTTCGTATCGACCCGGAACTCCTTCGTGCCGCTGACCCTGGTGGGCGACAACGGCCCCGAGGCGTCCGCAATGGCGAACAAGGTTCGCGTCGGGGCGTCGGTCACGACGCTGGACGACGGGCGGCTGCTGATCGCTGGCGGGGCCAAGGTCAAGACGGGCGCGGGCGGCTGGTACCGCCAGGAAGACCTGGAATCCATCACGGCCGATGCCGAAATCTACGACCCGCGGACGGGCGTCTTCACGCCGGTGTCCTCGATGAACCTGGCCCGCGCATTCCACGTCGCGGTCAAGCTGGGCGGCCCCAACCGCGCGGATCGGCGCGTGGTGCTGATGGGCGGCTTCACATCGACGGGCGGTCCCAGCGAAATCACCAACACGGTCGAAATCTTCGACCCGGATTCCAACGCGTTCGTGCTGGAGCCGACGGAGCGTTCGCTGGCGGGCGCGGGCCGTGCCTTGTTCACCGCGGCCCAGGCCTATCCCGATCAGAAGGTGATCTTCCTGGCGGGCGGGCAGGCCAGCCCCTCGGTCGCGGGCGGGTCCTGGCAACTGTACATGGTCGATACGGGCACCATCGGGGCCGGGGCGCTGACGCCCGGACCGACCGACGACCCCAGCGCGGTCGGGACCGTGCGCTGGAACCACACGATGACCTTCCTGCCAGCCTTCGGCAAGGACGCGTCCGGCAACACGGCGGGCGCCTTCGTGCTGATGGGCGGCGAAAACGAGACCGGGTCGGTGGACGCCGTCGAGGCGTACCTGGTGGACCCGGTCAAGAACGGCCAGTTCTCGATCCGCCGCGACGAGTCCAGCGTGACGGCGCTTCCCGTGACAGGCCGGTCCCTGCATTCGGCCACGTATGTCGCGCGCCAGGGCATCGTCTACGTCGCCGGTGGCTTCGGGGGGAAGGCCCTCGCGAATCCCATCGATCGCATCGATGTCTACCGCGTGGACGCCCGCGGGTTCAACCCGGACGAGTACCTCGTGATGGCGGCTCCCCGCGGCGGCGCCTCGGCGACGCTGCTGGACGCGACCACGATCTTCATCGCGGGTGGCCGGGGCGACAGCGGGGCCACGTCGCGGACCGAGGTCATCGTGGAAACGGTCGAGTGCCAGGATGCGAGCGGCACGCCGCCCTGCTACCGGGTGCCCCGCCTGTTCTCGGGCCGCACGCCGGACATGGACTCGCCTCGTGCGGGCCAGGCTGCGGTCTTCGATTCCACGCGCCGGCTGTTCCTGGTCGGCGGCGTGACCGACGCCAACGTGGCTCCGGACCCGGTCCTCTACAACCCGGAATAGGGATGGGCCCCCGTTCCCGGCATCACGCCGGGGCGACCCTCACGGTCCTTCCGCTTCGCGCCGCCTCGAACAACGCGTCCATCGCAGCCAGGCCGGCCACCGCGTCCGAAATCGGCCACCGGGGCGGCGTTCCCGCGGCGACCGCCCGCGCGAAGTCCAGCGCTTCCAGGCCGTAGGGGTCCGCGCCCGGCACCTCGAAGGCCTGCTGGCGCTCGCCCTGCACCAGGTGCCAGCACGCCGATTCCGTACCGGGGAACCAGGGGTCGGGGAACCGGATGGTGCCCTCGGTACCGGTGATTTCGGCCTCGTGGCGTTCGTGGTTCTCGATGCTGCACTCGAACTGAGCCAGGAAGTCGCCGGGGAACTCGAGGATCCCCAGCATCGTCCAGTCCACGTGGTCGCGGCGTTCGACGGCAGTGGCGCGGATCGGTTCCGCGCCGACCAGCAGTCGGGACAGGCTGACGCAGTAGCAGCCGACGTCCCGCAGGGAGCCGCCGCCCAGGCCCTGGGACGCCGGCGTCGCGGCGTCGTCGTCAACCAGGAACGTGAAGACGCTGCGCATCGTGGAGGGCCGTCCGATGACGCCCCGGGCGATGGCCGCGCGGACCGCCTCGAAGACCGGGTGGAACCGGTACATGAACGCCTCGGCCACGGGAAGGCCCGCCCTACGGGCCGCGTCGGCGATGGATCGGCCCTCGGAGGCGTGCAGCGCCAGGGGCTTTTCACATAGCACCGGGAGGCCGGCCTCCAGCGCCTTCACGGTCCATTCCGCGTGGAGCGTGTTGGGCAACGGGTTGTAGACCAGGTCCACCTCGCCCGAATGCAGCAGGTCGTCGTACGCGCCGAACGACAGCGGGATCCCCATGTCGTCCGCCCAGGCCCGGCCCTTCGCGGCGTCCCGGCTGGCGACCGCCTGCACGCGCCCCGCACCGGCGGCCCGGATGCCGGCGATCACGGTACGGGCGATGCCCGCGGTCCCCAGCACGCCCCAGCGCAGGTCCTCGACAACTCGGCCGGCATTCGACATGGATCCCCCCCCGATGCTCAGCGAATCGTCCACAGGCAAGAGGCGTCGGCCGCCGTTCCGACGTCGCAGTCCGGCATCCGCACCACCGCGGTCTGGAAGTGCGTTTCGACGACCAGGTCGCCCGATGGCACCGGCGCACCGCCCACCGTCACGGAGGGCGTGGCGCCGTCGTAGGCGTCGTGGACCAGCGACACGGTGACCTTCGGGCCCGAAAGGTGCTTCACCTCGATGGACAGGCCGGAGGCCTCGCGACGCACGTCCAGCGAGACGCGGGTGTCGCCGATCTGCAGCGGCGACGCCGACAGGGAGGGCCATCCGGCCGGGAGGTGGGGGCGCAGGGTCAGCCGGGCCGCCGGAGCGTCCGGCCGGTAGCCCGTCAGGTAGTGGTACAGCGCCTCCAGGTTGATGCCGCCCTCCCAGGGGCGGTACCGCGCCGTGTAGTCCCCCAGCCCGCCGGACGAGTCGTACAGGAACTCCAACGCGGAAAAGTCGTCGGCGATCGAGTACTCGGGATAGTTGCCCGAGGGGGACATCGAGCGGCGCAGGTTCTGGAACGCGGCCTCGGCCTGGGGGTGCCCCGCGTCGGTCAGGGCTCGCAGCGTGTAGCCCGGCAGCATGCCCGTGTAGACCCCCTTGACGATGGGCAGGCCGAAGAGGCTGTCGTACATCGGGTCCATCGGGCTCTGGACCGCGCCCGGGCCGAAGGGGACCTTGTCCAGCAGGCACCCCAGCGGGAGGTCCAGGTCGGTCCCGGAATCCCACGGCGGCCCGGCCCAGGTGCCCGTCAGCAGCGCGTCCTCGTGGGTCGGCCATTTCTTCCCGTCGGCCTTGCTGACGAACGCCGACAGGCAGCCATCCTCCAGGCCGTACTCGGCGTGCGTGGCGGCTTCGACGCTGGCGGCCAGCGTCCGCGCGGCCTGGGCCTTGTCCGCGTTGCCCAGCGCGTCCTCCAGGTCCGCCAGCGCCCGGGCGCCCGTCACGAACAGCATGCCCGACGACAGGGACCAGGATTTCAGGTGGTGCTCGTACTCGAGGTCCAGGCCGAACGCCACGTTCATGGAGGCCCGGTAGGTTTCGTCGCCCGAGAAGGGCAGGAGGAAGTCGGGGCTGATGGCCTCGCCGAAGATCGCGTGGCGCAGGTACCCGATGCGGCTGGAAGCCCGGTCCACGGCGCCGGTGGTGGCGCGGAGCCAGCCGTACATCATCGGCAGGTACGCGGGCCCCTCCGCCTGCGCCTTCTTGGCCAGCGGGGCCAGGGACTCCCAGTCCACCGCGGGCGGGTTGGCGAGGTCCAGGTCCACGTCGGCCTCGTAGGCGTCGGTCAGCCAACCGGCCTTCGCCGCGACGCCGTAGTAGTAGTCCATCACCCGCTGCGCCAGGGGGGCCGCGCCCAGGGCCAGCAGGGGACGGACCACGCCGGACAGGTCCCGGGTCCACGCCATGGTGTATCGCGACAGCGGCGACGACGCGCCCTGCGCGGACACCTGGGTCCACAGCATCCGGCGCAGGTTGACGAAGGAATCGTTCACCAGCGGATCGGGCGTCGCGACCTGGGTGGTGGACGTCTCGAAGGCCTGGTACACGGCGGTCGTATCGGCGAGCAGGGCGTCGAAGGATTCGCCGTCCAGCGCGGCGCGAACGGTGGCGGGATCGGCGTCGGCCGCCCCGTGGGCCAGCAGCAGGTCCGTCGTCCACTCGCCGCCGGCCGGGATCGACGGGACCGGCAGCACGAGGCCGGCTGCCGTGGCCGTGGCGCCCGACGCGGTGAACCAGGCCACCTGGATCCCGTCCTTGGTGGTTTCCTCGATGGCGTCCGCAACGGGCGTCTGGCCCAGGGCGGCGGTCAGGGCCAGGGTGGCCGGTGCCGAGGCGACGGACCCGTCGTTCCTCGCGATCACGACACGCCAGAGGGCCGCGTGGACGGGCCGAGCCGGCTGGCCCTCCGGCGGAAGGGGGGCCAGGTCGATCGTGGCGATGCGCAGGTCGCCGATGCGGCCCACGGTCAGCACGCCAGGGGCGGCGCGGAAGGCCCCGATCCACTCCTCCTCGAACGGCGCGGGGGCGCCCGAGGCATCCCCGGGTTGCAGGGCCAGATCGCCGTAGAAGCGATCCCGCCGGGCATACGTCGGGCCCACCATCCCGTGCAGCGTGTTCAGCGGGAAGGCCAGCCCGACCAGCGCGAACGTGCGCCCGTTCCCGAACGCGAAATCGCCCAGGTGCCCGGCGTCCGCCCGGTCGGTCCCAGGCTGCCAGTGGTAGGCGAACGGCAGCAGCGTGCGCAGGCCTGCGTGACCGTCGAACCAGGCGAAGTCGGTGGGGGGAGGCGGGTCGAAGGCGGCCCAGGCGTCGATGCCGGGGCCGGGATCGAACGCGTCGATGACGTCCGGGGCATCCGCGGCATCCACGGGCAGCGCGTCCGGGGCGTCGCCGTCCAGGGCCACGTCGGTGGCGTCGGCCGTGTCGCCGGGCACCGGTCGATCGGCCGTGCCGGAGCCTCCGCACCCCTGCAAGGTGATCGCGGCCACCAAGAACGTCGCTCCCCAGGCGATTCGTCGCATCGCTCCACCCTGCTTCTGGCCCGAGCGAGGATAGGCCGGCCTTCCGATGGCCGTCAACATTGACGGCGATGGTTGCCGATGCTCCAATGCGCCCGTGGAGATCACCCGCGACCACCCCCTGCGGGCCCTCAACACCTTCGGCCTTCCGGCGGTGGCGCCGTGGTTCGCCCGCGTATCGTCACCGACGGACCTTCGGGAGGCGCTGGACTTTGCGCGCGGGCACGACCTGCCCGTGCTGCCGCTTGGCGGCGGGAGCAACCTGGTTCTGGCGGGCGATCCGCCGGGGCTCGTGTTGCACGTGGCGATCCCGGGGTTCGACGGGATCGAGGACGGCCCGCAAGGCGTGCTGCTGCGCGTCGGCGCGGGCGAAGAGTGGAACGCCCTCGTCGATCGGTGCCTGGGCCTCGGGTTGTACGGGCTGGAGAACCTGGTGCTGGTGCCGGGCACGGCCGGTGCGGCCCCGATCCAGAACATCGGCGCCTATGGCGTCGAGGCCCGTGACCTCCTGGTCGAGGTCGAGGCGGTCGAGGTGGCCACGGGGCGCGTCCGCACGTTCAGCAACGACGAGTGCGCCTTCGGGTACCGGGACAGCGTGTTCAAGGGTGTCCTGCAGGATCGGTTCGTGATCGTCGCGACCACGCTGCGCCTTTCGCGGGAGCCTTCGGTGAAGGCCTCGTACGGTGCACTCGCGGGCGAGCTGGCGGCCCGGGGCATCGCGCACCCGACACCCCTCGACGTGGCCGAGGCTGTGCGACACCTGAGGCGGACGAGGCTTCCCGATCCCGCCGTGACCGGCAACGCAGGCTCGTTCTTCCAGAACCCGGTGGTGGACGACAGGACCGCGGCGGGCCTTCGTGCGGCGCATCCGGACCTTCCGACGTTCGCTGCGGACGGCGGCTGCACCAAGCTGGCGGCGGCGTGGCTGATCGAGCGATGCGGCTTCAAGGGCGCGCGTCGGGGCGCAGCCGGGGTGCACCCGTCGCACGCCCTCGTGCTGGTGAACCACGGGGGCGCCACCGGGAGGGACATCCTGGCGCTGGCGGCCGAGATCCGGGCGGCCGTGCTCGCCCGGTTCGGCGTCGTGCTGGCGATCGAGCCCCGGGTGATCGGCTAGCCTCAGGCCGAGGCGGGCCGGGCGCGGATCGTTTCCCCGAACCGTTGCGATCCGGCTTCCCAGTTCGACAGCGCCTCGCGGGTCGCGTCGTACCCGGCCGCGATGGCCTCGTGCCCCCGGGTGAAGTCCAGGAAGCGGATGTGCCCGACGCGCGGCCGGATCAGCAGGTCCGGCGGGTCGGCCGCCAGGCGCAGGTCGCCGAGGGTCACTTCGCTGATCGCCACCGTGGACATCAGTACTTCACGCATGCTGGGCATCGCCGGGATCGACGACCTCCGGGCCCGGAACGGCAGCCCCGCCGCCGGAAGGAATCGCGCCATCCACGCGGGCAGGGGCCGGCCGGCGTCGATTCCGTCTTCTTCCGCGTCCTCGACGCGCGCAAGGTACGGCCCGTCCTCGACGATGTGGTGGCTGATGTCCACCGCGATCACGAGGTCCGCGCCCATGTCCCGGGCCACGTTGACCGGCACGGGGTTCACCAGGCCCCCGTCGATCAGCAGGCGGCCGTCGCGTCGCAGCGGCTTGAACAGGCCGGGCACGCCGCAACTGGCGCGGACGGCCTGCAGCAGGTCGCCGTCCCGCAGGACGACCTCCTGGGCGGTGGACAGGTCGGTGGCCACGGTGGCCAGCGGGACGTCCAGATCCGCGAAATCCCGCACCCGGACATAGCGGCTGATCACGGATTCCAGGAAGCGTCCGTCCATGTGCCTGGAGGCGGGTACGGCGACGTTCAGGAAGGTGATGAAGGTACGGCTGTCCAGGGCTTCGACCGCGGCGCGCAGGTCCGCCAGGCCGCCCGACGCAAACGCCGCCCCGACCAGGGACCCGATGCTGGTCCCGGCGATCACGTCGGGCCGCAGGCCGGCCTCCTCCAGCGCCTGCAACACACCCAGGTGTGCCCAGCCGCGTGCCGCACCGCCTCCCAGGGCCAGGCCCAGCCGCGGCCGTCTCCCGCCCAGGGTCGTTCCCCGCTTCTTCCCGGGGATTCGGGATTTGCTGGGTTCCGTCATGCGGTCCTCCGATCCAGGAGCCTGACGCACTATAACGCAAATGACGCAATGCGGCAAACGGTCCGGCCCAGGCACTCCTCTTGCGCCCGACGATTCCCCTGGGTAGTCTGTGCCGAGGAGGAGCCATGGCTTTTGACGAAGCGCTTCATCGCCGGGTTCGCGCGGTGCTGGGGGGGCATCCCGCCCTGTCCGAACGCAAGATGTTCGGTGGCGTTTGCTTCACGGTCCAGGGCAACATGTGCTGCGGCATCCTGGGCAACGAACTGATCGTCCGGGTCGGTCCCGATGCCTTCGCGGATGCCATGCGCAGTCCGCACGCCCGCATCTTCGATTTCAGCGGTCGGCCGATGACAGGGTGGCTGTACGTCGCTTCGGCCGGCATCGCGATCGACGCCGACCTGTCGGCCTGGATTCGGCGAGGCGTGGACTTCGCGTCGTCCCTCCCCCCGAAGTGATTCCCGGTCAGGCCTTGGCGCCGCCGATCACGCCCAGCAACTCTGCGGTCCTTCGCTCCAGTAGGCCCCGGTCCCCTCGGGTTTCCACGTTGAGGCGCAGCAGGGGTTCGGTGTTCGAACCGCGCAGGTTGAAGCGCCAATCGTCGAACGTCAGCGACAGGCCGTCGGTGTAGTCCTCCGACAGCGCCCGGGTGCCGTAGCGGGCCCGGACGGCCGCGATCGCCTTCGGGATGTCGTGGACTTCGCGATTGATTTCGCCGCTGCAAGGGAACTCGTCCATCCGGTCGCCGATGGCTTCGTGCAGGGTGCAGTTCTCGACACTGAGGTGCTCGGCGACGAGCAGCCACGGGATCATCCCGGAATCACAGTACCCGAACCGCCGGAAGTAGTGGTGTGCGCTCATCTCGCCGCCGTAGGCCGCGTCTTCCGCACGCATGCGCTCCTTGATGAACGCGTGGCCCGTCTTGCTGCAGATCGGGACGCCGCCGGCCTCCTTCACCACGTCGATCGTGTTCCACGTGAGGCGGGGGTCGTGGACGATCCGCGAACCCGGCGCCTGCCGCAGCGCCTGCGACGCCAACAGGCCCACCAGGTAGTAGCCCTCGACGAAGTCGCCGCGCCCGTCGAAGAAGAAGCACCGGTCGAAGTCGCCGTCGAAGGCCACCCCGAAATCGGCATCCTCCTCCCGCACGGCTTGTGCGCAGAAGTCCCGGTTCTCGGGCAGAAGGGGGTTCGGCACTCCGGTCGGGAAGTTTCCGTCGGGCTCGAAACGCCTCGGGATGATCGTGAAGGGCAGTTCGCGGGCCAGGCGTTCGATCACGGGGCCCGCGCAGCCGTTGCCCGCGTCCACCACGATCTTCAGGGGCCGCAGCGCCTTGCGATCCACCCAGGTCAGCAGGTGCGCGACGTAGTCCTCGAGGATGTCGGCCTGCGTGACGGTGCCGAACCTCGGCGCGTCGGGCAGGCCTCCCGCGACGGCGGCCCGTCCCAGGGCGTGCAGGCCGGTGTCGCCGCTGATCGGCCGGGCGCCCACGCGGACCAGTTTCAGCCCGTTGTAGCCCATGGGGTTGTGGCTGGCGGTGACCATGATGCCGCCGTCCAGCCCGCGATCGAAGGTCGCGAAGTAGATCATTTCGGTGCCGCAGAGGCCGATGTCCAGCACGTCGGCACCCCCGCGGACCAGGCCCCGGGACAGCGCGTCGGCCAGGCTCTGCGACGACAGGCGCACGTCCCGTCCCACGGCGACGACGATTCGGTCGCCGGTCTTTCGTTCGCCCGCGCCCAGCCCGGCGGCACGATCCGCGGCCAGCAGGTCCGCCAGCGCACGTCCGACGGATTCCGCCAGGTGCTCGTCCAGATCCTCGGGGACCCGGCCCCGAACGTCGTACGCCTTGAAGCATGCGGGCAATGGCCCTTCCATCGGATTCCTCCCTGCGGATCCTGTTCCAGCCCGCAAGAATACCCGAGGCGCGGCCGCTTGGGGAGGTTTCGGC
Organism: uncultured Myxococcales bacterium; assembly: GCA_903857665.1. GTDB lineage: Bacteria > Myxococcota_A > UBA9042 > DTJE01 > DTJE01 > CAIZWN01. The sequence goes on from CAIOFV010000050.1 coordinate 27,856, forward strand.
TTCCCGGCCCCGGAGGATTGCCGTCCATCGGGTCCTGGCCTACGATGCCTGCGACACGCAGGAGAGAGGGGACATGGGCTACGATTCGAAGCCGGTCCGCGCGCCGCGGACCGCGGGCTGGGCGCTGAAGGCCCTGGCGCGGGTGGTCGAAAACCCGGCCGGCGCGGGCCTGCTGGGCGGTACGCTGCTGGAAAGCGCGGGCATCCCGGCCTTCAGGGCGGTGCTCGCCGATGACCCGCCCTGGCCCCTTGGGTCGCCGCGCCACATCGACCAGCCGGCCGCCGCGGGGGATCCCCAGGCGGATCTCGCGCCCCTGGACGTCATGAATCTGCCCGCTGGCGGGTCGCCCTGGGCCACCGCGGCGGACTACGCGACCGCCTACCGGGAGGGACGAACCGACCCCGAACGTGTCGCACGGGCGGTCCTCGATGCCTGCGCGTCTTCCGAGAATGCCTCCCCGCCCCTGAGGGCCATCATCGCGCAGGACGCGACGGAAGTGTTGTCCCAGGCCCGCGCCAGCGCCGACCGCTGGAAGGCCGGGCGCCCCATCGGGCCGCTCGACGGCGTGCCGGTGGCGATCAAGGACGAACTGGACCTCCTCCCGTACCCGACGACGGTGGGGACCTCGTTCCTGCACGACGTGCCGGCGGCGGACGCCACCGTCGTGTCCCGCCTGCGCTCCGCGGGCGCGATCCTGATCGGCAAGGCCAACATGCATGAGATCGGCATCGGCGTGACGGGCGTGAACCCGCATCACGGCGCGGCCCGGAATCCCTATGACCCGGCTCGGGCCACCGGCGGGTCGTCCAGCGGGCCGGCGTCGGCGGTGGCCGCGGGGCTGTGCCCGATCGCCATCGGGGCGGACGGCGGCGGCTCGATCCGGCTGCCCGCCGCCCTCTGCGGCATCGTCGGCCTGAAGCCCACGTTCGGCCGGGTCAGCGAGGTGGGCGCGGCGCCGCTGTGCTGGACCCTGGCGCACGTCGGCCCCCTGGGCGCCACGGTTCGGGACGTGGCGCTGGCCTACGGGCTGATCGCCGGGCCGGACCCGAAGGATCCGAACTCCTCGCCCCAGCCGCGTCCCTCGCTGGCGGGATTCGGCGATCCGGATTTGCGGGGGGTGCGCATCGGGGTGTACCGCCCCTGGTTCGAGGACGCGGACCCCGCGGTGGTGGCGTCGTGCAAGGCGGCCCTGGGCATCCTGGTGGCGGCGGGCGCCGTCGTTCGCGAGGTCGATATCCCGGAACTGGTCCTGCTGCGCGCGGTTCACCTGGTGACGATCGTCAGCGAGATGGCCACGGCCCACGACCGGTACCAGGCCGCGCATCGCAGGGACTACGGGGCGGATACGCGGGTGTCGCTGGCGCTGGCGCGCATGCTGACCGCCCGGGACTACGTGCATGCCCAGCGGATCCGGACGCGCCTGCTGGGGCACTTCGACCGGGCCCTGGCCGACGTGGACGTGATCGCCACGCCCACCGCGGCCTGCACCGCGCCGATCATCCCGGCGGATTCCCTGGCGACCGGCGAATCGAACCTGGAAATGACCGCGAAGATCATGCGTTTCGCCCAGCCCGGGAACCTGACCGGCCTGCCCGCCCTGACGGTGCCGGCAGGCTACGACGCCGACGGGATGCCCGTCGGTTTCCAGGTGATGGGGCGGGCCTGGGACGAGGCGCTCCTGCTGCGATTGGGTCGCGTGGTCGAGGCGTCCGTCCCGCGCCGCGTTCCCGCGGTCCGGTTCACGCCGCTGTCGGATGCGGGCTAGATTCGGCAGGTGATCGCGGGTCGGTTCGGTGGTCAGGCGGCCTTCGGGGCGTGCTTTCCGTCGGGCCCGTACCAGTACCCGGGTCGCCCGTAGTGGTCGTACAACTGCAACTCGTACGCGCGGTTCACCGGGGCGTCGGAGTGCCATTCGGGACTGTCCTTGATCGCCTGGCGCGTCAGATCGACGTAGACGTTGTTCTCGGCCCAGCTGATGCGCTCGGCCCAATGGGGGGCCACCAGGACCTTCCTGTCCAGCCACCAGTTGCGCGTGTCGATCACCAGGTAGCGGATGGCCCAGGTCTGATCATCGACGATGAAGTCGTCGATATGCCCGATGTCGCCATCCGTTCCCTGGATGTGATAGCCGATGACCTCCCGCATGCTCCGAAGGTGGGGATCTCCCTTGTCCTCGGCGGGGACATCCGCGTCGCTCCAGGCCCGGCTGGCGAGCATGGCGGGGTAGGCCTCGCCGCCCCAGATCCCGTCGTCGTAGGCGCCCCAGTAGCCTGGCCATCCGTAGTACCGGTAGTAGTCCCGTTCGTGCTGCCGCGACACCGGCTTGTCCAGATCGATGCCGGGGCTGTCCTTCACCCTTTCCCGCGTCATTGCCAGGTGGAATCGTCGCGTCAACCAGTCGGCCTCCCGAAAGGCGACCGGCGACACCAGTACCCGTCGACCCGAAAAGAAGGCGCCGGTATCCGCGACGAGGTAGCGGATGGTCCAGTACTCGTCGTCGAAATAGAGGTCGCGCACCGTCCCGACCTCGTCGTCCGTGGCGCTTACCCGATAGCCTTCCATTTCCTTTGCGCTGCGCAGCATGTTCCGACTCCCTCGTTCATGTTGGCACCCGGGCGTGTCTTGGACGCCCCCCTACGGTTCGTCGCACTCGATGCCGCTGGACGGCACCCACCAGCCCTTTTCGGTCCCGATCACCGTGCTGTAGGAATGGAGCATCCCGAAGTTCATGCAGCGCACCGAGTAGAAGTCGAGGCTCCGGTCGGCCGCCAGCACCGTCTTGATCTCGTCCACCATCACGACGCTGGTCTTCCTTTCCGAATGGATCCGCCGGATGACGGCCTCCTCGTCGTCGCGATCCAGGAAGGAGTAGATCGGGGACAGGGCGCAGCGGTCCACCAGCGCCACCAGGTCCTCCGCGAACACGTCCCTCCGGGACTGGGTCTCGATGACCACCGTGCTCAGTTGCCCCAGCAGCCCGCCGCCGGAATTCGAGTCGCGTGCCGGGTAGGTGGTGATGCAGGGGACGGAGACCCGGAAGGACACCGTGGGATTGGCCTCGACCGACACCGCCTTGGCCGAGCAGGCACAGGCGACCTGGACCAGGCAGTTCTTGCCCGATACCGGAGTCTGCTTCTGGATGAAGAGCGGGTAGTCGAAGGTGGCCTTCACCAGGGTCGCCTTCAGCGCCTTCATGTAGTCGATGACGTTGTGCTGCAGCGTGCTGGTGCCGATGCGATCGCGGTGCGAGTGCACGACCTCGATGAACCGATCGATCCAGCCGGCCTCGAATTCGTGCATCAGCCGCGCCGTGAGGGAGATCGCCGCGATCGTGGCCTGGCCCTCCGGGTCGACCTTCGACAGGGCCCTGATCGGGAACGGCAGATCCTTGAGCCCGACGTCCAGCAGAAATCGTTCTTCAGAACCCATTGCACGCCTCCATTCCGCGGGCCCCGTTTTTCGTGACCTGCGCGGACCTGTCCGGGCAACCCGGCCCGTTCCGGGTTCGCCCCCCGGGGTCTTCTCAGCAATAGGCGTGCCCCCGGGCAAGAAGACTGTCGCAAGCGGGAAAGTCGGCCTTGGAGGCCGGGCGCCCGCACATGGTTCGCCGCGCCCTGCCGGCCGGTCGCGTTCGACGGTCCGTCATTCTGACCTGCGGGAGGTCGATTCTGATGGGCCTGCGGAGGATGGCATGGTCCGCCGGGGCCGTGCCGCCGGGCCGAACCGGTCCGCGACCACGTCCCTCGCCCCCCGCCGGCCCGTCGGCTTTACTTGCCCCTCCGCGGTCGCAAGAATGGATGCGCCGAACGGAGGCCGCCCATGTGCTCGATCCTGGGGATCCTGGACATCCGATCCGACGTCGAAACCTTGCGCCGGCGGGCGCTGGAACTGTCCCGCCTGCAGCGCCACCGGGGGCCCGACTGGTCCGGCGTCTATGCGTCGGATCACGCGATCCTGGCCCACGAGCGCCTGTCCATCGTCGACCCGGAAAGCGGCGCCCAGCCCCTGTACAACGCGGCGCGCACCCACGTGCTGGCGGTCAACGGCGAGATCTACAACCACCGGGAACTGGCGAAGGGCCTCACGTGCGGCTACACGTTCCAGACGGCGTCCGACTGCGAGGTCATCCTGGGCCTGTACCAGGAGAAGGGCGCCGACTTCCTGGACGACCTGAACGGGATCTTCGCGTTCGTGCTGTACGACGCCGAGCAGGATCGCTACGTGATCGGCCGGGACCACATGGGCATCTGCCCGCTGTACACGGGTCGCGACGCGGCAGGAAACCTGTACGTCGCGTCCGAGATGAAGGCGCTGGTGCCCGCCTGCGAGACGGTCGAGGAGTTCCCGCCCGGGCACGTGCTGGTCGGGCCGCACGGAACGCCCGTGCGCTGGTACCGGCGGGGCTGGGAGGACTACGACACGGTCGCCGGCGGGCCGACGGACCCGGCCCTGCTGCGGGCGTCGCTGACGGCCGCGGTGCACCGCCAGCTGATGTCGGACGTGCCTTACGGCGTGCTGCTGTCGGGCGGGCTGGACTCGTCGATCATCACGGCGGTGGCGAACCGGCTGGCGCCCCGGCGCGTTGAGGACGACGACCGCAGCCCCGCGTGGTGGCCGCGACTGCACTCGATTTCCATCGGGCTGGCAGGCGCCCCGGACCTCGCCGCCGCCCGCGAGGCGGCCGCACACATCGGCACCGTCCACCACGAATTCCACTTCACGGTCCAGGAGGGGCTGGACGCGGTGCGGGACGTCATCCGCCACATCGAGTCCTACGACGTGACCACCGTCCGGGCCTCCACGCCGATGTACCTGATGGCCCGGCGCATCAAGGCGATGGGGATCAAGATGGTGCTGTCGGGCGAGGGCGCCGACGAGATCTTCGGCGGCTACCTGTACTTCCACAAGGCGCCGGACGACCGTTCGTTCCACGAGGAAACCGTTCGCAAGTTGTCGCGGCTGCACTGGTACGACTGCCTGCGGGCCAACAAGTCCATGGCGGCCTGGGGCGTCGAGGCCCGCGTCCCCTTCCTGGACAAGGAGTTCCTGGACGTCGCGATGACGATGGGTCCGTCGGTGAAGCGCCCGGGAAACGGCCGCATCGAAAAGCACGTGCTGCGGGAGGCGTTCGCGGACCTGCTGCCGCCGTCCATCGCGTGGCGCCAGAAGGAGCAGTTCAGCGACGGCGTCGGGTACGCGTGGATCGATTCGCTGAAGGCGTCGGCCGAGCGCGAGATCACCGACCGGCAGCTGGCGGACGCCGCTACGCGCTTCCCGTTGAACCCGCCGGCCTCCAAGGAGGCGTACCTGTACCGGCGCATCTTCGAGGAGCACTTTCCCCTTTCGTCCGCGGCCGCCTGCGTGCCCAGCGTCCCGTCGGTGGCGTGCAGCACCCCGGAGGCGCTCGCCTGGGACCCGGCGCTTCGGGCGGTCACGGACCCGTCCGGCCGCGCGGTCCGCTCGGTGCACAAGGACAGCTACTGACGGTCTGCCGAGTCCCCCCCATGGGGTTGACGCAACCCCCCGAATCAACGATTCTCTGCCTCCGTAAACGGCGGTTGGGGCGGGGACGTTCAGGATGGAGTCCGGGCATCACGACGGCGCAGGTGTCAACGGACACGCGTCCCACCCACAGGAAGACGGGCACGGTCCTTCCGAGGCAGAACCGAACGGCGGCTCGCCCGATCGGACCCCGCACGTCGGCCACCCGGTCGGTCGGATGGCGTCCGCCGGCCTGCTCATCGGCGCCCTGGGCGTCGTGTTCGGCGACATCGGAACGTCGCCCCTCTACGCGATGAGCGAGGTCTTCTTCGGTCATCGCGGCATCGAGGCCAACGAGGCCCACGCGCTGGGGACCGCCTCGCTGATCTTCTGGGCGCTGGTCCTCGTCGTGATGCTCAAGTACGTCGTCCTGATCCTCCGGGCCGACAACGACGGCGAGGGCGGGATCTTCGCGTTGCTCGGCTTGATGCTGAGGCGCAACCGGGCCCTGAGCGCGGCGGGCGGCCCGGTCAAGACCGTCCCCCGGTGGCTGATGACGTCGGTGCTGATCGGGGCCGCGCTGCTGTACGGGGACGGCATGATCACCCCGGCGATTTCCGTGCTGTCGGCGGTGGAAGGCATCAAGGTCGTCAGCCCCCACCTGGACTCCCTGGTCGTGCCCCTCACCGTGGCGATCCTGGCGTTCCTGTTCATGATCCAGAAGCGCGGGACCCACCGGATCGGGTGGCTGTTCGGACCCGTGATGATGGTCTGGTTCGCCTGCATCGGCACGCTGGGCGTCTGGCACATCCTGCGCGAGCCGACCGTGATCCGGGCGTTGAATCCCTGGTATGCCTTCGTCCTGATGCAGGACCAGGGCTTCCACTCGCTGCACCTGCTGGGCTCGGTGGTCCTGTGCGTGACCGGCGTGGAGGCCATGTACGCCGACATGGGCCACTTCGGGCGCCCCGCCATCACCCGGGCCTGGGTGTACCTCGTGTTCCCCTGCCTGATCCTCAACTACCTGGGCCAGGCCGCGTTCCTGCTGGGCGGCCAACCGGTCCCGAACCAGCACCTCTTCTACGCCCTGGCGCCCTCGTGGGGCATGGGGCCGCTGGTCGGCCTGGCGACCGTGGCCACCGTCATCGCCAGCCAGGCCCTGATTTCCGGCGCGTTCTCGCTGACCCAGCAGGCCACCTCGATGGGGCTGTTCCCGCGCCTGAAGGTCGTCCACACGAACCCCGACGTGCCCGGGCAGATCTACCTGCCGTTCATCAATTTCGTGTTGTTTGCCGGATGCGTCAGCCTGGTGCTGATGTTCAAGAACTCGTCGGCGCTGGCCGCCGCATACGGCCTCGCGGTGACCGGGACCATGGTGGTGACCACGATCGCCTTCGCCAAGGTCGCGCTGAGGGTCTGGAAGTGGCGCCTGCGCTACCTGGTGCCGATCCTGGTGCTGATCGGGAGCGTGGACCTGGCCTTCTTCGGGGCGAACCTGCTGAAGCTGCCGGACGGCGGCTACATCCCGTTGGCGATCGGCTTCGTGTTCTTCGCGGTGATGGACACCTGGCGCTGGGGGCGGCAGTGGATCGGCCTCGCCTACCAGCGGCGGTCCAACGCCTATCACCTGACGGTGGCGGACCTCCTTGCGAACCGTGCACAGAGCCTTGATCCCCAGCACTCGATGTCGCTGGTGGTGATGGCGTCGCGGCCCATCTGCCGGCCCGAGGACCTGGTGCCACCCGTGCTGGGCGTGCACTTCCGGAACTGGAACCGCCTGCCCAAGCACCTCGTGTTCTTTTCGGTGGTGCCCGTCGGGTCGCCCACGGTGATCGACGCCGAACGCTTCCGGGTGACCACCTTCTGCGAGGACGAGTCCAGCACCGTGGTTTCGATCCAGGCGCAATACGGGTACATGGAGCAGCCCAACATCCGCAAGGCGCTGGTCCGGCTGAAGAAGGAGCATCGCCTGCGCATTCCGCAGCAGCCGGTGAAATGGCTGATCCTGATCGGCGCCGAGCGCTTCGTGACGAAGGGTCACACGGCCACGGAGCGCCTGCGCATCTCGCTGTTCAGCCGCATGAACCGGCTGGCCAAGCCGGTCACCGACTACTTCGGCCTGCAGTCCGACGCGGGTCTGACCATCGAAACCATCAACGTTTGATCGAAGGGAGTCGAACCATGCGGAACACCCTGAACTTCCTGCTCGTGATGCTGGTCGCCAGCCCGGCGTTGGCCCAGGGACGGAAGGCGTCGTCGCCCTGGGACGCGTGGGCGTTCCTGGTCGGCACCTGGGAAAGCGTCGGCAAGCCCGAGGAAGGGAAGGGGCAGTTCTCGCTGGAACCCGCTCTGGACGGCAAGGTGCTGATCCGCAAGAACCTCACGGACCTGCCGGCCTCGAAGGACCGGCCGGGCGGGCGCCACGAGGACCTGATGGTCGTGGCCCCGGGCCCGGCGGCCAGCGCCTACACGGCATCCTACTGGGACAACGAAGGGCACGCGATCGCGTACCGTGCCGAGGTCGCTCCCGACGGCAGGTCCGCCACGTTCGTGACCGACGTGGCGGCACCCGGACCCCGGTTCCGCTTGACCTACCTGGCCGGCGCCGACGGCCTGCTGACGATCCGCTTCGAAATCGCCCCGCCTGGGACGCCGGACGCGTTCAAGGTGTACCTGGAGGGGCACGCGCGGCGGAAGTAGGTCGCCCTATCGCTCGATGATTGCGAACTCGACGCGGCGGTTCTGGAAACGGCCTTCCTCGGTCGCGTTGTCCGCGATCGGCCGCGTCAGGCCGTAGCCCTTCGCCTCCAGCCGCCCGGCGGCCACGCCGTGGTCCACCAGGTACTTCAGCACGGTTTCGGCGCGACGCTCAGACAGCGGCAGGTTGTAGTCGGCGCTGGCCGTGTTGTCGGTGTGGCCCTCGATGCGGACCTTCTTGATTTCGGGGTGGGCGACCAGGGCCTTCGCCACGGCGTCCAGGATCGGGAACGCCTCCGGGCGCAGCGTGGCCTGGTCGACGTCGAACTCGACCCGGTCGTTCAGTTCCAGCCGCGTATCCTGGACCTTCACCTCGGGTGGCGGGCACCCCTGCCAGGCGGGCAGGCCCTTCACGTCGGGGCACCGGTCGTCCCGGTCCGGGATGCCGTCGCCGTCGCGATCCGGACAGCCCTTGAACTCCTGCGGTCCGGGTTCGTCGGGGCACGCGTCGTCCACGTCCGGAATGCCGTCGCCGTCCCGATCGGGGCAGCCCCGGAACCGCGCGCTGCCGGCGGCATCGGGGCACCGGTCGTCCCGATCCGGGATCCCGTCGCCGTCCCGGTCCGGGCAGCCGCCCGTGGCCGCTGGGCCTGGTTCGTCAGGGCACTCGTCGATGGCGTCGCGAATGCCGTCGTGGTCGCGGTCGCGCGTGCACCCCGAGTCCACGCCCGGCGCGTAGGCAACCTGCAGCGTCACCCGCGGGACCGGCGACCCGTAGCCCTGCAGCGTGCCGGCACCGGCCGCGGCCACCACGGCCAGGTGCCGCCAGTTCAACCGCAGGCCCCCCATCAGGTCCAGGCTGGCGTCGTACCGGTCCTTGAACGCCCGCGCGAACGGCGTGCGGGCCTCGATCGTGCCCAGGGCCTCCAGCAGCCCGCAGACGAGCGGCGCCTGGAACCCTGCTCCCAGCAGAAGCTCATGCCCGAACGGGCGGACACCGAACACCACTTCCTTGCGCAGGCGTGCGCCGACGTTCAGCGCGACGCGCCAGCCCCCGCCCGCCCAGTCGCCGACGATCGTGGTGGTGCCGGTTACGCCCGTGTCGCCCGAGTACCGGTCGGGGTGCGAGGTCGGGAAGGTCAGGTCCTCCGCGAGGGCCAGCCCGAACCCGCCGGGACGGCTCTTCAGCAGCGACGCCTTCAGGCCCAGGCGCACGTCGCCGACCGAGGCGCCGGACACCTGCCGGAGGCCCAGGCCCGCCGGGGGCACGTCCCCCTTGGACATCAGGAAGATCGGGAGGTCCAGGCCGACGTCCAGGAAACCGAACAACGACAGGCTGCCGACGACGTCCGCCACGACCTGGTCGCGGACCAGCAGGAACTGGTGGCCGTTCGGGTCCATGAACTTGAGCGGCCGGTGGTTCCAGGTCATCCAGACGCCCGCGCTGAAGCCCAGGTGTTTCGGCAGGGCGGCGGTCGTGATCCCGAGGATGTCCCCCGGGTGCACCGAGGGGCGGAACGAATCGGAATTCACGTTCGGGTTTTCCGCGGCCGCCACCGAAGGCAGCAGCACGGCGACCACACGGCAAGCGACTGCAACGCGCCGGGACGTGACGTTCATCGTGCGTCCCCCCCGTTCCGACAGCCCGTGCGACGGCGGCCGGCGCCCAGCCTGCGGCCCAGCCACCCCGCGACCAGCAGCAGGACCGGCAGCAGCGCGCCGGGGTTGGCGCTGCCGCTTGCGCAGCCGCCGCCCGCGACGCCGCCCGCCTGCCAGTCTGGCGGGATGTCGCTTCCGGACAGGTCCGGGAGATCCGTGACGAGGTCCGTCGATGGGACGTCCGGCACCCGGTCCGGGAAGGCGGGCCCATCGTCGGCGATGTCTGCCGGACCGGGATCGCCCGGACCGGGATCGATCGTTCCGGGATCATCGGGGCCGGGATCGATCGCGCCCGGATCGTAGGGCCCCGGATCCGTTGCGGGCACGTCCGTCCCGCCGTCCTCCGTCCCGTCGATGCCTGGGTCCGGGGACTCCACCACGTCGCCCCCACCCGCATCCTCGGTGCCCGTGTCCCCGATGGGGACGCAGGAGTTCGCGATGCACGTCGTGCCGTCCGCGCAGTCGGCGCGGGTCGCACAACAGCCCTCGACGGGTTCGTGCGAACAGGCGCCGGTATCGGTGTCGCAGGAATCCCGGGTGCAGGCCACGTCGTCGTTGCAGTCCGGGTCGGACGCGCACGGCGTGTGGCAGCGCCCCGTCGCGACGTCGCAGGAGTCCGTCGTCTGCGCGATGCCGTCGTCGCAGTCCGCGGCGGTCGTGCAGCAGTCCGGCACGGGCGTCGCCGGCTCGCACACCTGCTGCCCCGGACGACAGGCGCTGGCCAGGCAGCGGCCGGGCGGGGCGCACTGGGCGTTGGTGGTGCAGCAACCCACGATGGTCGAATGGCCGCAGCCGGCGATCGGATCGCAGGTGTCCCGGGTACACGGATCCTGGTCGGCGCACTCCGTCGCCGAGGTGTCGTGGCCCACGCAGCTGCCCAGGGTGCAGGTATCGCCGGTCGTGCACGCGTTGCCGTCGTTGCAGGGAAGCGTGTTGTCCAGGTGCCGGCATCCCCCCGTCGGGTCGCACGAATCCGTGGTGCACGGGTTCCGGTCGTCACAGTCCGTCGCCGACGTGTCCGCGCCGACGCATGCCCCATCGACGCATGCGTCGCCGGTCGTGCAGGCGTTGCCGTCGTTGCAGGGCCCGGTGATCGGCGCGTTCCCGCACAGGCCGATGGTGTCGCAGGTGTCGAAGGTGCACGGATTCCCGTCGTCGCAGCCCTTCTTCGACAGGGCGGGGCACGCTCCGTCCGCGCAGGTCGCCGGCTCGGTCAGGACCAGGGCGTCGCAGGCGGCGGCCCGGCACGCCCGCGAGTTGTTGGAATGGACGCACCCCGCGGCCGTGTCGCAGGCGTCGTCCGTGCACGGGTTGCCGTCGTCGCACGCCAGCGTCCCGGTCGCATGACAGGCCCCCGCGGCGCAGGTGTCGCCGGTGGTGCAGGCGTCGCCGTCATCGCAGGTGCCGGCCTCGTTGCGGGGCAGGCATCCGTCGCAGCACTCGTTGATGCCGATGCAGGTGCACCCGATGCCGACGCAGACGCCGTTCACGCACTGGTCGGCCGTCGTCCGGGGATTCCCGTCGTCGCACGTCGCCGTGTTGAACGTCCTCGAACAGCCGGTCGCCGACGTGCACGCGTCGTCCGTGCAGGGGTTCCCGTCGTCGCAGTCGTCCACGGCGACCACGGAGGGGCAGGCGCCGTTGGCGCAGATGGCCGCCCCGGAGTGCACCAGCCCGTCGCATGCGGCTGCGCGGCAGGTCGCGGCGTTGCTTGCGTGCTGGCAGCCGAGGACCGCGTCGCAACTGTCGGTCGTGCACGTGTTGCCGTCGTCGCACGCCGTGACGACCTGCACCGGGCACAACCCGGCCGCGCAGGTCGATGCGGCGTAGAAGAGCCCGTTGTCACACCGGGCAGCCGCGCAGGTCGCGGCGTTGTCCTGGTGGACGCAGCCAAGCGACGGATCGCAACTGTCGGTCGTGCACACGTTGCCGTCGTCGCAGTTCGGGGGCGGCCCGCCGGTGCAGGCGCCCGCCTGGCAGGTGTCCGCCAGGGTGCAGGAGTTCCCGTCGTGGCAGGTGGTGCCGTCGATCTGTGCCGGGTTCGAGCACGAGCCGGACTGCGGGTCGCAGGTCCCCGCGACGTGGCACTGGTCCAGCGGCTGGCATGCGACCGGGTTCGTCCCGACGCACGTCCCCGCCTGGCAGGTGTCCGTCCGCGTGCAGCCGTTGCCGTCGTCGCAAGGCGAATCGTTCGCCTTCGCCGGGTTCGAACAGGTCCCCGACGCCGTGTCGCAGGTCCCGGCCGCATGGCACTGGTCCAGCGGCAAACACTGAGTGGGGTTGGACCCGACGCAGGCACCCGCCTGGCAGGTGTCGGTCTGCGTGCACGCGTTGCCGTCGTCGCACCCCGAGTCGTTCGGCTTGGCCGGGTTCGAACAGGTCCCCGACACCGTGTCGCAGGTCCCGGCCAGGTGGCACTGGTCCGGCAGTGGGCACACGACCGGGTTGGCCCCGACGCAGGCACCTGCCTGGCAGGTGTCGGCCTGCGTGCAGGCATTGGCGTCGTTGCACTGCGAGCCATCCATCCTGGCCGGGTTCGAGCAGGCCCCCGACGCCGTGTCGCAGGTCCCGGCCGCATGGCACTGGTCCAGCGGCAGGCACGTCACGGGGTTGGCGCCGACACAGACGCCCGCGGCGCACGTGTCGGCCTGCGTGCACGCGTTGCCGTCGTTGCACGGCGTCGTGTCGCTCACCGGGGCGCATGCCTGCAGGATCGGGTCCCAGGCTTGGCAGGGGGCGTTGGGGCAGGACGGGGCCGCGGTGCAGGTGGCCTTCAGCACGCTGACGGTGTTGTCGGTCACAGGGGGACTGCCGGTCGGGGTACCGTTTGCCGTGACGAAGTCTCGCATCCCGTCGCCGTTGAAGTCCGCGATCCCCACGCTGCGCGGGCCCGGGGACGTCACGACGTCCAGCGCATGGTAGAACGTCCCGTTTCCCTTGTTCAGCAACACGCTCGCGGTTCCGGGGGTCCCGTTGGGCCCGGGGGACTGGTACGTGACGAGCAGGTCCGGGATGCCGTCACCGTTCACGTCGCCGACGGCCAGGCCGTAGAGGTTGGGGTAGTCGGTCCCCCCGATCGTGTAGACGGCCCACGGCGCGAACGTCCGGCTCCCGGTGTTCAGCAGCACGCTCACCTGGCCACCCAGCGACGTCGTCACGACGTCCGGCCTCCCGTCCCCGTTCAGGTCCGCCACCGCGACGTTCACGGGGCTGGCCGCCACATTGAAGTCGATCTTCGCCTCGAAGGTCCCGTCGCCCCTGCCCGGCAGCAGGCTCAAGGTGTCGCTGCCGTAGTTCGCGACCACGATGTCCGGCGCGCCGTCCTTGTCCACGTCGCCAATCGCCAGGGCATACGGGATGCCTCCGGCCGCGTATGCGACCTTCGCAGCGAAGCTGCCGGTCCCGTCGTTCAGCAGAACGTCCACGAGGCCCGACGCCAGGGCGCTGACGATGGCCAGGTCCCCGTACCCGTCCCCGTTCAGGTCCCCGATCGCGACGCCGTTGGGCGACGCATCGGTCGTCCAGGACGTTTCGGTCGCGAAGGTCCCGGTCCCGCTGTTCTTCAGGACGTTGACCTTGCTCGTGCTCGAATTGATGACGGCGATGTCCGGAAACCCGTCCTTGGAAACGTCGCCGACGGCCAACCCGCTGGGCGCGCCGCCGGTCCCGTAGTCGATCTTCGTCGCGAACGTCCCGTCACCCTTGTTCAACAGGACGCTCACGGTCCTCAGCGGGCTGGACGAATCGGCGACCGCGAGGTCCGGCAACGCGTCCGCGTTCAGGTTTCCGGTGGCGACCACCCAGGGGCCGTATCCGGTCCCGTACTGAACCCTCGGTCCGAACCCGAGCGTCCCGACGCATTCGCAGGTGCCGGCCGCCGCGCACTGCTGGTAGGGGTTCCCGCAGGTCCCGCACGATCCGCCGCAGCCGTCGTCCCCGCACACCCGGCCCGTGCAGATCGGCACGCACGTGTCGGTCGCCGCCCGGGCCACCGCCGCCTTCGCAGCGCCCACCGCGGGCTCCCCGGCCCGGCCATCCCCGGTGTCGCCGGCGCCCTCGCACCCGCCCCCCGGCAACGCCAGCCCCATCGCCGCCAGCACCAGCGGGGCCAGCACTCCGGCTCGCAGCGGGAATCGCACCATGTCCGCCCCTCCGTGGCGCAGGCCGGCTGCACCGTGGCATCCACCCGATCGATCCGGGAATCCGGGCCTGAATCCCCCTTCCGTGCATCTGCGGATGGGTTCGACGCCCGATGAGGCCTATTGTGCGGGCGCGGGGCCAGGGGATCAATAGCAGCGCGAACGTCGAGGCAGCGAGCGGCGTGGCGGCTGGACCTAGGTCGGCGGGATCGGCGATACGGCGTCCGCAGGGGCCGGAGCCGAGGGGGCCGGTCCAGCCGCGGCCGGGGCGGGCGGACGGCGGAAGTCGATGTCGATGTCCACCTGCACGGTCCACAGCATCAGCGACTTGCCAGGCTGCAGGTCGCGGTCGAAGAAGAAGATGGGCCCGGTCAGGACGTCGATGGCCGGCGTGAAATACAGCCCCAGGGCAACGCCGCCGCCGCCGATGATGTTCCTGCCGGTCTGCACGTCCCCGACGAAGTTGATCTTGTTCAGCCCGGGCCGATTGATCGGGATGTCCGGGCTGGTGTACGAGCCGATGAAACCGACGCGCCGGATCGTGCCGTCGCTGCCCGCCCAGTCGGCCCTGCTGCCCAGGCCGTAGTAGGCGCCCGCGGCGATGGTGCCCAGGGACTGCTTCCCGACCATGAAGGTCTTCCCGATCTCGGCGTGCCAGACGTCGAAGTCACTGACTCCTTTCTTGATGCCGATCCCGTAGACGCCGGTCGTGATCCCCGGGAACCACCGGCCGAAGGTCCCGTCGCCGAAGGCCCCCTCCGGGATGCCCAGCTTGGCATTGAACTGGATCGCGTTCTTCACGGCGGCCGGGAACAGGAAGTCGAAGCCGACCTCCAGTTGGAACTGCTTCCAGGGCAGCAGGCCCATCGTCAGGCCGGTGTCGATCCCGTACGCACCCTTGTTGCCGAAGTAGGTGTCGTACGTGATGTGGGGCACCGCGAACGGCTGGATGTAGGCCGTGGCGGGGGTCCAGAGCGCGGTCGATGGGGTCGCCATGGCGGAACGCTCCGCCGCCATGGCCATCAAAAAGACCGCGCACACGATGCTCGTCCCTGCTCGTCGCATGGAGTCCTCCTATCCGTGGTCCACGGTCCGTGGCCGCGACGCGGGCGTCAGGCGGCCGGGGGCCGATGTCTCATGGGTTCCGGGGTCAGCGCCTCGATGTCCGCCTCGCCGGTCCGGATCCGGATCACCCGCTCCAGCGGCTGGACGAAGATCTTCCCGTCCCCGACCTGGCCCGTGCGCGCGGCCTTCAGGATCGCGTTGATCGTCACCTCGACGAACGGCTCCGACACGGCGATGTCGATCTGGATCTTTTCGTGGAACTCGTACACCAGCGGCGAACCGCGGTACGTTTCCAGCAGCACCTTTTCGCCCCCGTGGCCGGCGACCTTGAAGATCGTCAGCCCGGTCACCTCGGCGGCGAACAGCGCGGCCTTCACGTCTTCCAGCTTCTCGGGCCTGAAGATTGCGGTGATCAGCTTCATTTCGTTTCTCCTGTCGGCGTCCTCGACGCCGTCACCTGACCGTGACCGGGGCCATGACTCCCTGCGCGTTGGGCATCACCATCACGGGCGTTTCCAGCGTCCTGCCGTCGCCGGGATAGGCGGGCGCGGACACTTCCGAATAGTCCAGCCCCATCATTTCCTCGGCCGCGGTGACCCGCATGCCGATCGTCGCGTCCAGCACCTTGAACAGCACCAGGCTGGTCAGCCCGACCCAGACGAAGTTTGTGCCGACTCCGATCAGCTGCGCGTAAAGTTGGCTGGCGTTTCCGTAAAGAAGACCGGTGACGCCGACCTCGGCTGCGCCGCCGTTGAGGCCCTGGCCGTAGGTGCCGTCGGCCAGCAGGCCCAGCGCGATCATTCCCCAGGCGCCGTTGAAGCCGTGGACCGCGATGGCGCCCACGGGGTCGTCGATCTTCAGGCGGTTTTCGACGAACAGCGCGGCCAGTACGACCAGGATGCCCGCGACGGCGCCGATGAGGATCGCGGACGGAGCGGTGACGAAGGCGCACGGGGCCGTGATGGCCACCAGGCCGGCCAGCATGCCGTTGGCGCTCATGGACGGGTCCGGCCGGCGGTACATCCACCAGGTGAACAGGAACGACGCGAACGCGCCCGATGCCGAGGCCAGCATCGTGTTGACGGCCACGACGGCCAGCCGCAGGTCCGTTCCGGCCAGCGTCGAGCCGGCGTTGAACCCGAACCACCCGAAGGCCAGGATGAAACAGCCCAGGAAGGCCATCGGGAGGTTGTGGCCCGGGATCGCGACCGCCTTGCCCTTCACGTACTTGCCGATGCGCGGTCCCAGCACCTTGGCGCCGACCAGGGCCATCATGCCGCCCGTCATGTGCACGACGCCGGAGCCGGCGAAATCGACGTAGCCGTTGCCCAGGCCCGCGACCTTGCCCAGCTGGGACAGCCAGCCGCCGCCCCAGGCCCAGCAGCCGAACACCGGGTAGATGATCATCGAGGCGACGAACGCGTAGATGACGAACGCCGACAGCTTCCAGCGCTCGGCCATCGAGCCCGTCGGGATCGTCAGCGCCGTGTCCATGAAGACCATCTGGAACAGGAAGACTGCGAACGCGGACACGTCGTACGACACGCCCGTCAGGAAGAAGCCCGTGCCGCCGAACAGCCCCATCACCGTGTCGCCGACCTTCGGGCCGATCAGCGAGTTCATCGCCTCGGGCGGCGAGATCGACGCTCCCATCGCCGCGCCGGCGCCGCCCATCTGCACCGCGAACCCCATCAGCCAGTAGCCGAGGATCCCGATGCCGTACACCATGAAGTTCATCATCATGGTGTGGGACGCGTTCTTGGCCCGGGTGAAGCCCGTTTCGGCCAGCGCGAACCCCGCCTGCATGAACATCACCAGGAAGCCCGCGATCAGCATCCACACGAAGTTCAGCGACACCCGCGTCTGCCCGACGGCGGCGCCGATCTCCGCGAGGGTCGGGTTGCCCGCGTCCACGGCGGGCACGTTGGCGATCCCGCCGGTGGCGGTTCCCGAGGGGTCCGCGGCCAGCGCGATGGCAGGGAGCAGCAGCAGCGCCGCCGCCAATGCCCAGGTTCGATGGTTCCGAGTCATTCGATGTCCTCCATTGAGTGAGGTCCGGTCGAACGAATCCCTTCGCAGGAGGCGTGCCACCGGCCGATACGCGGGGCGGAAACCCGATGAACGCCTTGTGGGACGGTGGGTTGAAAGGGTCTTCGGACCTCTTCGAGGGCCGGCGCCGGCCTACAAGAATGTCGGTACGTGGCGATGAGGCGACAAGTTCGTCGGAAACCCCGCGCCGTCAGCGGGTGGCCCTACTCCGGCTTGCGTGTCGCCGTCAGCGTGTCGGGGGTCGTCGGGGCGGCCGCCATGCGGTACCGGTCCGCGTCCAGGCCGTGCCGCCGGGTCTTGTAGTTGAAGATCCGTTCCGTGGTCTGCACCAGGCGTGCGGCCCGGGCCCGGTTGCCCCGGGCGGACTTCAGCGCGTCCTGCAGCAGGTCCCGTTCGAAGGCGGCCACCGCGTCGGCCAGGGACCTCTGGGGCAGCGTCCCGGACACCTCGGCCGTCTGCAGAGTGGGGGGCAGGTGGTGCGAGTGGATCGCCCCACCTTCGCAGATCAGGATCGACCGCTCGATGCAGTTCTCCAGTTCGCGCACGTTTCCCGGCCAGTGGTACGCCATCAGCATGTCGATGGCGGACGTCGAGATCCGCCGCACGTCCTTTCCGTGGGTGGTCGCGTACTTCTGGACGAAGTGATCCGCCAGCATCGGGATGTCGGTCTTCCGTTCTCGCAGCGGCGGCAGGAAGATCTCGAACACGTTGAGGCGGTAGTAGAGGTCTTCGCGGAAGGCGCCCGACCGGGTCGCGGTTTCCAGGTCGCGGTTGGTCGCCGCGATCACCCGGACATCGACGCGGACGGGCGCGATGCCGCCCAGGCGCTCGAATTCGCGTTCCTGCAGCACGCGCAGCAATTTCACCTGCGTGGCGGGCGACAACTCGCCGATCTCGTCCAGGAACAGGGTGCCGCCGTCCGCCAGTTCGAAGCGTCCCTTCTTCTGGCTCCGGGCATCGGTGAACGCCCCGGGCTCGTAGCCGAACAACTCGCTTTCGATCAGGTTTTCGGGCAGCGCGCCGCAACTGACCTTCACGAACGGCTTCCCGGCGCGGGGCGAGCCGAAGTGGATGGCGTGGGCGATCATCTCCTTGCCGGTCCCCGATTCGCCGCGGATCAGCACCGTCGTGCTGGCGGGCGCGGCTTGCGCCACGGCCTGGTACACCTGCCGCATCGCGTGGCTGGTGCCGATCAGGTTCGGCAGTTCGTACCGTTCGCGCAGCTCGTCCCGCAGGAGGCGGTTTTCGTCCATCAGGCGCTGGCGATCGGCCGATGCCAAGCGGGCGACCTTCATGGCCTGGCCCACCATCGACGCGGCGATCTGCAGCACCTTCAGGTCCCGATCGTAGGCACGCGTCGCTTCGTACCGGACCCCGATGCCGAGGGCGCCGACGGGCCGGGCGTCGATGAGGACGGGCACGCACAGAAACGAGGATTCGGCCTTGTGCCGGCGGCCGGACGGGAACATTCCCGTGCGGTCCAGGAACAGCGGCTCCTCGCTGACCTTCGGCACCACGATGGATCGGCCGCTGGACACGACGCGGCCGGTGATCCCTTCGCCGACGCGGTAGCGGGCCCGTTCGATCGCGACCTGGCTCAGGCCGCACGACGCCTCGATCCTCAGTCGGCCCGCCTCCTCGGGATCGACCAGGGTGATCATGCCGACCGTGCCCCCGAGGGCGTCGGCCAGGACGTCCAGCACCCGGCGCAGCGACGTCCGGAGGTCGAGCGTGGACAGCGCGACGTTCAGGTCCAGCAACAGCGCCAGTCGGAGCGGGTCCTCGCCTGCGGCCATCGAGCCCTCCGGGACAAACCTACGAAAATGTCGCTGCCACGACAGGTTGCTTCAAGAATGTAAGCCTTCCGCGTGCCCGCGGTAAGGTCGGCGGCTGCAGGCGGAGGGAATTCATCCGAAAACGCGGGGCGCGAACCGGTTGACAGCCGGCGTCAGGTCCGTAGAGTGGCACCGATCGACGCGGCCGTTCCCGCGACGCATGGAGGCTCGAAGGTGTGTGGGGTCGCCGGTGTCTTCGGAGTGCAGCACGCGGAAGCCCAGGTGGCGGAGATCCTGTTCGCCATCCAGCACCGCGGCCAGGAAAGCTGCGGGATCGCCACCCGGAATCCCCGGGGCAACATCACGTCCTACAAGGCGATGGGCCTGGTGAAGAACGTGCTGGTCGAGGAGGTGCTGGCGCGCAACGCCGGCGACGTGTCGATCGGCCACGTGCGCTACCCGACCGCCGGATCCAGCGACATCGCCAATTCGCAGCCCCACGCCATCGACCTGGCCGAGGGGCCCCACATGGCCATCTGCTCGAACGGCGACATCATCAACTACGGGGAGATGCGCGGCTGGCTGGAGCGCGAGGCCGGCTTCACATTCAAGAGCGACAACGATGCGGAGCTGATCGGCCGCCTGATCGCCTACCACCACGTGGTCCAGCGCGAACCGATCGAGGACGCGATCCGGAAGACCCAGCAGGAACTGAAGGGCGCCTTCGCCACGCTGGTGATCCTCCGGGACCGCATGTTCGCGTTCCGGGACCCCCACGGCATCCGGCCGCTGGTGATGGGTCACCTGGACTTCCAGGGCGATGGCGCGCCCCCGTCGGAAGGCACCGTGTTCGCATCCGAATGCTGCGGGTTCGGCATCATCGGCGCGCGCCGGCTGCGCGAGGTGGCGCCCGGCGAAATCCTCTGCCTGTCGAGGGGCCAGCCGGTCACGACGGTCAGCGTCGTGCCCAAGCGCAAGCGGCATTGCGTGTTCGAATTGATCTACTTCTCGCGGCCCGACAGCGAGGCGTTCGGCGAGCGCGTCTACGACGTCCGGGAAAAGATCGGGGCGTGCCTGGCGGCGAAGGACGCCGACATCCCCGGGGGCGACGACCTGGTGGTGATGCCGGTGCCCGATTCGTCGAACTTCGTGGCGCTGGGATACGCGGCGGCCAAGGGTGCGCGGTTCAGCATGGGCCTGCTGCGAAACCATTACGTGGGCCGGACGTTCATCAAGCCCAGCCAGAAGTCCCGCGACGAGGGCGTACGGCAGAAGTTCAACCCGCTGCCCGGCTTCTTCCCGGGGAAGCGCGTGGTGCTGGTCGATGATTCGATCGTGCGCGGGACCAGCCTGCGGAAGATCGTCCGCATGGTGAAGACGGCCGGTGCGCGCGAGGTGCACGTCCGCATCGGCTCCCCGCGGGTCATCGGCTCGTGCTACTACGGCATCGATACGCCGACCCGCAACGAACTGATCGCCAACCGCATGTCCGTGGCGGAAACCGCCGACTACCTGACGGCCGATTCCCTGCGATACATGGAAATCCCGGATTTCGACCGCGTGCTGGCCTCGCGTGACGACTTCTGCTTCGCGTGCTTCGACCTGGACTACATCTACCCGCCGGAACAGTTCGGCTTGAAGACCAACGTCCCCGGCGGTCGCGAGTAGGCGGGCGGGGTGCGGGGGCGAGGCTGCGTGTCGTCGCGGGCCATTCCGGGGCAGAGGTCGGCGGTCAGCCGGCGGTCGGGTAGTCCGTGTAGCCCTTCGGGCCCGGCGTGTAGAACGAGGCGAAGTCCGGCGAGTTCAGCGGCAGCCCGGCTTCCAGGCGCGCCACGAGGTCGGGGTTGGCCAGGAACTGGCGCCCGAACGCCACCAGATCGCCCCGGCCCTCGTCCAGGGCCGCTTCGGCCGTCGACCCGTCGAAACCGCCCGCCACGATGTACGTCCGCGGCCAGGCCTGGTGCAGGTCCGCCTTCAGGGAGGCCGGGACCTCCGGCGCGCCCATGGCCGAGTGGTCCACGATATGGATGTACTGGATCCCGGTGGCGGCCAGGCGCTGCACCAGCGTGTGGTAGGTTTCCGGGATCCCGGGGTAGGGCTTCATGCCGGCGTTCGCCCCATACGGCGACAGGCGAATGCCGACCCGCTCGCCGCCGATCGCGGCCGCGACCCGCGTCGCGACGTCCACGATGAACCGCTGCCGGTTTTCCACGGAACCGCCAAAGCGATCGGTGCGCTGGTTCGTCTGGGGGCTCAGGAACTGCTCCATCAGGTAGCCGTTGGCGCCGTGCAGTTCGACGCCGTCGAAACCCGCTGCGATGGCGTTGCGCGATGCCTGCACATACTCCTCGATGGCCGCGTCCACCTCGGCTTCGGTCATCGCCCGCGGAGCGGGGTGGGCCTGCATGCCCTGCGCGTCCGTCCACACCTCCCCTTCGGCCGCGATGGCGCTGGGGGCCAGCAGTTCGCCGCCCGCCGTCAGGTTCAGGGGGTGGCCGACGCGCCCCGTGTGCATCAACTGGATGAAGATGCAACCGCCCTTGCCGTGGACGGCCGCGGTCACCTTCCGCCACCCATCGACCTGGCGATCGTTCCAGATCCCCGGGATGCGCGGGTAGCCGGTCCCGTTGGGAGAAGGCGACACACCCTCGGTGATGATGAGGCCGGCGGTGGCCCGCTGGGCGTAGTACTCGGCCATCAGGTCGTTGGGCGTGTTGGCTTCCACGGCGCGGCTTCGCGTCATGGGCGCCATCACCAGGTGGTTCCTGAGCGTCAGGCTTCCCATCGTCGCGGGTTCGAACAGCGTGCGATCGTTCATGGCGTCACTCCTTGTGGGTGTTGATGGCGAACCCCTTCGCGCCGAGGCCCCGCCCCAGCTTGCGACACAGGGCCCGCAGCGATTCCTGCTCGTCGGGGGCCAGCACTGCGAACACGTCTGCAATGGCATGGGCGTGGTGCGGGAACAGGTCCTGGATGTGGGCCCGCCCCTCGTCGGTCAGGTGCACGGTGACGGCCCGGCGGTCGTCCTCCCGGCGTACCCGGCGTACCAGGCTGCGCCGTTCCAGGTTGTCCAGGACCAGGACCAGGTTTCCCGGGCTGGTGAGCAGCTTGCCGGCCAGGCCGCACTGTCCCTGGGGCCCCAGGTGCAGCAGGGTTTCCAGCACGCCGAACTGCGTGATCGTCAGCCCTTCCTGGGCGCGTGTCGGACCCAGCGCCGCGGTCACGGAATTCACCGAGCGCATCAGGGCGATGAACGCGTTCAGCGCCCGGACCTCGACGGCCGTCCCCTGGAAACGGGTGGGCATGATCGTGGCCTCCCGGAAACAAGTTCAAGATTGAATCATTCTATGTTGATGTCAAGGGGAGGGGCGCGCACGGTCAGTGCGGGCGCGGTGCGCCGGGGCGGCTCCGATGTCGGGAAAACCCCCAGGGTTTCCTAGGGGAAGGTCGGATTGACCGGACGGGCGGCGGCGTCATGCTGAAAGGGACGGCCGCGGGAGGAGGATCCCATGAACCCCCAGGGCATCGAGGAGTACGTCGATCGCCAGGTCCGGACGTGGGAGGAGCAGAACCGGGTGACCGAACGGGACCGGGTCCCGCTGCCGGGCCACGCCTGGGGACAGGTGATCGCCATGTCGCGGGAGCACGGCGCGCTGGGCGCCCGGATCGCGCGCCGGGTGTCACAGAAGCTGGAGTTCGCGTACTACGACCGCGAGATCGTGGAGCTCATCGCATCGACGGCGCACGTCCGCAAGGCCGTGGTCGATTCCGTGGACGAGCGCGTGCTGGACTGGTTTTCGGAATGGATGTCCGACGTCTTCGGGGGGAGGAGGCTGTCCGGCAACGACTACGTCCGGCACCTCTCGACCGTGCTGATGACGATCGCGTATCACGGTCGCGCGGTGATCGTCGGCCGGGGCGCCTGCTTCCTGCTGAACCCGGCCACCACGTTGCGGGTCCGTGCCTACGCCCCGATCAACGTGCGGGTGGCCCGGGTCGCCGAATCCCGCGGCCTTTCGATGGAGGCGGCCCGGGCCGAGGTCCTCGAGCATGATGCCGGGCGGATCGACTTCGGAAGGCGGCACTTCGACATCGAAACCAGCGACCCGCGCTGGTACGACCTGATGTTCGACACCAGCACGCTGCCCGCCGAGACCTGCGCCGGGATCATCGAAATGGCCTTCAAGGCACGATTCGGGCAGCACTCCCCTGGACCGTGAAACGGTTCCGCGGTCGCCGGGATCGACCGTTCCACGCCCGCTTCCGGCTACAATCGCCCCGCGAGCGGAGGAACGCATGGCGAAGCGACAGGAACCCATCCGGAAGACGGCCAGGGAGATGCTGGACGACCTTCGCTCCGGTCACCACGAGGCGTCCGTCAGCGGGCCCGCGGCGGCACTGAAATACCTGCTCCGCACCCTGGAGGGCCAGCAGAGCCTGCCGAATGGCGTCAAGGCGGTCGTATGGGACCTCGTCGCGTCCGAACGGGCCGCGCTGGGGGACTGGGCGGGAGTGGACGAGGCCGTGCGGGCCTTCCTGGGGTACCTGCCCGCGATGGAGGAGGCCCTGGGGCACGGCTTCCGGGCCGCGCTGCTGGCGACGACGGCCCTGGAGCGCGGCGTCCAGGCGCGAAGCGAACTGGGGGACTTCCCGGGCGCGCTGGACCTGTGCGACCGTGCCATCGCGCTGGACCTCGGCGCCCACTGGGAAGCGAAGCGCGAGAGCCTCGACTGGGCGCGGTGACCCACTGCCCAACCCTCGCTGGAATGCCCTCGCGCGGGCCCTCGGCTTGCCGCGCCGGATCCCGTTCGATACCTTCACATTGAAGTACAAAGGCCCGAGGCGTTCCCCGGACGTCGTGCCAGAAACGGATTTCTGGCGAAGGAGTCCCCATGCGTTCGACCTTGCTGGTGCTGGCCTGGATCCCGCTGGCGTTCGGCTGCTCGACCTCGACCAACGGAAACGGCGAGGCCGGCGATGCGTCGGACGTCGCCCGTTCGGACGTACTCCCCGGCGACGTGGCGGGGATCGTGGACTGCTCGTCCCTCTACGCGTGCACGTCGGCCTGCGCCACCGGGGACCAGGCGTGCCTCGACGCCTGCGCCGCCGCGGCCCCTTCCGCCGTCATCGTCGCCTACAACGACCTCGCGGACTGCTCGAACCTGAACCGGTGCGCCGACCTGGCGTGCGTGACAGCGAACTGCCCGACCCAACTCGCGGCGTGCACCGGGGGCGGCGGAGGGGACTCGTTCACGACGTCGGGGAGCTGCACCATCACGTATTCCCCGCCTGGCATCGCGCCGCAGACGTGGTGCTGGGACTACTCGCTGACCGCGTCGGGAAACACCAACAACGGCAGCGAGCACCACGTCTACTACGACGCGTTGCTGGCCACGGACGGGCAGACCACGTGCGCCGACGCGAACGGGCAGGAATCCACCGGACCGGCCGGGGGCGCCCTGGACGCTTCGGCCCTCTCGGCCAGCAACCTGGCCCACAAGAAGCAGGCCTGCACCCTGCAGGGCCAATCCCTGTACACCTCGGCGACGTGGGGCGACCCGCCGTGCACGACGACCGGGTCGCTGGGCCACTGCACCTGGGCCGTCACGAACACCTACGACCCGTCCAGCGGCAACGTGACATCCCATACCGACACGGTGTGGACGGTTCCCTGAACCCGAGAGGTCGTCCTCTCCGCGATGCGCGGCGCGAAGCAACCGCCGCGAGATGCTTCCACGCGAGGCTGATACCGACCGCGGACTCGCCCTTCGGGCGACCTTCGGGCGACCTTCGGGCGAGCCGTCGGCTGTATCAAATATTGAACCGAAGTGTGGTCGCGTTGGAATTCCATATGGTTACGAGACGAATCCCCGTTTTGTCGCTGTTCGCTTCGCAGGTCGGACGCTCCCGCGCGCCACGATCTGCTCTTGACGTGTACGGCAAGCCGCCGTACACTATTCCCGGATACGCGGAGCCAGACCCATGAACCGACTGATGACCGGCAACCAGCGCAGGACCGAGCGGCTTGAAGCCCGGATTCCGGCGGAACTCAAGGACGTGTTCGTCCGTGCGGCATCCCTGCGAGGGCAGACGCTGACTGACTTCATCGTGACGACCGCCACCGAAGCCGCCCAGCAGGTCGTGCGGGAGCAGGATGTCCTCGACCTCACCCGCAGGGACCAGATCGCCTTCGCCAACGCGTTGCTCAACCCGCCCGCTCCGTCCCCGAAACTGCGTTCGGCCGCCCGTTCGTATCGGAGGCTTGTGAAGCCGTGAGCAGGACCGGTCAACACGACTGGCGGATCGAGCCGCTTGACCGCCAGCCTGGAGGTGATGCCTTCGCCTGTGGAGTCGAACCCCTGGACAGGTACCTCCGCCAACAGGCTTCCCAGGACGCGCGCCGGGGATACGCCGCCGTGTACCTGGCCCTCCTGCCAGAATCCCATGGCATTCAGGGGTACTACTCGCTGTCGATGGCGGGCGTCGTCCTGGAGCACCTCCCGGCCGACCTCCGCGCCAGGATGCCTCGGTACCCCAGCGTGCCCGCGATCCGACTGGGTCGGCTGGCTGTCGCGTCTTCATCACGTGGCCGGGGGCTGGGCCGATTCCTGCTGCTGGACGCGATGCACCGGGCGTTGCGCAACGAAGTGGCCTGGGCCGCATTCCTCGTGGACGCCAAGGACGACATCGCGAGGGCGTTCTACCTGCAATACGGGTTCCTGGCGCTCGCCGACGACCCCAATCACTTGTTCCTGCCGAAGGCCACGGTCGAGGCAGCCTGCTCCCCCTGACCCCGTTCCGCCAGGGGCACGCTGCGAGGCCGTGCCCCCCGCAAATATTGAACCGAAGTCTCACTGACCAATGAATACGGCGACTTGCCAGCGGCTGTCGCCGTTTGTCACCGTTTCACCTTTCGAGGCGGGCTGGGCGTGGCGGGTTCCTCCACGAGGAGTGGCACGCTGCACCGCTTGGCCGCGTCGTGCAGTCGGTCGTCCAGGGTGGCGAGCGGCAGGCCCTCGCGCATGGCGAGGTCGAGGTAGGAGGCGTCGTAGACCGACAAGCCCTGTTCACGGGCCAGCGCGAAAATGGCCGTGATGATGTGGGCCGGGGTCTCTGTCACGACCGAGATCGGTAGCGACAGGATCGATTCCCGAAGCCATGCCGCGTTCGCGTCCGAGAGACGCTTACGCCGTTCGGCGTTCAGCATGGCGTTCGCGAACTCCACGGGCCAGATGGCAGGGACGCGGGCCTTGCTGTGATCAAGCATGCGAATGACGCGGTGCGCGTCCTCCGTCCGTTCTTCACGCAGTCCCCAGGCCATCACCACGGAGTTGTCGAGGACGAAGACGGCGGTGCTCAATCGCGGCCCTCCTCGATCCACTCGCGGATTTCCGCATGAGTCGCCTGATGCCGACCGTCCTTTGAGAAGGCGACGATCTCCTCGATGACCTGCTTCAAGTCCCTGCGGGGCGCGGGGTCCGGTGGTTGGAGCACCGCCACGGGTACTCCGTGCTTCGTGATCGTTACGCGCTCGCCCCGGGCGACCCGGGCGAGCAGGTCCGACAAGTGCGTCTTGGCTTCGTAGGCACCGACAGTCATGGTGGCCCTCCAAGTTCAGACCAGTACAAGACCAGTCTACCGGCCGGGCGACGACAGGTCAAGGTCGGGAAGGGCGCCCCGGACGGACCGGGCCAGCATGGTCTTCCCCACGAACCTTGTCGCCGGGCACCCGGAACCCGTGCCTTCCCCCACCCGCAGAGTACACGCGGCACGAAGCGAAGCCGTGCCGTGCGACGCCGAGCGTGAGGCGCGAGCAGCGAGCGAAGCGAGCGGTGCGAGACGCTTCCACGCGAGGCTGATACGGACCGCGGACTCGCCCAGCGGGCGAGCCGTCGGTCGTATCAAATATTGAACCGGAAGTGGATGATGTCGCCGTCCTGGACCACGTAGTCGCGGCCTTCCAGCCGGTACTTGCCGGCCTTCTTGGCGGCGGCCTCGCTGCCCAGCGCGATGAACTCGTCGTAGGCGATGACCTCGGCGCGGATGAAGCCCTTCTCGATGTCGCTGTGGACCGTGCCGGCGGCCTGGGGCGCGGGGGTGCCCTTGCGGATCGTCCAGGCGCGGCACTCGTCCTCGCCGCTGGTCAGGAAGGACATCAGGCCCAGGGCCTGGTACACCTCGCGGATGACCACGTTCAGCGCGGGCTCCGTGATGCCCATGGCCTCCATGAACTCGGGGCGCTCGTCCTCGGGCAGTTCCTGGATTTCCGCTTCCACCTGCGCGCAGCAGGCGAACGTCGGCTGGCCGGCGACCGGCAGCCCGTAGCGGGACAGCACGGCGACCCGGTCCGCCGCGGCGTCGGCCTCGGCCACGTTGGCCACCACGATGACCGGCTTGCCGGTCAGGAACGAATAGTTCCGCAGCAGCGGGTTGGCGCACAACTCCGCATCGTCCGCCAGGCGCTTGCCGTCGTTCAGCAGCGCCTGGCACTTTTCCAGCGCCTCGCGCTCGTCGTTCGGCATGCCGGGCTTGCCCTTCTTGCGGTCCATCGTGTCGCGCTCCAGGCGCGCCTCCAGCACCATCAGGTCGGCCAGCACGAACTCGCCGAGGATGGCGTCGACGTCCACTGCCGGCTCGCACAGCCCCTCCTCGTCGAAGGCCCGCGCCACCAGCAGGAAGGCGTCCATCGGCTTCACCAGGTTCAGGAAGGCCGCGTCCAGCGTCGACTGGCCGGCCTTCTTTTCCGACGCGTGGGGCGCGTTGGCCTCGACGACCTCGATGACGGCGTAGACCTTCTTCTTCGGCTGGAAGATGTCCGACAGCCGGTCGACACGCGCGTCGGGGACCTTCACCACGCCCAGGTTCAGCGCGCCCTTTTCGCGATGGCCGCCGGCGCCCGTCAGGGCCCGGAACATCGTGGTCTTGCCGCTCTGGGGCAGTCCGATCAACGCGACTTTCATGCGGGCCTCCGGGGTGCGGGCAAGCCAGGCCGAGGGCGGACGGGGAGGCGGAGTCGCCTCCGGCGGTTCACAAATACTCGGTCTGGTTGCGGTTCTTCAGTTCCTCGACCAGTTGCTTGACGTCCTGGGTGCGGTCCGCGGGACAGACCAGCACCGCGCCGCGCGTCACCACGACGACCATGTTCTGGATGCCCAGCGTGGCCAGCAGCCCGGCCGATGAATACAGCACGTTCTGCTGCGAGTCCACCGCCAGCACGCGGCCGAACACGAAGTTCTCGTTCTCGTCGGTCGGGAACGCGGTCAGCGCGCGCCAGGTGCCCACGTCGCTCCAGCCGAACGAGGCGGGGATGACCACCAGGCCCTCGGCCTTTTCCATCACGCCGTAATCGACGCTGATGGAGGGCATCTCCGACCAGACCTTCAGCACCTCGTCGCTTTCCGGGGCCGCCGCGCCCAGCCGCGCCAGCGCATCGACGCCCTCCGCGAGGCCCGGCAGGTGCATGCGCACCTTTTCCAGCATCACATCGGCCCGGAAGATGAACAGCCCGCTGTTCCACAGGTAGCGGCCCGCCTTCAGGTACGACACGGCCGTCGCGTGGTCGGGCTTCTCGACGAACGCCTGGATCGACCGCGAGCGGTGCTTCGCCTCGGGATGGTCCGGGTCCTGCTCGAATTCGCCGAAACGGATGTACCCGTAGCCCGTCTCCGGGTGCGTCGGGGTGATGCCCAGCGTGACGATCTTGCCCTTGCTGGCGTGCAGTTCGGCGCACGTCATGATTTCCAGGAAGCCCGCCACGTCGGACACGAAATGGTCGGACGGAAGCACCGCGATGATGCCGTCCGGGTCCCGGGCGGAAACCACGTTGGCCGCCACGGCGATGCACGGGGCCGTGTTGCGGGCCACGGGCTCGATGATGAAGTTCTGGCGGGGGATGTCGGGGAACAGCGACATCAGGCGGGGCGCCAGGCCCAGCGACGTCGCCACCAGGATCCGCTCGTTCGGTACCAGCGGGCGGATGCGGTCGTAGGTCTCCTCGACCAGGGTCCGGTCCGAAAACAGCTTCAGCAGTTGTTTCGGGTGGTCTTCGCGGGACAGGGGCCAGAAGCGCGTGCCCTTGCCCCCCGCCAGCAGCAGCGCGAACAGGTGAGCATGCTCGTCCATGGAGGCACCTCCGAGGAACGCAAGAGTGCCACGGTGGCCGCTGGAAGGCAATTTCCGGACGGCGCGGGGGGCGAGCCATCGGGGGATGGGCGGTCGTCGAGACGCGGGCGCCAAAGGGGTTCCCGGGCAGGTCGTCAGGACCAGACGCCGGCGATCGCGGTGCCGCAGTGTTCGCACCGACCGTCGCGGATCGCCGTGTCCCGGACCGATCCCCAGGTGCGACGCACCACGGCGGCGTTGCAGGACGGGCAGTGCGTGTCCCGGGCGTCGGTGTCCAGGTTGCCTTCGTACACGTACCGAAGGCCGGCCTCCCGGGCCGCGTCCCGGCAGGCGCGGATCGTGGCCGGCGACGTGGGTGGCCGGTCCAGCATCCGGTGATCGGGGTGGAACGCGGACAGGTGCAGCGGCACGTCGGGGCCCAGGTGGTCGCGGATCCAGGTGGCCTCCGCCCGCATCGCCTCCGGGGAATCGTTCAGGCCCGGGATGAGCAGCGTGGTGACCTCGATCCACACGCCCCGTGCCACGAGGGCTTCCAGCGTCGCCAGCACCGGTCCCAGGGAACCCTCGCATTCGCTGCGGTAGAACCCGTCGTCGAACGCCTTGAGGTCCACGTTGGCCGCGTCGATGTCGCGGTACACCTCGTCGATCACCGTTCGCGTGATGTAGCCGTTGGTCACCATCACGGTCCGCAGGCCCGCCGCGTGGGCCTCGGCCGCCACGTCCATCACGTACTCCGCCTGGATCGTGGGCTCGTTGTATGTGAAGGCGATCGAGGGGCAGTTCGCTGCCGCCGCGGCATCGACGAGGCTCTTCGGCGACACGAAGCGCCTGACGGGCGCATCGACACCGGGCGCATCCAGTTCCTCGGCGCGCGACAGGCTCCAGTTCTGGCAGAACAGGCAGCGCAGGTTGCATCCCACCGTGCCGGCGGACAGGATCGGCGTGCCTGGAAGGAAGTGGTACAGGGGCTTCTTTTCCACCGGGTCCATGTGCAGGGCGACCACGTTCCCGTAGACCCTCGACCACAGCCGCCCGCCGCGGTTCGCGCGGGCGCCGCACCGCCCGGACCCGCCGTCGGGGACCTCGCACTGCTGAGGGCACAGGCGGCACCGGACGGAGGTGCCGGAAGCGGTGTCCCAGAAGCGCGCCGGATGAAGTTCGGGCATGGCCATTGCCGTTCCTCGCGGGGTGCCCGCCTTGCGGGCCGGGTCCCGCGGGGGTAGTGTAACACCCGGTCGGAACGGGGTGCCCGATGATCGTCCTGAAGACCGAATCCGAAGTCGTCCGCATGCGTGAAGCCGGGAAGATCCTGGCCGGCGTGCTGTCGGAACTGGCCCGCCTGGTGCGGCCTGGCATCACCACGGCCGACATCGAGGAGGTGGCCGACCGGCGCATCCTGGAGGCCGGCGCAACCGCGACCTTCAAGGGCCAGCCGGGCATGGTTTCCTATGCTCCGCCATACCCTGCCGCCACGTGCATTTCGATCAACGAGCAGGTCATCCACGGGATCCCGTCCGATCGCGTCCTGAAGGACGGGGACCTGGTCAGCATCGACTGCGGCGTGACCTGGAAGGGGTGGATCGCCGACGCGGCGATATCGGTGGTGGCGGGGACGGCCAGCCCCGACGTGCAGCGGCTGATGGACACGACCCGACGCGGCCTGATGGCGGCCATCGAACTGGCGCGGCCCGGCAGGAAGCTGGGCGACGTGTCCTTCGCGGTCCAGCAGCACGCGATGGCGGAAGGCTTCGGTGTCGTACGCGAGTTCTGCGGGCACGGCGTGGGGCGGACGCTGCACGAGGACCCGCCGATCCCGAACTACGGGACGCCGGGCACGGGCCCAGGGTTGCGTGCGGGCATGACACTGGCCATCGAACCGATGATCACGCTGGGTTCGCACCAGGTGAAGGTGAAGCGGGACGGCTGGACCGTGGTCACCAACGACGGCAAGCCTGCCGCGCACTTCGAGCACACGATCCTGGTCACCGAGGGCGCTGCGGAAATCCTGACGCCGTGGGAAATCTAGCGAGACGAGCCCAACGCGTCGAGGTCGGCCTCCACCCCGAGCCGCGAGGCCCATTCGCGGAGATAGGGGATGTCCAGCCCGGGGCGCTGGACCTCCATCACGCGGCGGGCATCCAGTCGTTGCCGGTCGCTGCCGCCGGACATCCGGCTCCACACCGGCTTCTGGAGAATCGTGTCCTCCGGCGTGGACACGGGCATTGCCAACCCGAACACCGGCACCGTCTCCCGCCGGGCGAATCGGCTCTGGTCGAAAGACTCCCCCGTCAACATGAAAGGGACGCTCGCGCCCTGCAGCGCGTGGACCACCTGGATCAGGAGTTCCTTCTGGCCCATTGCAGAACCTCCATGGCAGCCAATCGACGCACCTCGTCGTCGGTCATGGTCGGGTTCCGGTGGTGCAGGCCCGCCAGGTGCGCCTCGCGAACCAGTTCCTCGAGTTCGAACGCCTTGGCCAGCCGCTGCTCGGGGCTGAGGCCTCGGAGGATCGCGACCTGAAGATCCAGGTTCGGGCGCGGTTTCGGATCCACGATTTGCCTCCCACCCGAGAATACCGTCAGCGTCGGGCAGGCTCAAAGTGTGCAGGAAGAATCATCCATGACCGGGAGTTGCAAGTGGATGGACCAGGCCTAGTACCAATGCCATTCACTTAAGCCCATCGACCAGCGTGACGGGGCGTTTCCTTTTGTAGTTGCTCATCTTCACCTTCACGGCCCTGGGAAAGGACCGTTCTGGTCTTCGGGGCGGGATTACA
>CAIOFV010000051.1 GCA_903857665.1 uncultured Myxococcales bacterium
ACGACGCACGTGTTCAGCGGCCCCACCATCTGGCCGGTGTTGCAGACCGCGACGAGGCAGCGGGCGGTCGGGACCTTGGAGCAGTCCATCCCGCAGGGCCCCGCATTGACCTCGTCCGCGTCCAGTGCGTCGGCGTCTGCGCCAGCGAGTTCGTCGTCGATGCTTCCGGGGTCCGCGTCGCCCGGGTCGAGGGTCTGTGGGTCGCTCCCGATGGCGCCGTCGTCGAGGCTCCCTGCCTCTGCGCCCTGATCCGTGCCCGCATCGACGGCGACATCGATACCGGCATCGGCGTCCGGCGCGTCACCGTTCCCTCCCGGGTCGCCGGGCCCGCACCCCGCCTGGAGGCCGGCCGAAAGAAGCGCCGCACTGAACACCAGGTACGCTCGTCGCATGTTCCATCCACTGTCGAGGGCCTGCGGTGCGCAGCAGCCGGCAGCGGCCATTTGCGCTCCAGCCCAAAGTATTGCGCCGGGCAAACCGGGGCGCAAGGAATGACAGGACCGGCCGGTCTGCAGCCGACTCGCCGTCGCCGGACAGGAGGGGATCCGTCCGCCCGGCGACGGCTTGCTTCCCGGCGGCAAACGGCAGATCATCCGGAGCACTCCAAACCCCGGGACGACGAGTCCATGAGCCTCTTCGTGGCGCTTTACCTGGTCGCCGCCTGCGTCGATGTCCTGGTCGGGGTCGAGGCGCTGGCGCGGGATCCCGGATCCCGGGGGAACCGCGGGTTCGCCGCCCTGTGCGGCGTGCTGGCGGTCTGGGCCCTGTCCTCCGCGATCGGGGTCAACGCAGAGTCCATGCAGACCTGCATCCAGTGGGACCGGATCGCCAGCATCGCCTGGTGCCTGGTCGGACCGATCGTCGTTCACTTCGCGCTGTCCGTGACCCGTCCCGGCGTGCGCCTGCCGACCTGGGCCTGGGCCCTGCTGTGTGCGCCGGCCGTCGTGGCCGTGGGATGGGTTCTGTCCGGACACTCGCCGTTCGCGCAGGCGTTCCAGCCCTCGCCGTACGGCTGGATTCCCGACATCGGCTCGGCGCAGGGCTGGTTCGGGGGCGCGATCGCGGTGTCGGCCGGATGCATCTGCGCGGGCTCGGTGCTGGTCTTCCTGTGGGGCCGGCGGACGCAACTTCGTCGCGAACGCCGCCAGGCCTGGCTGATCCTGGGATGGGGAACCCCGCTTTTCGTCGCGATCGTCGTGGTGGACGCGTTGATCCCGCTGGTGAGGGGCCACGTCCTGCCGGTCGTCCTGCCGATCCTCGCGGCGGTCTGGATCGCGGTCATCGGGTACACGATCCGTCGCTACCGCCTGCTGTCCCTGACCCCGGCCTTCGTCGCGGGACCGCTGATGCAGCACCTGGGCGAGCTGGTGCTGCTGGAGGACGGGGCGGGGCGGATCGTCGAGGCGAACCAGGGTGCGCTGGCCCTGCTGGGGCGTGCGCGCGCCGATGTCGTCGGGCGCCCGGCGCACGAGTTCCTCCCGGAGGTCCTTCCCGAGCGCCTCCAGGACGGCGACTCGCAGCCCGGCTTGCGGCGCGTGGACGCGATCGTGAGGAGTCGGGGCGGCGAGGAAATCCCGTTGGCCATGACGCTGTCCCGCATCGAGGATCATCTGGGCGACCCCGTCGGCGTGCTGATCGTGGGCCGGGACCTTCGCCCCGAGGTGCGCCTGCGTTCCGAAACGAACCAGCGGCGGCAGGTCGAGGCGGACCTGGCCGCCCGCAGCGCGGAGATGTTCGCCACGCTCGAGTGCATCGCGGATGGAGTCGTCACGACCGACGTCGAAGGGCGCATCTGCCTGTTCAACCCTGCCGCGGCCGGGCTGACGGGCTGGACGGCCGAGGAGGCCGCCGGGCGCCCCATCGAGGAGGTCGCCCGCCTGATGACCGGCCCCGGGCTGTCGCTGCCGCTGCTGCCCGTCGAGGAG
>CAIOFV010000052.1 GCA_903857665.1 uncultured Myxococcales bacterium
CTGCGGCCCGCCCGGTCCAGCACATCGACGGTCAGCGATCCGAAGGACGCCGACAGCACCACCAGGCAACCCGCCACTGCCAGGGACAGGACGCACGCCACCGTCTGTCCCGGCGACACGGCGAGGCCCTTGAACCCCTGGCCCAGGAGGTGGAACCCCTGTCGCAGCGCGGATGTTCGTCGGCTGCCCATGGTTCAGCCCTCCCCGAGAGGGGCGTCGTGCATCCTGGGTCGCGCGCCGCTCGGCGGGGGCCGGCCGTCGCTCGCCTTCCCCGTCCCGGCCTTCCGCGCGGCGTCCTGCCCTGGCGCATCCTTCGGCGCCGGCCCCTTCGGCGCCGGCCGGTCCTCGATCAGCATCCCCCGGTTCAGCAGGATCGTCCGCCGGGGATAGGCGTCCAGCAGGAACCGATCGTGGGTGGCCATGATCACCGTGGTGCCCTTCGAGTTCAGTTCCTCGAACAGGTGCACGATCTCGTTCGACAGTTCCCAGTCCAGGTTGCCGGTGGGCTCGTCGGCCAGGATCAAGGCCGGGTGCATCACCAGCGCCCGCCCGATGGCCACGCGCTGCTGCTCGCCGCCCGACAGCATGCTGGGATAGTGGTCGGCGTACCGGTCGATGCCCAGGTCGAACAGGGCGTTTTCGACCCGGTGGCGGATGTCGCGCCGCCCCAGGCCCAGCACGTGCAGGCCCACCGCGACGTTTTCGGCGACCGTCCGGTCCGGCAGCAGCCGGAAGTCCTGGAACACGACGCCGATGTTGCGCCGCAGGTACGGCACGGCCGACCGGCGCAGCGCCCTGAGGTTGCGCCCGAACGCCAGCACGTCGCCCTGGGAGGCGACCTCCATCCGAAGCAGCAGCCGCAGCAACGTGGTCTTGCCGGCGCCGGAAGGTCCCGACAGGAAAAGGAATTCGCCTTCGTCCACGTCGAACGTGACGTCGGTGAGGGCCGCGATGCCGCCCAGGTAACGCTTGCTGACGCCATGAAGGGAAATGAGGGGCATCGGGGCGGTGCCTCCCTGCCGGACTCGAAGCCGCCTCGGCGCGCTTCCACAACCCGGGCTAGGATAGCAGAAGGCCTCGGAGTCTGGTATATTCCCGCCGCTTTTCGGGGGGTGCCGAGGCCCCGGCCGGAACCGACGAAACGGCCGGGCGCGCCCCCTCTTCCCGCGTGGAGGGCCCCGTGCAGGGACTGCTGGCGTCCGTTCGGCGCGTGCGCGTGCCGCTGCTGGTCTTCGTGTGCAGCGCGGCCGTGCTGGCACTGTTCTCGTGGGACAACATCCTCGGCCCGTCGCGCCACTTCCATTTCCTGGACCTTGC
The DNA here is from genome assembly GCA_903857665.1 of uncultured Myxococcales bacterium. Lineage (GTDB taxonomy): Bacteria > Myxococcota_A > UBA9042 > DTJE01 > DTJE01 > CAIZWN01. Next base: position 1,318 of record CAIOFV010000052.1, read on the forward strand.
CAACAGCTTCCTGCACGGACGGATCGACACCGAGACGCCGAAGCGATTCCGGGGCCAGCAGCAGCGGCCCGACGACGCGCAAGGGCTCCAGGCCGCCGTGGACCGGCATACGACCGAGGACGACGGCAAGGCCGTGGGCTGGAACGACTGGGCCTCGCTGCGGGTCATCACCCTGACGGACGGCACCGAGGTCAAGGGCGTGTTCCCGTGGGGGGACCAGCAGGGCGACCAGAAGAACCGCTTCCGCGAGCTGGACGGGACGATGCGCATCATCGACCCGGAACTGGACATCGCGAAGACCTGCGGGACGCCGCCCCACCGGTGCGACGAAACGCAGTATTTCATGTCGTTCCCGCCGTTCCCGGCCATCGCGATGATGCCCGCGTTCCTGATCTGGGGATACGACGTCAACGACGTGCTGTTCACGGTGCTGAACGCCGCGTTGAACGCGATGCTGATCCTGCTGCTGCTGGAGACCCTGCGCGCCCGCGGCCTGTCGACCCGGTCGACCCGGGACAACGTGCTGCTGGCGATCCTGTTCACGTTCGGCACCGTCAGCCTGTTCTCGTCGATCCGGGGCGAGGTCTGGTTCAGCGCGTTGATCCTGGGCGTGACGCTCAACGTCGCCTACATCCTGCTGAGCGTCGAGGCCCGCTACCCGTTCTGGGCCGGCCTGATGCTGGGCCTGGGCATGGCCACCCGGACCCCGATCGCCTTCGCGGCGCCGTTCTTCGCGCTGGAAATGCTGCGGGACGGCGACCGGATGCGGTGGCCGGGGTGGGGGCCCTTCCTGCGCAAGGGGATCGTGTTCGCGATCCCGGTGCTGGCCATCGGGTTCGCGTTGATGGCCTTCAACCAAGCGCGGTTCCAATCCGTCACGGAGTTCGGCCACACGTTCCTGGCCAACGGCACCCGCGCCTCCATCCGGGACCACGGCCTGATGTCATGGTGGTTCCTGAAGGCGAACCTGGGCGCGGCGTTCACGAATCCGCCGGTGTTCGACGGCACGGTGCCGTTCCTGCACATCACCCGGCACGGGCTGGGCCTGCCCTGGACGACGCCCGCGCTGCTGTTCGTGCTGTGGCCGAAGACCTGGGGCGCGTTCGCCCGCAACCTGGCCATCACGGCGGCGATCGTGGCGATCCCGGACCTGTTCTACCAGAACACCGGCTGGGCGCAGTTCGGCTACCGGTTCGGCCTGGACTTCCTGCCCTACCTGCTGGTGATGATGGCGGTGGGCGGGCGCAAGCTGGGGCGCTGGTTCCTGGTCGCCTTCGCCCTGTCGATCCTGATGAACGCCCTCGGCGCGATCTCGTTCGATCGGATGGGGATGTTCTACTACGAGTAGCCCGGCCCCGGACCCGGAAGGACCGCTTCCCGCCCCCCGTCACAGGTACGGCGAGAACAACTTGATGAAGGCGTTGCGCAGGCGCACGGTGACGTGCTCGGCCTTCAGGCTTCGCAACGTGACCCGCTCGGCCTTGGCCCGGTAGTGGTTGAGGTACTCGTAGACGCGCTTGACCAGGGTTTCCGAGTACGCCTCGACATTGAACTCGAAGTTCAGCCGGAACGAGCGGGCGTCCAGGTTCGACGAGCCGAACATCACCCACTTGCCATCGACCACCGCAAGCTTGGCATGCACGAACTCGGGCAGCACCTCGTAGACCTCGACGCCGGCCTCGACGAGTTCCCACAGGTAGGCCCGGGCGGCCCGGTACATGAAGCGATGGTCGGCGCGCCGGGGCAGCAGCAGTCGCACGCGGACGCCCGAACGGCTGGCGGTGCGCAGGGCCTCGAGGATCGCCTGGTCGGGGATGAAGTAGGGCGACATCAGATCGACCCGCGTTCGCGCCGTCCGCAGGGCGCCCAGCAGCAGGGAGTGGAGGCGTCCCAGCGTGCGATCGGGGCCCGAGGCGATGCCGCGCGCGACCACGTCCCCCGCGGTCTTCAGTGCCGGGAACCACGGCAGCCCTCGCAGGACCTCCCCGGTGGCCAGTTCCCAGTCGTCGGCGAAGGCGGCCGAAAGATGCTGGACGACCGGGCCCTCCAGGCGGAAGTGGATGTCGCTGGACCGGGGGTACTTGTCGCCTTCCTGGGTCACGTGCCGGGCGCTGACGTTGAGGCCGCCGGTGAAGCCCACCCGCCCGTCCGCGACCAGGATCTTGCGGTGGTTGCGGAGGTTCAGGCTGGGGTGTTTCAGGAAGCGCCCCTGGGGCCAGAAGGCGGCCACGCGCCCCCCGGTCGCCATCAGGGTGCGTCGCAGGCGCGGGCCCAGTCCCCAGGCGCCGATGCCGTCCACCAGCACGCGGACCTGCACGCCCCGGCTGGCGGCGTCGCGCAACGCCGTCGCGAAGCGTTCAGAAACGTCGTCCTCGTCGAAGATGTACGACACGATGCCCAGGCTCTGCCGCGCCGACTCGATCGCCGCCAGCATCGCCGGGTAGGCCTCGTCGCCGTTCACCAGCGGATCGACCTTGTTCCCGTTGACCAGGGGGTAGCGCGCGATGGCGTCGCCTACCCGCCGCAGAGGTTCCAGTTCCGCCGGGACCTGGATGGGGCCCGCGTCCTGGAGGGCCCCGGGCTTGATTCGCCGCCGGGCCTTGCGAGCGATCCGGTTGATCCCGAAGAACCAGTAGGACAGGGGACCGAAGAAGGGCAGGGCCGCCACGATGACGAACCACAGCGCGGCTGCGGAGGGCTGGCGCTTGTTCAGCAGGACGTGCACGCAGGCCACCGGCGCCAGCACCAGGTGCAAGCCCATGAGGCCCAGCGTGGTGGCAAACTGCACCGTCATCTCCGTTTCGCGACCGCCCGACTTCGAAGTCGAACCATGCTAGCACGTAGCGGGCCGATGGCAGAGGGGGGGGCGGGGGGAAGGCCGGGGAGGGATTGCAGGAAGGCCGGCGGCGTCAGCGTCCCGCCAGCAGCACGCACAGGTCGTCGGCCTGGGGCTCGTCGCCCTTGCAGGGGCCTTCCTCGCCGTCAGGCCCGTTGGACCGCAGCATGTAGGTCCGCTTGTCCAGCAGGTAGCGCACCCTGTACGCGTTGCCCCAGGGGTCGGTCAGCGGCCCGCCCGCTTCGGGCGTCCCGGAGGCGCCGAGCACCAGGTAGTCGGATCCGCCGGTGGGTCGCAGGGCCCCGTTTTCGAAGCCGACGAACCTTCCCCCCTGGACCAGTCGCGTCCTCAGGGCCGACATGGCCTCCTCGGCGGCGGAGACCCGCGTCTGCACGATCACCCAGGGCGCGAATGCCAGGAGGATCGCCAGCGCGCCCGCGCCGCTGAGCACCCACGCGATCGTGCGTGCCGCGAGCCCCGCGCCCGCCTTGGGCACGGATGGATGCGTCTTGACGGGGCCGGTCTGCGTTCGCGGGCCGACCTTGCCGACCAGCGCACCCGCGCCGGCAGGGGTCCCCGTGACCTGGGCGTGGCCGCCCGTCGGGGAGGCGCCCTTCGGCGGCGCCTGCAGGGGAGCCGTCCTCACGATCGTCGAACTGGGGATCGCCCCCCCCAGCGGCTCGGGCATGTCCAGTTCCAGGCCGCCCGAGCGCTTCTTGAACCGGCTTTCGTTGAAGAACGGCGACGTCGGGCCCTGGGCGGCCGGGGCCTCGGGCGGTTCCGGCGCAACCGGCTCGGGGGGAGGGACCAGGGGAGCCAGGGGGGTCGGCGCGGGAGTCAGGTCGTTGGGGACCTCGATCCGATCCGACGACGACTCGACCCCCAGCACGACCAGGCCCACGGCCGGTGCCTTCGTTTCGAGGACGGTGTCCAGCGCTTCCAGCATCTGGGATGCGGACGCGAACCGGTCGGCCGGCTCGCGAGCCAGTCCCTTCGCCAGGAATCCGCGGATCCCCTTCGACAGCGCCTTGGCCTCGGGCTGGGCCATCGGGTCGAAGGAGGGGTCCAACTTGCGGGCCAGCACGGCCAGGGGCGAATCCCCGTCGAACGGCCGGATGCCCGTCAGGATTTCGAACAGCATCACGGCGACCGCGTACAGGTCCGCCCGGCCGTCGATGTCCCCGGTCGCCCCCTTCCGCGGGATCTGCTCGGGGGCCATGTAGTAGGGCGTGCCAGCCAGGCGCCCCGACGCGACGGCGTCCCCCTCGAACGTCGTATCGTCCGAATCCATGCGCGCCAGGCCGAAGTCCAGCACCTTGACCAGGTTGGGATCGCCGTGGACCGGCACGACCATCACGTTTTCGGGCTTCACATCGCGGTGGACGATGCCGACCGCATGGGCCGCCCCGAGGGCGTTGAGGACCTGCCGGAAGATGGTCAGCACCAGCGCGCCATCGACCTTCCCGGCGCCCTTCGCGGCGGCGAACGCCTTCCGGAGCGTGCGGCCGTGGCGCAGGAATTCCAGCGCCATGTAGGGGACCTTCTTGTCCAGCTCGCCGACGCCGTAGTCGTGGATCTTGACGATGTTCGGGTGGTCCAGCAGCGAAATCGCCCGGGCCTCGCGTTCGAACCGCCCGACCGAGTGGCGGTTCAGGTCCAGGTCGGCGATCAGCTTCAGCGCCACCTCGCGGAAGAGCGGCTTCTGGATCGCGACGTAGACCGAACCCATGCCGCCCTCGCCGATGTTGGCGGCGAGGAGGTAGCGGTCGATCATGCGGCCGACCATCGGGTCGATCGGCTTGCTCTTGCGGGCCGAGTAGGCCTTGGCCGCGTCGTACCAGCGGATGGGGATGCAGAGGTACTTGTTCTTGACGCACTCGGGGCGGACGCAGGGCGTGCCCACGGGCCCGGTGTAGGCTTCGCAATGCGGGCAGACGCCGTTCCCTTCGTTCACCATGGGAAAAGAAACCCAACAGGCCGCGTCGATTCTAGGCGCGACGCATCCTTCCGGTCAAACTGGCCGCGGGGGCCGGGCGGCGGAGGGCGTCGTCCGGCCCGTCGTTCCAAGGGACCATTGACCTCGTGCGGGAACATGTTTAATATATCGCGCCCCGGTCGAATTGCCGACCGAGTACGCCAGGAGGCCGATCATGAAGAAGGGAATCCATCCCGCGAACAAGCCCACGAAGATCACCTGCGCATGCGGCAGCGTCATCGAAACGCATTCCACGCGCGGCGACTACATGGTTGAAATCTGCTCTTCGTGCCACCCGTTCTTCACGGGCCGGCAGAAGATCGTCGACACCGAGGGCCGTGTCGATCGGTTCAACCGCAAGTACGCCGGCCGCACCCTCATCAAGACCAGCACGGCCCAGTGAAACCCGCGGGCGCCGAAGTGCCAATCTCGGTTGGCGGCCAGGCGGTGGTCGAGGGCGTGATGATGCGCGCCCCCGGTGCCACCAGCGTGGCGGTGCGCAAGCCTGACGGGTCCATCGCCCTCCGCGTCCGGGTGGCCCATCGCATCGCAGCCCGCCATCCGATCCTGACCCGCCCCGGCCTGCGCGGCGTGGCGATCCTCATCGAGACGATGTACGACGGCATGTCGGCCCTGTCCTTCGCCGCCGAGCAGGCGATGCCCGAGGACGAACGTCCCTCGGGGAGCGTGACGCCGGTGGCGCTGGCCCTGACCCTGGTGCTGTCGATGGCGTTCGGGTTCTTCCTGTTCGCGGTGGTCCCGCACATCCTGACCTGGGCGTTCGGGCTGGCCGTGGGCAGCGAGGATCTTTCGGGCGGAAAGGCCATGTCCTTCCACCTGCTGGACGGGCTGATCAAGTTCGGCATCTTCCTGGGATTCGTGTACCTGATGTCGAAGATGCGGGACATGCGCCGCGTCTTCGAATACCACGGCGCCGAGCACCAGGCGGTGCACACCGTGGAAGGCCACCTCCCGCTGACGGTCGAGTCGCTGTCGGGATTCCCGACCGCCCACCCGCGCTGCGGCACGGCCTTCATGGTGACCGTCATCGCGGTCAGCATCTTCGTGTTCGCGGCGATCTTCCCGTTCATCCCCGAGGTGTCGTCGATCCGCATCGTGAACCAGGCGATGTTCGTCGCGATCAAGCTGCCCCTGGTGCTGCCGGTGGCGGGCCTGTCGTACGAACTGATCCGGTTCGCCGGGCAGAAGCGGGGCAGCCTGCTGGGGCGGATCCTCGCCGCGCCGGGCGTGTGGGTCCAGGCGATCACCACGCAGCGGCCCGACGC
>CAIOFV010000053.1 GCA_903857665.1 uncultured Myxococcales bacterium
CATCGCGGCAACCAACCATCCTCGAAGTGCCATGCCCCCCTCCCCGCGGGCGCCGAGGCCCGCGTCATGAAACGTGCCCCCGCTTCACCAGCCCGTCGCTGCCCAGGGCCGGGCCTGCTTGACGACCAGCCTGCGCCCGGTGCCGATGAACTTGAACTCGATGTCCAGCGCCAGCAGCGTCGCGTCCTGGCGGTACAGCGGCGCGAAGTGGTTGCGGGCGGTGTAGGCGGCCTGGAACAGCGCCTGGACCTCTGCGGCCGACAGGATCGGGCCGCCCGGGTGCAGGCTGCTGAAGCGCTCCTCGACCACCTGGACCCCGCTGGGGCCGGGCACCATCTCCAGCACCTCGGCGACCGAGCCGTCCTCCGGGTTGGTCACCGGGACCTCCCCCATCTGGACGTTCACGTAGAAGCCGTCCGTGAAGGGGTCGGACAGGTTCTTCGTGACCAGCACGCCGTTGGCCTGCTCGTCCGGGAACGACGTGTGCACGGCGACGCCCATCCGAACCGACAGGTGGTCCACGCCCCAGAAGGACCGTTCCTCGAACGCACGCCAGTTCCAGACCGACGCCCAGACGCTGCGGACGACCTGGCCCGCGTCCGCCGACGTCGCGCCCAGGCTGGTGTAGAGCCCGGCCCCGCTGAAGCCTTCCAGGTCCTCGCTGTTGGTGGACGAACGCAACTTGACCTTGCCGGTGCCCCAGCGGGTCGCCACCGCGTCGTCCAGCGCGGCGCCGAACACCGGGTCCACGGTGCCGTTCGCATACAGCCACCGCACCAGGAACAGTGTCGCTTCCCGCAGCGGCGCGTCGCTGGCGAACGTCGGGTCCACGATCACCCGCGCGACCAGGTCGCCCAGGGCCTCGCCGTCCACCGCGGGCCGGCACAAGTCGCGGGCCCGGTTGCACACGTCGGTCGCCCGCGGCCCGGGGCACAGCGACGCCGCCGTGTCGCAGTCCGCCGCAGCGACCTTCCGGTTCGCCTGGTAGGCGACGTAGGCGGAAAACGGGATCGCGAACCCGTCGGGCGCGACGTCCGGCAGGCAGCGGTGCAGTTCGGCCAGGTTCGCCGCCTTGACGCCGACGGACTTCGCGTCGCCGAACACCACGTCGGCGAACGCCGGGAACCCCGTCGTCGTGTCGTCGTGCGCGGGCGCGAAGGGCTGCGGGTGCCGCGACGCCCAGAAGGCCTCGGCGTCCGCCAGCGTCGCCTCGGCCAGCGTGAACGTCCCGCCCTTGGCCTCGAAGCGGACCATCTTGCCGATCAGCGGCGCCACGCGCGGGTCCGTGCCCGCCCCGGGCAGCGCGATGTTCGGGGTGCCCCGGCTGTGGGCGGCGACGTTGACGTGGGCCAGCGGGGTCTGCAGTTGTTCCGTGATGGTGCCGCCGACGATCGGCAGGTCGTTGGGCAGGTCCGTCAGGATCAGCACGTCGGTGAACGACACGATCTGCGTCGCCAGGTCGTCCGGGGTCAAGTGCCGCAGCGTGCCGTAGGCCAGCCCCGGGTTCAGGACCTGTAGCGACGTCTGCCCCCACAACTCGCTGCGGGCGACCCACGGCTCGTCGCGGGCCTTCAACGGATCCGCGTCCGCGCGCGCCTGGTCCTCCTGCACCTGTCCCGCGGGCAGGTATACGACCCGCGATTCGCCGCCGTCCAGCGCGGCCAGGCCCAGCGTCTCCTCGACCATGCGGGCCACGTTGCCCGCTTCCTGCGGCGTCAGCTCGTCGTTGGGGAAGAAGCCGATGGCGTAGGGCGCCGTCAGCGTGCCGCCACCGAGGGCCTGGACGGGCGCGGCGATCCCGGCATACCGGATCACCGTCCCGCCGTAGCCGGTGCGGTTCGTGCCGTGGTAGGTCTGTGCCTCGAACTGTGCCGGCGTCACGGCCTTCCCCAGCACGTCGTGCACGAAGTCGTAGTGGATGGGGTGCTTGCGGGTGTTCTGGTAGTACACGGTCGGGCCCGACAGGTCCACGTAGAACTTGACCGCCTGCGCGGCGCCGACCTCGCTATCTGCCAGCCAGGCCATCGCGATGAAGTCGTCCAGCGACGCGTCGGCGTCGAAGCCGGTCCGGTAGTCGGGGGTCGCCTTCGCGGCCGGAAGGGGGTCCAGCGTCACCACTGCGGCCCGATGCGCCACGGGGGCCGCCGGGATCCCGTCGGCCGTGTCCGCGCCCTCCGTGCCCACGGCGACCGTCGTGAACCGGTACCCGCGGGCCTTGATCGTCAACCGCGCAGGTCCCGCGTCGGCCAGGCGCACGCCCTCGGAAGTGCATCGAAGCGCCTGGGTGTCGCCGGTCCCGCCGGTCCCGCACGACGCGCGATCGACCGAGCCATCGGCGTGGGCTGCGGCCACGTAGATCGTCGCGCTCGGGGTGTCCCCGGTGCCCCGGACCACCACGGCCACGCTGCCGTCCCACGCGGTCCCGCCAGCGGCGCACCCGGCCCACAAGACCGCCAGGATTCCACACGCAACCGCCACGCCCCTGCCTTCGTCACCTGTCCGTTCCCGGGACATGTCCCCCCCGTCCGGCCTGTCCGAGGCCCCCATGGCCAAGGGCGTGTTCCGATCCGAGTGTCGTCGCATCGGAATGTTCCGGTATTTGCACGCCGGAATGCAAGGTGCCCAGACCCGGGCATTCATCCGGGCCTAGACATACCGGACGTCGGCCAGCCGACGGTGCTGGACGCGGACGAACGTCACGGCGGGGTGGCCGACCACGATGGCCGCCAGCACCACCTGGTGATCCGCGATGCCCCAGCGCCGGCGCAGCGCGCGCGACCGCTCGACGATGGGGGGCACCAGCCCGATCATCGTACTGCCCAGCCCCAGCGCGTGCGCGGCAAGCATGGCATTCTGGGTCACCAGCAGCGCGTTGTCCTTGAACGACAGGCAGGTGCGATTGCCCAGGAACAGGATGACAGCCGGGGCGTCGTACAGCATCTTGTCCTGCCCGGTCCGGTCGAACACCTCGTTCGCTTCCCGGGTCAGGCCCAGCACGTAGTCCCGCAGGGCCGCCCAGTCGTCGCGTCCCGCCACCAGCCGGAAGATGGCCCGCCCCATCATGTTCCGGGTCATGCGGTCCATCGTCGCGTAGCCGGTGCGCATCACGGTCGTCAGCCTGCGGACCTCGGCCGGCCCGGTCAGCACCAGCGCGGATGTCGAGTGGGGCGGCCACCCCATCGGCGCGGTGGCGGACATTTCCAGCAGGCGGTCCAGCAGCGTCCGATCGACGGGGCGATCCAGGAAGCGCCGCACCGAGCGACGCGACTGCATCAGGCGGTCCAGGGCATTCGCGTCGAAGCCCCAGGGCAGGGCCTCCGAGAAATCCGAGGGATCGAGCCCGTCCACCCGCATGGCGTCCTGGGCGCAGACCATCACGCAGTGCCCGCAACGGAAGCACTTGTCCTCGCGGCCCGGGATCGCCCGTGCCAGGCCGTCCACCACCTCCAGCACCAGCATGGGGCAGACCTTTGCGCACGCGTTGCAGCCGTTGCACTTCGACGGGTTGGTTCGGGTGGTCAGGGCGTTCATGGCGCTCCCCGGAAAAGTCTGGCCGAGGATAGACCATTTTTGGGCTACGCTCGCAACGAAGGCGGATCCACCGGGTTGAAGATGCCGTTCACCACCTACATCGTTCGCTGTTCGGACGGCACCCTGTACACCGGGTACTCCCGCGACCTTCAAAAGCGCCTGGCCCAGCACAACGCGGGCCTGGGCGCCGTCTACACGCGCGGTCGCCGGCCGGTATGCCTGGTCTACGCGGAGGCGTTCCCCACCCAGCGGGAAGCGATGCAGCGCGAGTGCCGGTTGAAGAAGTGGTCGCGGGCGAAAAAGGAGGCGCTGATCGCCGGCCGCAAGCCCCCGCAGGATCCTGCGCCTTGACGGGGGCGGCGCCGTTCCGGATGCTTGTCGTATCCGGGAAGTTTACCGTCGGGAAGTGCTGCAGGGAGGTCGGGGATGCGCCGAGGGGCGACGAGCAGGGCAGGGTGGGCCGCGCGGCCGGTGTCGCTGCTGCTCCGGTCGCCGCTGCTCGTGGCGCTGCTGCTCGTGTCGCTACCCGGGCCGGCCCTCGCCCAGGGTTCGGATCTCGACGCGATCCGCGCGGCCATCCGGGACGCCCATGCCCACTGGTTCCCGGCCGACAACCCGGTGTGGCGCCTGTCCCCCGCGGCCCGTGCGCGCCTGTCCGGCGCCATCCTCGGCGTTCCCACGGACCCGTCGATCGCGACCTTCCGCGCGTCGTCCCGGGCCGCCCTGCCGCCGCGGCTGGACTGGCGCAACATCGGCGGGGCGTCCTACGTCACGGGCATCCGCAACCAGGGCGGGTGCGGGTCGTGCTGGGCCTTCGGGGCCACGGCGGCCTTCGAGTCGGCCTTCCTGATCCAGCAGGGCACCCCGGGCCAGGAATTCGACCGTTCGGAGCAGGACGTCCTGTCGTGCAGCCGCGGGGGCGACTGCACGGGCGGGTTCACCGACGTCGCGCTGTCCTACATCGTCGGGACTGGCATCGTCGATGACGCCTGCTTCGCATACGTGGGCGACTCGCTGCCCTGCGCCGACAAGTGCCGCGACTGGGACCGCCGGACCTTCAAGGCCCGCGGCATCGAGGCCGTGGCCGGCGACGTCGAAACGCTGAAGGCCGCGCTGCAGCGCGGCCCGACCACGGCCTGCTTCACGACGTACGAGGACTTCAACGCGTACGGCGGCGGCGTCTACCAGCACGTCTGGGGCTATGTGACGGGCGGCCACTCGGTCGAACTGATCGGCTACGACGACGTGCAGCAGGCCTTCATCGCCAAGAACTCGTGGGGCGACGGGTGGGGCGAAAAGGGGTTCTTCCGGATCCGGTACGGCGATTCCGGCTTCGGATCCTGCGCGCTGCGGGTGCTGCGCAACGAGGCGCCGCGTATCGCGTACGTGCCGTCGGTGGTGGTGGTGCCGGGGGTCCCGCTGGAAACGACGATCGCGGCCGAGGACCCCGACGGCGACGCCCTGTCCTGGGACGTGACGGGCCTCGACGCGCTGCCGGGCCCGGCCACCTTCGACCCGGCGACGGCCACGCTGCGGTGGGCGCCTCCCGAGGGGACGGCCGGGACCTGGGACGTGACGTTCCGGGTGTCCGACGACTGGGCCCCGCCCGGGGTCGCCCAGCGAACGGTACGGGTCAGCGCCTGCCCGGCGGCCTGCGACGACGGCAACCCCTGCACCGACGACGTCTGCCCGGACGGGACCTGCCGGCATGAATTCAACGCGGCGCCCTGCGCCCCGGACGGCAACCCGTGCACGCGGGACGCGTGCCTGGACGGCGCGTGCCAGGCCGTCGAGCCCGATGGCACGGCCTGCGACGACGACGGCAACGACTGCACGCTGGACGTGTGCCGGGCCGGCGCCTGCGTGCACGAGGCCCTCGAGGACGGCGCGGGCTGCGGCGACGACGGCAGCGAGTGCACGGCCGACGCCTGCCGCGGCGGCTCCTGCGTGCACGACCCGCTGCCCGACGGGGCATCGTGCGCGGCCGACTTCGAGGTCTGCACGATCGACGCCTGCCGGGGCGGCGCCTGCGTCCACGACCCCATCCCGGATGGCGAGCCCTGCGACCTGGGACTGATCGACGCCTGCACGCTCACCTCGTGCCAGGGCGGCACGTGCAACGCGATGGCGGCGCCCGATGGTACGGCCTGCGACGACGGGCGGACCTGCACGACCGGGGATGCCTGCGCATCGGGGACCTGCCAGGGGAACCCGCCCCCGGCCTGCGACGACGGCCTGGCCTGCACGCGCGATGGCTGCGAGGATGGGGCGGCCTTCGGCGATTCCTCGGAGTCGTTCGAGGACGTCGCGCTTTCGGGCATCGACACCGGCATCGACGGCGACGAGGCGGCGGCCGGCCCGTTCGACATCGGCTTCGGCTTCCCCCTGGGCGGCGGCGTGCCCCGGACGCGCTTCTGGGCCTCCACGAACGGCCTGGTGTCGTTCGGCGAGGCGGTGGCCACCGGGGCCCACGGCGACTTCCCGGGAGGGCCGGGGCCGAAGGACCTGGTCGCCGTCTACTGGGACGACCTGGTGTGCCGGCGCGACCAGGGCTGCCGCGTCGCCTACGCGACGCTGGGCCAGGCGCCCGGCCGCCGCCTCGTGGTCCAGTGGATCGGGGCGGGGGTGTACGGCGTGCCCGGGTCGGCCCTGGCGATGGAAGCGGTGCTGCACGAAGACGGCCGCATCGACCTGCGGTACGGCGACCTCGTGGGCGCCGCCGGGCGCACCGCGGCCATCGGCTTCGAGGACGCGTCCGGACGGGGGCTGGCGTACTCCGTGGACCAGGCCACGGTGGGGCCGGGCCTGTCGCTGCGCTACGATCCGGCCGCGACCTTCACCTGCACGATCCTTCCGGACAAGGGCACCTGCGTGATCGGGGGCGCGTGCCTGGGCAGCGGCACCCCGCATCCCACGGATCCCTGCCTGGCCTGCGACGGCGGCCAGTCCTGGCAGGCGTGGAGCCCCGTTCCGGGCGGCCGGTGCGACGACGGCGACCCGTGCACGTCCTGGGACAGTTGCGGCGCCGCCGGGTGCGCGGGCCAGCGGTATTCCTGCGACGACGGCGAACCGTGCACGGTCGATTCGTGCGACGGGCTGGGCGGGTGTGTGCACGTGCCGCTGGACGGCGGCCCCTGCGACGATGGCAGCCCCTGCACGTTCGCGGACACCTGCGTGGCGGGCGCCTGCAGGGGGTCGAGCCTGCGCGATGGGACGCCGTGCGATGACGGCCGCGGCTGCACCGCGGACGACGCCTGCCGGGCCGGGGCCTGCGTGGGCGTGCTGCCGCCCGATTGCGTGGACGGGCTGGAGTGCACCGGCGATCGATGCGTGGACCTGCCGACGTCCGGCGGCGCCGCGGCGTACCGCTGCGAACATCCCCTGGCGCCACAGACGTGCCTGATCGACGGCGCCTGCCGGGCGGAAAAGGCGACCGATCCGGCGAACCCCTGCCGGCGCTGCTGGGCGTCCGACCCCTACCGCTGGAGCCCGGTCGATGGCGAGGGATGCGACGACGGCGACCCGTGCACGTTCGGCGACACCTGCCGGTCCGGGGCCTGCGCCGGCACGGCCTACGGGTGCCCCTCCGACGACCCGTGCTGGGCCGGCGCCTGCGACGGCAGCGGGCAGTGCCGCTGGTCGGCGACCGCGGCGGCCTGCGACGACGGCAACCCCTGCACGGCGGACGACGCCTGCCGGGACGGGACGTGCGCCGGGATCCCGAGGCCGGAAGGGAGCGCATGCGACGATGGCCGGGCCTGCACAACGGACGACCGTTGCACGACGGGCGCCTGCCGCGGGACGGCCCCGTCGGCCTGCGACGACGGGCTGGCCTGCACGGTCGATGGCTGCGAGGACGGCGCGGGCTTCCTGCCGGTGGCCGGTCCCTTCGAGGACATCTCGATGACGGGCGCGCCGGTCGGCACCGACTCGCTGCAGCCTGCGCCGATGCCCGTGGCGATCGGCTTCGACTTCCCGTTCCAGGGGACGAATCGCGCCGTGGCGTGGCCCTCGTCCTGGGGCACGATCCGGCTGACCGAGCTGCTGCAGAAGCCGGAGGATCCAGGCGATGCCCCGACGGGGCTGTGCCCCCCGGATCCCGGGCTGCCCGACGGGCTGGTGGCGGCGTACTGGACGGACCTGTACTGCGACCCGGCGGAAGGATGCTCGATCCGGTGGCAGGCGATGGGAAGCGCGCCGGATCGCAGGCTGCTGGTGCAGTGGACCCGGGCGCGCCTGGGCAGCGAGCCGCAAACCCGGCTGACCTTCCAGGTCGCCCTGTTCGAAGGCGGCGGCATCGAACTGCGGTACCTGAGGGCCGTGGGCATGAACGGCGAGCAGGCCGTGGCCGGGATCCAGGCCGGGACGGGGGCGGCCGCGCGCGGGGCCCGCGTGGCCTGCAAGGGCGCCTGGATGACCGGGGGACGGGGATTCCGGTACGACCCCGGGCGCGCGTTCACGTGCCGGTTCGAACCGGTGGCAGGCGCCTGTGTCGTGGACGGTTCGTGCCGCGCGGACGGGGACGTCGATCCGGCGAACCCCTGCCGCGTGTGCCGCCGGGGCGAACCCGCGTGGGCCTGGTCGTACGCGGCCTGCGACGACGGCGACCCGTGCACGGTTGGCGAGGCCTGCTACCTGGGCGACTGCCGGGGCAAGTCCCGCGAGTGCCGCCCGACGGCCTGCCAGAAGACGTCGGTGTGCGACGGCGAGGGAGGCTGCACGATCGACCCGCAGCCCGCAGGGACGTCCTGCGGTGGCGCGTGGTGCGAGGGCGATCGGCTGCACCCGGCGCCGGGCTGCGACGGCGAAGGCGCCTGCGTGGCCGGCACCGCCCGCGACTGCTCCCCGTTCGCATGCCGGGACGGGGCATGCCGGGGGACATGCGCCGACGCGAAGGACTGCGCGGCCGGCGCCTGGTGCGACACCGGGACGGGCGCCTGCCGGGGCCGGGCCGGCGACGGCAGCCCCTGCACGGCCGATGGCGAGTGCGTTTCCGGCCACTGCGGCAACCGGTTCTGCTGCCCGTTCGGGGACTGCTGCGCGTCGCCGCTCGACTGCCCGGCGCCGGACGCGGGCCAACCGTCCTGCACCGATCCGGCCGGGTGCCAGTCGTCGTTCCGGCCCGCGACCTGCACGAAGGACGCGCGTTGCGACGCGGGCGACCCCGTCCAGGACGATTCGGGATGCGGCGACACGGTGCGGCAGGACTGCGGGTGGTTCCTGGACCACGCCTGCGACGGGACGGCGGACCAGCCGATCTTCGCGTGCCCGACCTCCTGCGCGGCGGACGGGGAATGCGACACGGACGCCCGGTGCGCGTCGGCTGCCTGCGTACCGCGGGGCGACGACGGGGCGTCCTGCAAGGCCGATGAGGAGTGCACGGGGCGGCACTGCGGCGCCGGGACCTGCTGCGCGTCGGGGGACTGCTGCAGGGCGGCAGGCGACTGCCCGGCGGGGTACGCGATCGCGCCGGTCTGCGACCAGCCGTCGCGCTGCCAGGGGTGGCGCGGTCGGGCGACCTGCACGCCGCGCTTCCAGTGCGCCACCGTGCGCGAGGACGACGACCGGGCCTGCGGCGCATCCGACGGCCCGGACTGCGGCCCGTACGCGGCCCGATCCTGTGCAGGCACGGAGGACCAGCCCTTCACGACGTGCGCCACGTCCTGCGCGGGTTCGACGGACTGCCGCGCCGACGCGACCTGTGTGGCCGGCACGTGTCGCCCCCTGCCGCCAACGGCCGACGAGGGAGGGCCGTCCGACGCTTCCGGGGATTCGCCGGATGCCTTCCCGGACGCCTTGCCGGACGCCGACGCGGTGGACGACGGCGGCGGACGCCCGCACGGATCCGGGGGATGCGCCGCGGGTCGCGCCTCGCCCGTCGTCGCGTGGCTGCTGCTCCTGCTGCTGGTCGCCGGTGCCCGGGTCGGCATGCGCGCGATCGGCCATGGGCACGACACGGGGGGTGCGGTATGGGGGTGCCCGACGGGCCGGGACGGGCGGAGGACGCGCGCGCGGAGGCGGACGGCTGCGTCGCTGAAATGCGGGCCGGACTTCCCGGAGCCCGTCGGGAGAAGCCGTTCTGCGGGCAAGACGCCGGCATCCCGACCGGCTCCTAGGTCTTGAGGACGTGCGGCAGCGCGGTCAGCGCCACGCACACGGCGATGCACCAGCCGAGGCTGTCGATCACGTAGGGCACCACGCACAGGGCGACGCCCGCGATCAGGAACACCATTCGCTGCTGCTTCTTTCCGAACATGAAGTAGCCCACGCCAACGGCCCCGGCCAACAGGCCGACGATCAGGGAGCCGGCATCGAAATTCACAGGATTCGTCTCGTGCGGGACCATTCCCGACCGACACTGTACCACTCCCCGGGGGCGCGTCCCCTGCGTCCCATGGGGAGGCACCGGCCTGACCCCGTGTAGACTATGCCTCGATGCATGGCGGCGAGGTGCCCTTGTCCGGCCCCCAGGTCTTCAACGATCCCAGCGGGAGGCGGTGGCGGATCGTGCGGCGCATCGCGGCGGCCCTGGCCGTGGCGGTGGCGGTCGCGACGACGCTGTTCGTGGTCAGCCTGCTGGCGACCCCTTGGCTTCCCGCCATCCCCGGCCTGTCGGGCGCGGCTTCGCGTCCGGCGGTGCACCTGCTGCAAAGGCCGCCCGACCGCAAGGAACTGGCGGCCCGGTTCGTGCTGCATCGCGAACGCGAGGAACTGTGGCGGGACCTGGAGCGGGAGCGCGAGGCCACGCACGCTCGCCAGGCCGCGCGCGGCAACCGTGCCCGGCTTCCCCCGGTGCCGCCGCCCCGGGTCGTCGCGGCGTTCTTTTCGGGGTCCCAGGAAACCGGCCTGAACAGCCTGCGGGCCCACGCCGGCAACCTGACCCACCTGATGCCGGACTGGCTGCACCTCGACGCGACCGGCATCGGCCTGGACACGTCGGATTTCGATCCGGCGCGCTCCCCCCACAACCCGGACGTGATGAAGGTGGCCCGCGAGCACGACGTGCGGGTGGACCCGATCCTCGACAACGCCGGGGGCGGGAAGTTCGACCCCGACCGCGCGCACCGGCTGCTGGCATCGCCGGAGGCCCAGCAGCAACTGGCCGTCCGCCTTCGGGACTGGCTGCTGGCCCAGGACATGGACGGACTGAACCTCGACCTCGAAAACCTGCAGCCCGAGGACCGCGCGCGTCTGCCGGCGTTCGTCCAGAGGCTGCACGAGATCCTGCGGGACGCGGGCCTGGGCCTGAACGCCGACGTCGAGGCGGACCGCGAGCCCGCCCACCTGAAGGCGATGGCGGACGCCTGCGACTTCGTCATCCTGATGGCCTACGACCAGCACTGGGAGGGTGGCGAGCCGGGGCCGATCGCCGCGGCGGGCTGGTTCTGGGACACGATCGAGCACGCCCTGAAGGCGATTCCCCCCGGGAAGCTGGTGGTCGGCATCGGCAACTACGCCTACGACTGGACGCAAGGCGTGACGATGGCGGAGCCGCTGTCGTACCAGCAGGCCCTGTTCACGGCCCGGGACAACGACCCGGAAACGGCCACCGAGAAGCTGGTGGGCTTCGATGCCGACGCGTTGAACGCGACCTTCACCTACCAGGACGAAAAGGGCCGCTCCCACCAGGTCTGGATGCTGGACGCGGCGTCGGCGTGGAACGAGTGGACGCTGGCACAGCGCCTGGGCCTTCGCGGGTCGGCGCTGTGGGTGCTGGGGCACGAGGATCCCGGGGTCTGGACGTTCCTGGACCGGCACGGCTCCGAGGTGCCGCCGCCGGCCGCCGCGCTGAGCGTGGTGCGCGTGCCGTACGACGTGCAGTTCGACGGCGACGGCGAGCTGCTGGCGGTGGGGGCCACCCCGAAGGAAGGCCGTCGCGCGCTGGAAGTCGATCCGCAGACCGGCCTGATCACCGACCAGACGTACCTGGAGCTGCCGTCGTCGTACGTGATCCGCCGGTCGGGATTCGTGAAGGGTGCCGTGGCGCTGACGTTCGACGACGGGCCGGACCCGCAGTGGACGCCGTTGATGCTGGACGCCCTGAAGGACGTCGATGCGCCGGGCACGTTCTTCGTGCTGGGCGAAGAGGCCGAACGCAACCCGGACCTGCTGCGGCGGATGTGGAAGGAGGGCCACGAGGTCGGCAACCACACCTTCAGCCATCCGAACCTGGCCGCGGTGGGGCACGATCGGGCGGCCCTGGAACTGAACACGGCGCAACGGGCCATCGAAAGCATCCTGGGACGCTCGACGATCCTGTTCCGCCCGCCCTACAACGCCGACGCGGAGCCGGTCAGCGCCGAGGAGGTGGCCCCGGTGCTGCTGGCCTCGGAACTGGGATACGTGACGGTGGGCGAGCGGATCGACCCGCAGGACTGGAACCTGCTGCGGCCGGGCCCCGGAGGGCAGCGCGGGCCTCCGACGGCGGTGGACCTGGCCGACGACATCGAAAAGAGCCTGGCGGCCGGCGGCGTCAACGTGGTGCTTCTGCACGACGGCGGCGGGGACCGCTCCCGGACCGTCGAGGCGGTCCGGCTGGTGGTCCCGCGGCTGAAGGCGAAGGGCTTCCGGTTCGTGCCCGTGTCCGCGCTGGCGGGCCTGGACCGGGACGCCGTGATGCCGGCCCAGCCGGATCGCGAACGGCTGCTGACGGGCGCCGACGTCGTGATCTTCGAGGCGGTCTTCCTGTTCGAGGCGTTCCTGGCGTTCACCTTCGCGCTGGCCATCGCGCTGGGGATCGGGCGCGTGGCGATGATGGTGCCCCTGGCCCTGGTCGGGGCGGCCCGGGCGCGGCGCCGCAGGTTCGACCCTTCGTTCCAGCCGTCGGTCAGCGTGCTGATCGCGGCCTTCAACGAGGAGAAGGTCATCGCGCGGACGATCCGGTCGGTGCTGGCCAACGACTGGCCGGGGCTGGAGGTGCTGGTGGTCGATGACGGTTCCGGGGACGGCACGTCGGAAGCCGTGGCCCGGGAGTTCGGGGACGACCCCCGGGTGCGGTGCGTCCGCCAGGACAATGCCGGGAAGTCCGCGGCCCTCAATTTCGCGATGACGCTGGCGACCGGGGAGATCCAGGTCTGCATCGATGCAGACACGCAGGTGTCCGACGACTGCGTCGCGAAGCTGGTCCGGCACTTCGACGATCGGCGCGTGGCGGCGGTCGCCGGGAACGTGAAGGTCGGGAACGTGGGGAACCTGCTGACCCACTGGCAGGCCATCGAGTACGTCACCAGCCAGAACCTGGACCGCCGCGCCTACACCGTCCTCAACTGCATCACCGTGGTGCCCGGGGCGATCGGGGCGTGGCGCCGGAAGGCCGTGCTGGACGTGGGAGGCTACCGCACCGACACCCTGGCCGAGGACATGGACCTGACGTGGCGGCTGCGGCGGGCCGGGTGGGTGGCACGGACCGAGCACGGGGCGCTGGCCTTCACCGAGGCCCCGGACACGCTGGGTGCCTTCGCGAAGCAGCGGTTCCGATGGACGTACGGCACGCTGCAGTGCCTCTGGAAGCACAAGGACGCCCTGTTCCGGTACGGGTGGTTCGGGACCCTGGCCCTGCCGACGCTGTGGGTGTTCCAGGTGTTCTTCCAGTTCGTCGCGCCGGTCGTGGACCTCCAGATGCTGTGGGTCGTGGGGAACTTCCTGCGGTCGTGGCTGGCCAGGGGCTTCTTTTCCGGCGAGTGGCAGCCGGTCGCGCACTCGATGGCTTCGCTGCATCAAGCCGCGTTCTTCTATGCCCTGTTCTTCGCGGTGGACCTGGCGGCATCGACGCTGGCGTTCCTGCTGGACCGGGAGCGGCTGGCACCCCTGTGGCGGCTCTTCTGGCAACGGTTCGTGTACCGGCAGGTGATGTACGCGGTGCTCTGGCGCTCGCTGGTCGCGGCGGTCCGGGGCGTGCGCGCCGGCTGGGGCAAGCTGGAACGGAAGGGGACCGTGCAGAAGGGATGACCGTCGCACGGGACCGTGGACGCCGAAATCGGTTGAGGATAGACTCCCCCGCGTGAACGGTCACAGTGGGTCGGAATCGTGCGAGCCGGCGCGCCGGTTCGACGCTCCTGGGTGGCTCCATGATCGTGCTGACCATATCGTCATTCCTCGCGACGGCAGTCTGCGCCTGGCTTGCCGTCTATGCGCTGGCACGCGGTTCAGGGTCGCCCCTGACCGGCCCCTTCTTCCTGCTGTGCGTCGCCTTCGGCGTGTCCTCCTTCCTGATGGCCCTGGTGGGGATCTCCCCCACCGCGGAACAGGCCGAATTCTGGTTCCGGCTGGCCACGCCGTTCTCGTCCGTCGTGCCCTCGGTGACCCTGCACGTGCTGCTCGCGATCGCGGGCCGGCCGTCCACCGGTCGGGGCTGGAAGATCCCGCTGATCTACCTGCCCACGCTGCCCATGATCTTCCAGGAGACCCTGGGGCCGGCGTCCGCGCGCGTCGCCATCGTCCCCTCGCCCTACGGGTGGCTCCTGGGGTTCGGCGGGGACGGCATTCCCTACGTGGCCTGCTTCGTCGCCTGGACCTTCCTTTCCGTGCTGGGCGGCTACCTGTTCGTGTTCCTGTGGGGGCGCGGCGCATCGACGCATCGTGAAAAGCGGCAGGCCCGCGGGATCCTGCTGACCGGGTTGGCCGCCTCCGTGAGCCTGCTGGTCGGGCACGTCGCGTCCGGGTACTACCTGGACGGCGGCATGCCGCCCGCGCTGCCCGTGCCCGGCCTGATCGTGTCGCTGGGCTTCGCGGCCGCGATCTTCCGGCACCGCCTGATGGTGGTGACGCCCTCGCTGGCACTGGACCAGGTCCTGGCGCGCCTGCGGGACATGCTGTTCATCCTGGACCGCCAGGGTCGGGTGCTGGAGGCCAACGCCATTGCCCGGGAAACACTGGCGCGTCCGGGCCAATCCCTGGTCGGCCGGTCCCTGATCGAGCTTGCCGTCGATCCCGGCGCGATGACCCGGGCGCTGGCCGCCATGCAGGATGCCTCGCCGCCCGGGCCCCGCGTCGAAACGGCCCTGGTCATGGAACCCGGGCCGATGCCCGTGGAGGTGTCCGGGTCGGCGATCCGCGATGCCGATGGCGACGCTGTCGCCCTGGCCGTCGTGGTTCGGGACCTGCGGGACACGGAACGGCTGCGACGCGAAATCGACGAACGGCGGCGCGTCGAGGAACGGCTTTCTGCGACCCTCCGGGCGGTCGCGGACGGGATCGTCGCGTCGGACGTCGCGGGCCGGGTCGTCCTGATGAACCCGGTGGCCGAGCGCCTCACCGGGTGGTCCGAGCGCGATGCCGTGGGTCGCACGCTCGGGGAGGTCCTGGCGTTGTGGGACGTGCAGACGCAGGCCCGGGTCGAGGACCCGCTGGTCCTGGCGTCGGCCCCGTCGGAACCCGGTGGCCCGGCCGCTGACGTGCTGGTCGGGCCCGAGGATGGGCCTCGGCGCCTGGCGACCTGCATCGCGTCGTCGATGCGGAATCCCGACGGGAGCAACGCCGGGTTCGTCCTGGTTCTGCGGGACGTCACGGTCGCCCGCCAGGTCGAGGAAGAACTGCAGAAGGCCAGCAAACTGGAATCGGTGGGGCTGCTGGCCGGGGGCATCGCCCACGACTTCAACAACATCCTGACCGCGATGCTCGGCTACGTCGAAATGGCCCGCATGGACCTCCCGGACGACAGCGACGTGGTTCGCAAACTGGTCGAGGCCGAGTCGGCCGGTCGGCGGGCCCGCGACCTGACGCAGAAGCTGCTGACGTTCGCGCGCGGTGGGGCGCCCGTGCTCAAGAGCACCGACGTGGGCCGCGTGATCTCCGAAAGCGTGTCGCTGCTCTCCGGGTCGAAGACGGCGCGGTGCGAGGTGCGGATCGACCCGGCCACCTGGCCGGCGCTGGCCGACGAGGGCCAGTTGTACCAGGCCCTCAGCAACCTGCTGCTGAACGCGTTCCAGGCCATGCCGGCCGGTGGCAGGGTCACCGTGTCGGCCGACAACGTGGATGCGCGCGCCGCGTTCGGCGAGGCCGGCGTGACGATCCCGGCGGGCCGGTGGGTGCGCATGACCGTCGAGGACCAGGGCGTGGGCATTGCGCGCGAGCACCTGCCCCGCGTGTTCGACCCGTTCTTCACGACCCGCCCCAACGGGACCGGGCTGGGCCTCAGCACCACGTATTCGATCGTGCGGAAGCATGCCGGTCGCCTCACCATGGAATCCGAGCCCGGTCGAGGCACGACCGTCCGTTTGTACTTCCCGACCTCCGAGGAGCCGGCCGCGCGTCCCCCGGGGAAGCCTCCGGCCCAGATGGCGCGGGCGATCGCCGGATGCCGCGTGCTGGTGATGGATGACCAGCCGGCCGTGCTGGGCGTGGCCCGCGAGATGCTGGCGGCGTTCTCGTGCCATGCCCATGTCTGCGCCGACGGCGCCCAGGCGGTGCGGTCCTACCGGGAGGCACTGGCCGGCGGTTCGCGATTCGCCGCCGTGATCCTGGACTGCGTCGTGCCCGGGGGCATGGGCGGCGCGGAGGCTGCCCGCCAGATCCTCGCGCTGGATCCCGGGGCGCGGATCGTCATTTCCAGCGGGTACGTGGACCAGCCGGTCCTCGTGGACTACGGCGCGCACGGTTTCGTCGGGGTCCTGCACAAGCCCTACCGGCTGGACACGCTGGGGGAGGTGATCGAGGACGCGATCGCCGGGGGAACGGGGACTCCCCACGCCGTCGTCTCTGTGCAATAATCCTGCTGCCCGATACACGCTGAGGAACCCCTCCGGTGCTGAATGACGCGGCAGAAGTGCGCCGGCGAGGCCTGATCGCCGGCACCACCATCCTCGTGGTGCACCTCCTGTACACGCTGTTCCAGATCGCCTCCCTCGTCCTGTCCTGGCATCCCCCGTTCATCGACGTGGGCGTCCTGTGGTTCTCGGTCGGGGCCAACCTGGTCATGGACGCCCTCGCGGTGGCGTACCTGGCTGCGATCGGGATCCTGGGGAAGCGGCCGGGCTCGGGACCGATGATCCACGGTGCGTCCGTGGCCTTCTCGCTGATCGTGGTCGGCGTCTGGGGAATCCAGCTCCACATCGGCGGCAGCCAGAGTTCCCACATGCTGGCGGTGGTCCTGGCCACCCTGCTGGTCTGCGCCTGGGTCCTTCCGGCGCGGTCCGTCGTGTGGGTGACGATCGTCTCGACGATCGTGCTGGCCGGCATCGTGGGCCTGGAAATCGTCGGGGTGCTCGCGTACTCGCCCCTCCTTCCTGCCGTCCAGGAGGTCCGCTTCATCTTCCTGGACTGGCGCGTCCTGTTGATGAACGCGGCCATCTTCGCGTGCACCATCTGCGTCTCGATGGGCGCGATGCTCGCGATGCGCCGATCGGTGCGCCACAGCCGCCAGGCGCTCCACCAGGGCAACGTCCTGCTCCGCCAGGAGGTGGCCGAGCGCGAGCAGGCGCAGACGACGCTGAGGCTGGCCGTGGAGGAACTGTCGCGCGCCAACGAGGGCCTTCGCGGCCAGATCCAGGCGGCGGCCCACGACCTGCGCTCGCCGATGACCGTCATCGACGGCTATGCGTCCCTGCTGAAGGAAGACATGGAGGGTCCCTCGGGGCCCGGGGCCAGGGACCACATGCGGCACCTGGAAAACGGGGTCCAGCACATGCGCCGGCTGCTGGACGACCTGTCGCGACTGGTGCTGGTCGATGATCGGGCCGTCCACGTCGTGCCGTGCGATGCGGCACGGATCGTCCAGGGCGTCGTTTCGATGTTCGAGCTGCAGGCCCGGGAACTGGGCGCCTGCATCGAGGTCGGCCCGCTGCCCGTGGTGCTGGCGGAGGAGGTCCGGCTGGCGAGGGTGTTCCAGAACCTGGTCGGCAATGCCCTGAAGTTCCGTTCGTCCGAGGCCCCCCGGATCCGCATCGACGCGGAACCTTCCGGCGCGGACTGCTGCTTCGTGGTCCGCGACAACGGCATCGGGATCCCGCCCGACCAGGCCGACCGCGTCTTCGAACCCTTCGTGCGGCTGGCGCCCGGAGGCGGGAACGAGGGGAGCGGGATCGGCCTGTCGGTCTGCCGCAAGGCCATCGAGGGCCTCGGGGGGCGCATCTGGGTCGATCCGCGCTGCGTCGGTGGAGCCACCTTCCGGTTCACGCTGCGGCGTGCCTGAGCCAGCGGTCCGTCGCCGATCTGCATCGCATCAATCGCTTCACGCCGTCAACCGCCGCTGCACTCGCTTTCGCACGCCCCGGGCACGCAGGCTCGCATGGCGCTGGTCTGGGCCCCGTTCGGGCAGTTGTCCAGGCACCATCCCTCGGTATCGCTGCACGACTGGTCGCATTTCGGGTCTTCCGAGCTCAGGCACGCCACCTGGCAATCGACGCTGGCGCTGAGGCAATCGGCCGAGCAGTTTTCCGCCGCGGTCCAGCAATCCACGTCGCACGCGGTGCACTCGCCCGCGCAACTGGCCTGGACGCACTTCTTGCACGCGGAGGTGTCGGCGGCCTTGCAGAACTGCGTGACGAACCCCCAGACGGTCGAACAGTTGCCGGTCGGGGTGTGGCAGGTGTCGGCAGTCACGTCGTACGAAACCTGGCTGGACGTGGTGGTGTCCACGTCGAATGTCGCGGGTTCGCGGCACGGGGCCGAAACCAGCACGGTCGCGGGCCCGATATCGCGGACCTCGACCTGCTCGGTGTTGGTGGGCTTGTCCACGCTCAACTGGTGGATCTGCTGCGGGACCGCTCCCGTCAGGGAGCCGTCCCCCTGCGCCTGGAACCCGGCCCCCGACGGCAACGCCTGGATCGTGGACAGCGCCTGGGTGTCCGCGGCGTCGTCCCAGTCGTCGATCGTGGGGTCCGGGGAAGCGAGGATTTCGGCGGCGTGCGCCGGCGTCATCACCGTCGCGGGCGGCGTGACGGTGACCGTCGTGGTCTGCTTGCTGGCCACGGTGGCATCCAGGCGATCGGCCAGTTTGTCCAGCGGCTGCAGCGGCACGTCGGTCGCCGTGCTGACCGCGGTGATCGTCAGGTCCACCGCAGCCGCGGTCGTTTCGGAGGCCCCCAGCGCCTTGCCGACCTGCACGTAGCCCTGGCCGTTGAACTGCTGGACGCCGACGGTCGTGGTGAGGGCGACCTTCCCGCACTGGACGGTGCTGTCCGCCACCGCCTTCTGGATCAGCTCGGCCGGGACCGAGTTCACGTTCGGCGCGTTGACGGTTTCGGCAACCCGCAATTTCTGCTCGATGTCCTTCGCCTTGATCAGGCGCGAACCCATCCCAAGGCCTTCGAACGCCGCCTTCGCCTCCTGCTGGGTGGTGGTGGCCGGCAGCCCAAGCGCCTGGTTGATCACCTTCACCTCGGCCGGGGTTGCAGCGTCGATCTTGGTCGCGACCGGCGCCGTGCGCATCGTGATGGCCTTCGAAACGCCCTTCGTCGCGGCCCAGGCGGCGACGGCGATCCCCGCGATGATGATCGCGTCGTCGATGCCGATGATGGCGCTGCGGACCGACCCCGGGGTGCTCGGCGAGGCCTGCAGGGGCGACGAGGTCGTCGCGACGGCCACCCCGCCCAGCGCGGCGGCGGCGTTGAGCCACGCCCCCTGGGACGCGAACGCCTGGCCCAGCGCGTCCGCCTGTGGGCCGCTGACGGTAAGCGGAGGAAGCGTCGTGGTCAGGTCCGTCGTGAAGTGGCTGGACGCCACGTCGACCACCGCGGCCTGCGCGCTCCAGGCCGCCGAGGAGGCCTCCACCTGGGCCTGGGTGGCCGCAGCGAAGGTCGTCGGCTTGCCGCTGGGACCCGGGGAACTGGAACTGCAGCCGGCCAGCAGCAGCGCCGGTGTGACCAGGAGTGGGAGCGTGCGCGGAAACTTCATGGGATCCTCCAGAGGGGATCGGTTCGCGAAGGATGTGGGGCCAGCCTATGTTCTTCCCGCCGAGCCGTCAATGCTCGGGACGGGCGGCTCGGGGGTCGTCCCGGAAGGGAAGGCGTCGCCCCCCGTCGCGTTGCAGCGTCGATGGCGATCGGCTTCAGTGCGCCCGACGCCGGCGGTTCAAGGCATTCTGGATCTGCAGGGACCTCAGCGCGATGTCGGCGGCCAGCAGGTCGGCCAGGCGCAGCATCAGGAGGGTCCCGTACGGGGCACCCCACGGGTCGCCCGCAACCCCGCCGGGAAGGCCCCCGTCCGGCGACGAATCGCAGGATTCCCTGCAGGTGGGCCCGGTGCAGGCCGCCAGGTCGCGGAACGCCGGGAGGCCGGCGAGGAACCGGTACTGGCATGCCTGCGGACAGACCGTGTCGGTCGCGCCGCAGCCCTGAAGACAACTCTGCAGCGCCACGCAGGCCGGGTTCCCGGCACAGGCATCGGCCTGGGCACCGCAGCTCTGTGCCAGGCAGGCATCACAGGGAACCTGCGCCGGCGGGGCCTCGGGCTCGTCGGGCGGGACCGGATCGGGCGGCGCGGCGGCGATCGACACGTCCCGGTGGGGAGGGGGGGCCCGGTCGGACCCGCAGGCTTCGCCGCACCCTCCCTTCGCACAGTCCATCAACGCCTGCAGTGCCCGGATGCCCGCCGCGTTCCGGCGGCTGCAGCCCTGCGCGCACTCCGGGTCGTCCGTGGCGCACTTCAGCAGGCACCGGTTCAACCCGACGCAGGCCTCGCTGCCCTTGCAGGCCAGGTCCTCGGCACCGCATGTTTCGGAAAGGCAGGACTGGCAGGGGGGGATGGGCGCCGCGCTGGCGAGGACCGGGGCGGGCGTCGCGGCGTCGCACTCCGCGCCCGGCCGGTCCGGGTCGGCCCGGCAGCCCTCCCTGGCGGCTTCGGCCTTCGGGGCCTCGCAAGACGGCCCGGTGCAGGGACCGACCGGATCGTCCGGCGCGGCCCGCTCGAGGTCGATGCCCGCGTCGGAGTCCAGCGGCTCCTCGAGGATCCCGTCGTCGGGTTCGAGGACTTCCGTCTCGTCGGGGATCGTGTCCGCGGCCGGCACGTCGGCGGCGCCGCTCGACCCGCGGGAGGGTTCCCGCGCGCGCAGGTACCAGGCCGCCAGGATCGCCCCGATCGCGAGCAGCAGCCAGAGGCGGCTTCGGGGCAGCAACGTCATCACGCCTTCCTCCGTGGGCCGCTCGGGCCGGGGAACCTACTTCGGGGAAACGAACAGGCTGCGCAGGCGCCCTCGGATCCCCAGCAGGAACACGACGCAGGCCAGGCCCGACGTGGCGACAGTGTAAGCGATTCTCCAACCGCTCCCGAGGGGCAGCAACCCGGTGCCGTCCACCGCGATCACCAGCGTCGTGGCCGGCAGCAGCCACCGCATCCAGACGGCGACCCGGATCTCGATCGCCAGCACCAGGCCCGGCAACAGGTACCAGGGATGGAAGACCGGCTGTGCCACCGTCAGCACCAGCAGCAATACCATCGCGGCGCCGGCGACGAAGTCCCGGAAGTCGCGCGCCCGGACCGAAACCCAGGTCGCCAGCAGCGCGAAGGCGAAAAGCAGCGCGGCGGATACGGGTCCCAGGCCCGCGATCACCCGGGCGCGGTTGGCACCCATCAGTTTCGCCCCGATGTAGAGGGGCTCGAACAGCGAGTTGGTGGGTTCGCGGGTCGGCAGGAAGGCGAGGGGCTTGAGGATCGTGTCCAGGCCGTCCCACATGGGCAGGAATGCCAGTGCGGCTGCGGCCAGCATGATGCTCCCGACGGCGATCACGCCCGCCAGTCGCCTGCCCAAGGGGAGGGCCGGCCGGGCCAGCAGGTACAGGACCCACATCGTCGCCGGTAGCGCGATCGTCAGCTTCGAGGCCACCGCGAGCCCCATCGCCACGGCCGCCGGCAGCGTCCTTCCCCGGGAAGCCAGCACCAGCCACAAGGCCAGCAGCAGGGAACCGATCGACTCGGTGGACGCCTGTCCCGCCCCCTCCAGGAACAGGATCGGGCTAAGCGCGATCAGCGCGAACCACGACGCGGCGATCGGTTCCCGGTCGGCCCGCGACACGTGCCAGGCCAGCACGATGATGATCCCGGCGACGGCCAGGAACCCCAGGATCTTCGCGAGGAGCAGGGCGACCAGCAGGCTTCCGCCGGACAGCGCGACCGCCGGTGCCAGAAGGGCCAGTTGGACGGGCCCGTAGACGCACGGCGCGGCCTTCCAGGTGGAGGACACCTCCGCCAGGAAGGTGGATGTCTGGAGGCCCGTCCCTCGCAGCGTATACGGGTTCGCCCCGGGCTGCAGGGCCAGGTCCGAGTAGGCGAGGGCGCTGAAGATGTCGTTGGAGAGGAGCGGCGTCATGGGCAGGGCGCACGCGGCCAGCGCGACGCCGATCCACGCGAGGCGCCGGATGGATCGCGGGTCCGCGGCCCGATCCCCCATCGCGGTGGCAAGGTTCCGATGTCCCACCCACGTCGCGAACAGGAGCGCGAGGAGCACGAGGGAAGCGACAACGTCCCAGGGGGAGGTCATCCACTCGCTCCCGGCATCGATGGCGCCAGTGGCCGCGGCCCTCGTCCAGGAAAGAACGGTCATTCCCAGGGTGGCGATGAAGAACGGGGCGAACATCCGGATTTCACCCTGCCGGCGCGTGTTCAATCCGACCCCCTGAAGAATCCAGTCGATTGGAACAATAGCGATCCGGGGGGGTGGAGTCGAGGGCGTCAGGAACAGGGGGCGCGGGGGGGGCTGACGGGCACTGTCGGAACCGGCGAGGCCTCGCCTGTGCCAGACCCTTCCCAGGCGGCCCTCCCTCGTGCCACGGCCCGGACGGCCAGCACTACCAGGATCCCGTTGCGCGCCACCAGGACGGCCACCATCGCCGGAAGCAGTTTTCGCAGGCGCGGGTAGAGGTGCGGGTACAGGACGGCACCCAGGAACGCCAGGACCAGGAACCACGCGCGCCCGCGCCCGGGAAGGGCATCGGGCACCAGGGCGAACGGCAGCAGCCACAGCAGGTACTGCGGGGACAGGATCGGGCTGGCCACCAGCACCGCGGCCAGCATCGCCGCGATCGACGATACCAGCAGGCGCGCCAGCCCGGCCCCGTCCGTGACCGCGATCGCCTTCCGGGCCCGCCACGCGGCCAGGCCGGCCAGCACCAGCACGATCCCCGGGACGGCCATCCGCAGCAGCGACGCCAGCGCCGGTCCCACCGGGCTGTCCAGGTCGAAGGCGCCGTGGGTCTTCAGCACGTTCGCGTCCACCAGGCCCACGGACCGGGCCAGGATCAACAGGCTGGACGCGACGCTTTCGATCTGGAGGCCCCGTTCGCCGTGGTACCTGTACACGGCCGCCACGCCGTCGGGCGCAACGAGCAGGAACGGCAGGTGCACGGCCAGGAAGGCCGCAGCGCTGACCGCGCCCACGACCGTCGAGTCGCGCCACCGCCGCTGCCCCGCCAGCCAGGCGATGGCCACCGGCACCAGGAAGCCCGGCCACAGCTTGACCGCTGCGCCCAGGCCCAGCAGGATGCCGGCCAGCACGTTGCGGCGCTCGAGCACCGCGACCAGGCCCCAGGCGGCCAGCGCGGCGCAGAAGATGTCGATGCGGCAGACGATCAGGTACCCGAGCGGCACGGAGAATGCCGCGCCCCAGGCAAGGATCGACGAGTCCCCGGTCGCGCCCAGGCCCGGCCGGGCCGCGCGCCGGATGCGCATCGCGGCCAGGAACGAAGCCAGCAGCGCCAGGGTCGCCAGGATCCCCAGGGCGTGCCGATACCCGACGATGCCCGGGGCGATGAGCCGCGGCAGCACGATGAACGCCAGGGCGCCGGGGGGGTACTCGACCGGGAAGTCCCGATACGGCACCTGCGCCTGCGTGGATGGCTCCGGGTACACGTCCGGCGACGCCCCGATGTGTTCGGCGACGTAGCCCTTGTCCGTCGAAGGGTCCCCGACCATCCAGTTGGCGTACGCGTAGTAGAGTCGCTCGTCGGAGTCCTTGCTGAAGAACAGCAGGATGGCATCGACGACGTCCCCCTGACCGTCGTGGAACGCCTGCTCCTTCAGATCACGGGTGACGGGGTCGAACCCGGCCCCATACACGCCCACGCACCACAGGACGGGGATGGACCACAGCGCCGCCTGCCGCCAGGAGAATTGACGCCTGCTGGATTCTCGTGCCTGGGCATCCGCCATCGCGGCAGCATACGGGATGGCGGGGGAGGAATCCAGACGGGGTTCGACCGATCGGTGCGCCTTGATGGGTCCGGCCCCCGGGCGTTGTCCGGGCCGGCAGAGCCCAGTAGACTTCGTTCCCGCGCGGGCGTCGGGAGGTTCGGATGCGTCGAGGGATCCTGTGGGGCGCGTCGGTACTGACCGCCACGATGCTGCTGGCGTGCGGCGCGGGCGGAGGCGGTTCGCCGGAGGACGGTGCCGGGCCGGGTACCGACCTCGCGCTGGACGCTGCGCCGGACATTCTGCCCGACCTCCCGCCCGACGCCGTGGGCACGGCGGACGTCCCGTTCGACATCCCGGCCGACGCCCCCCTCGATGCCCCCCCGGTCGATCCGGCCCTCGCGGCCCTGCAGCAGGGGCTGGCGGCGATGGACGCGCACTACTGGTACGCCGACTTCAACCTCTGGTTCCGGGACCCGACCAACCTGGAGGGCCTGCTGGACGGCACCAACCAGCCCTACTGGTGGCAGAGCGCCAACGCGGTGGAGGTGCTGGTCGATTATGCGCGCCTGTCGGGCGACACGTCCGGGGACGCACGTCTGGCCGGGATCTACGACTTCTTCGTCAATCCGCCGTCGTTCTTCCCGGTGCAGGCGAACTTCCTGAACGACTACAACGACGACTCCGGGTGGTGGGCGATCGCCTGGATGAAGGAATTCGACCGCACGGGCGATCCCAGGCACCTGGCGATCCCCCGCGCCATCTTCGACCGCGTGTCCTCCCAGTGGCAGGAGGCGGCGGGGGGCGGGATCCCCTGGAACACCACATCGACCTACCTGAACTCGGTCACCAACGGCCTGTTCATGATCGTGGCCGCGCGCCTGGCGGTGCGCACCGGGGATCCCTCCTACCTGGACTGGGCGAAGAAGGACTGGGCCTGGTACTCGCAGGCGGGCATCTTCGACCCGGGCACCGGCGTCGTGTTCGACGCGGCGCAGAACCACGACCTCTGGACCTACAACCAGGGCGTGGTCCTGGGAGGCCTGACCGAACTGTACCTGGCCACGAAGGGGGACGAGTACCTGGACCGGGCGATGGCCCTGGCCGACGCGGCGATGACGCACCCGGCGTTGCAGGGCGTGGGCGGCGTGCTGAAGGAAGGGAAGCCCCCGGACCCGGGCGACCAGCCCCTGTTCAAGGGCATCTTCCTGCGCTACCTGCAGCAACTGCGGGACGTGCTGGACACGTCCGACGACCCGGGCCGGGCCGCCTGCGCCGCGCGGATCCACGCCTTCATCGACTTCAACGTCGCCGCGATGCAGGCCAATGCCCGGGACGCCGACGGGATGTTCGCCGACACCTGGGAGCCGGGCGTCGTGCACGCCTGGGGCTTCCCCTCGCAGGTGTCCGCGATGGCGGCCCTGCTGGCCGGCCTGTGACCTCGACAGGACGTCGTTCCGAAATCAGTGTTCCAGGAGGGGCCGCGCCGCCTGCGCCGTTCCCCTCCGGGTTCCCGCCAGCGTGAAGCGGAACGTGGCGCCCTGGCCCGGACCCGCCGATTCGACCCTGATGCGGCCCCCGTGACCTTCCACGATGCGCTTGATCAGTGCCAGTCCCAGCCCGGTGCCTTCCGAGGCGGGGTCCAGTTTCTGGAACAGCCCGAACAGCCTGCCCGCCTCTCCGGGATCGATCCCGATGCCGTTGTCGCGGACGAAGAACACGAACTCGTCCCCGATCGCATCGACGCCCACCGTCACCCGCGGCGCGGCCTGGTCACCGTGCAGCCGACGGTGCCGTGACCCCTCCCGGCGACGCCCCCCGGGAGCATCCGCAGCGGGTCCTTGCTCCCCCTCGAAACCTCCCGGAATTCCCGGTATGATTCCGTGCTCCCGGGTGCACGGTGGAGGTTGCCATGCCGCTGGATCGGATGAAGACGTCCTGCGAGAAGGCCCCCGGGCCGGCGCCGGCCAAGGGGGCCTCGACGCAGGATGGCAGCCGCAACGAGGGGCTGCGCGACAGCGTCCGGGGGCTGGGCTACCAGGCCGGCGCCGCGGCTCTCAGCCCGCGCGTGCAGGCAAAGCTGAGGTCCGGGACCCCCGGCGACAGCCAGGAGCGC
The DNA here is from genome assembly GCA_903857665.1 of uncultured Myxococcales bacterium. Classification (GTDB taxonomy): domain Bacteria; phylum Myxococcota_A; class UBA9042; order DTJE01; family DTJE01; genus CAIZWN01. Next base: position 25,706 of record CAIOFV010000053.1, read on the forward strand.
GAGGCCGACCGGGTGGCGGGGCAGGTGATGGCGCGGCTGTCGGCACCGGCCCCGGTCCCGGTCACGGCGACCGGCACGACCTCCCCGGCGCTGGCGGTTTCGGCCCGGGTGTCTCCCGCGGCGACGCTGTCGGCCAGCGGCGGCGGCGGCGGGGTGCCCGTCGGCCCGGAGGCGGCCGCCTCGATCCAGTCGGCGCGCGGTTCCGGCGACTCCCTCCCCGGCGGCGTGCAGTCGCGCATGGAGGGCGCGTTCGGCGCGGACTTCAGCGGCGTGAAGGTCCACGCGGGCCCGGGTGCCGACGGCCTCTGCGAGACGATGGGGAACGCGCGGGCCCTGACCAGCGGCAAGAACATCTTCTTCGGTGAAGGCCAGTACCAGCCGTCCACACCGGGCGGCCAGCAACTGCTGGCCCACGAACTGACCCACACCCTGCAGCAGGGCTCGGGCGATCGGGTGGCAGGGTGGTGGGCCGACGCGCACGAGCAGATCACCCATGCCGCCGGCGCGGAGTTCCAGGACCAGATCGGCAAGGAGGCCATCGACTACGTGGCCACGCGCGCGGGCACCATCGATCAGACGGTGCGGTCCGCGGTGAACTTCGCCTACGGCCTGGGCATCAAGGGCGGCGAGCGCGACAAGTACGAAAGGCTCGAATACGACAAGGCCCAGGACCGCAACGCGCAGCAGGGGCAGGAAGCCCCGACGCAGCCCACCCCGGCGCCTACGGTCGAACCGCAGCCGGCCCCCGAGGAGGACGTGGCCCCCCCCGAGGAGGACGTGGCCCCTCCCGAGGAGCAGGCGCCGGAGCCTCGCCGGCCACGCGACGGCGGCCTGTCCAGCCTGCTGCACCGCGGGGACCTCGCCCGCGGGCACCGCCAGGAGGCGAAGCGCGGAAACGTCGTCCGCCAGCACGACCTGGGCCTGGGCGTGGACAATCCTGAAAACGTCCAGCAGTTGCGCGCCAACGACACCCGCAAGAAGGGCAAGGGCGACCTGGGGATCAAGTGGCGCAAACTGAGCGACAGCGAGAAGAAGAAGGCGATGTGGGACAACCTGATGTTCCACGTCCGCTGGACGCGTGAAACCAAGTACCACGGCGAGGCCGGCCAGTACGTCAACGAGAGCGCCGAATCGATCAACCGCCTGGCGGTCGATGACCAGGTCCGGAAGGCGGCCGAACGCTACCGCAGCGGCGCGCGCCGGGAGGGGCTGCTGCAGCTTTCCGACGCGGTGCACAACGCCGAGGACCGCGGCTCGCATGGCGAGGGGCGGCCGTATACGGGCCACGATCCGCGCCTGACGATGCCGCACAAGTTCGACGGCTCGGTGAACGAGCGCTACGTCCCGGGGTGGGACTGCGACAACCCGGCGAAAAATGCCGGCGGGCGCGCGATGGCCGAAATCTATGCGAAGGAGGTCTTCCAGAACTTCCTGTTCCTGGTCGGCGTGCACACCAGCGAAAAGGTGAAGGGCGGGAAGGAGGATCCCTCGCAGAAACTGAAGCAGGGCGAGGGCGGGCTGGGCAAGTCGAAGGCGATCCGGACCGGGGTCACCCACGCGATGCGGTTCAAGCTGGAATCGACGATGGGGCGGTCGGTGCCCAAGAAGAACCAGGACGTCGAGTCCTGGCTGCGCAACCCCGAGGAGTACCAGAAGGTCAAGATGTCCCACCCCGAGGGGAAACTGTCGTCGCGGCCCGAGGACAACATGCCGGCCTACCGGGAGTCCGCGGGTAAGGAGGTCGCCGCGCTGCTGCTGCGCGAACTGGACGAGGCCGGCGCGGTGCTGGGGATCCTCCTGTCGAAGGGGCAGTCCGGCAAGGGCATGGAAGGCGGCTTCGCGAAGCTGATGTGGATCGGGAAGCACTCCGAGGAACTGGCGGGCCTCATCCGGGCGACGATGAAGGAACCCCCGAACCCGGCCGCGATCGGCGCGCTGATGGTGCTGGACATCCTGAAGGAAAAGGGCGCCGAGTGGTCCAACCTGGCCAAGGGGAAGTTCTACAAGCCGGCGACGGAACTGAGGGACTTCCTGGCGGGAGGCGGGCCGCGGTTGCGGTACGCGCTGACGGAGTTGTTCGGGTTGAGCGACGCCGAGGGCGGGGTCACGGCGCCGCCGGACAACGGCCCGAGCACGCCGACGGTGGACACGGGTGTCGTTCGGATGAAGGCGGGGCGGCTGCTGGCCGAGATGGAATCGACAGCGACGGACCTGCGGGGCGGCCGCATCGGTCCGGCCGAGATGGAAAAGAAGCTGAAGCGCTACTCCCTGCTGGGACAGTGGGCCGAGGAACTGATGGGAACGGTGGACGGGTTGCCGAAGGGGCCGAACGACGAAGCGAAACGCTCGCTGTCGCTGCTCCTGGGCAACCTGGCGGGGCGCGCGAGGGACTGGGCGACGCGTGCAAGCACGTCGGGGACCACGCGGCACAGCCTGCGCGACGCGCTGAAGGACGAAATCCTGCGCGACATCGCGATGTACGGCGGGGTGCTGCCCCCCCAGTTCCGCACCGTGATCGGGATGGGCGTGACACAGGGGCCGACCGAGCAGGCGCCGCCCCCGCCCCCGCAGGACCCATCGACCCAGGTGCACGAGGCCCCGCCGCCGCGCGTGTCCCACGAGTCCCGGCCGCTGCCCGTCCCGCCGCCGAAGCCTCGCCGGCCCGCGCCGCCACCGCCGCAGACGACCGTGGAGCAGCAGGTGACCGAGCAGACGCGGACCGTGTCCCACGTGCGGGAGGACGTCGATGCGCCGCCGCAGTTGCTGGCGGGCGCCCGCGACACGGCGCGTCGGCTGCTGGAGGGGATCCAGGTCATCCGCCACGACCTGCGGTCGGGGCTGGTGGGCGCTGCGGACATGGAGCGCAACCTGGGCCGCTACACGCTGCTGCGGAAATCGGCGCAGGAGGCGCTGCTGGCGTTCCAGAAGCTGGGCCCGGGATCCAGCCGGGACGAGAACCAGCAGCAGGTGGACACCCTGCGGACGCTGGTGCGCATGGGGGACGACGCGGCGGCGTTCGCCCGGCGTGCCGGCGAGGTCAGCCTGCGCGGGCACAAGGCCCTGCGGCAGGACGTGCTGGACTTCTGCGAGCCGCTGGTGCAGTTCGTCTCGAAGACGCTGGAGGATCGCCTGGTCCTCTACGCCACCAGGCACATGCCCAAGTGACGACAGGCGTTCAACGAGGCAGGCCGAGTGGGGCCGGACGGGTGAATGACCAGGCCTCGAACCAGCAGCGCGATATCCATCGAAGCCCTCGTCGCCCGCCGGGATTGCAGCGCATGACCCCATGCGGCCGGCGGTGGATATCGAGGAACCGCCTGTCCGGTCATTGGCGGAAGCGGTAGTCTCCCGCCGCGCACAGCCGCCAGCCGCCCTTGCCATCCAGTTCCAGTACGTGAGTGTGGTACTTCAGGACCGTGGACCGGTGGCTGACGCTGACCAGCGTGGTCGCGGACGGGTCGATCTGCCTGTAGAGGTTGTCCTCGTTTTCCACGTCCAGGGCGCTGGTGGCCTCGTCCAGGATCGCATACCGGGGCTTGCCCAGCAGCAGCCGCGCGAACGCCAGGCGCTGCTGCTCCCCCAGGGACAGCACCTTGCTGAAGTCCAGTTCCACGTCCAGCCCGCCGAAGCGGTCCACGATGCCCGACAGGTTGACGGCCTTCAGGACGTCCGCCAGCTCCCGGTCCGAAAACGTCAGGCTTTTCGATGGATAGTGCAGTTGGCTGCGCAGATCGCCCAGCACCATGTAGGCGTGCTGGGGCAGGAACAGCATGTCTTCCAGCCTGGGCCGCGCGATGGTGCCCGCGCCGGAGTTCCAGATCCCGGCGACCGCGCGCAGCAGGGAACTCTTGCCGCCGCCGCTCTCCCCAACGATCAGCAGCCCCTCGCCGGTCTTGACCGAAACCGAAAGGTCCTTGACCAGGATCCGCTGGTAGTTCGGCGTGTGCAGCGTCAAGTGGTCCAGCGCCAGCCCCGGATCCTCCACCCGATCGATCACGGGGCCGGTCGTTCCGGTTCCCGATTGCGGCTTCAGCGACAGCGCGAAGGTGTCCAGACGCTCGATCCCGGCGGCGAACCGGCTGAGGCTGTCGAAGTTGTCCACGAACACGGTCAGCGCTGCCAGCAGCGCCGCGAACGCCCCCGCGGCCTGGACCACGCTGCCGACCTCCAGCTCGCCGGAAAGGACCCGCGGGGCGATGATCACGCTGGGCAGGATGATGGTGACGAAGCCATACCCGTACTGGAACAGGCTCAGGCTCAGCGTCCATTTGATCAGCTTGTTGAAGTTGTCGAACACCCCGGCGAAGCGCCGCTTCACCCGGGCGGATTCCTCGTCCTCGCCACGGTAGAACGCGATGGATTCCGCGTTTTCGCGGATGCGGACCAGGCTGAAACGGAAGTCGGCCTCGCGTCGCAGTTGCTGGAAGTTCAACCCGATCAAGGGTTTTCCGAACACCAGGAACGTGACCGCCGTGCCGGCCGCGGCATAGATGACCAGGAACAGCACCAGCCACCGGGAAATGGACCACAGCACCCCGCTGAACGCGATCAACTGCAGCACGGCACCCATCGCGATCAACAGGAAGGTCAGCGACTTCTGGGTGAACGTGTTGATGTCCTCGGCGATTCGCTGGTCCGGGTTGTCGATGTCGCGGTTCGCCGTCAACTGGTAGAACGCGCGGTTGCCGAAGTAGTCCCCCAGGAAGCGGTCGGTCATCCACCGGCGCCACCGGATGGCCAGCTTGTCCCGGACAAAGTAGTAGAACGCGTAGATGGGGACGGCGACGACCAGCAACCCAACGAAGTAGTAGATCGAGTTCCAGAAGCGGTCGGCGTCCCGGTCCGCCAGCGCCGACGTGAACTCGCCCGTCTGCTGGTTGAACAGCACGGCGAACCCGGTCTGGCCCAGCAGCAGCGCCACCAGCAGCGCCAGCAGACCCGCGGCCATCCACCGTTCGTCCGAAACCCAGTAGGGCTTCGCCAGCGACCCGAAACGCCTCCAGAGTCGTCCACCGAATCGCTGCATTCCTTCCGTACCTGTCCCGCGACCTTCCATCGAACGTCAGCAGACGCAAGGTTCACGCCAACCGGCAGGCGCGCCGGAAGCGCCTGTTCCCACGCGTAGATTCCGGCGACGGGACGGGAACCCGCGTCGGTTCGGATGTCGGGGGCGTTCAGAATGATGGGCGGACGCGGGGCGGCGACCCCGGCCAGCGACAGGGCGCAGGCCAGGATCCCTGCCACACTCTGTGCCCTGGGAACGCATCGACCCGTCGCCGTTCCGATCCGGCTGACGTCGTGCGTGCAGCCACGCCGAAGTGGACGGTTGAGGAAGGGCGATTGCGGTGTTCCAGAGATGGGGCGGAACCCCATTCCACTGCTAATCGTGATGGATGAGGGTACCGTGGGGGATGAGGTCCGAAGACAGGGGAGGGTGGTTGTAGACGTCCTCCGGGGATGGCTTGCGCGTCATGGTCGCGCCCGATATCGCGACCCGAGAGTTCTTGCTCATGGCCACTACGGCAGCACGACGGCCGTCGCTCCCGAGGTCGTGGAACTCGACGGACAAGGTATAGGGCCCCCCGGGCCCAACCTCGGTTCCCTTCACCTGCAACTCGTGTTCGTAGCGGTCGATGGCCACCTGGGCAGTCCCGTTCAGGACGCGGAAGGTGAAGGCAACCTCCCAGGACCCGCGTCGCCAGTCGTCCAGCAGTTCGAATCCCGCGTAGGCACCGTGCGCGGGGGGCGACGCAGCGATGCGCAACCCATCGACGATGTCGTAGGTCGAGCAGGAGTTGGGCCAATCGATCTGGATAGGGCTCACGACACGATCCGGCATCGACTGTCTCCCTTCACATTCATCATGAAGGAGTATCGCCTGGCACTGGGACCAGTTCAATGGCTGTACAACCTGGCGCCAGGTGCGGGAACCGCTTGATCCGAAGACCCGGGCCCCAGGAAACGAAAAAAGCCCGCATCGGTAAATCGGTTTCCCTCTTCGCCGATGCGGGCTCTGCTTTCCCCGGTCGGGGCGGTCAGATTCGAACTGACGACCCCTTGACCCCCAGGGAGGCTCCGAGCGTAACGATTCCGCGCACTTAGACGCCTTCCTTCTCCTGGCCGCGTAGCCATAATACCACGATTCCTTTGGATAATCTGCCAAATGACGAAGTCGTGGAGGTTCTACATGCGAACACGCAACATCCGACCGGGCTACTTCACGAACGACGTGCTGGCGTCGCTGCCGCCGCTGGACCGTATACTTTTCACGGCCTTGTGGTGCCTCGCGGACTGCGAGGGGCGCCTGGAGGACCGCCCGCGGCGCATCAAAGCCGAGGCCCTGCCGTACGACGACTACGACTGCGACGCGGGCCTGATCCGGCTCCGTGACGCCGGGTTCATCGTGCGCTATCGCGTGGGCGAGGGCGCCTACATCGTGATCCCGAAGTTCCGCGATCATCAGTACCTGTCGGCCGACGAGCGGAAGAAGCACTCCGAGATTCCGGCGCAGCCCGGGACGGGCGACCTCGAAGCGACCACGCATGCAGTTCCCGATGACCACGAAGCCGCTTCCGTGGCGCCTCGGGACGACCACGGTAGCAATACCGTAGTGCTACCGAAGTCCCACGGTAGCGCTTCCGAAGTTCCACGGGAGGACTTTGATCGGACAACTGACAACGGACAACGGACAAGGGACAACGGAGAGCTGCAGGGGGTCCGGGGGGACCCCTCGCCGGCGCCGGCCGAGCCGGCCCCGGCTTCCGCTCCCGTCAACGGGGTCCCGATTGTCGGAATCGTCGAGGCCTGGAACGCCATCGCCGTTCCGTCCGGAGCCGTCGCCTGCCGCAAGGTGCCCGACGCCTGGAAGGGCGCCATTCGGGCCCGATGGCTCGAGGCGGGTTCGACCGACGACGACCGGATGCAGGCGTTTCGGGGGCAGTTCGAGGCGGTGGCCGCGTCGAGGCTCTGCACGGGCCGCGTCGAGCATGGCGACCGCCGGCCGTGGCGGGCGTCGCTCGACTGGCTCGTCAAGGCCGGCAACTGGGCCAAGGTCGCGAACGGCAACTACCAGGACCGCCCGGGGCTGATCCGCGCCGTGCCCGTCACACCGTCGCCTCCGGCACCCGAGCCCGCCTGGGCGACGGCCGGCATCGACGAACTGGGTGCGACCGTCCTGCAGGCCCGGGAACTCTGGCAGGCCGCGAGCGACCTGCTGCGGGCCCGCATCGACGGCAAGGCCATGGCGACCTGGATCGCGCCGCTCGACCCGATCGGCCTGGTCGACGAGGTTCTGGTGCTCGCCGTGGCCGACGAATTCGCGGCGCGGTGGGTCCGCGACAACTACTGCGACCTCATCCGGGACGTCCTCTACGACGTGCGGCAAAGCCACATCGGCCTTGGGCTCCGGATCCTGGCGAAGGAGGTAGCGGCATGAAGACGTGCAACGCCCACCTGACGTACCTGGCGACGCCGTACACGCACCCGGACCCGGAA
>CAIOFV010000054.1 GCA_903857665.1 uncultured Myxococcales bacterium
CACAAGAAGAACGGCAAGCAGGCTCCTACGCATGAACGCACCTTCCCTGGTTCGACCCGCCGAGCATGCCACTCTAGTTCGCGCCGGCGACCACGATCGAATAGTCGCCTGGGCCGAAGCTCTTGACGGGCTCGCTGTTGCCGTTCGAGTCGGTGTCGAAGACGCCCGTCGCGTAGCCCGAGGTCGACTGGTCCGCCCAGCGGAAGCAGTCCTTCGTCTTCATATTGACCGTGGCCACGTAGCTCGTGGAAATGCTGGGCGTGATCGTCAGGTGCTGGGACAGTTCCATCTGCAGCCACGTGCGGCCGCCCTCCTTGATCACGGTGCCGGTCGCCGAGTCGGGGAACGGGGGCAGCGTACCGGTCTGGACGAACGGGAAGCCGCCGGCGCTGAACGAGTACTGCACCCAATCCTGAGACCGTGGCGTCGAACCGATGACCGTGTCGCTGAGCGCCGCGACGACCGATACCGGGCCCTGCAGCGCCGGCACCGGGAACGGCGGGTGGACCGTCGCCTGCACCGTGAAGCGGGCGGTCGCCAGCAGGACGCGCGCGTGGGTGAAGGTGCCGCTGAGGACCTGGAACAGGTCGATCGTGGCCAGCGTCGTGCTGTTCTGCATGTCGACCTCGGTGTAGTTGTCGTCGCCCGCGTCGAAGACCGTGACGGGCGAGGGATCGTCCGCGCTGGTCATCAGTTCGACCTTCTGGACGCCTACGTAGAAGGCCGCAGGCGTCTGCGACGCGTACGAGTCCTGGAACGTGACGTCGGAGACGGGGTCCCCGACGATCACGAACTCGAGCGTCGGGCCGCCGATGCCCTCGTCCGCCACCGCAACGTCGGTCGCGACCGGGGTCTCGGGCGCGGTGTCGGCGACCGTCGCCTCGTCGAGGGCGGTGTCCGCCGCGAGCCCGTCGATCTCTGCGGGCGACGTGTCGGTCGCCACGTCAGCGGGGGCGGTTTCTTCCGCGACGTCCGCTGCGACCACGCCCTCGTCGGCCGCGGTTTCCGCGGTCGACAGGTCTTCGGCCGCGTCGGTCCCCGCGACTTCCGCTGGGGCGACGTCGGCGGCGACGTCGTCGGCGACGTCATCGGCGACAAACGCGTCGGTCGTGTCGCCGGCGTTCCCCGCACCGCTGCTGGAGCAGGCCGCAAGCACCAGGACGACGGCGATGCCCGGGATCCTCGCGAAGCTGAACTTGGCTTTCATTGGCAAACCTCTTGAAGTGGCGAGCGCCCGATCGTCGGAAATCGCGAGCGCCGCCCTTGCATCGTCACCGTTCCGGGGAGGGCTGCAATCGACCTTTCTCTACACGTATCGGGCCGTGTAGACGAATGTCTACAGACCGGGTGGCCAACTGGAAGCAGCCTGGAAGCAGGCGCTGACCGGATGCTGGCACCCATTGAAATCCGCCCTTCCTGGGCTGAAGATCACTTCTCGGGGAGAATCGGCCCATGCAGGTTTCCCGGGCACCACGAACTGTCGCTTCATGAAGAGGTAGGCCGTGCGTTGGACGAATTGTTGCTCTGGGATGGTGGTGGTACTGGCGTTGACCGGGTGCGGTGGGGCCGGGTCGGCTGCCGACACGGGACAGTTCGTGGACGCCCCGGACCACGACGAGGCTGTCGCGGCAGATGTGCCCGCGGCGGACAGCCAGGACGCAGACGCGGTGACGGTCACCGACCCTGCCGGAGACCCTGGCCAGCCTGACCCCGGCCAGGCGGACCCCGGACCGAGCGACCAGGGCGCGCCGGACGACGCCGCGGGGGACGTTGGGCCGTCGGAACTGGACGCGGAGTTTCCTGGCGATACAGACGTCGTCCCGGAGGATGAGGGGTCGTCGGATCCAGGGCTGGCGGACGAGGGCCCGCTGGACACGGGGCCGGTCGTGTGCCCGGCGGTGGAATGGGTCGCGATCCCCGGCGGGACCTTCCAGATGGGGTCGGCTGCGGTCACCACCTGCTCCGGAGGGTCATCGTGCGCAATACCCGTCCACGCGGTGGCGGTGCCCGGGTTCCAGATGAACCGGACGGAAGTGCTGGTCTGCCAGTACGCGCTGTGCGTCGCCGCGGCCGCATGCGAAACGGGCGGGAATTCATCGGCCCCCGAACTCAACCCACGAGTCGCTGTTTCGTGGGATCAGTGGAAGCTCTATTGCGCGTGGACGGGTGGGCGGCTGTGCACCGAGGCCGAGTGGGAATACGCGGCCAGGAACGGGAGCGCCGGGAACACCTACCCGTGGGGGGACGCGGCTCCGACATGCGCCGATGCCGTCTACGGGACCGACACGTGCGGCTCCCCGTCGGCGCCGTCGCCTGCGTGCTCGAAGCCGGCGGGGAACAACGCGTGGGGCGTGTGCGACCTGGCAGGGAACGTGGTCGAGTTCGTGGAGGACTGCTACCAGGGATCCTACGACGGGGCTCCGTCGGACGGTTCGGCGAGGCAGACCTGCGACACGTATGGCGGCAATACCAAGGTCACCAAGGGCGGCGGCTTCCGCTGGAATGCGGACAACCTGATGGCGGCCGCCAGGGGTGACGATTATCCAGGAGTCTACTCGGACATCGTCGGCGGCCGTTGCTGCCAGGCCCAGTAGGCTGCTGGGTCCGCGCTATCGGAATCGGGCCATCGTGGTTCGATTCAGGTGTCGGCCAGAAGTCTCTCCAGAATCCTTGTTCGCCTTCGCCAACGCAAAGGGACGGACGACACGACCTGCAACACGACCGGCCAGTTGCGCACCTGCCGCTGGACACCCTCTCGTCGGCCTAGGATAAGGGTCCGAGCTATCCTGCCGATGTCGAAAACAGCCAGAAAGGTCGCGGGACCCGTGAAACGCCGTTTTCGAGGGGGGTTTTAGGGGGGTAAATAGCCCATTTCTGAAAAAACCGTACCCAGAACCGTACCCACGGGCGAAAACCCGGGGGTGACGGATCGTGCAACTGCTTGTTTTCCTTGAGAGCGGGAAACGGGAGTCGAACCCGCGACCTACAGCTTGGGAAGCTGTCACTCTACCACTGAGTTATTCCCGCGTGGCCACAAAGCGAAGCGAGTCTAGCGCCCCGGCCGCGAGGCTGTCAAGAGACCCGGGCACGGGCTTTCCGGGGCCGGGCCTTGCGCTGCGCGGGCCCGTCAGATCCGCGCGCGAGGCATTTCGCGCAGAGGCCGTAGATTTCCATCCGGTGGCTCTTCATCAGGAACCCGTGGCGATCGCTGATCTTGTGTTGTAAATCCTCGATCGCGTCGTCCTCGAATTCCAGGATCGCGCCACAGGCGGTGCAGACCAGGTGATCGTGGTGCTCGTGGGTCGCGGCGGCCTCGTACCGGGCGAACCCCTCACCGAACTGCCGGGCCTCCACGAGGCCCGCATCGTTCAGGAGGTGCAGCGTACGGTAGACGGTGGCGTTCCCGACGCCGGGCCACCGCTTGTGCACGGCCGCGGCGACCTCCTCGACGCCCGGGTGGCCCCGCAGGCCGAAGAAGACCTCGGCGACCTGCAGGCGTGGCCGCGTCACGCGCCCTCCGTGCACCCGGATGTGGGCGGTCAGGCGCTCCTTCCAGCCCTTGCGGTCGGCTCGCGTGCTCACTCGTCCTCGTCCTCCAGGCGCAGGTCCGACGACAGGACCGACGTCTGCTCGAGTACCTGGGGCCTGGCGCCGTTGGCCACTTCGAGGCGCAGGTGCGTCGCCTCGGCGGCCTCCGCCCGGACCGTGACCCCGGTGAGGGGCTCGACCAGCCAGGCAGCCCGCCCGCTGCCGGTGCCCTCGATCACGCGACCCTTGCGCCCGGCCAGCAGGCCTTCGCCAGCCATCGTGATGTCCCAATCGGCTTCCAGCAGCGCCAGGTCCCGCTCGCCCTGGGTCACCATGCCCACGAAACGCACCGTGCCCAGCCGGTCCACACGGGCCGGAGTGTCGCTTTCCAGGGGCCGCAGCGATGCCTTCCGATATTCCCAGGTTTCACCCGGCGTCACGAACCGGGCGGGCAGCGGGGCCAGCAGGCGGTCCATCGCGTCCGAGACCTCCCGGGCCGACCCGGCGACCGGCGCGCCGGGCTGGACACCGCCTCCGGCGACCGGGCGCGTCAGCGAGACGCTGTCCAGGTCGTCCTCGATGGCGGGCCCGGTTTCGTCCCCGGCCGGGTCCACCGTGACGTCGGCTTCGCCCACGATCCATTCAACCTTCGCGCCGACGTCCGCGGCCAGCGATTCCGTCTCATCGACCTGGAACTCCTCCCGCAGCGAGATCGCCAGGGGGGACTGCCCCCGCCCTCGGACCTTCACGTCATGCTGCAGGGCCAGATCGTAGGTTCGCTCGGTGCCCTTTTCCACGATCCGCCGCAGTTCCAGGTGTCCCGACTCGGGCACCGCGGCCGTCAGGCCTTCCGCCAGGGGCGTCCCCGGAACCTCCGGCACGCCCCACGCCTCCTCCTCCGTCCGTCCGCATCCGCAGGCCAATGCCAGCACGACCACCGGCATCCACCGCAGCACTCCTGATCGCCCCGACACATGCACCTCCGCGCGCTGGATTTTAGCAGAAGCGGGACCTCGGTGTGGATCGGCGGCGCCGATGGTATCCTCGCCGCCATGGGGACGGTGGACGTCATTGCAGCGGTTGCGTCGGGTGCCGGGAGCGCGGCGATCGGCGTGGTCCGCCTGTCGGGGCCCGGCTCGTGGGGCATCGCCCTGTCGCTGTGCCGGGACCGTTCGACGCCACCCCCCGAGCGCCACCTGGCCCTGGCATGGCTGGCCGACCCGCGGACGGGACGCCTGCTGGACCACGCGATGACGGCGTTCTTCGCCGCGGGATCCTCGTACACCGGCGAGGAATCGGTCGAACTGTACTGCCACGGGGGCCCCGTGCTGCTGGACCGGGTGCTGCAGGCATGCCTGGACGGGGGCGCGCGTGCGGCGCGTCCCGGCGAGTTCACGCGGCGCGCGGTCGCGGCGGGGCGACTGGACCTGCTGCAGGCAGAGGCGGTCGCCCTTCTGGCGTCTGCCGGAACGGAAGCGGCCCTGGACGCCGGGCTGTCGGCCCTGTCGGGGAGGCCTTCGGCAGAGGTCGCCGCGGCCCGCGAGGCCCTGCTGGACCTGCTGGCGGACGTGGAGGCGGCGCTGGACCATTCCGAGGAGGACGGCGTCGTCGTGGACCTCGGCGCGGTCGGGATACGGCTGGCCCGCGAGGCCGGTCGCCTGCGGGGCTGGTGGGAAGCCGCCCGGGCGTTGCGGCCGGCCGTGTCCGGCGTGCAGGTGGCGCTGGTCGGTCCTCCGAACGCCGGGAAATCCAGCCTGTTCAACGCGCTGCTGGGTCGCGATCGGGCCATCGTCCACGCCGATGCGGGCACCACGCGGGACGTGGTGGGCGAAATGCTCCCGCTGGCCGGCGTGCCCTGCCAGGTGCTGGACACCGCGGGCCTGAGGGACGCGGGGGCGGGCGAGGTGGAGGCGGAAGGCGTCCAGCGCGCCCGGGACGCTGCCCGGGACGCCGACGTGGTCGTCCAGGTGGTGGACGGGACCGGCGCGGCGCCGTCCGACGGGTTCGCGGGGCGCGTGGACCTGGTCGCGGTGACCAAGGCCGACCTCTGCCCGCTCGAACCGCGCGTGGAGGCCCCTCTTGGCGTGCCCGTCGTGGTCACGTCGGCGCGGGACGGCCGGGGGATCGAGCGGCTGCGATCGCTGCTGGCGGATCGGGCCTCGGAAGCGGTCCGTCGCGGGGACACGTCGCGGGCCGTCGTGGTCGGCGAGCGGCAGGTCGGCGCCCTGCATGCCGCGCTGGGGTGCGTCGAGGCGGCCATCGAGGGACGTGCGGGCGATGCGCCGCTGGAGGTGCTGGCCTCGGACCTGCGCCGTGCGGTGGAGCACCTGGGCGAGATCGACGGGTCGCGGATCACCGAGGAAGTGCTGGACCGGATCTTTTCGCGGTTCTGCATGGGCAAGTAGCGGTCAGCGGAACAGGTCCTCCTCGATCAGGTCCGCAAGGAACCCCTTGAATCGCGCCAATTCCTGCGGCGACATCTGGGTGAACTTGACGCCCATGCCCGGCTCCTTGCCCTGGCCCGGGGCGCGCCACCAGACCACTTCGCCGGCGATCGAGATCGGCTGGGAGGACTCGTCCAGGTAGATGCGCAGCATCACCGGCTGGCCCGGCGGTACCGGCGTGTCCGTCCGCACGAAGGCCCCGCCCAGGCTCATGTTCATCATCAGCATCTCGGTTTCATCGAGGTCGATGTCGCGCCCGAAGATGCCGAAGACCCGCGTGCTGAAGCGGGGAGCCGTCCGCTTGTCGCGGCCATCGAAGATCATGGGGTCTCCTCCCGGCCACGTCGGACCTCGGTGATCAGCCATTCGACCCCCCGTGGCGTGAGAACCAGTGTCCATGTCGGTGCTCCCGGTGGCTGGAACTCGAACTCGGCCTCTGTGCTCCAGATCCTCACGACCTTCGGCCCCGCCGTGAGGGCGTCCCTCACCTGGGCGGGGGACAGCCCCGTCGTCCACTTGGCGAGGTCGCGGATGACTTCCCCAATTTCGTCTTTTCGGGTCGCGGACTTTAGGTCACGCCACAAAACGATCCACCGGGCGCCCAGCGCGCGGCCATCCAGCACGAGGCGCGTCGAATCCAGGAAACGGGTCGCGGCGTCGGCCCCGTCGGTCCGGGTCGTCGCTTCCAGGAATCGCGAGACCGCGGTCCGTGGATCCGCGCAGTCGTCCTTGCATCCACCGACCGCGGCTGCGGCACGGGCGGACGAGGCCGCGGGGAGAGGGACCGGGTGGGCCGTTTCCCCGGCGAACGATGGCGTCGGGGGCATCGGGGCCTGCCGGATCGCGGCGCCGTCCACCGGGGCGTCCCGCCCGCAGGAACCGAGGGCGAGGAAGGCCAGCGCGCCCAGGCGGGCGACGGCGGCCGACGTCGCGGTCGTTCCGGCCGGGCTCACCGTGCCACCACCATCAGGCTCAGGCCGAACGGCAGGTCGAGCTTCTTCGCCAGCGTGCGCTCGGCCTCGAACACCCTCGTCAACAATCCATTCAGGGAACCTACCGTGGTCCCGGCGTCGCTGCGCGGGCCGCCGTCCTTGCCGTGGAGGAGGCGCGCCCAGAAACGGTGGGCCGCGGCCACCGGGTACAGCAGGCTGTTGGTCCAGGTGACACGCTCGATGGTGAAGCCGCCGTCGCGCAGCAGGGCCAGGAACTCCGGCCGCGTGTAGCGGCGGACATGGTGCAGCGCCACGTCGTGGGCGCTGAACAGCGCCGGGTGGCACGGCACGGTCGCGATCAGGGGCCCGCCGGGCTTCAGGACGCGCCGGATCTCGCGCACGGCGGCCTCGTGGTCCTGGATGTGCTCCAGGACGTCCATGGCCGTCACGCCGTCGAAGGTGGCGTCTTCGAAGGGCAGGCACGTGGCGTCGCCGACGATCACCGGGTTTCCCGAGCGCGCCCGGGCCATCGCCGCGGCCTTGGGGTTGGCGTCAAGCCCGGTGAACCGGCCCAGCCCCTCCATCACCCGCATCATCCCGCCGGTGGCGCAGCCCACGTCCAGGATCTTCGAGCCCGGGCCCAGGCCCGCGGCCAGGTAGGCGTCCCGCACGATCCCGCGAATGCCCACGAACCAGAAGTGGCAGTCCTCGACCGCCGCCATGATTTCGTATTCGCGATCGTCCATCGCCCCTTGCCGTTCCTGCGCCCGGGGAGGATAGCACGGAGCAAGGCTATGGACAGGGGCAAGCGGTCAGGCACGACGCGGCGGACTGCTCGCATCCGCCCTGGCAGACGTCGTACTGGCCGTGACAGGAGGACGTGCAGGATTGCATCATTCCGCCGCAGTTGGACTGGCATGAACCCATCTGGCCGGAACAGGAGCCCATGCAACCGTTGTAGTTGCTGCCGCAGTAATCCTTGCACTGGGTGTTCTCGCCGCATCCGGACATGCAGGCGCTCATCTGGCTGTTGCACATCCCGCTGCACGACGAATACTGGCCCTGGCAGTAGGACTGGCATTGCCCGTACGGGCCGTTGCACGACTCGCTGCAGGCGCTGCCCTGCCCGCTGCAGCCGGACAGGCAGCCCGCCGTTCCGTCCTCGCAAGGCGCCTGGCACTCGAGGCAGGCGGCGCTGACCTCGATCAGGATCGCGTCCCCCCCGTCCTCCTGGGCCGTCGCGTCAACGGCGTCCTCCGCGTCGGGCGATGTGGATTCCTCCGCGGCCTCGGGAGCGGCCTCCGGGATGTCCTCGTCGGTCTCGGCGATCAGTTCGGCGTCCGGCTGGGCGTCGGGTGGCGTGGACCCTTCATCGACTTCCAGGGACGCGTCCGGGGGTTCGTCGGCCTCGTCGGCGAACGTTCCCGGGTCGGTTTCCACCCGCACGTCCGGCGCGTCTTCGCGGTCGGCCGTCCGGGTATCCGTCAGGGCCTCCGGGCCGGGATCGAGCGTCGCATCCGCCACGACATCGGGCAGGTCCGGCGAAGGCGTCGCGTTGCCTCCCCCGCACCCGGCCAGCGCCAGGGTACCCGGCAGCACGGTCAGCACCATCAGGATCCGCAACATGCCGCCGCCGAGTTTCCCGGTTTCGCGATTGTTCATCCGCCCCTTGCCGCTCCGCCGCGCAGTCAAGATAGCACGGACCCCCGGCCCCTCGCCAACCGTGTCGGGTGTTGAATCCTCCCGCGGTCGGGGGGAGAATATCGACACTGTCCAGGCCGCGCGGAGGTAACCATGAAGTTCCTGGAGCGCTTCAAGAAACCGGGCCAGCCCGGGAAGGGGGCCGTGCAGCCGCCGGTTCCCGCAGCCCCGGTGCGGGATCCGCGGGCGGACCAGGCCGCGCAGCTTCCCTACGAGGAGGGGCGCAGGGCCCTCAGCCCTCGCTGGCAGCCGGGGACCCAGTACCAGGATCGCCACGTGGACGCCCTGCGGTCGAAGGACCAGGCGGCCGGCGGGAACATCAACCAGGTGGACCTGCTGACTTACCGCGACCTGCACCTGGGGGCGGGCCAGCAGGGCTACTTCAAGGAGGCGAAGGCTGGCGAGGACATCGGCGACGCCGCTCGCGCGATCGGCATCGACGAGGCGGATCCGCGCCTGGAAAACCGTTCCGTGGCGACCAGCCGGACCGCGGAGGCGATGGGCGTCGGCGGCGTGATCGCGAAGACGGCGTTCGCGACGCACGACGGGAAGAAGGGGTCCGTGTCCGAAAAGGCGGCCGGCCGGTCGCTGGTCGAAAATTCGGACAAGGAGGTCACGGACGCGAAGCTGCTGTCCGAGATCAAGGCGCATCCTGAGGAGTACATCGGGGACGAGAAGGGCATCGATCCGTTCGGGGCGCCTGGCAGGTACCGCAAGGATCCGGAAACCGGGAAGATCTACCAGAAGAAGGCGATCCAGGAAGTCCGGGCGCACGACCTGACGAACCCGCGCACGCAGAAGGAGATGAACGACCTCCAGTGGATCGACTCGATCACCGGGCAGGTGGATCGCCACGGCGGCAACATCTTCATCGACCCGCAGTCGGGGGCCGTGAAGGGCATCGACAACGACGCGTCGTTCGGGTCGGAGGGATCGGACGATCCGAAGAAGCTGGCGACCGCGAACCTGGGAGCCAGCCACTACGCGGGCCTGCCGACGCTGGTCGATGCCGCGACCGCCGCCAGCATCAAGCAGTTGAGCGAGGAGGACCTGCGCAAGCGGATCACGCCACTGCTGTCGCCGAAGGAGGTCGAGGACACGATCGCGCGGTTGAAGGCAGTCAAGCAGCGCCTGCGGTTCCTGGAACTGGCGGGGTCGGTGGTCGGGGGAGGCGAGGGGCAGCAGCACGCGGCGTGGGACGCGGGGACCTACCAGGAGGAGGTCGGCAGCGAGAGCTCGTACCTGGGCCGGTCGGCGCGGAACTACCAGGAGGCGTCGGCGGCGGTGGCGAAGGGGCCGCGGCCCGACCTGAAGGTGGAAACGGCCGAGGAGGGTGCGGCGTGGCGCCCGAAGCCGGTTGGCATCCAGGTCCCGAAGCACCTGGAGAAGGCGGTCCACGACATGCCGTCGCTGACCGCCGAGAAGTTCGATCGGCATCGCGGCGGCGGCGCGAAGAAGGCGCCCGGCCCGGCCCCGGCGATCGGTGGGCACCGCCTGCCGAAGCCGGCAGCGACGTCGGCGGCCCCATCGGCGGTCGTGCCTTCGGCGGCGCAGGCTGCCGCCCTGCCGGCCCTGGAACAGAAGGCGCCCGCGCTGTCGATGCCTCCGAAGAAGCCCCTGCCCAAGCCGCCCGCCGCCAAGCCGCCGGCCACGCCCCTGCCGAAGCTGGGCAACCCGTCCTTCAAGGCGAAGCGGGCGATGTTCGAAAACCTGTCCCAGGCGGCCGCGAAGGGCAAGCCGGACCCGGGCAAGACGATGTGACCCCGGGGGTCCCGGGCCCGTCCCCCACGCATCCACTGCCACTTCCGTCCGACGACCGCGCTAGAATCCTCGCCGCGACCCTGGAGGCGACACATGCTGTACCGCCGCATGCCGAACGTGGAACCCGCGCTGTCGATCCTGGGCGCCGGGTGCATGCGGTTGCCCCTCCTGCCCGACGGCACGATCGACGAACCGCACGCCACCCGGATGCTTCGGTACGCCGTCGATCAGGGCGTCAACTACGTGGACACCGCCTGGCCCTACCACGGCGGCGAAAGCGAGCCCCTGGTGGGCCGCGCGCTGCGCGACGGGTACCGGGAGCGGGTCCAGTTGGCGACCAAGCTGCCCACGTGGCTGGTGCATTGCCGCGCCGACATGGACCGCTTCCTGCAGCGCCAGTTGGAGCGCCTGCAGACGGACCACATCGATTTCTACCTGGTCCACGCGCTGGACGGCGACGGGTGGCGCGGCATCGAGGGGATGGGGATCCAGGGGTTCCTGGACGACGCCCTCTCCGACGGCCGGATCCGGTACGCGGGATTTTCGTTCCACGGGGACCTGCCCGCCTTCCGCGAAATCGTCGATGCCCGGAAATGGACGTTCTGCCAGGTGCAGTACAACTTCATGGACCGCGAGTACCAGGCCGGCGCCGAGGGGATCCGGTACGCGGTGGCCCGGGGCCTGGGCGTCGTCGTGATGGAACCCTTGCGCGGCGGCGTGCTGGCGCGCGACATCCCGACGGTTCGCGCGATCTACGACCGGGCCCCGACGCGGCGCAGCCCCGCGGACTGGGCGCACCGCTGGCTCTGGAACGATCCGGACGTCCACCTGCTGCTGTCGGGCTTTTCCTCGATGGACCAGGCGGTGGAAAACATCGCCTGCGCCGGGGAGGGGCGGACCGGGTCGCTGACGCCGCAGGAACTGGCCCTGGTGGACGAGGTTGGGAACGAATACCGGCGCCGGATGCAGGTCCCCTGCACGGCCTGCGGCTACTGCATGCCCTGCCCGTCGGGCGTGAACATCCCCGAGTGCTTCGAGTCGTTCAACATCGCCCACATGTACGATTCGGCCGACCTGGCCCGGGGCCGCTACGAGTTCCTGTGCAAGGGCAGCCCGGACGCGCCGGCGTTCGCTTCGGCGTGCACCGAATGCGGCGCGTGCGAGGCCGCCTGCCCCCAGGCCATCGCCGTCAGCGCCCGCCTGAAGGAAGTCGCTGCCCTGTTCGGGAAGTAGCCGAACCCCATCGACCGTTCATCTCCAGGCCCTGCGGGCCAATCCCGGCACCGGATTTGACAATCCGGGGGGTGAATCGCGTTAATGAACACCAACCTTGTCTGATAACGGAAGGAGGGGCCATGCGCACGGTATCGAGGATGGGTCGAGTCACGTTGCTGCTGGGCGGAATCGCCCTTCTGCTCGCGATTCCGGGATGCAGCCACACAGACAAGCGGCCGACCGCCGACGCGGGGCTGGCCCAGTCGGTGACGGTGGGACAGGTGGTCCAGTTGGACGGCTCCAAGAGCCTCCCCACCTCGACGAGCGGTCTGCTCCGGTACGCATGGGCCTTCGAGGCCCTGCCCGCAGGCAGCGTCGCCGTGCTGAACAACGCCCGGATCGTCGATCCGTCGTTCGTGGCCGATGCGCCCGGTGCCTACAAGCTGCAATTGATCGTCCAGGAGGATGACGATCACAGCGTCCCCGCCTTCGTTACGATCACGGCCGATTCCTGCGGCGGTGCGGCGCCGGCCATCTCCAAAGTAAGCGCGTTGCCTGCGGCGCCGAAGGTCGGCGAAACCGTCCAGTTGGCCGCCGTGGTCGCGGACGCGGACAACGCCGATCCCTGCAAGGCGGGGCAGTCGTTGCAGATGCACTGGGCGTTCGAGGGCCTGCCGGCGGGCAGCCACGCGGTTCTGAACGATGCGTCCATCGACAACCCGTCGTTCCTCGCGGACGTCGCCGGCGACTACGTGGTGAGCCTCGTCGCGACGGACTCGACGGGTCGCTCGTCGCCTGCCACCCCGTTCACCGTCACCGTGTCCGATTGCGGATCATCGACCCCGACCGTCACGTCTGCCGCCGCCGCCCCCTCCGCCCCGCACGTGGGCGAACTGGTGTCGCTGGCCGTGGTGGTCGCCGACGATGACAACGCCCGGTGCAGCCTGGCCCAGGTACTGACGGTCACAACGGCCCTCGCGGGCCAGCCGGCCGGCTCGACGGCGACGCTGGCTCCGGCGGAGGGCCTGACGCCCGCCTTCATCCCGGACGTGGCCGGCGACTACAACCTTCGCACCACGGTGTCCGACGGGACCGGCCGGTCCTCGGTCCGGGACACGACGGTCACCGTCACCGCTTGCGGCGACGCGAAGCCGGTCATCACCGCGGCGGGATTCGTGCCCGCCGCTCCGAACGTGGGCGACCTCGTGGCGCTGCACCTGGTCTACCAGGACTCCGACAACGATTCCCAGGGCTGCAGCCTGGCACAGGCCCTGTCCGCGACCTCCGCCTTCGTCGCCCGCCCGGCCGGCTCGACCGCGTCGCTGTCCCCGACCGAGGGACCGGACCCGGCCTTCGTCGCAGACGTGGCCGGCACCTATGTCATCCGTTCCACCGTGACGGACGACACGGGCCTCTCCTCGAGCCGCGACAGCACCGTGACCGCCAGCGTCTGCGGCAGCAACGCGCCCGTGGCGCTGCTGGCGATCACCAGCCCGGTTTCGGCCGGACCCTCGGCGAACGTGGCGTCCCCGAACGTGGACGTGGGCGCGACGGTCGCCCTGGACGCGTCGGCCTCCACGGACCCGGACAACACCTGCCTGGCGACCCCGCAGCAACTGACGTACCTCTGGACCTTCGTGTCGAAGCCCGCGGGCAGCGCGGCCGCCTTCAACGGCGCCACGCTGCGGGATCCGTCGTTCGTCACGGACGCCGCGGGCGCATACCGCATCGAGCTGCAGGTCAGCGACGGCCAGCATGCGTCGAT
Source organism: uncultured Myxococcales bacterium (assembly GCA_903857665.1). Classification (GTDB taxonomy): domain Bacteria; phylum Myxococcota_A; class UBA9042; order DTJE01; family DTJE01; genus CAIZWN01. The sequence goes on from CAIOFV010000054.1 coordinate 13,347, forward strand.
CGCGTTCCTGGACGTCACCGCGGACCCGACGGTGGACCTGGGGCTGGCGACGGGCTTCACGGCCTCCCTCGTGGCCAGCGGCCCGCTGTTCAACCACCCGGAAGGCATCGCGGTCGATGGTACCGGCGCGATCTACGTCGTGCAGAACGGCGCCGGGCGCGTGACCCGCACCCTGAACGGGGCGACGGTGTCGTTCTCGCGCGGGGCCTACCTGTCGAACATCCACGACATCGCGTACTCGTCCACCAGCGGCTTCTTCGTCACCAGCCGGACGCTGAACGGGATCATCCGGCTGGACGGGACGGGCCTGCAGACCCAGTGGACCGGCTTCAACGCGGTGCAGAATCCCACCGGCATCGCGGTGTTCAAGAACGCCACGGACCAGGAGCGCCTGATCGTCGGCAGCGCCAACGGCGGCGGCGGCGGCAACAACGCGCGGGTCACCTTCTTCAACCCCGCGGCGGCAGCCCCCGCCGTGGCCACCGGCACCGAGGACTTCGGCGGCAACATCAACAATGGCGTGTGGGGCGTGGCCGGCGCCACGATCGGCGGCACGACGTTCTATTACGCCGCGTCCCAGAACCAGGGCGAGGTGTGGCGCACCGACACGACCAACGATCGCAGCCTGACGGGCCAACTGGACCAGCCGGTCGATCTGGCCCTCGCCGCTTCCGGCAAGGTCGTGGTGGCGGATTCGACGCTGGGCATGATCCTGCTGGTCGACAACTGCGCCGGCGGGAACTGTACTGCCACGCCTATCGCGTGGGGCACGTGGGAACCCTGGGGCCTCGCGTTCGAGTCGGCGACGCGACTGCTGGTGACCGACCGGACCGGCAACACCCTGCTGCGGATCGACGGTACGTTCTAGGAGCCTGTCGGAAGATCCATGCCCGACAGGCTTCCTGGAGGCCCTTCGCGACCCGCCGTCGGCCCATCGGAGGACGCCTCCGCGGCCGCCGCCTCAACAGCACCAGCGGACCCTGCTGATCGACCACGTCCATCCCCGATGCGAGGGCCCGATCGATCCACCCGCGGATGCGGGCCTGGTAGCGGGCGGCGTCCGCCCCGATCACGCCCCGGGAATCCAGGTCGGCCAGCACCCAGGTCGCCTCGGTGACGCCGTCAGGCAGCACGAACGGCCGGGGCCGCTGTGCCGCGTGCGCCACGGCGTCGATGGGCAGGCTGCACGACGCGTCGCCGTCGGCCTGGATCCGGGACACCAGCGCGTCCATCCGGGTCGATCGTTCGGTCAGTCGGAAGTCGTCGGGCAGGAATTCGCCAGCGCCGGGCAGCGTGCCCCAGGCGGCCTGGCCGACGATGACCGCCGCCAGCAGGAAGGCCGGGATCGCGATCCCGATCTTGCGGCCCGCGGGAATGCGCGCCAGCCAGGACCGGACGTTCGCGGCGCCGTGGAAGGCCCCGTACAGCAGCGCCGGGATCGCCAGCGCGCTGTAGTGGGAATCGATGATGTCCGCGGTCCCGGGCGCCTGGCTCAGCAGGTTCAGGGCGATGGTCCAGGCCGCCGGCAGCGACCGGCGGGGCGCCGCCAGGGGCAGCAGCGCCAGCGGCACCAGCAGCGTCGCCAGGTACTTCCCGCTGCGGGGCGTGACCAGCGCATCGACGATCCGCCCGGGCTCGGTCAGCAGCGTCCACAGGATTTCGGACGGCGTGGCGCCGAAGGCGGCGAAGTGCGCGTGCAGGGCCCCACCCGAGGTGAGGGGCTGCTGCACGAGGAGCACGTAGGCCGCGAAGACGGCGAGGCAGACGGCTGACGCGGCGACCCGCTTGGCCATTGCGGCCCGGCTTTCGGCCGGGACCGCCAGCAGGGCCAGCGCCACGAACACGAAGCCGTCCTCGCGGCAGGCGACGGTCAGCGCCGCCGCCAGCAGGGCCTCGCGCCGGGCCCCGCGATCCAGCGCGTCCAGCAGCCACAGGGCCGGGGCGATCGCGAAGGCCACCATGTGGACGTCGAACACGCCGACGTGCCCGATGGCCGGGTACAGCAGCGCGACCGTGGTGGCGAGGACGCCGGCGGCCGGGCTGCCCAGCAGGCGGGAGCCGAGCCTGTACGCGACCAGGCCCGTGGCCGCGATGGCGGCCGATTGCGCGACCAGCAACCCGTGGACGGCCGGCGCCAGCGCGTCGAACAGGGACAGCACCAGCATCAGCGGCTCGAAGTGGTACGCGATCCAGGGCTGGTTCGTGAAGAACTCCTGGAAGTCCCCGTGGCGGATCCCCCATAGCATCCGCACCACGATGGCCAGGTCGAACGATCGCGTCCGGTACGCCTCGAACCGCAGGATGGCCATCGTGGACAGGCACAGGAAGAACAGCGTCACCAGGGCGATGGCCGCCCACGCCGCCGGGGAAAGGGGCATGCGGCGGTGCAGCAAATCGTGAAAGCGTCCGGACTTCTGCTCGCTTCCTGTCCGGCGGCCCAGCATGCCGCGATCATTCGACCCGGGGCGCCGGATTGTCAACTTGCGCAGGCACGAGGGCCCGGTTCGCGACCCGGGGTGCCTCGAACGGACGGCCTGCAGCGGGAGGCCGGGATTCAGCGCAGCAGGTACGGGTGCTCCCGTTCGAAGGCCCGCAGGCGCGTCCGCCGTTCCTGGAAATCGGGCAGCAGGCGAGCCAGGGTTGCGTAGAAGCGGGGGCCATGGCCGCGCCAGCGCAGGTGCGCGACCTCGTGGGCGACGAGGTACTCCAGGAGGTCTGGCGGCGCCGCGGCCAGGGCGACGTTGACCCGGATGACGCCCGTGGCGCTGCACGAGCCCCAGCGGGTCCGCGCCCGGGTCAGCCGGATGTCCGTCACCGATTGCCCCAGGTGGGCGGCGAATCCCGCGGCGTGCCGGCGGGCCTCGTCGAGCAGGCGGGCCCAGGCCCAGGCCCGCACCGCGACGGCTACCGAGCGCTCCCGCCCCGCCTCGGTGAGGCCCCGCGGGACCGATACCCGGAACCCATCGCCCGCCTCGACGCGGACCCGGCGGACGTCGGCCTCCACCACGCTCAGCGCCATGTCCCGGCCGCCGTGCAGCACCGTCGAACCATGCTGGTACCGGGGGGCAGGCGGGCGCGCGGCCTCGCGGGTCTGCGCGCCGGTCCGGGCACGTTCCCAGGCCAGCCGCACCCACTCCTTCTTCGATTCCAGGAACGCCAGCGCGCCGCGGCGGCCTTCCAGCGGGACGCCCACGGGCACCACCAGGTCCACCCGATCGGGATGCACGATCACGGACACCCGGCGGGCGCGGGCGCTGATGCGGATGTTGCCCGGAACGGGCGTGCCGTCCGCCGCGCATCCGAAGGCCTCCGCGAGGTCGAACATCCGAGGCACCCCCTGCAAGTTCGTCCAGCGTCACCCGTCGTCGCTGGCGGCCTTCGTCTGCCGGGGCAGTATCCCCGGTGCGCCGGGAGCGATCAACCGTGAGGCAGGGATCGACGGCCGGTTCTAGCTGGACAGGAGGGTCGGATCGGTGTCGGGCTCGGCGGTCTTCGGGGAGTGGCCCGTGACCCGCACGATCGCCTGGTCCAGCAGCGAGTAGGCGACGGGCACGACGACCAGCGTCAGCAGCGTCGAGGTGATCAGGCCGCCGATGACCGCGACGGCCATCGGGGCGCGCATCTCGGAGCCTTCGCTGAGCGCCGCGGCGACGGGCATCATGCCGAAGATCATGGCCGCCGTGGTCATCAGGATCGGGCGCAGCCGGATCGGCCCCGCCTTCAGCAGCGCGTCGTTGGTCGAGGCGCCCTTCTCCTTCATCTGGTTCGCGTAGTCGACCAGGAGGATGGCGTTCTTGGTCACCAGCCCCATCAGCAGGATGAAGCCGATGAACGTGATGACGCTGATCGTCTTGCCGGCGATCAGCAGCGCCAGGAACGCGCCGACGAACGAGAACGGCAGCGACAGCATGATGGTGAAGGGGTGCAGGAACGACTCGAACTGCGCCGCCAGGATCAGGTACACGAGGACGACGGCCAGGATCAGCGCGGGGACCATGTACCCGAACGACTCGCGCATGATCTGCCCGAAGCCGGCCCAGTCCTGGGTCATGGTCGGGGGCACCACGTCACCAGCGATCGCCTCGACCTTCTGCATGGCCTCGCCCAGCACCAGCCCGTCCAGGTTCGCCAGCACGGTCACCTGGCGCTCGCGGTTCTGGCGCTCGATCACCGACGGGCCCGATCCCGTATCGACCGTCACGAGGTTGGCCATCTGCACCAGGCTGCCGTTGGTCGACCGCACGCCCAGGCCCAGGATGTCCTGGGGCTGCGCGCGGTAGGGGGCGTCCAGCCGGACCCGGACGTCGATCCGGTCGCCGCCCATCGTCAGGTCCGTGGCCTTGTCCCCGGCGAAGAACGTCCGCAGCGCCATCGCGACCATGCCCACCGGCACGCCCAGGTCCGCGGCCCGGTCCCGGTCGATGTGGACGGCGACCTCGGGCTTGCCGCCCCGGTAGGTGCTGTCGATGTCCACGAAGCCGGGAATCGCCTTCATGCGCGTCATCATGGCGTCGGCGGCCTGGTGGATCGCGTCCAGGTCGCTTCCGCGTATGTTGTACTGGATGGCGGCCGCCCGCATGCCGCCTCCGCCCATGTCGTTGACGTCCTCGACGGCCAGCTTCGCGTCCGTCACGTCCGCGACCATCTTTCGCACGTAGATCATGGCGTCGTTCTGGGTGAATGCCCGCTCGTGCTTCGGCACGAGGTTGACGAGGATCAGTCCCTTGTTCACCTCGTTCTGGGCGCCGCCGCCGACGGTGACGAAGGTCTCCTTGATCCCGGGGATCAGGCGCACCTCGGCCGCCAGCGACTCGACGTACTGCGTCGTGGCCTCCAGTCCCCTCCCGGTGGGCATCTCGACCGAGATCTGGAACTTCGATTGGTCCATCTGCGAAAAGAACTCGGACTTCATGAAGCCGGCCATGCCCAGGGTCGCGACCAGCGTGGCCATCGCGATGGACAGGGTCAGCACCCGGTGCCGCAATGCCCACCCCAGGATCCGGCGGTACAGTTCGTCGATGGTGTCGAGTCCCCGTTCCAGCCACCGGGAAATCGCCCACCCGGACCCGGCATGGGCCTTCAGGAGGCGCGCCGACAGCATGGGCGTCAGCGTGAAGGCGACGAACAGCGACACCGTCACGGCGCAGGCGACCGTCACGCCGAACTGGAAGAAGAAGCGGCCGATGATGCCCTTCATCGTGGCCACCGGGATGAACACCGCCAGGATCGACGCGGTGGTCGCCATGACCGCCAGGCCGATCTCCTTCGTGGCGTCCTTCGCGGCCTGCATGGCCGTCTTGCCCAGCCCCATGTGCCGGTGGATGGCCTCGATGACGACGATCGCATCGTCGATCAGGATGCCGATGGACAGCGACAGCGCCAGCATCGTCAGTTGGTTGAACGTGAAGTCCAGCGCCTTCATGAACCCGAAGGTCGCGATGACCGACGCCGGGAGGGCCAGCGCGCTGATGAAGGTGGCGCGCCAGTCGCGCAGGAACACGAACACGATCAGCACCGCCAGGATGGCGCCGAACATCAGGTCGAACCGTACGTCCCCGATGGCCCGCTCGATGAACATCGAGTTGTCGCGCGGCATCGCGATCGTGACGCCGGCCGGCAGTTGCGCGCGGATGCGTTCGATTTCGGCCTTGACCAGGTGGGCCACCTCGACCGTGTTCGCCCCGGACTGCTTCATGATGCGCAGCGCGATCGCGGACACGCCGTTCAGCCCGGAGTGGCTGCGCCTTTCCTCGGCGCCGTCCTCCACCCGGGCCACGTCGCGGATGCGGACGGGCGCGCCCATGGCCGCCGTGACGATGATGTCGCCCAGCTCGGCGGCGTCCTTCACCTGGCCGCGGGTCTTGACCACGAACTCGTCGGCGCCGATGTCCAGGCGGCCGCCGGGGATCTCGATGTTCTGGATCGCCAGCGCCTGCATCACGTCGCTGACCGACAGGTAGTGCGAGGCCAGCCGGGCCGGGTCGATCCAGACGTCGATCTCGCGGTCCTGGCCGCCCACCAGGATGACCTGCCCCACGCCGGGCAGCACCTGCAGCTTCTGCTTGACCTGCTTGTCTGCGATGCGCGTCAGGTCCCGCGGCTCCAGGGGGCCCGAAATGGCCAGGTCCACGATGGGCTGCGCGTTGACGTCGAACTTCGCGACGACCGGGGGATCGAGGTCCGAAGGCAGGTCCCTCAGGATGCCGGACACCTTGTCGCGGACGTCCTGGATGGCCTGGTCGGCCTTGCGCTCCAGTTCGAACTGGACGATGACGATGCCGACGTTCTCCATGGACGTCGACCGCAGCATCTTGATGCCGTTGATGGTGTTGACGGCCTCCTCGATCTTGTCGATGACCTTGGTTTCGACGGTCTCGGGCGAGGCTCCCGGGTACACGGCCGTGATGGTGACGAACGGGAACTCGACGTCCGGGTTCAGATCCACGCCGATGCGCGGGTAGGCCACCAGGCCGAACACCAGCAGCACCGAAATCATCACCGTCGCCAGCACCGGGCGACGGATGGAAACATCCGCCAGCTTCATCGGGCAGCCTCCGCGGCGTGGGCGCCCGAATCGAGGCGCGCCTCGGCATACAGGCCGGCCTTCAGGGTCCCGTCAGCGTTCGGCAGTTCCACGATGATGGTGAAGGTTCGCGAGCCCGGGTTCGCGGACGGGACGACATAGGACACCGTGGCCTTGACGTCCTGGTTCGTGGCCGGGAAGCGGACGATCAGCGGCGTGCCGACCGCGACCCGTCCCAATTCCGTCGCGGCGACCTGCAGCTTGAGGTCCAGCAGACCGGTCTGCTCGATGACTGCCAGCGGGGAGGGGGGCATCGTGAGGGCCGACTCGCCTTCCGAAATCAGGCGGTGCGTGACCACCGCGTCGTAGGGGCAGTAAATCGTCGTGTCGTGCAGGGCCTTGTGGGCCATGTCCGACATGACCTTCGCGTTGCTCAGGCCGGCCTTGGCGGCCTTGTAGCCGGCCTCGACCTGGTCCAGTTGGCCCTGGGCGATCGCCTCCTTGCCCCGCAGGTTGCGCATGCGCTCGTAGGCGAGGGCCGCGGCGTCGTACTGGGCGGTGGCGGCCTCCACGCCGGCCTCGGCCTGGCGCACGCGCAGCACGAAGTCCTCGGTCTTCAGCACGACCAGGGGGTCGCCGGCCTTCACCGACTGGCCCTCGGCGAACAGGATCTTGTCGACGATGCCTGGCACCACCGGCATCAGGGTGCTGCGGCGGTGGGGCTCGGTGGTGCCCGTGAGGGTCGCGTTGCTGGACGCCGGGGCGCGCAGGGCCGTCTTGGCGGGCTGTTCCGGAGCACCCGGCTCGTTCGTCACCACGGCCAGCCGTTCCGCGATCGGCCGGGCCGGAGGCTCGGCGGGGAGGGATGCCTTGGCGTCTCCCTTGCCACAGGCGGTGGCGGCCATCAGGGCCGGCAGGGACAGCAAGGCACAGGCCAGGACGACGCGCGCTCGCATCGGGGTGCTCCTCGTGGAAAGGCAGGGATCAGCCGGTCCTTCATCGACCCGACCTCGGCGAAAGATAAGGTTGTTGGAGCACTTCGTCAAGAAACAGTGAACCACGGTTCAGAAAATCGGGTAGGATCGGACCGTTCAGGGATTGGAGGCGACGTGGGCCGGTCACCGATGAAGCGGGAGGATCGCGACCGGGTGCGGGCCCGGATCCTCGATGCCGCCGGGGTGGTCTTTGCGCGGGACGGGTTCGAGCGGGCCCACATCGACGATATCGCCGTCGAGGCCGGGGTTTCCACGGGCACGGTCTACAACTACTTCGCCGGCAAGGCGGCCCTGATGCTGGACCTGCACCAGCAGAGCCTGGACGCGGCGAACGCCGATGTCGCGGGCCTGGTGGCGGGCCCCGGTTCGTTCGATGAGAAGCTGGACTTGTACCTGGGGAACTTCTTCCGGTTCACCGGTGAAAACCAAGCGTTCCTTGCGATCCTGCGGGATTCGCCCCACCTGCTGCAACTGTCGCCCCACCACGCCGAGGACCAGGCCCGCCGCATCTTCCTGCTGGTGGACCGGCACCTCGGCCTGGTCGCCGACCTTCTGCGGGCCGGAATCGAGGAGGGCGTGCTGGCCCCGTCGGACCCGCACGTGCTGGCGACGGTCCTCATGGGCGTGACCCGATCCCTGGTGCTGCTGGGGACGGGCGCGCCCGGAGCCGACCTGGCCGACCCGGTGGCGCTGGTCCGGCGGCTGTTCCTGGACGGTGCACGCGCGCGGTGACGGGCCGGCGGGTCGGTTCGCGTGCAATGGTACAATGCGCTGGGAGGTCCCATGTCCATCGACGACCCCGTTCCGCCGCCCGATCGTCATCGCCGTCCCCGGTACACGGGGACGCATCCCCGCCGGTTCGGCGACAAGTACAAGGAATTGCAGCCCGAGCGCTACCCTGGCATCGTCGAGCACGTGCGCCAGCAGGGAGGTACGCCTGCCGGATCCCACGTGCCGATCCTGGTCGGGGAGGTGCTGGCCGCCCTCGATCCGAATCCGGGCGACGTCGTGCTGGACTGCACCCTGGGCGCCGGTGGCCACGCGGCGGCCATCCTCCCGAAGATCCTGCCCGAAGGCCGGCTGGTCGGCATCGACCGGGACGCCGGGGAACTGGAACGGACGCAGGCGCGGCTGGCGGCGTATGCCGATTCGCTGACCGTCCACGCCACGTCCTTTGCCTGGGTCGAATCGGTGGCCTCCGAGGAGGGGGGCGCCTTCGACGCCATTCTCGCGGACCTGGGCGTGTCCTCGATGCAACTGGACGACCCCGAGCGCGGGTTCTCGTACAAGGCGGACGGCCCGCTGGACATGCGGATGGACCGCTCGACGGGCCGGACCGCTCAGCACCTGCTGGCGTCGGTCGATGAGGCGCACCTCGCGGACGCGTTGCGCGACCTGGCCGACGAGCCGGAAGCGGCGAAGTTCGCGCGGGCCATCGTGGAGGCGCGTGCGCGCAAGCCCCTGGTGCGGACCCTGGACCTGGTCCGGGTGATCCTGGCCGCCAAGGGCCTGACGCTGTCGTCCTGGAAGGCGAAGTCGCGGGATGGCGACGCGGGCCTGCACCCGGCCTCGCGGACGTTCCAGGCCGTGCGGATCCTGGTCAACGGCGAGATGGACGCGCTGGATCGACTGCTGGATGCCGCGCCGCGCCTGCTGCGTCCGGGCGGGCGCATCGCGATCCTGTCGTTCCACAGCGGCGAGGACCGCCGGGTCAAGATCGCGTTCCGCGACGGGGTGCGGGGCGGCCTGTACGAAGCGATGTCCGACGAGCCGATCCGGGCGTCGGCGGCCGAAACCAAATCGAATCCCCGGGCGTCGTCGGCGCGGTTGCGGTGGGCCAGGAAGCCCGCGTAGCGGCTACACGAACAGGTCTTCCAGCAGCGGCTGTCCGGGTTCGACCGCGTACTTGTCGAAATCGGTTTCACCTTCTTCGCGCAGCACCTCTTCGTCGATGAAGAAGTTCCCGGTGGTCGCGCGGGCCTCCCGGGTCAGGATCGCCCACGCCGCATCCGCCATCACGGCCGGTACGCGCGACTGGCGCACCCCGTGATCGCCGCCCAGCACGTTCCGGACCGCGGCCGTGGCGACCGACCACCGGGGCCACAGCCCGTTGAAGGCGATGCCCTCGCGCCGGAACTCTTCGGCCCATCCCAGCACGCACAGGCTCATGCCGAACTTCGACAGGGTGTAGGGCAGGTGGGCCCCGAACCAGGCCTGCTCCAGGCGCGGCGGCGGGGACATCACCAGCACGTGCGGGTTGTCGCTGGCGCGCAGGTGCGGCAGGCAGGCCTGGGTCGTCAGGAAGGTTCCCCGCACGTTGACCTGCTGCATCAGGTCGAAGCGCTTCATCGGGGTGTCCTCGGTGCGCGCCAGGAAGATCGCGCTGGCGTTGTTCACCAGGATGTCGATCCGGCCGAAGGCCTTCACGGCCTGGTCGATCGCGCCGTGCACCTGGTCCTCGAAGCGCACGTCCACCGCGATGGGCAGGGCCTTGCCGCCCGCCTTTTCCACGGCCTCTGCCGCCGTGAAAAGCGTCCCGGGCAGCGTCGGCTGGGGCTCGACCGTCTTGGCCAGCAGCACGACGTTGGCGCCGTCCCGCCCGGCCCGGATCGCGATGGCCTCGCCGATCCCCCGGCTTCCCCCGGTGATGACGATCGTCCGGCCCGCCAGCGTGCGCATCGCGTCCTCCTGGATGGAACCGCGCAAGCGTAACGGAGGAGGGGAATAAAGTCGCGGTCGACACCGATTCCATCGCGCGGGAGGGGGATCCGGTGCAACCGGGGCGACTCCGTCTTCGGCGCGATCGTGGCCGCGCCTTCGCCTCCGTGCCCGGGCAATCCGTGGCGACCGGCGCCCCCCTGGGGTATACTGCTGCCCATCCGCGCTGACGCATTCTTCCGGCTGATGGCCGGGCGCCCGCGCAATGAACGGAGGAACCATGGAAACCATGATCCCCTTGTTGATCGTCCTCGGCGTCATCGTCCTGTTCGTGTTCTTCCTGATCGGCGTCTACAACGGGTTGGTGACCTACCGGAACCAGTACAAGAACGCGTTCGCCCAGATCGACGTGCAGTTGAAGCGGCGGTACGACCTGATCCCGAACCTGGTCGAAACCGCCAAGGGTTATATCAAGCACGAGCGCGAAACGCTGGAAGCCGTCATGGCCGCCCGCGCCGGCGCCGTCACGGCCAACCGGGCCGCCGCCGCCAACCCCGGCGATCCGGCCGCGATGACCGGCCTGAACCAGGCGGAAGGCGCGCTGAGCGGCGCCCTGGTGAAGATGTTCGCCGTGGCCGAGGCCTACCCGGACCTGAAGGCCAACCAGAACATGATGCAGTTGTCCGAGGAACTGACCTCGACGGAGAACCGCGTCGCCTTCGCGCGGCAGGCGTTCAACGATTCCGTCACGGCTTACAACACCAGGCGCGAGGTCTTCCCGAACAACGTCGTGGCCAACATGTTCAACTTCGCCGCCGCCCAGCTGCTGGAATCGACCGAGTCGCCCGAGGAACGGAAGGCGCCGAAGGTCCAGTTCTAGGTCGCTGCTGGGGCTTGCCCGGGCGCCAGTACTGTCCTCCCCCGGAGGCCTTCATGAACTTCTTCGAGCACCAGGAGAAGGCGCGCCGCAACACCCGCCTGCTCGTCTTCCTGTTCATCCTGGCCGTGGTCGGCATCGCCACGTCGATCTATGTCGCGACCGAGGGCGCCATCGGCATGTCGGCCTGCAAGGACAAGCCGAACTGCCAGTTTTCGTGGTGGGATCCGCTGATGTTCCTGTACGTCTTCGGCGGCACCGTCGGGTTCGTCGGGCTGGCGAGCGGCTTCCGGATCCTGTCCCTGCGGTCGGGCGGCTCGGCGGTGGCCGAGATGATGGGCGGCCGCCTGGTGTCGCCCGACACCCGCGATCCCCTCGAGCGGCGACTGCGGAACGTGGTCGAGGAGATGGCGATCGCCTCGGGCGTCCCGGTGCCGGCGATCTACGTGATGGACCAGGAGGAAGGCATCAACGCCTTCGCCGCGGGCTATTCGACCAACGACGCGGCCGTGGCCGTCACCCGGGGCACGCTGGAAACGCTGGATCGCGACAAGCTGCAGGGCGTCATCGCCCACGAGTTCAGCCACATCCTGAACGGCGACATGCGGATGAACATCCGCGTGATCGGCGTGCTGTTCGGCATCCTGGCCATCGCCGTCACCGGCCGCATCATCCTCGCGTTCGCGGGCAGGTCCCGGGGGGGGGATGACAAGAAGGACAACGCTGCGGTCCCGGCCTTGGCGGTCGGCCTGATCCTGCTGATCGTCGGGTACATCGGCGTGTTCGTCGGCCGGATCATCCAGGCCGCGCTGTCGCGGCAGCGCGAGTTCCTGGCCGACGCGTCGGCGGTGCAGTTCACGCGCAATCCCCTCGGGATTTCGGGGGCCCTGAAGACCATTGCCGGCTGGGAGCCGGGGTCCGCGCTGCATGCCCCCAAGACCCAGGAGGTCGGGCACCTGCTGTTCGGGGAGGGCCAGGCGTCGCTGCTGGGCGGCCTGCTGGCGACGCATCCGCCGCTGGAGGAGCGCATCCGGAGGCTGGACCCCTCCTTCAAGCACGAGGAAGGCACGGCGGCCGAAGGGAGCGGGACCCGGACGGCCGCCCCTGCCGGGGCGTCGGGATTCGCCGGCGGTGGCGCGGCGATCCGTCCGGAGGGTGTCGTGGACCGCGTCGGCCGGCCCACGCAGGCCCACCTCGCCCAGGGCGTGTCCATGCGGGCGGCGGTGCCCGAGGCGTTGAACGTCGCGATGCGGACGCCCGAGGGCGCCAGTCGGCTCACCTATGCGCTGTTGCTGGACGACCAGCCCGAGGTTCGCGGCGAGCAGTTGGACTACCTGCGCCAGAAGGCGGGTACCGACGACGCGATCGGCGCGGAGGCCCTGTCGGCGGCTCTCGGCGATCTGGACGCCCGCTGGCGGCTGCCCCTGCTGGACCTGTCGACGCCGGCCCTGAAGAAGCTGGACGGGACGGCGGCGCTGGAGTTCCTGGGCCACGTCGAAGCCCTGGTCGTCGCCGATCGCAAGGTGACGCTGTTCGAGTTCGCGCTGCAGCGGCTGCTGACCCGGAGGCTGGCGCATCGCAAGGCGCCTGCGGCCGAGGCGAAGGGACGCGTGTCCTCGGACGACATCCTGTCGCTGCTGGCGGCCCTGGCGGCGGCGGGAACGGAGGATGACGCGGCGGCCCTGGCCGCCCTGAAGGCCGGGTGCGCGCGGGTGCCGGGCATGGAAACCTCGGGCCTTCCGGAGGCGCTGGCGGCGGCCCGGGCGGCTTCGCCGGCCGTGGTGGGTCCCGCGTTGGACCGCCTGGGACGGACGAACTTCGAGGTCCGCCGCGCCGTGCTGGACGCGGCCTGCTTCCTGGTCATGGCCGACGGGAAGGTCGTGCTGGACGAGGCCGAGCTGCTGCGCGTGGTGGCGATTTCGCTGGACTGCCCGATGCCGCCGTTCCTGGAGACGTTCTGATGACGGATCTGCCCGAGGCGACTCCGTGGAGCTGAACCGCCCCATCCCCCTCCCAGGACCCCTGCCGCCCGACGTGATCCACGCCCTGGCCGCGATCCGCCGCCGCCGGGACCTGGAGGCCTCCGACACGTGGCGCGCGGTGGCGGGCGAGGTGGCGGCCCGCGCCAACGCCCTGTCGTACGGGCGCCCCTCGAAGCCGGCTCCGACCCCGCCCCGCGCCTTCCTGCGCGTGGCGTCCTGGAACCTCCAGCGCGGCATCCGGCTGGACGGCATCATCGCCGCGCTGCAGGCCCACCCGGCCCTGGCCGACCTCGACGTGCTGCTGCTGAACGAGGTGGATGCGGGCATGGCCCGCTCCCGGAACCTGGACGTGGCCGCGGCGATCGGCGAGGCCCTCGGGTTTTCGTGGGTCTTCGGGAATTCGTACGTGTGCCTGGACCTGGGGGATGCCCGGGACCGGCGCGATTGGGCCGGCGGCGACAACACCCACGCGATGCACGGCAACGCGATCCTGTCGCGCTGGCCGGTGCTGCGCGCGGAAAACGTCGCGGTGCATGTGACGAAGGACAAGTTCCACAGCGGCGAAAAGCGCCTGGGGGCCAAGAAGGCCCTCTGGGCCGAGGTGGATTCGCCCGCGGGTCGCCTGGCGGTCGGGTCGGCCCACCTGGACTCGGTGGCATCACCGGCACAGAGGGCGGCCCAACTGCGCGACCTGCTGTCGGCGATGGAGGCGACGCGGCCCCTGCCGGCCCTCGTGGGCGGCGATTTCAACACCCACACCTACGACGTCCGCAGCCTGCCGCGGCTGGTGCGAAACCTGTTCCTGAAGGCGGTGCGCGGCGCCTTCCCGCACACGATCCATCACTACATGCACCCCTGGGAGCTGTACGAGCGGCCGATCTTCCAGGCGCTGGAGGCGGCGGGCTTCCAATGGCGGCCGTTCAACGACCTGTCCCGGGGCACCATGCGCTACGAGGTCGGATCGTTCGACAGCGAAAGCTCGGTGCGCGAGCAGATGCCCGGCGTGGTGGTGGACCTTCTTCGCTGGAAGCTGAAGCCCTGGAACGGCGTCGTGCCCATCCGGATGGACTGGATGGCCGGCAGGGGCCTGCGTGCGCTGGCCGACGGCGAGGTCACGGAGCCCGACGGCCGGACCAGCCGTGCGCCGACGACCGCGGAGCGTCCGCGCTGGAACGGCGAGAAGCTGTCCGACCACGACCCCGTGATCGCCGACGTCGTGCCCGCCCGCGGCTGACGGCCGCCAGAAATCCCCAAGGTCCACGGATCGACACGCGTTCGTCGAACCTCTCCCCGCCCGGGCGTCCCCCCCTGCAGGCCGCGAATTTGCAGGCCGCGCGGCACGGCGGTACCATGTCCTTGGTGTCCTGCGGGTGCGCCGGTGGTGGCCAGATGGTCGAACCGCTGGTGTTTGAAAACGGGAGTCGCCCCTTCCTGCGGTGTGCATGCCCGGTGCGTCCGGGAAGCCTGAAGCGGGTATTGCGACACCCCCCTGCGTCGTTTCCCGGTTCGTACGGGTTGCTCCGACGGACCTCGCAGGGCACCAAATCAAATCCCTCAGTTGCGCCTTTTCCTCAAGGGTTCGACCTGGCCTCGTTGGACGACGTCGCCCCGGCGGACACGTCGATCACGCGGGGCCGGGAGATCCCGTAGAGGTGGCCGTCACGGCAACCCACCACCACCCTGTTGCCCGAGACCACGGGCGGCGAGTCGATGCCGCCGGGAAGGCGGATTTCCCAGGACGGGTTCTTCCCCCCGAAGTCCATCCGGTTGTTGAGGATGCGGCTGCGAGCGATCAATGAGCCTTCCCGCGTCGCAACGAACACCGTGCCGGCATCGTCGATCACGGCCGGGCCGTTCACGTGCCCCTTGAGCCTGAAGGAATCGGTGAGGCAGAATTCGCCGGTGGAACGTCCGAACCTCGCCACGGTCTGGGTGTGCGTCGAGGGAGCGCCATCGACCAGGCTCCAAATCCACGGCTCACCAGCGTACAAGCCATCGTCCGGGCAGTCCCCCCAGAAATCCAGGCCGTCGAGGGCCGCCACCAGGACATCCGCGGTCGCCGAGGGGGCCAGCGTCAGGGTCCGGCTGGGATGGAACGACGTCACCACATGGCCGTTCGCCTTGTCGAGCGTGGCAAGGAGCCCATTCCGTCCCGCTGCAACGATTCCCTCGCCCATCAGGGCCGGTGCGGATTCCAGCAAGACCGACGCGTCCGAAACCCACGACGGGCTGCCGTCGGCGTGGATCGCATGGACGACGCCTGCCTTCGTGACCACCAGCAACGTGCCGTCCTCCAACAGCAGCAGGGGCTCGACCATCGCCGCGCCCGAGTCGTACATCCACTTGGCCGAGCCGTCCGGCGCCAGGGCGTGGACCTGCCGGTCCGTGCCCGCCACATAGACGGTCCCATCGGTCGCCACGACCGGCGCGCCCAGGAGCCAGCCGGACGTCTTGAACTGCCATGTCGGGCTTCCGTCTGCAGCCAGGGCGTGCACCCTGCGGTCGGTGCTGGCGACGAGGACCATCCCGTCGCGGCCGATGGCTGGCCGTGACAGCACTTCGCCCGCGATCGCGGTGTGCCACAGCACCTTGCCCATCGCGTCGAGGGACCAGACCCCCTGATCGTCCGCCGCCACCACGAAACCGCCGTTGGCCGTTGGCGTCGGGAAGAGTCTTGCCTCGGTCACCGGCATGTCGAGCACGAAATCGGCGCCGAAGTCCACGCACTTCGTGACGGAGAAGTCCTTGGGCGAGACGGGTGCCATCACCCCGCCGACGGCCCGGCAACGATCCTCCTCGGAGGCCGCGAGCGTGCATTCCTTCGCGGTCGAACCCGGCGTGCAGCAGGCGCCCGCCTGGCAGAACTCGCCATGGGCACAGCACTTTCCGGCGCACTCGACGAACGTGCATGCGCAGCGGCCGTCCACGCATGGCGCGTCGTGGCAATTGACGTAACTCACCACTTCCAGGGGCCAGAACTGGCCGCAGGCTCCCCAGCCGTCACCAGCGCACGCCCGATAGCCCTGGTAAAGGCAATGGATTTTCGGCGAACACTGGCCGGTCTGGTTCTGGCATACCGAGTCTGCGCAGAACCCGCACGCGCCCCCGCAGCCGTCCCGACCGCATTCGCGACCCGAGCAGTTCGGGGTGCAGTTGTCCGTGGTTTCAGGCGCATCCGAAGGAACCGTCGTTTCAGCGACGTCGAGGACGTCCGCCGTCAGGTCCCCGGCGTCCGACCGGCTCTCGCCCCCCGACCCGGCGCAGGAGGTGACGACGAGCACAAGCAATCCCATCGCCGGGACCATCGCGCTCAGGCACCGCGCCGCGGGTGTGCTTTTCATCAGTGCACCACCCTCGTCCACAGGTTGGACACGCCCTCGTAGGCGTTCTGCTGGACCAGCAGCACGTCCCGCATCGCCCCCGGCGCGATGTTCCCATCCAGGCGGGTCACCACGTCCGCGTCCAGGTACATCGTCGCGACACCTGCCAGGCCGGCCCCAGACGTTTCCGTCGCGCACGCATCCAGGGTCTTCTGCGCTGCAACGCACTGGAGCGCCTTGGCCAGCGCCGCGTACCCGGCCGGGACCGGGAACTGGACGTCACCGTAGTAGGAGCCGCTCAGGGCATTGTCCGGAAGCCGGCCGGTGATCAGCCCGCCCACCAGCGACGACTCCGTGAATCGTCCCAGGAAGCGGGTGCTGAAGCCCCGGCCCCTGGCGGTCTGTTCCACGGCATCCAGATGTTGTGCGAGGCACGTAACGAGGTTCGACTGGGTGCAGTCGGTGCCGTCCTCCTCGAAGGCGTCGTAGTTCGCCGGCAGCCAGGCCTCGGAAGGCGACACGACCCAGAGCGTGAGGCGCAGCGGCGAGTCCGTTGACAGGGCCGTCAGTTCCATCGGGTAGGTTGGATTCGCGAGGTCGTCGAACACGAACGTCACCGGGGAAAACCCGGAGGTGGTCACTGCGCCCTTGTCGATCCTGCCACAGAAGAACACGTAGCCCTGGTCGATGAAGGCGGCCAGTCGTGCATCCAGATCCTCCGGGATCCGGTACCCGTTCGCGGACAGCCATGCCAGTAGGTCCGAAGGCGCCGTCGCGGTCACCACGTCGTACCCCAGGGGGCCGATCGTGCCGGACTGCCAGACCTGCACCGACGATGTGGTCGGGCCCGCGTTCACATCGCCCATCGACACATCGGCCGATTCCGCCGACTGGTAGTAGATTGCAATGAAAGGGGCGGTCAGCCGGTCCAACTGGTCCATCAGGCCCGAGTCACCCTCCTTCACCGTGAACATGGCGGGGAACGGCACCACCCACGCGAACTGGTCCGGGTCGCCCCCGTACTCGACCTGGATCGTGATTTCCCATCGGCGGTCGCCCTTGTGCCACAGCACCGCTCGCTGGCCGTTCATCGTCGCGGTGGCGGCCGACGTCTGGGACTGCAGGCTGATCGGGGCGAAACCATCGGCTCGGGCCGATTCGGAGGCCAGCGCCATCAGGACGACCAGCAGCATGGTCGGAACTCGAGTGTGCTGCCCATGCGCCATCATCGGTGGCTCGCGTCGGAAGGAGTGACAGCATCGTACGGTTTCGGGGGGGGGCAGCACAAGTCGACTTGGATGGGTCGGGCAGATGGAGCACCTTGCGGTCTGGTGTGTTAGTTGCTAACATTTCTTCTGCAATGAGGTGGGGCGCCCTTGAAGGCACCGAAACTGGCCCGACAGGACCTGCTGGACCGGGTCTCCCAGGCGGTGACGTCAGGCCGGTATCGGATCCTGCCGCACGCCCGGCAGCGATGCGACGAACGGAAGATTTCTGCACCCGACATCGAAGTGGCCCTGGAGGGTGGAAGGTACGTGCCGCGCCGGGATCGCTACGACGAACGTCATGGGGACTGGTCGTACTGCTTCGAAGGGGCCTCGGGGGACGGCGAACGGCTCCGCGTGGTCGTCGCGTTCGAGGACTGGATGCTGGTCGTCACGGTCGTGGCCCTGGACCTCGAAGGACCGGAGGGTTGAATCATGGCGAACGTCCTATACATGGAACTGGGCTTCCCGGTCCTGCTGGTGAATCCCAGGATGGTCGAGGTGCGCGGCGAACGCGTGCCCCACGTCAACCTGCACGTGCTGCAGGAGGCGGTCTTCGCCCTGCTGGTGGTCAAGCCGGGCCGCCTGACCGGGGCCGAGGTGCGCTTCATCCGGAAGCATCTGCGCATGCGGCAGGCGGACCTCGCCAGCACCCTGAACATGGCGAACCACTCGGTCGTGTCCCAGTGGGAGTCGCGCGAGGACGACCCGGCCGGGATGGACTACAACACCGAAGTGCTGCTGAGGGTCTGGATGGCGGCGAAGATCGGCCAGGCCGACCACCTGCTGGAACTGCTGGAGCAGAAACTGAAGAACCTGTCCCCCGAGGCCGCCCGAGAACCTTTGCACGTCGCGATGGACCACGCCGCCTGACCGCCATCGTTTGCCCGTTTAGAAGGCAATCGCGGGTACGGGCCGGGCAGGCAACTCCCTGTCTCAACCCCGCGCGGTCTTTCCGATGTCGGTGCGGTACTGCATGCCGGCGAAGCGGATCCGTCCCGCGGCCTCGTAGGCCCGCTCGCGGGCTTCGCGGAACGACTTGCCGATCGCGGTGACGCCCAGCACGCGGCCCCCGGCGGTGACGACCGTGCCATCGGGAAGACGCCGGGTCCCCGCGTGGAAGACCTGCACGCCGGGGACCGCCCCGGCCTCGACCAGCCCCTCGATGACGTCGCCCGTGCGCGGCTGCTCGGGATAGCCCGCGGACGCCAGCACCACGCAGACGGCCGGGTGGCGCTCGATGTCCAGGCGGGCCTTGTCCAGCCGGCCCTCGCTGCATGCCAGCATCGCTTCGGCCAGGTCGCCTCGCGTGCGGGACAGCACCGGTTGGGTTTCCGGGTCGCCGAAGCGGCAGTTGAACTCCAGCACCTTCGGGCCCTCGGCCGTGATCATCAGGCCGGCGTACAGGATGCCGCGATACGTGATGCCGCGCCGGGCCAGTTGGTCGAGGGTCGGACGGATCACGCCGGCGAGGACCCGTTCGCGAGCCTCGCCCTCCAGCAGCGGCGTGGGCGAGTAGGCGCCCATGCCGCCCGTGTTCGGTCCGAGATCGTCGTCGAAGACCCGCTTGTGATCCCGGGCGCCGGCCAGCGGCAGCACGTGCTCGCCGTCGGTCATCACCATGAAGGACGCTTCCTCGCCCACCAGGAAGTCTTCCACGACCACCCTGCGGCCCGCGTGGCCCAGCGTCCCGTCGACCATGAACGCCTTGACCGCTTCGACCGCCTCCTCGCGTTGCAGGGCCACCACGACGCCCTTGCCCGCGGCGAGGCCGTCGGCCTTCACCACGACCGGCAGGGGGCACGTCACCACGTATCGCAGGGCGTCGTCGGCATGGTCGAACACGTGCCAGCGCGCCGCGGGGACCCCGGCCGCTTCCAGGATTTCGTGGGCGAACGCCTTGCTGGATTCCAGGCGGGCGGCGGCGGCGGACACCCCGAACACCGGGATCCCGGCCGCGATCAGCCGATCGGCCAGCCCGGCGGCCAGCGGCGCCTCCGGTCCGACGGCCACCAGGCCGACATGCTCCGACTGCGCGGCGGCGACCACGGCGTCGATGTCGGTCGGCGATACCGGCAGCGCCCGGGCCACCGCATCGGTGCCCCCGTTGCCCTTCGTGATCAGGACCTCTGCGCCCTGGGACTGGCCCAGCTTCCACGCGATCGCGTGCTCGCGGCCCCCGTTCCCGACCACCAGTACCTTCATCGTCGCCCCCCAGGAGTCGGTGGGTTCGCATCGGCCATCGGCCGCGAAAACTGCAGGCCCTAGTGCCGGAAGTGCCGGCGACCCGTGAACACCATCGCGATCCCCAGGCGATCGGCGGCGGCGATGACGTCCGCGTCACGTACCGAGCCGCCGGGCTGGGCCACCGCCGTGGCGCCGGCCTTCGCGACTTCCTCCAGCCCGTCCGGGAACGGGAAGAAGGCGTCGCTGCCCACCGAGGTGCCCTTCAGGTCCACCTTCCGGTCCTCGGCCTTCACCGCGGCCAGCCGGGCCGAATCGACGCGGCTCATCTGTCCGGCGCCCACCGCGGAGGTGCGGTCCGCGCGGGCGAACACGATAGCGTTGCTCTTGACGTGCTTGGAGACGCGCCACGCCATGTCCAGGGCCGCCCATTCCTCCTCGGTCGGGGCGCGCTGCGTGACCACGCGACCGTTGCGCACCTCGTCGGCCCGCGGGTCGCTTTCCTGGACCAGCAGCCCGCCCGACACATGCTTGGCGACGAAGGGCGCGAAGGGCTCGAAGAACGTGTCGCCCAGTTCCATGATGCGCAGGTTCTTCTTGGCGGCGAACACCGCCAGGGCCTCGGGCGTCATCTTCGGGGCCAGCACGACCTCGTAGAAGTGCTCGCACATCCGCTTCGCCAGGGCCTCGTCCACCTCGGCGTTCAGCGCGACGATGCCGCCGAAGGCCGACACCGGGTCCGTGGCCAGGGCCTTTTCGTAGGCCGCGGCCAGCGAGGTCGCGTCCGTGCCCGCGCCGCTGGGGTTGGTGTGCTTGATGATGGCCACGGCCGGGCCGTCGAATTCGCGGACCAGCTGCCAGGCGGCTTCCATGTCCACGAGGTTGTTGTACGACAGCGCCTTGCCCTGGCGCTGCATCGCGCCCAGGATGCCCGACGCCCCGCCCGCCGGCAGGTAGACGGCCGCCTTCTGGTGCGGATTTTCGCCATAGCGCAGGTCCTGCGCCTTGGTGCCGCCCAGGAACAGCACCCCCGGCAGGCCCGCCTCGCCGTGGGCGCCGAAGTGCGACGCCACCGCGGTGTCATAGGCGCCCGTGTGGGCGAAGACCTTCACCATCAGGCGCTTGCGGGTCGCCAGCGACGTGTCGCCGTTCGCCTTCAACTCCTCCAGCACCGGCGCGTAGTCCGCAGGGTCCACCACGACCGTCACGCGCTCGTGGTTCTTCGCCGCCGCGCGGATCATCGTGGGCCCGCCGATGTCGATGTTCTCGACGGCCTCCTCCTCGGTGACGCCGGGCCTCGCGATGGTGGCCTGGAAGGGGTACAGGTTCACCGCGACGAGGTCTACGTAGTCGATGTGCAGGTCTTCCAGCGTCTTGCGGTGGGACGGGGTCCCCTTTGCCAGCATGCCCGCCATCACGGCCGGGTGCAGCGTCTTGACGCGGCCCTCCAGGCACTCGGGGAACCCGGTGACCTGGCTGACGTCGGTGGCGGGGACGCCCGCCTCGCGCAGCGCCTTCGCGGTGCCGCCGGTGGAAACGACCTGGAAGCCCAGATCGACGAGGCCGCGGCAGAAGTCCACGACGCCCGTCTTGTCCGAAACGCTCACGATCGCACGCTTCATTCGGGTACCTCCGGGTGGGGATCCGGCCGGGGCGGCGAGATGCCCCGGCGCGGGCCTCACGGTTGCGCCTTCGGGACGAAGGTGATGTTGTCCAGCAGGACGACGCCGGATCCGACGTTGCCCTGGTCCTTGCGATCGATCCGGATCCCGACCTGCTTGCCCTTCTTGCGATCGAACATCGGGTGCAGCACCTTGTCGAACCGCACCTCGTACCGCACCCACTCCTTGCCCGCGGACAGGGGCGGCGTTTCGCCGGTGTAGCCCTGGTTCGCCGCATCGTACGGGTCCAGTTCCGTGACCTCGAACTTCACCTTGTGCTCGTCAGCGTCGCCGGACTTCAGCAGGAACACGATGCTCTCGTAGGGGCTGATGTCCACGGGCTTCGGCTTTCCCTTGTCGCCGGCGAGGTATTCGAACGTGCCGCACTGGGAGTTGGCCATCGGCAGCGCGAACTCGACCTTCAGGCGCTTGCTGCCGCCCTCGTCCGCGATCGCCAGCACGCACCGGCCGCCGCGGTACGACCACGCATCCCAGAAGCCTCCCCAGAGGGTCTTGCGCGGCTGGAAGGTTCCCTCGTAGTCGTTGAATACCTTCCAGCCGGTCGGCAGCGGGCTGGGCCACACGGGCTCCACCTTCGCCGCGGGTTTCGGGGCCTCCGCCGGCTGTGAAGCCGGCTTCGGGTCGGGCGCGGCAGCGGGCTCGGCCTTCGAGGCCGTGGCGGCCTTCGCCGGGGCATCGGCCTTGCCGGCGCAACCGGCCAGCAGGAAGGCGGCGGCCAGCATCAGGGAGGTCCGGAACGGTCGGGTCGCAGTCGTCATCGCCATGACCTCGTTGAGAAGTCTCCGCAAGTGCTTGCGGGTGCTCCGGTTGACCGGTGCCGGGTTCGCGCCGAATATACCTCCCATGAGCGGACCGGACAAGGCATTCCAGCGTGTGTTCTGGCTGGTGTTGGACAGTGTCGGAATCGGCGCGATGCCCGATGCGGGCCGGTATGGCGACGAGGGTGCCGACACCCTGGGAAACACCTCGCGGGCCGTAGGCGGCCTCCGCCTGCCGAACCTGGGGCGCCTGGGCCTCGGCAACCTCCACGTCGTCCAGGGCGTGCCCCCCGTGGCCGCCCCCGACGGGTTCTTCGCGCGCCTCGCGGAGGCCTCGCCCGGCAAGGACACGTCCACCGGCCACTGGGAAATGGCGGGCGTCATCCTTGACCACGCCTTCGCCACCTTCACGGACACGGGTTTCCCGGCCGACCTCATGGAGGCCTTCCGTCGCGAGTCCGGCTTCGAGTGGATGGGCAACGTCGCTGCCAGCGGCACCGAGATCATCGAGCGGTGGGGCCCGGAGCACCAGCGCACCGGGAAATTGATCGTCTACACCAGCGCGGACTCGGTGTTCCAGATCGCGGCCCACGAGGACACCGTTCCGCTGCCGCGCCTGTACGCCGCCTGCGAGGTGGCCCGGCGCCTTCTGGACCCGTACCGGGTGGCCCGGGTCATCGCCCGGCCGTTCGTGGGCACGCCGGGCGCGTATCGGCGGACCTACAACCGCCGGGATTTTTCGATGCCGCCGCCCCGCCCGACGGTGCTGGATCACCTGGTCGCGGCCGGCCTGCCCGTGGTCGGGGTCGGCAAGATCTCGGACATCTTCGCGGGTCGCGGCGTGACCCGGTCGATCCACACCGAGGGGAACACCGACGGACTGCGCAAGAGCGAGGAGGCCCTTCGCCGGGGCGAGCCGGGCCTGGTCTATACGAACCTCGTGGATTTCGACATGGCGTACGGCCATCGTCGTGACGCCGTCGGCTATGCGCGCGCCCTCGAGGAGGTCGATGCCTTCCTGCCTGCGCTGCTCAACGCGGCGGGCCCCGGGTGCCTGGTACTGATCACCGCGGACCACGGGTGCGACCCGACGGCGACCTGGTCCACCGACCACACGCGCGAATACGTGCCGCTGCTGGCCTGGCACGCGGGCATTCCTGCGGGCGGGGGCCGGGACCTCGGCGTTCGGGCGACGTTCGCGGACGAGGGCGCCACGGTAGCCGCGGCGCTCGGGGTGCCCCCCGCGGAGGCGGGCGTCGCGATTCCCGAACTCCTGCTCCCAGCCGGCGCGTAGGCGCAGGCGATGGGTTTCCGCAGGAAAACCTTGTCGCCCGCGAAGCCGCCTCGAGGACAATCAACGCCAGGGACCTTCAGTCCTCGCCGGGCGCCTCGGCGACCAGGCGCTGGTGCCGCCGCCACACGACGCCGTGGGCCAGCGTCCCCCCCAACGCCACCAGGTACAGGAAGATTGGCACGGCCAGCCAGGCCAGCGGGGCCCGCTCGACGACCCGGTCATCGACGATCATCCGAGCGGGAACCTGGTCCAGGAGGATCCAGATCCAGAAGCCGTGCACCAGCAGGTTGACGATCAGGCCCCGGGCCGCCGCCGAGGGCCGACCGCCCAGCAGCGCCGTGAAACGCGTCGTGAGGACCAGCCACAGGACCAGGCCCATCACCGGGTACATTTCCGGATGGGGAACCGGGTAGGACAGGACGATCCAGGACAGGGACGCCGTCGCCAGGAGGTGGATCGCCAGCACGCCGGCCACCATGCCGTGGCCCAGAAGGCGCACCGCCCGGCGCACGCGCGAAGCATCCGCCCGGACCCGTCCGGCCAGTGCGTCCGCGACCTCCAGCACGTCTTCCCGGATCTCTTCCCGGATTTCGGCGGCCCGCCCCTCGCGCTCGGGGGCATCGCCTTCCTTGTGCGCCATCCGGCCGCCTCGCGTCACGGGGGGCAGATGCCCGAAATCGTCACGTCGTCGATGTAGACGCCTTCATGGGGCGTTGGATAATGGTCGATCGAGTCGAACTCGAAGGCCACCTGGACCTGCTCCCCCTGGTAGGTCGCCAGGCTCACCGTGTAGGGCATCCAGGCGCCGTTCGTCGTGCCAATGGATTGGCCGGCGGTGCTCCAGGCGACCCGATCCCCCCTCCCGGAAGCGACGATCACCACGGACAGGACGTCCGTGGCGTACGTCATGTCCGTGGCCTTGAACAACTGGAACGCCAGGACCGGGCTGAGGGTGCGTCCCAGGTCCAGCGTCCCCGTGACGGCCCGTCCCCCCACCTTCCCGATTGAATTCTGTTCGTAGGTGTGGGTGGCCGGGTCCCCGAAATACAGGCTGGACGGCGGGCTCACCGATCGCTTCGTATCGACCACCCAGGTCGGGGTCGCGTCGTAGCCCGCCTTGCCCAGCCCTTCGACCGTGAAGCCCGACAGGTCGTCGAACGTCGCCGTCAGCAGCGTGGCGATGCAGCATGCCCCCGTCGTCTTGACCGTGCACGTCCCGTCGGTCGTGTCCGCCGGGATCGAGCAGGCCTTGCACGCGTCGCCGCAGTCCGCATCCTTGGCGCAGCAAGCGGGGATCGCGCTCCGCTGGCAGGCGAGGTCCTTGCAGGCCACCGTGGTGCAGGCGACGGCGGCGCAGTCGGCATCCTTCGCGCAACAGTCCGGGGTGCGCGTGTACTTGCACGTCTGGCCCGTTTCGCAGGAACCCGTCTCGCAGGGATCCTCCGAGACGCAGTCCTTGTCGGCCTGGCAGCAGCCGTTGTTCACGTGCTTGCACTTGCCCGCGACGCAGGTGTCCGTCGTGCAGGCGTTCTGGTCCAGGCAATCCTGGTCCTTTTCGCAGCAGCCGGCATTCTTGTCGGGCACGTGCGTGCACTTGTGCAGCGCGCAGTCGTCGAAGGTGCAGTCGTTGCCGTCGTCGCACTGGTCCGCGGTGTTGCAGCAGCCCTCCACCGGTGCGCCGAACTGGCAGACCTGCTGGACGCAGTGGTCGGGGGTGCAGAAATCGCCGTCGTCGCAGGCGGAGTCGTCGGCGCAGCAGCCGTCCTGGGCCTGGTGGGCGCAGGTGCCGGCGATGCACTGATCCGTGGTGCAGGGGTTGTTGTCGTTGCAGTCGCGGGGGGTGTTCACGCAACGGCCCGCCACGCATTGATCGATCGTGCAGCCGTCGCCGTCGTCGCAGTCTTCGACCGCGACGCACCGGGCCTGCGTGGTGTCAGTGACCGGAACGTCCCCGGAACCCGTGCTCCCGGCGCAGGCCGCCAGCAGGGCCGTCATCCCGACCATCGATCGACACCAGGCGGACGAGAACCTCATGGCGTTGCTCCCGGAGTGCGCGAGGAATGATACCATGGCGCCAGTCGCGCTGGCCTGGGCGAGGCTCCGGGTTGGTGGAACCGAGGGGGGAGGTCCAGATGCTGGTTCCAGGCATCGACGTGCTGGGTGGACGGCCGGTCAAGGCGCTTCCGGGCGGGGCTTTCGAGCCGATCGAGGGCACCGACCTGATGGAACTGGCCGCGCGGCTGTCGCGGGTCGGCGAAATCACGCTGGTGGACCTGGACGCGGCGCTGGGGCTCGGGGACAACGAGGCCCTGCTGCGCCGCGTGGTCCGGCGGTTCCCGTGCCGGGTCGGCGGCGGGATCCGGGACGAGGACAAGGCGAGGCGGCTGCTGCGGGCGGGCGCCCGGAAGGTCGTCATCGGGACGGCGGCGTCGCGCGAGTTCCTGTCGCGGCTGCCGCGAAACCGCGTGCTGGTGGCCGTGGATGCGCTCGAATGGGACGTCGTCACCGAGGGGTGGACCCGGCACACGGGTCGCACGCCCATCGAGGTGATGCAGATCGTGGCGCCCTACTGCTCCGGGTTCTCGTGCACCTTCGTCGAGGGCGAAGGGTCCATGGCGGGCCTGCCCGTCGAACGCGTTCGCGAATTGCAGTCGGCCACGAACCTGCCCCTGACCGTGTCGGGCGGCGTGCGTTCGGTGGACGAGATTCGCGAACTGGACCGGCTGGGGGTGGACGTCGAGTCCGGGACGGCCCTGCGGATCGGAAGGTTCACGTCGGCCGAGGCCTTCGTTGCATGCCTGGACTTCGCTCCGACCGGCATCGCGACCGTGCTGGCGGACAAGGCCGGGCAGATCCTGCGCCTGGAGCAGTCCACCGCGGAAAGCCTGCGCCTTTCGCTGGAAACGGGCCGGGCGTCGTTCGCGTGCCTGGAAGGGGGCGCGCCGGCCGAGCACGGGGACGGCGTCTTCGGGTCGCGCGTGATCCGCGCCCTGGCGGCGTGCCGGCGCGATGCGGCGGTCCTGATCCTCGAGCCGGATGGCAACGCCTGCGCGAAGGGGATGTATTCGTGCTTCGGCGCGGGCGGGCGGGACTTCGGGCTGCAGCGGCTCCACGAAATCATCGGCGCCCGTCGTGCCGAGCCTCGGCCGGGGTCGTACACGTCCTTCCTGTTCGAAAAGGAGGACCGAATCCCCCGGAAACTGACGGAGGAGATGTACGAGCTGCTGACCGCTCGCAACCGGGACGACATCGCGTGGGAGGCGGCCGACGTCCTGTATTTCCTGCTGGCCTACCTGGTGAAGCACGACGTGGGACTGGACGAAGTGGTCGCCGAACTGGCGGGCCGCGAACGTTAGGAGCCTGTCGGGCGCATGCGTTTCCTCGTAACGAACTCCATTTCCCTAAAGGCTCCTAAATCCCCGCCTTCGCCATCGCGTCCACCGCGATCGCCATGAACTCCTCCTCGGACAGCCCCAGCCCCGCGAACTGGCCGATGCGCTCGCGGCTGATGTTGGCCGCGAAGCGCGGCTCCTTCAGGCGCTTGCGGACCGACGACGCCTTCACGTCCGCCAGGTTTCCGGACGGCAGCACCTTCGCCATCGCGAACACCATCCCCGTCACCGACTCGCCGGCCGTGGTGGCGAAGTCCAGCGGCGTCCGGCAGGGGAGGTCCAGCACGTCGCCGTTGTGCGCCAGGATGGCGCCGAGCATCTCGGGCGGGTAGTCCAGCGCGCCCAGGATCTCGACGGTCCGGCGCGCGTGGCGATGCATGTCCGTGCCCACCTCGTCGAGGTCCAGGTCGTGCAGCAGCCCGGTGAGGCCCCAGAGGTCCTCGTCGTGGCCCAGCCGGCGGGCCAGGGCCCGGGTGACGGCCTCGGTCGCCAGCGAGTGCCGCAGCGTGTACGCGGTGGTGACGTGCTGGTTCAGCAGGGCCAGGGCCTCGTCCCGGGTCGGAATTCGCGGCATCATTCGCCTCCCGGAGGGTGACATTCCCTCTTTTGCCGGTGGAATGGTACAACGTCCGGGGACATCGGGAGCGGGTGGACGATGAGCGAGCCGGATCGGGAGGCGGCGGGCGGCGCGGACGCGGTGGCCCGGGAGCGCCTGGACGCGGCCCGGGAACGCCTGCGGGCGACGGGCGGGGTGCTGGTGGCGTTTTCGGGGGGCC
The DNA here is from genome assembly GCA_903857665.1 of uncultured Myxococcales bacterium. Classification (GTDB taxonomy): domain Bacteria; phylum Myxococcota_A; class UBA9042; order DTJE01; family DTJE01; genus CAIZWN01. The sequence goes on from CAIOFV010000054.1 coordinate 41,053, forward strand.
TGGATTCGGGCTTCCTGTGCGCGGTCGCCCTGGAAGTGCTGGGGGACCGGGCCATCGCCTATACGGCGGTGTCCGCGTCGCATCCCGCCTGGGACCTGGCGGCCGCCCGGAAGACCGCGGCCGACCTGGGGATCCGCCACGTGACGCGGGAAACGCACGAAATCGAGGACCCGCGCTACGCCGCCAATCCCAAGGACCGGTGCTACTTCTGCAAGTCCGAGGTGTTCGGGACGGCCTGGGACGTGGCACGCGAGTTGGGCCTGGACGCGGTGGCGGACGGCACCACCGCCGACGACCTGTCGGACTGGCGCCCGGGGCGCACGGCCGCGGCCGAGAAGGCCATCCTGAGCCCCCTGGCCGATGCGGGCCTGACGAAGGCCCAGGTGCGGGCGCTGGCTCGCGACGTGTACGGCCTTTCCTTCTGGGACCGGCCGGCCAGCCCCTGCCTGGCGTCGCGGTTCCCGTACGGCACGATCATCGACGCCGCGCGCCTGAAGCAGGTGGAGTCGGTCGAGGCCGCGCTGCGCTCGGCGGGCTACGTCGAGTTCCGGGCGCGCTACCACGGCGACCTGGTGCGCATCGAGGTCCGTCCCGAGGACCTGCCCCGGCTGGCCACGGGCGCCGATCGCGCCGCGATCGTCGCCGCGGCCCGGGCCGCCGGTTTCAAGTACGTCACGGTGGACCTGGAGCCTTTCGCCAGCGGTCGTCTGAACGGGTGACGGAATGGCCAGGCCGGCATCCCTCGTTCGGCGCGCAATCCCCTGGGCCGTGATCCTCGCGCTGGCGTCGATCCTGCTGGCCCTGGTCCCCGGGTTCGACGTCCTGTCCTACCATGCCTGTCTCGTGGTGGCGCCGCTGCTGGCGATGGCGTCCGGGTCGCTGGCCGTGACGGCGGTGGCCGAGGCCCGCCTGCGTGGCCGGTCCCTCCCGTCTGCGCGGCGCCGGGCCTTCGCGGCCGCGGGGATCCTGGCGCTGGTGCCGCTGCTGGCGCTGTCGATCAGCGCGCTGTTCGCGGGACCCTGTGACTGGTGGTACGGACTGGCCTTCTATGCGGCCGGTCCCCTGGCGTCCGCGGTGCTGGCGGTCTGCGCCGGCCTGCTGATCGGCGCGATCGTGCCCGGGCCCCGCTGGGCGTCCGCCGCGTGGTCCCTGGTGTTCGTGGCGTCGTTCGCGCTGCCCCTGGCCGACCTCTTCCGCGAGCCGGCGGTGTTCTTCTATGCGCCGTTCCTGGGGTTCTTCCCGGGTCCGCTGTACGACGTGCGGTTGTCGGTCGGACCGGCCTACCTCGCCTACCGGGGTTTCAGCCTGGCGTTCGTGGTGGCCCTGTGGGCGCTGACCGAGGCGGTCGCGTCTGCCGACCTGCGCCTCCGCATCGACCGGCGGGCCCGGTGGTGGGCGGTTTCGGCGGCGGCCCTCGGGGTCGCCTGGGCCCTGTGGGCGCGGGCCGGGGACCTGGGCTTCCGCGAAACGCGGGCGGACGTCGAGGCGGTGCTGTCCGGCGAGGTGGCGGACGACTGGTGCGTAATCCGCCACGACCCCTCCGAGGACCCGGCCCGGATGGCGACGATGCTGGACGAATGCGGTTTCCGGCACCGGCAGGCGGCGGCCTTCTTCGGGGTTCCGCCCGAGCCGCCGATCCGGGTCAACCTGTATCGCGACGACGACCAGAAGGCGCGCCTGATGGGGGCCCGGAACATCGAGATCGCCAAGCCCTGGCTGGGCGAGATCCACGTCGCGGGCATGATGCCCGGAGACCCGGTCCTGCTGCACGAAATCGCTCACGTGGTTGCGGGTCGGCTGGCGCCCGGCCTGCTGCACCTCCCCACGCAGCGCGGCGTCGTGCCGGACATGGCCCGCGTCGAGGGCCTCGCGGTCGCGTGCGCCTTCGCCGATGACGGGCCCTCCCCCCACGAGTGGTCGCTGGCGATGGACCTGGCCGGCGTGTCGGTGGACCTGCCCGCGCTGTTCGGCCCGGCGGCGTTCTTGAACGCGGCGCCCGCACGGGCCTACACGGTGGCCGGTTCCTTCATCGCGTTCCTGGGCGAGGTCCATGGGCCCGACGCGCTGCGGGCCGTGGCCGAGGGGCGGCCCTTCGAGGAGGCCACCGGCTCCACCCTCGCGGACCTCGAACGGGAGTGGCGGGAGTACCTGTGGGACGTGGCCTCCGCGTCGGTGGACGCGGGGTTGCTGGCGCGGGCGTCGGGGCGTTTTTCGGGACCGGGCGTGCTGGGACGCCGGTGCGCGGTGGACGTGGCGCGGCTGGCCGGGAACGCGGCCGAGGCCGAGTCGCGCGGCGATTTCGCCGGGGCCGAGACGTGCCTGCGGGACGCCCTTCATCACGCTCCGGGCGCCGCGGGACTTCGGCGCGCCCTGCTGCGCCTGAAGGCGAAGGAAGGCGATGCGTCGGGCGCGGCCGGCCTGGCCGCGGGGCTGGCCGACGTCGGCGAGGACGACGACCCGCCCCCGATGCGCCTCGTGGACGTCGCGGACGTGCTGGCGCTGGCGTCCCGCGTCGCGGGCCGTGCGCCTTCCCCGGACGTGGAAGGGCGCTGGGCCCGGGCCCTGGGCGAACTTCCCCCGGGCGGCCCCGAGGCGCGGTCCGTGATCGCTCGCCTGTATGCCCTGGACCTGCCGCCGCGGGCCCGGGACGCGGTGCTGGACGTCCTTTCCGGCGGCGGGCCCGAGGCGGTGGACGCGGTGCTGGAGGCGTCGGCCGAGGTGCCCGACGACGCTCTGCTGCGCTACCTGGCCGGCCGCTTGCGGATCGCCGACGGCCGGTACGCCGACGCCCGGGACGACCTGGTCGCCGCGCTGGCGCTGGGCCTGCCCCGCGGTCCGGGTGTCGATGGCGGTCGAAGGCCCTTCGATGCCGAGGCCTGGAAATCCCTGGGCAAGGCCGCGACCTGGGCGGGGGACCTCGCCACCGCCCGAGCCGCGCTGTCCCGCGCGATGGACCTGGCGCCCTACGAGGGCGACCGCCTGGTGATCGAGGAATACCTGGAGCGCCTGGCCGAGCGCTGATCGCGCGTCAGGGAGCGGCCGTGGTCGGGGCCGGAACCGGGGCCGGGAGCGTCCACACCGTCACGGGCGTCGGGTACCCGGGCACCTCGAACACCGCCAGCAGCCGGTATCGCGGCTTCAGCGTCTCGACGGCCGCCCTGACCGCCCGGACCGCGCTGCGATGGCCGTCGCGGAACAGCCCCTCCTCGTCGGCGATCTCGCCGTCCGACTCCTCGTGGATGACCATCACCTTCGGGGGGGATTCCAGCAGCCGTCGCGCGTCGGCCTCGGCGACGTAGTCCGGGCACACATCGACCCAGTGCGTCAGCGCGAACGTGGGCGGCCAGCGGTCGGCCAGCGCGTAGAAGAGGGGCAGGTTCGGGTACGTGAACAGGCTGTCGCCGGGGGCCGAGTTCTCCTGGATCAGGTGCGTCACCTTGGACAGGAACCCTTCGGTGGACGGCGATATCCGGAAGCCGGCGAACTGGGGCAGGGTGGATTCGCGGGTGGACAACTCCAGCGGGGGTTCGACCCACCTGCCCCAACTGGCCGGCTCATCCTGCTTGCGCGACTGGGAGATGCCGATCAGGACCAGGCATGCGGCCACGATCGGCAGCGCCCCGGCGATGCCCCGGCCCCACGGCGGGTGATCCAGCGCGATGACCAGCACGATCGCGAGCCCGGGGAGCAGCATCGGCTCGTACGCGGGCCACGAGATGGCCTCCGAATACGCGCAGGCGAACGCGAAGCCCGCCAGCACCAGGATCAGCGACGAGCGCCGCGTCGCGCGGGACCGGGCCGTGTCGATCAGCGCCCAGGCGCCCATCGCCAGGCAGCCGATCTGGACCAGGAAGCAGGCGGCCAGCGGCAGGGAGCGTGCGCCGAAGTCGTCGAACATCGTTGCGGCCTTTCCCAGCGACAGCGCGGCGGCCGCGATCAGCGCAGCGGATGCCGCCAGCGAGGCCGCTCGCCACCGCGATTTCGCCGGGCTCCGGGCATACCCGGCCGCGGCGACAAGGACCACGGCCAGCGCGATCATCGCGGACAGCAGCAGCCGGGAGTCCGCGATCGTCAGCGTCGCGGGGCGAAGCAGCGACACGACCGCGCCGCCCTTGCTGGAAGGGCCCTTCGTGAAGATCTGCTCCAGCGCCGGCTGCCAGGCCTGCTCCTGCACCAGCCACGCCACGGTCGGAACCAGCACGACCGCCACGCCGACAGCCGCCGCGCCCAGCGACAGCAGGGCCTGGCGCACCCGCCCGCTGGCCAGCAGCAGCCCTCCGCCCAGCACCGCCAGCGCGAACGGGATCATCAGTCCGGCGGGCATGCGGAACATCAGCAGCCCGGCGGCGAAGAGGCCCGCGAGGAACGCGTGCACGATCGCCCGCGGCCCGGTCGTTTCGATCGATCGCATCGCCTGGACGCCTGCGAACACCGCGATGCACATCGTCACGTGATGGTAGAAGAGCGGGGTGTCCGCGATGTCCCCGGCGGACGCGATCAACGCGGTCAGCACTGCGATGCCCGACGTCCAGCGCCGGAAATGGCGGCACAACCACCGGAACAGGACCACTGCGGCGGCGATCTGGAGCAGCGCCCCGACCGCCCAGAACGCGATCAGCCGGGCGCCGAACAGCATCCCGATCGCGCGATCCAGCAGCAGGGCGCCAGGCGGGGCGCTCATGTAGTAGTCCCGGTACGGCATCCGGGCGAGGCTCGCGCCGACCAGGTTGCCCGCCAGCACGGGCGACAGCGACAGGTTCCACCACGTCGCGAAGAACGCCGCGCACAGGGTCGCCAGCGCCAGCGCGTCGAGCCAGGGGCGGCGCGGAGGGTTCGAGGCCTGGCCGCCGAACAGGGGGAAGGTGTCGGTGACGTTCACGGTCGAGGCCTCCTGGGGACGGTCGCTATCCGTGGATCTTCGCGAAGACCTTTTCCGCGACGGGCCCGGGCAGCCCCTGCACGGCCTTCAGCGTGGGCAGGTCCGCGGCCCGCAACGCCGCCACCGACCCGAAATGGCGCAGCAGAGCGGTCCGCCGCGTCTTGCCCAGCCCGGGGATGTCGTCCAGCACGGACCCGCGCTCCTTGAGGCCGCGACGCTTGCGATGGAAGGTCACGGCGAAGCGGTGGGCCTCGTCGCGCACCCGCATCAGCAGGTGCAGCCCCGGGTCGTTCTGTTGAGGCACGATCAGTTCCACGTCGCCCGCGACCCCGACCTGCCGGGCCTCGCCGCCGGCCGGCTCCCGGACGCCGTCGGCTGGCGGGTCGATTCCCCCGCCTGCCCCGCCGTAAATCCTGCCCGGCGCCCCGCCGGTCCTCGTCGGCACGTACAGGCGTTCGGGCGAGTGCGTGGCCGGACCGTGGCCCTTGCCCACCACGCGCGACTTCGCCAGGCCCACCAGCGGCACCTCCACACCCAGTCCCGCCAGCACGTCCATCGCGGCCCGCAACTGCGCCTCGCCGCCGTCCAGCATCACCAGGTCCGGCAGCTCCTGCCCCTCGTCCAGCGCCCGGGTGAACCGCCGCTTCAGAACCTCCCGCAGGAAGCCCACGTCGCCCGGGCCTTCCTCCAGCCGCACCGCGAAGGTCCGCCAGGCCCGCTTCTCGGCCCTCCCGTCCACGAACACCACCATGGACCCCACCGGCTCGCCCGCCTGGAACGTCGACAGGTCGAAACCTTCGATGCGCCGCGGAGGCCGCTCCATCCGCAGCAACTCGGCCAACCGCCCCGCCGCCCGGTCCCGCACCTCGCTCTTCGCCAGGTGCTCCACCAGCAGCTGCTCGGCGTTCCGCGACGCCATGCGCACCGCGTCCCCGGTGGGCCCCTTCACCGCCGTCTTCACCTTTACGGGATGCCCGGACCGCGTCGCCAGCACCTCGGCCAGCGCCGCCAGGCCTTCGAACCCCTCGGCGGGCACCATCACGGCCTCCGGCACCGGCGCGCGCCCGTAGTACTGCAGCAGCACGCTGTCCGCGATCTCCTCCAGCGGCGCCACGACCCCGTCCAGGATCACCGGCACCCGCTCGGTCAGCACGCCGCCCTCGAACCGCAGGATCGCGAAGGCCACGCTTTCGCCGGACCGGGCCACGCCCACCACGTCCGTGTCCCGCACCGACGGCAGCACCACCGCCTGGCGGGTCAGCGCCGTTTCGATGGCCCGCACCTGGTCGCGCAGGCGCGCCGCCTCCTCGAAGTTCTCGGCCTCGGCCGCCTCCGCCATCCGGTCGGCCAGCCGCCGCCGCACCTCCTCGAACCGCCCCCGCAGGAACAGCACCACCGCGTCCACCCGCCGCCCGTACTCCTCGGCCGGCACGCGCCCCACGCAGGGACCCAGGCAGCGCTGCATCTGGCATTCCAGGCAGGGCCGCGTGCGCACCCGGAACTGGGAATCGCTGCACGTCCGCAGCCCGAAGTGCCGGTTCACCAGCGCGTGGGTCCCGCGCACCGACGAGGCCGACGCGTAGGGGCCGAAGTAGTGCGCGCCGTCCGCCCGCCGCCTCCGTACCAGCTCCAGTCGCGGGAAGTCCTCGCTGGGGTCGATGCGCAGGTACAGGTACGTCTTGTCGTCCTTCAGCAGCACGTTGAACGGCGGCCGGTGCCGCTTGATCAACTCGTTTTCGAGGATCAACGCTTCCTTTTCGGTGGTGGTGACCACCGTGTCGATGCGCTCGAGGATCCCCGACAGAAGGGCCACGAAGGGCCGCGGATCGCCCGCCTTGTGGAAGTACTGGGAAACCCGCGCCTGCAGGTCCACGGCCTTCCCGATGTATACGACCTTCCCGGCCGCGTCGCGCATCAGGTACACGCCGGGCGCCCGGGGCACGTCCCCGGTCAATCGCTTCACCTGCTCGTGCGTCCACGCCATGGCGTCCAAAGGGTGGCCTCTCCCATCCCCTCCGTCAACTCCCGTCGCCCGACCCCCCGGCCCCGGGCTTCCGCCGCCTCCGTGCCAGGTCGTTGATATCCCTCGCCCGCGATGGCACAATCGAGGACAGTCTGAAGGACGAGAAACGTGGGGGGTCGCATCAGCGCCGTGGGCCGTCGCCTGGCCCATCGGACTGCCTGGAGCGTGCTCGGCGCCGTTGTGGCCTCGTCCTTGCTGCTGGCCGTCGTGCTGGGCGCGCTGGGCATGCGGGTGGAGAACCTCCACCCCGTGCTGGCCTGGGCGGCGGTGGCGTCTGCTGCCGTGATCGCCGCCACGCTGTCGGCGTTGCTGGTGTACCAGGTGGTCCGGCGCCAGATCGCCCGCCGCCTGGAAACCCTCGCCGAGGTGCTTCGCGGGGCCGAGGCCGGCGAACACCTCCGCCGCTTCGAACCTGGGGAGGACGACGAGTTCGCCGCCGTCGAGCGGGCTTTCAACGCGCTGATGGACCAGTTCGCGGGCCTCGCCGCGTCGGCGCTCCACTCGGATCTGATGGTCAAGTGGGCCCAGTCCGAGTTGCGCCTTCGCGAGGAACTGCTGGCGAAGTCCAACGAACTGGCCGCGGTGAACGAGGCGCTGGTCCGCAAGGTGCGCGAGGCCTCCGACCTGCTCCGCATCGCCGAGGTCGCTTCCGCCAGCCTGGAGATGGGGCGCCTCCTGGACCGCCTGGGCCGGACGCTGGTGGACACCCTCGCGGTCGAGGAACTGCTGGTCCTCCTTCCCGACCCGGATTCCGGCCAGATGCGGGTCCGCCATGCGATCGGCGTGCAGGACGTCCACATCCTCGAGGGGTCGTGGCCCAAGGACGACCCCGTCGTGCGACGCTGTGTCGATGAAGGCGAGATCCAGTACCTGTCCGACCTGTCGGTCGAGCCGCTTTCCGCCGATCTTCGGGGGCGTCGCCGTGTCGGCGGGTCCCTGGTAGCCGTACCCGTCCGGGGTCCCGGCAGCACGACCGGCGTGATCACGCTGCTGCGCCGGGAAGCCCAGGCCTTCGACTCGCAGGAACTGGATTTCCTGCGCCTGACCGCACACTACGTTGCCCTGGCCGTGTCCAACGCGACGCTCTATCGCGCGACCCACGAACGCGCCATCCACGACTCGCTGACCGGCCTGCACAACCGCGGGTTCTTCATCGAGGCGTTCGAGCGCGAGTGGCATCGCTCCCGCCGTGCGGATGTGCCGCTGTCCGTCCTGATGATCGACGTGGACCACTTCAAGCGCGTCAACGACAGCCATGGCCACGGCGCAGGCGACATCGTGCTCCAGGGCGTGGCCCGGCTGCTGCGGGCCCGAGCGCGCAAGGCCGACCTTCTGGCCCGGTATGGCGGCGAGGAATTCGTGATGGCCATGCCCGGGACCACGACCGCGGACGCCGCGGCCATCGCCGAGGCCATCCGTGCCTCGGTCGAGTCCACGCCCCTGCCCGTGTCCCCGTCGAACGGCGCTCCGCCGGTCCGCTTGACGATTTCCGTCGGCGTCGCGTCGGACTCCTTATCGGACGACAGTCCCGAAGCCCTGATCAGCCGGGCCGACATGGGCCTTCTGACCGCCAAGTCCGCGGGCCGGAACCGGGTCGTCATGCGACCGTGAGGATCGCGTCGCACACTGGCCCGCCGGGCTGCATCCGTTGACTTGGACCCCCCGAAGTGGTACCTCCTCAGACACGCTCGGCGCCGGGATTCGACCTGTCGCGACCGCGCTCCCGCCTGCCCGAGGGACACCGATGGACCGGGAATCGGGCAATCCAACGGTCGATGAACCCTGGGATTCCCGTCCGCTGCCGCCCCCTCCCGCGGGATCGCCGCCCGTTCCACCTGCCCATCTCCCCGACCTCCCGTCGCGCATGGTGGATCGTCCCGGACGCCTGATTGAATGGCTGGGCCGCGTGCTGTTCCGGCACGTCAAGTTCGACGAGGCGTCGCTGGCCACGATCCGCGAGGCCGCCGAACGCGGCACGCCGGTCTACGTGCTGTATGTGCGAAGCCTCCTCGACTACCTGTATTTCTGCTATGCCTTCGTGCGGTTCGGGCTGCCTCGGGTGTTTTTCGCCGAGGGCATGGATCTGCGAAGGGTCCTCCCGCGCGAGGCGCTGTTCGCGCTGTGGCGGCGCCTCTTCGGCCGTCGCCAGCGCCTCTCCGATGCCGACGCCTTGCGCATCGGGGTGGCGAACGGCCTGCCGTGCCTGCTGTCCCTGAAGCGGCCCCGGACCCTGATCCAGTGGGGCGCGGATTCGCAAGGTACGCTGCTCGGCGACCTCGTGGAGGCGCAGCGCGCCACCGATCGGCCGGTCGTCCTGGTACCTCTGCAGGTGGTCTGGCTCCAGGTCCCCGAAACGTACCGCCGATCGATCGCGGACGTCCTTCTGGGCGATCCCCAGGCCCCGGGTCCCCTGCGCAAGATGTTGTCGTTCTTCTGGAATCGTCGGCGCGCCAACGTCCGGATCGGGCACCCCGTGGACCTTCCGGCCTTCCTGGCGAGCCAGGCCGTCGCCGACGACGACATGTCCGTTGTCGCCCGCCTCAAGTTCGCCCTGAACAACGAATTCCTGCTGGAATCCAAGGCGATCCGCGGCCCGGTGCTGAAGGGCGCTCGGCGCATCATCGACGAGATCCTGCGCACGCCGCCGTTCATCGAGGAGGTCGAGCGCCATGCCGCCCGCGAGGGGTTCGCTCCCGCGGCCGAAATGAAGCGGGCGCGCGGCATCCTGCGGAAGATGGCCGCCGACTTCCGGTTCAACTGGCTGGAAGGCTTTTCCCTGTTCCTGGGCCTGTTCTTCAACCGGCTGTTCACGGACGTGACCGTGGACACGCCCGGGCTCCAGGGCATCCGGCAGGCGGCGCGCACCGGGCCGATCGTGCTGGCGCCGGCCCACCGCAGCCATCTGGACTACCTGGTGTACTCGTGGGTGTTCTATACGCACGGGCTGATCCCGCCGCATATCGCCGCCGGCGAGAACCTGTCGTTCTGGCCGATGAGCACGGTGTTCCGCAGGTCCGGCGCCTTCTTCATCCGGCGGGCCCTGCGCGGGGCCGAACTGTATACGCTGGCGCTGCGGCACTACGTCCGCAAGCTGCTGAAGGACGGGTACTGGATCGAGTTCTTCATCGAGGGCACGCGCAGCCGATCGGGCAAGACCGTGTCGCCCCGGTACGGGATGCTGACGATGATCATCGATGCCGTGGCGTCTGGCGCGACTCCCGACGCCCACCTGGTGCCGGCCGCGGTGACCTACGAACGCGTGGTCGAAATGGCTTCGTACCAGCGCGAATCCGAAGGGGCCGAAAAGAAGCCTGAAAGCGTCGCGACACTGGCCCGCAGCGCCAAGGTGCTGGGTACGCGGTACGGGCGCATGTATGTCCAGTTCGAACAGCCCATCGGGATCAAGGACTTCCTGCGTCGGTCGGGGATCCAGGTCCCCCTGCCGTCGGGCGAGCAGGTGCCCAGGCACGTCGTCCGGCACCTGGCGCACGCGCTGGCGCACCGGTTCGACCGGTGCCTGCTGGTGACGCCGCAGCAGCTGGTCGCGTTTGCCCTGCTGACGCACCGTAAGCGCGGGCTGGAGCGCGAGCACCTGCTGGAGCGGGTGGGGTTCCTGGTCGCCTACCTGGTCGCTCGGGGCGCCCGGCTGTCGGACCCGCTGGCCGACCCGCTGAAGGCCCGAGGATTGCTGCCCGGAGGCCCCGGCGACCCGACGGGACCGAAGGACGTCGCCGAGCGCGAGCGCTCCGACCTCCTGGGCGCGGCGCTGGCGCGACCCGTGGACGAGGTCGTGCGCCTGTTCGTCCGCGAAAAGCTGGTGCGCCTGGGGGCCTTCGGCGAAGATTGGGTGATTTCGCCCGAAGATTCGGGACGTTCGGCGCTGGACTACCACAAGAATGGCATCCTGCACCCGTTCGTGGACGACGCGATGATGGCCACGGCGGCCCTGAGGCTGCTGGACCAGGGGCCGACCACGGAAGCCGCGATGGCCGCGGAAGGGCGCCTGCTGTCCCGGGCGCTGAAGCGGGAGTTCGTCTATGCCGAGGCGTTCGACATCGCGTTCGAGGCGACGCTGGAGCGTTTCCTGCGCGAGGGGCTCCTGAGGCGGCAGGACGGGGCCCTCGTCGCCGACGGGGACTCCCTTGAGGCCCTGGAGTTTTTTGCCACGGCCATCCAGCCCTTCCTGGAGGCGTATCGCATCGCGGCCCGGGCGGCCCTCGCGCCCGGCGCGCCGGTCAACGAAAAGGACCTGGTGAAGTCCGCCCTGCGCCTTGGGCGCCGCCTGTACTCGGTGGGCGAGGTCGAACTGCCGGAATCGGTCAACGCCGTGACGTTCGCCAACGCGGCCGAGTGGCTGCGGATCGAGGTGGTTTCCGGCGCCGCGCCCACGCGTGCCGATGCGGTCCGGACGCTGCTGAGGGCGGTGGAAGGCGCGGGCTGGGACGTCAGCCCACAGATACCAGCCGGAGCAGTCCCGGCAGCAGGCGATACCCCCGGAACCATCCCTTGATCTTCACGTCGCCCCGGTGCAGGTTCCTGTTGAACTGGCGCGTCCCCTCCCGGAACGGGCGGGGCAGCGAACCCATCATCGGCACCTGGGACAGCCCGAGGATCGCGTCGAAGGTCCCGGTGACCCGGACCCGGACCTCGGGATCGGCGCCCGTCTTCACCCGAACCTGACCGCCGCCGAAGACCAGCGTCGCGCCCACGACATCGTCGCCGCTGAACGCCGTGACCGCGACCGCCCCGGAAAGTCGATCCAGCACACGGGCCAGTTCGGGGCGCTGGGCCAGGTTTCCCCGGATCAGTTCGGCCAGGATGCTGGCGATCCCGGCGGCCTCGTCCTCGGTGCCCTCGATCACGACGCGGTCGTCCATCGAATCTCCCCGGGGTGTCACGCCCCGCGCTTCCATCGGTTTCATCGAACAGCCCGATGCGACTCCGTCTTCGGCAAGGGATTGCGGCGCAATCCGCTCGCCTCGGCCTGCATGCCCGGGCGGCCGCAGGGGCGGGCCCGCTCGTCAGCCCTCGCCTTGCCAGGCGGCTTCCCACACCGGCAGGACCTCCTCCGCAGAGATGACCGGTCGGGCGTTGTAGATCACGGACCCGTCGAACAGGGTCGCTTCGGCCAGTTCGCCCAGCGCCTCCCGCGGCACGCCTACGTCCTTGAACCCGCCGGGCAGGCCCAGCGACTTCGCGAAGGCGTAGATCGCGCCGGCCAGCCGGTCCGCCAGCGCCTCGTCGGACCCGGACGGGTCCACGCCGAAGGCCTCGGCCACCTGCCGATACTGGTCGGGGCAGGCCAGCGCGTTGAAGCGCACGACCGCGGGCATCGCGATGGAATTCGCAAGGCCGTGATGCACGCCGAAACGGGCGCCTACGGTGTGGGCAATGGCGTGGACCAGGCCGACCTGGGCGTTGGAAAAGGCCGCGCCGGCCATGGTCGATGCGACCAGTTGACGCCCGCGCGCGGCCACATCGCCGGGCGTCTTCACGCACGTCGGAAGCGCCGCGCGGACCTCGTGGATGGCGCGCAGGGCCAGGCCGTCGGCGATGGGCTGGCGCTGCAGCGAGTGCATGGCTTCCAGGGCGTGCGACAGGGCGTCCATGCCCGTGGCCGCCGTCAGGTGCGCCGGAAGGCCCACGGTCAGCAGCGGGTCCAGGATCGCCGAGTCGGGCAGGATGTTGTAGTCGCCGAACAACAGCTTGCGATGGGCCTCGACGTCCTTGATGACCGCCACGTACGTCACCTCGGACCCCGTGCCCGCCGTGGTGGGCAGGACCACGTGGGGCGCGGCCTTGCGGGTCAGGTTCTGGAAGCCCTCGTGGTCGCGCAGGCTGCCGCCCTCGCGCAGGAGGATGGCGATGCCCTTGGCCGTGTCGATGACGCTGCCGCCGCCCACGGATACGACGCCGGTGGCGCCGGCCGCCTGGGCCTTGGCCGCCCCCGCCTCGACGGCGGCCACCGACGAATCGGGGGGGACGTCCAGGAACTCGAGGACGACGCGGCGCCCCAGGGCCTTCCGCACCTGGGCGACCACGTCCGTCTTCTCGGCCAGGACCCGGTCCGACACCAGGACCACCTTGTCCATTCCCAGGCGGTCGCATTCCAGGGAGGACTCGGATACTGCGCCCGCGCCATAGATCACGCGGGTCGGGAACGCGAAGACGAAGGTGCTGTCTGCGTCGTAGGACATGGGGCCTCCTGCGGGACCGCCCGCGGCGGGCGGGCCGATGAGGGTGGAACGGGCGCGGGCCCGTCAGTCGTCCGGGAACTCGGTCGCGACGCGACCGGCGGACTCGACCAGCGCCTTGCTGGCGTCCACGAAGCGGACGATCGTCGGCAGGTCGCCCTTCAGGCGCAGCTTGCCCTGGAGCATCCCGGTGATCGGGTCCAGTTCCTTCCGGATGACCTGCTTCCAGCGGGCGTATTCGCCCGTGATGCAGAAGGGGGCCTTGAGGGCCTCGGCCGATGTGACCAGGCGCGCCTCGCGGCACACGCCCTTGTGGAGGTCCAGCCAGATGCCCGCGTCCTCCTCAAGGCCCACATCCGGTTTGGCCTTGCAGATCAGGGCCACGACGCCCTTGTCCCAGTTGGCGCCGCCGACCTTGTAGGCCGGATTGCCGTTGATCGCGTCCTGGTACAGCGTCACCCACTCGGCAGACGGGAAGCGTGCCATGGAAAACCTCCTCCAGATGCCCCACACAGGCGGGGCGAACCAACGATGAAGACGCGAAAACCATGGTAGTCGCGGGTCCGGAAGGTGTCAAACGGGGGAATCGAGTTCGAGGTATTCCAGAAGGGTTCGCACGGCAAACCCGGTCCCCCCCCGCGGCCCGAGCGCATGGTCCTTCTTCAGGAACGACGGGCCGGCGATGTCGAGGTGGGCGTACGGGTGCCCGTCGGCGAAGTCCGAAAGGAACAGCGCGCCCTGGATGGCCCCGCCCCAGCGCTCGCCGACGTTCTTGAGGTCCGCGAGGTCGCTGCGCAGTTGCCCGCGGAGGTTTTCATACATCGGAAGGCGCCACAGGTCCTCACCCGCGCGGGCGCCGGCAGCCAGCAGGCCCCCGGCCAGGCCGTCGTCGGTGGTGAACAGCCCGGCCGCGTGCTCGCCCAGCGCGACCACGCAGGCGCCGGTCAGCGTGGCCACGTCGATGACGCGACCGGCGCCGCGCCGGGTTGCCAGCGTGATCGCGTCCGCCAGCACCAGCCGCCCTTCCGCATCGGTGTCGGCCACTTCCACCGTGCGACCGGACAGCGACGTCAGCACGTCGCCCGGCCGCATCGCGTCTGACCCCACGAGGTTGTCCGCCACCGCCAGCCATCCGTCCACGGCCACCCGGACGCCCAGGCGGGGCAGGGCCAGCATCACGGCGAGGACGGTCGCGGCGCCGGCCATGTCGCCCTTCATGTCGTCGATGCTGCCTCGGGGCTTCAGGTTGAGGCCGCCGGAGTCGAAGGTGACGCCCTTGCCCACCAGGGCGATGGGCGCGCCGCGGACCCCTGCCGGTCGCCAGGACAGGCGGACCAGGTAGGGCCCGTCGGTCCCTCCGGCGCCCACGGCCAGCATCAGGCCGGCGCCGAGGGTCGCCAGGGCCGCGCGGTCCAGCACCTCGACCTCCAGGCCGGCGTCGATGCCCGCGGTCCGAGCGCGTTCAGCGAAGGTGCGGGGCGTCAGGTCCGCGGCCGGGGTGTTCACCAGGTCCCGGACCCCCAGCACCGCGGCGGCGTGGAGGTCCGAACGCGCCAGCGCGGCGGTCGCGCCGGCCACGTCGCCGGCCGAACTGAGCGTCCAGACGGTCGGCGTCGGGTCGTTCCGATCGCGGGTGCGATAGCGATCGAATGCATAGGCGCCCATCCGCAGGCCGATCGCGCAGGCGGCCAGGGTCGGCGGGTCCTCGGCGGGGAGCACCAGGCCGGCAGACGTGGTCCGAGCCGTGGCCAGGCGGGCTGCCCGGGCGCCCAGGGCCTGGACTCGCGAAAGGGTCAGGTCGCCGGCATTCCCCGCGCCCAGGAAGCAGACCCGCAGCGGGTGCCCGTCCGCCTGCGGCGTCAGCGTCATCTCGGTCTCGAACCGGCCGGTGAATCCCTCCCGCTGGGCCAGCCGGCCCGGGAACCCGCCCAGGGCGGCGTCCACGCGGGCGAAGCGGGGGTCATCGGCCAGCCGCCCTTCCAGCACCGGCACGACAAGCAGGTCCAGGGGTTCCGGGAGCGGCACACCCGCCCGGTACGTGACGGATATCACGCGCATGGTTCGACCTCCTCACACTTCCAGCGGGGTGTGTTGGACGAAGCCTATACCAGGAAACTGTGCGGTGTCGAGGTGGAACCCTGCCGAGGGGTGGCGGTTTCACAACGGCAGTGGGATTCACTGATCCTGCCAAGGAATTTACTGGGTGTGTTGACACGGGCGCCCGCGACGGAGCATGTTTACTGCGCTCGCCGGCCCGCGAAGGTCGATGAACGCGTCGGCCAGGGGGGGCGGTACCGGGGAATGATCATGCCATCCCTAAGGAATTTCCTTACCCGCCGCTCGCGGCCCGACCTCCCGTGGATGCTGCCCGAGGACGAGTTCCGGCGCTTGCTCGAGCGCGAGCGTTCCCGGGCCGAGCGGAACTGTCGCTCGTTTTCCGTGGTCGAGATGGACACCTCCGCGGTCGCGCCGCCGCTGATTGTGCGGGCGTTGGAACTGCTGAAGCATCGCCGTCGCCTGACGGACGACATCGGCTGGATTCGCCAGGATGCGATCGGTGTGCTGCTGGCGGAAACGGACGCGGCCGGCGCGGCCAGCTACGTCCAGGACATCGTGCAACTCCTGGACGAGGCCGAGTGCCCACTCCCGGCCCGCGTGTTCGTCCATGAAGGGGAATCCTTCGACAACCAGGGCAGCGGGTTCGATCGCCGGCGACCCGGTGAGACGCAGTCGGCCTTTCGCCGCCGGGCCCAGGATCGCCGGGATCCTCCGGAGCCTCCGTCGGCCTCGACGGAATTGTCACCGTCTTCCGCCCATGCGGATGGGGCCGGTGGGGACCCGGGAAGCCCGCAGGGGCCCTCGGACGGGGAGTCCGGCCTGATTCGCGGCGAGGTTTCCCGGGTGGCAACGACGCCGGATGGCGCCGTCGGGGACATGGGAACCCTGTTCCAGCAGCCGATGCCCTGGTGGAAGCGCGCGTGGGACCTGTCCTGGGCCGCGATCCTGCTGGTGGGCATCTCGCCGGTGATGCTGGTCATCGCGATCCTGGTCAAGGCGACCAGCCCGGGGCCGGTCATCTTCCGCCAGTGGCGGGCGGGTCGCGGTGGGCGGCCGTTCCTCTTCTACAAGTTCCGGACGATGATCGACGGCGCCGACGCGTTGAAGGAAGAGTTGCGGGCGTCCAACGAAGTTTCGGGCCCGGTGTTCAAGATCAAGAAGGACCCGCGCGTGACGGTGCTGGGACGGGTGCTGCGGCGCACCAGCCTGGACGAGCTTCCCCAGTTGTGGAACGTCATCAAGGGGGACATGTCGCTGGTGGGACCGCGTCCTCCGACCCTCGACGAGGTGCCGAAGTACGAGGGCTGGCAGCGACGGCGCCTGGACCTGACCGGCGGCATCACGGGACTGTGGCAGGTGAGCGGCCGGAACGAGGTGTCGTTCGAGGAGTGGATGCGGATGGACATCCGCTATTCGCGGACCCGGTCGCCCTGGAACGACCTGCGGATCCTGTTCAAGACGATCCGCGCGGTGGTAACCGGGCGGGGTGCTTCATAGACCGGTGCCCGGCAGGGTCAGCGGCCTGCCCTGCGGCGCCGGATCGCCCAGCGGACCAGCAACAGCGCGCCCGCCACCCCCAGCACGATCCAGGCGACCAGCCCGAACGTGCGGAAGACCGATTCGATGCGATCCAGGTTCGCGCCGAGGGCCACGCCGGCAGACACCAGCAGGGCATTCCACAGCAGGGCGGAAATCGCCGCGAAGAACATCACGCGGGCGAAGCGCATGTTCCCCATGCCGGCCGCGACGAACAGGAACGCCCGGATTCCCGGGAGGAAGCGATTCAGCGCGATCGCCACCTCCCCCCAGCGGGCGAAGGCACGGGAGGAGCGCTCCGCACCGTCGAGGGCCTGGCGGACCAGCGCCGAACGGGCCAGGCGGGACGCGAAGCGCGTCGAAGGGACCTTTCCGTCGGCGGTCCGGGCCAGCAGGACGCCCACGTGGAAATCGATGGCAGCCCCGGCCAGGCTGCCGATCAGCGTTGCGACGAGCATCCCGGGCAGCGACAGGCCGGAGGTCACCACCAGGACCGCCCCGGCCACCGTGACCGTGTCCCCCGGAAAGGGCGGGAACACGTACTCGACCAGGGACGCCAGCGCCAGCAGCAGGAGGGTCACCCCCGGGTTCGCGCCAGCCAACAGCGATACGGCTTCGATCAGGGACACGCTACCCCACGGATTTGATTCGGTTCCTGCGACACCGTATACTAGCACGTCCTTCGGGGGGTCGGTGACCGGACCCGGGGCGGCCTCGTCTGCGGCGAGAGTTTCCTTCGGAAACGCGCCGCCTGCGTAGGCGCGCTCGGGATATGGAAAGCGGCGGCGGAAGGAAGTTCCCGGGAATTCACGGCAACGGGGAGTGCACGGTGGGGCGCGCAGGGGCGGCAGCGGGACTCGTGGCGCATGTCGCCGCCGCCCTGGCGGTCCTTTGCGCGGTGCGGGTTGCCGCGGCCGCGCCGTGTGACGCCCCCGATCCGACCCCGATGTACCGGACTGATCCCGGGTTTGCGAAGGCCCGTACGGCCGCCCTGGCGGGCCGTACCGACGAGGCGCTGGCCCTGCTGGAAACGTGGCGGGAGACGCCCGGGGCGCCCCCCGGATCCCTGATCGACTGGGTGGCAGGACGGTGGCTGGAGGACGCGGATCGGTCGGCGGAGGCGCTGCGCCGGTTTGCGGCCGTGGTCGGATCCCCGCTGGACGACGACGCACGCCTGCGCGAGGGACGCCTGCAGTTGGAAGCCGGCGACCTGGCGCGGGCACGGAGCGCGTTCGCGGGCATCTCGCCGGCGTCGCGCCACTGGGCCGGGGCGCGCCTGGCGCTGGCCGAGGCCCTCGTCCAGGAGGGACGGGCCGGGGCGGCGCGGGTCGTGCTGGCGGACCTCCTGCGCGACGATCTGCCCGCCGAGCAGCGGTCCGGCGCGACGCTCGCGATGGTGCGTGCGCTGACGGCCCTGGGCGAAACCGAGACGGCCCGAACCCTGGCTCGCACCGCCTGGCTGCTGGCCCCGACCGGTGCGGACCTGGCCCGGGAGCTCGCCTCCCTGGGACGGTCCCCGACGACGCTCGACGACTACCTGCGGACCCTGCTGAAGGCCGATCCCCGGGACGCGGCGCGGATTGCCCGCTGGGCCCGGACCCACCGGAAGGCCGCGGACGCGCTGGATCCCGGGCTGGCCGACCTGGCCCGCGGGACCGTGCTCCAGGGGGATCCCGGCAACCACGACGCGACCGTGCAGACGCTGGAAGCCGCGCGGCGACTGGCTGCGAACGCGACGCTGGGTGCCATGGCCGCGTACCAGTTGGGCAACGTGCTGGTGAACGGCGGGGACGATCGCGCGGCCCGCGTGCAGTTCCTGGCCGCCTTCGAGCGCGATACGGGCGGTCCGCTGGCCGCCGACGCTGTCTTCTCCGTCGCGCGCTGTGCGTCCCGGACCGGCGATCCGGCCGGGGCCGTGGCAGTGCTGGATCGCGTGGTCGCGGCCGACCCGCCCGTGGCGCCGGATGTCCGGGTTCGATGGGAGGCGGCGCTGGCGTGGATGCTGGCCGGGCGGACCGACGAGGCTCTGGCGGCCCTGGACCGGATCGTGACGCGGCTGGATCGGGGCCCGGGCCTGCCCTACGGGTTGGCCGAGCGCGCCCGGTATTTCCGGGGCGTGCTGCTGCTGTCCGCCGGGCATCGGGACGAGGCGCTGGACGACCTGCGGCGCGTCGCCCGAAACGACCCCCACACATGGTACGGCGTGCTGGCGCGCGAACGCCTTTCGCAGGCCAGGGACGTTCGACCCCCGCCCTTCCGGGATCCGTCCTGCCAGGCGTCCCGCGGACCCGTGTGGCTGTGGCGCCTGGGCTACCGGGAAGAGGCCCGCGCCGAAATGTCCGCCCGGGCGTCGGCCGGCCTGCTGGACGAGGCCTCGGCGCGGATCCTGGCGGTGCTGCTGGCCGACCCCTCCCTGGGCGAGGCCCGCGGTCGCGTACGGGACTTCCTGAGGGGTCCTCGCGGCGAGGGCGACGAAGCCCTGGTGGACGCCGCCTATCCCCAGCCTTTCGGGGACGAGGTCGCCTCTGCCACGGCGGAAACCGAACTGGACCCGGCCCTGGTGTATGGCGTGATGCGGGTCGAAAGCGGCTTCCATCCGAAGGCCCGGTCGCCGAAGGGCGCGGTGGGCCTGATGCAGTTGATGCCCGCGTCGGCGAAGCGCGTCGCGCTGGCGGTGCTGGGCGATCGGAAGGCGGCCGGCGGGCTGTGGCGGCCGGCCAACAACGTGCGCCTGGGCACCGCCTACCTGGCGACGCTGTCCGAGCACTTCCGTGGCCACCTGCCCCTGGTGCTGGCGGGCTACCACGCAGGTCCCGGCGCGGCCCGCCGCTTCCTGCGGACGCTGGGGCGCCTGCCTACGGACCTGTTCGTGGAGGCCATCCCGTACCCGGCGACGTCGCAGTACGTGAAGCGGGTCGTGGCCTATGCCGCGGGGTACCGGGCGTTGCTGGACGATGGGACACGCGGGCCCCTGGTGCTGCAACCGAACCCCCCGACGTCGCTCGGGCCGTTCATGGAGCCGCATCGGCCCGAACCGCGGGTCCTCCAGCCCGGATCGAACGGGCTGGCAAGCCTCCCGTGACGATCGGAAACCGGCAAATCCCCCCCCAGCCCCCTGGTTTTTGCGTGACGTTTCCTTGCTTCCCCAAAACAGCCGATTCTACGATTGACACTCCCGGCGACCTGGCAGCACAGGAGGAGCATGACGACGCCCCCCCCGGATGATCGGCGGAAGAGGCCCCTCAGGGTCGCGCTGGCCCTGCTGGTCCTTCCCGTCCTGGCCTGCTACCAGGGCATCGCGGCCCCGGCGTGCGACACGCTGGCCGACTGCCCCTCGGGCAAGGGCTACACCACCTGCGAGGACGGCCACTGCTTCGTGTCGGGACGTTGCGACGGGTCGATGCCGGTGGCCGGGGACGGATGCTGCGCCGTCATCGAGGGCGACCGAACGCCCGACACGGATTGCCTGGTGGCCGACCACGACCTGGGTTGCCGCGAGCCCGCCGGTCCGGTGGCCGATTCGAAGGGCGACCTGTTCGTCACCTGCCGTTCCGTGGATTCGCTGGGCGTTTCCAACGTCGTGCTGTCCCGCATCGATCCGGCCGGCGCGATCCTGCCCCCGGTGATCCTGGGCCTGGCTTCGGCGATCCTGCCCCCGATGGTCAGTCGCGGCACCGACGTGTACGCGGCCTTCGCCGGTGGCGTGGTCCGGTTCGACGCTGCGACGGGCATCCGTTCGCCCACCCTGGGATCAGTGGCGCCCGTCGGCGGGCTCGTTTCCACGGGTTCCAGCGACGCCTTCCACTCGGTGGTGGGCTGGCCGACGGTGGCGGGGACCGTGGTGCTGTACGACGAAGACGTGGGGACCACCCAGGTGTTCACGGCCGGGCCCATCAGCGCCGGCACGACCGGTGCCTTCCCGCCCACCGTGTCCGCCAGCGGGCATCGGATCTACCTGCTGTGGGAGGACGGGAAACTGTGGTCCGTCGAAACGGCCATCAGCCCGACGGGGGCCCGGTCGTCGTTCATCCTGCCGGCGCGGCCGGTGGCGTCGCCGGTCGAGGTGGACGGTCGGATCTTCATCGCGATGGAAGGGGGCGTGCTGGTGGCGCTGGCCGAGCGGCAGCCCACGTTCGAAAAGGTCTGGGAGATGTCCCTGGGCGGCGAGGTCGCCGGCGGGTTGCTGGTGGACCCGACGGGCGCGGTGACGGCGGTGCTGGCGTCCGGCGACGTGGTGGTCGTGCGGGACCTGGTGGACCGCGGGTCGCTGGTGGGACGCGGCTCGTTCGGGGCGGCCATGGGCGACCTGTACCCCTTCCTGGGGGCCGCGCCGCGCGTGGTGGCCATGACGGCTGACGGTCGGGGCGTGGCGTCGCTGCTGCGGACGACGGATGACGGCGGCGGCGTGACGTTCACGTCCGGTCTGTCCTTCGGGGTCCCGGTGGCGATCGTGGGAACCCCGTTGCTGTTCGGAAAGCGGATGTGGATGGCCACCGAGTCGGGACGACTGGTGGCGTGGCAGTTCCCCGACGTCCTTCCGTACGGCCGCTTCGCGAGGGGCGGGTCGGACGTGGGTGGCACGGGTCGGACGACGGTGGCGGTTCCCCAACAATAGCGACAGGAGGCGGGAGAAGTCGACGTGGGCAAGCGGCAGCTATGTGCGATCGGTCTGGCCTTCTGGATGGCGGCCTGTGGCGGTTCTTCGGCACGGGACGACGGGGGGGGCGGCGATCTGGCCTCCGATGTGCCCGACGGGACGGCCGACATCGGACCGACCTGCAGGACCGAGGCGGACTGCAAGGCGCTGGATGCGGGTCCGTGCGGGCGCGTCACCTGCTCGGCGGCGGGGGTGTGCGAGGTGCTGGCCGACGCGGGGCGCGAGGGTGCAGCCTGCAATCCGGAGGACCGGTGCGCGGTGGGCGGATCGACCTGTCGCTCGGGAACCTGCGTACCCGCGAACCGGAAGTCCTGCATCGACCGGCCCTGCCTTTCGGGCCGGTGCGACGCGGCGTCCGGGGAGTGCCGGTACGAGTCGCTTGCGGACGGCCAGTCCTGTGATGCGGACGCGAATTCCTGCACCCGGGACCAGTGCGTCGGCGGGACCTGCCAGGCCGGTCCAAATGCGTGCGAGTGCACGAAGGACGCGGAGTGCCCTGCTCCCGGCAACCAGTGCCTGGCGACGCTTCGCTGCGATCTCGCCAGCCACCGGTGCGTGCCCGCGACCGAGGGGATCCGGTGCTCCCAGCCCGCGGACCCCTGCCGCGTGGCGTCGTGCGAGGAGGCCACGGGTACCTGTGTGGAGCGGTCGCTGCCCGACCAGACGGAATGCGAGCCCTCCACGGTGTGCAACGGTGTCGGGACCTGCATGGGCGGGACGTGCCAGCGCCAGTTGCGATGCGTCGATGACGACCCCTGCACCGAGGACCGGTGCGATCCGACCAGCGGGACGTGTTCGTTCCCGCCATCGACCGGCGGCCCTTGCAGCGACGACGATCCATGCACCGTCAACGACGCCTGCGCGAACGGTGTCTGCGTGCCGGGCGCCGCCTTGGACTGCGACGACGGCAACCCGTGCACCGGGGACGCCTGCGCGCCGGGGGAAGGCTGCGTATCGACACCGCTGGACCCGGCAACCTCCTGCGACGACGGCAACCGGTGCACGACGGGCGATGTGTGCGGGCTGACGGGGGTCTGCGCGGGCGTGCCCCAGTCCTGCGACGACGGCAATCCATGTACCCGGGACTCGTGCAACGGCGCGACCGGGACGTGCGTGCACGAGGCGCTGGACGGGACGACCTGCGACGACGGCCACGCGTGCACCGTGGGGGACGCCTGCCGCCTGGGCGAGTGCGTCCCGGGTGCGTGGGTCCTGTCCTGCTGCGAGGCGGACGGCGACTGCGATGATGGCGACGCGTGCACGTTCGAGCGCTGCAAGGCCGGCACCTGCTCGTGGGACGGCGAGCCGGCCAACCTGTGCGGCGACGTGGCCGAACCGTGCGGCCCGATGTGGTGCACGGCCGGTTCGGGGGCGTGCGAAACCCTGGACATGCGGCTGCCTCGACGCCTGGTGGCGTGGGACTTGCGGGCGGGGACGGTGACGCCCGGCTTCCGATGGAGCGGCGGGACCGGGGAGCGGCGGGCGGACGGTGCCGGCCCGGTATCGGGGTCCGCAGGCGCGTCGTTCCGGCTGCCCGGTCGACGGATTCCGGCCGGACTGGCGGTGCTGGTGCTGGACCTGGGTGCGTCCGCGTGCGGGAAGGTTCGCCTGTACCGGGATGGCGCCGTGGTCGCAGCCGACGAGTGCCGGCCGGTGGACGGCAGCACTCACGCGGCGTGGTCCTGGCCTGCCACCGGGGCTCCCGTGGACCTGGCGGTTCGAATGGAAGCCGACGCGGTGGTCGCCCGCATGGACCTGTACCTGTGGGCGCAGGGCGATTGCCCGCCGCTGGGGCCGGCGCTGGTCGCGGAGGGAGATGGGTATTCAAGTCTCGCCAGTTCTCGCGGCCCAGGAGCTGTCTTCCTGGC
>CAIOFV010000055.1 GCA_903857665.1 uncultured Myxococcales bacterium
ACGATCGGCGTCCCGGCCAGTGCGGGGTCGTACGTCGTGCCCGAGGCCCTGCGAACATCGACGGCGGTCGCGGCGCCGGTGCGCTGCCGGGCCACGTCCCGGAGGTCGCCGGCCGCCAGGGCCAGGGCCTCCGTCGCGTCGGCGGGCAGGACCACCGACAGGGTGCTGGCGCCGGCCGCCTGCAGCGCACGGGGCGGCGCGTCTGCGGTCCCCGAGCAGGCGGACGCGACCCCGACGAACACCCCTGCCAGGACGCCGATCCAGAGGGTTCGCCGCGACGCCATCGTCGGCCCCGGCCCTCGACCCATGCGACTGCGATCGATCATGAACCACCCCGCCGGTTCCCTTGGCCAGAGCATAGTCCGCACCGGTTGGACGCCGCAAGGACAATTCGCCCTGCGAACGCGCCGTTGCGCCTTGCCCGCCGGCCCGGAATGCCCTATGCTTCGCCCCCGTCAGGAGATGTGCAAATGCCGATGGTCAATCGTTATTCCAGCCTGCTGCTCGCGGCTGCGGTCCTGGGTTCCATCGCCGCCTGCGGAGCCGGCTCGGGCGCGGACGCCGGCCCGGACCTGGCGCCGGACGTCGGCGACACGATCACACCGACGGATCTGCCCGGAGATACGACGCAATTCGACCTCCCGAC
Organism: uncultured Myxococcales bacterium; assembly: GCA_903857665.1. GTDB lineage: Bacteria > Myxococcota_A > UBA9042 > DTJE01 > DTJE01 > CAIZWN01. The sequence goes on from CAIOFV010000055.1 coordinate 647, forward strand.
AGACGTCCCCGAGGAGGCTGCGGCCCCCGACATCCCGACCGATCCCGGCCCGCCCGAAGGACTCCCGGAATCGCTCCCCTTCGCCTTCACCCGCCCGGACGACGGCACGCCCCTGACGGGTGACGAGGTCGCGGCGTTCACCCGCAAGATGCTGGGCTTCCTGCGCCAGATCCACTACTTCGACTACGTGCTGTACACGACCCACGGCGTCGATGCCTCGACCGGCAAGCGCGACTGGCAGTTCTGGTACAGCGAGCAGTTCCGCAAGGCGGGCGACCTGGTCACCTTCTACCACCCGCCCGCCCCCGACGGCGGCGGACACAACCTGCACATCCCGATGAGCCACGTCCTGGGGGACGTGGTCGCCGCCGCCCTGGTCAACGGGGATCCCTCCGCGACCCTCGCAGCGACCCAGTTGTGCAAGGGCATGACGGCCTCGATGCTGGGCATGGTCCACGACGCGAACGACCCCCTGCCCCACCTGATGTCCCGGAACGTGGTGCCCGGGTGGAACCAGGAATTCGACACCCATGACGGCAAGCGCAAGGCCGTGGACACCAGCGGCTGGTGGTCGCCGTACACGCGCTGGAACACCGACAGGTTCCAGGTCACGGACAACCCCTACTGGGGCGCCGTGTGGGTCACGAACCTGCGCTCCAAGGACGACGTGCCCCACATCTTCCAGGTCGTGCCGGTCCTGCGGTATGCCGCCGCAAGCGCCAAGGATCCGGCGATGCAGACGGCCTGCGCCGAAAGCCTGTCGATGCTGACGGCCTTCGCCAAGGACATCGTGGACTCGGACTACCGCATCCGGACGAAGGACGAAAACGGTGATGTCTACATCCCGGGGTACACCGGCGATCTGGCCGTCGATGGCAAGCAGGGCGACATCGCGTCGTTCACGTACTGGCGGGACCTCATCCCGAACGGCGAGTGCAATGCCCGGCGGGGCGCGGAGCTGGTCGGGTACCACCACCCGATCGTCGAGGATTGCGGCCGCGGCGAGCCGAACGACTACGACGCGATCGCGTTCACGTCGAACAGCTACAACAAGAAGATCATCCGGTACTTCCACCTGGCCCACCTCGCCAACGCCCTGGTGAACCGGGACGATGCGGCGGCAGCGCTGCTGCTGGACGGCCTGGACGAGCGCGTGGCGCAGGACACGGCCCTGCCCGAGGCCGACATGGGATACACCCCGGCCGTCTACCGGAGGGAACTGGCCCTGTACCTGGCCCAACTGCATGCCTACGGCTACCCGCTGACCTCGACCCAGGCCCGGTCGGTGCAGCAGCACTTTGCGCGGGCGGCGGACGAACTGGCGGCGTGGCCCACCTGGGATCCGTGGGCGGCGTCGGTCCCGGACGGGGACCTCGGTTCCTACCGCCCGCCGTCCTGCAAGGGGTCGGGGACGGAGGAAACCTGCTGGATCGGCGCCGAGGACCTCGCCCACATCTTCGAGGCCTGCTGGTCCCCGCTGGTCAACCCGGCCGGCGCCAGATGGGTCGACTGCGACATCGTCCGGGACCCCTCGAAGTGGGACCTGCCGACAGGGTGACGACCAAGGATCTGGCTCGGCCCACGGCAAATCCTCCCCGGCGGTCGATGCGGCTATACTCGTGTTCTGATGGACGGCAACACAGACAGTCAGGATTCCCGGCCGGACGAAGGTTCCCGGAACGGCGGCCCCGGGTTCGGAACGCGGGGGGTCGATCCGCGGGTACTGGTCGTCGAGGACCACCCGATCAGCATCGACATCCTCGTGCACCTTCTGCGAACGGCCGGAATCACGCCGGTGGTGGTCGACAACGGTGCAGACGCGGTGGCCCTCGTCGCACTGCAATCGTGGGACCTGGTGCTGATGGACGTGCAGATGCCCGGCATGAACGGCCTGGAAGCCACGCGCCGCATCCGGGCCCTTCTGCAAGGTGCGCGACTGCCGATCGTCGCGCTGACCGCGACCGAATCCGACGACCAGCACGCTGCCTGCCGGGACGCAGGCTTCTCGGACTTCGTGGCCAAGCCCGTGGGGCCTTCGGAACTCCGCCGCCTGCTGGCCCACTGGCTGGACGCCGACGCGGTCCTTGCCGTCGCCACCCGGCCCGAGGACCCTTCGGACTGGCTCCGGCGCCGACTCGCTCCCGTGGCGCAGGTCGACTTCGACCTGGGCCTGGCAGGGGTGGGCGGCATGCCCCAGGTCTTCCAGCGGATGCTGGAACGCTTCGTCGAGGTCCACCAGGCCGGCGGGTCGCGGTGCATGGACTCCCTGGACCCTTCGGACCTCGCCGCGGTGGCACACTGGATGCACGCATTCCGGGGGCCGGCGACGCTGCTGGGGATGACGGTCCTGGCCGGGCAGGCGGAAAGGATCGAACGATCGACCCGCGGGCGCACGACCAACCCGGCTGCCCTCGCAAGCGCACTGGCATCGTACAAGGCCGATCTGGACGGGTTCGTCGCGGCGCTGAGGGCCGCGCTGGCTGCGTCCCCCGACACGCCCCGGCCCCCTCCCCGCACCTGACGGTCAGGGGACGCCCCCCACGACAGTTTCCAGTTCCGCGCGCAACCGATCGCATTCGTGCCGGATTTCCGTCATCCGGGCGGCCACCGCCCCGACCCCGGCCACGCCCAGCACCCGCTCGGCCTCCTGCAACGCCACCCTCAGGGCCGTGGCCTCCAGCGTCGCGGCGGCCCCCTTCAAGGCGTGAAGTTCCATGCCGACGGCCACGGCGTCCCCGGCCTCCAGCCCCGCCTCGACACGAGCCATCTGGGCCGGCACGTCCCCCAGGAACAGCTTGACCAGGCGGGCGGCGGCAGCCCGGTCACCCAGCACGCGTTCGAGCAGCCCGGCTGCATCGAACACGGCCGGTGCCACCGGCGTTGCCCGCCGGCCCGGCATCTGCGCGTCCGCCGAATCCCGTTCCGGGGGGCTCGAATCGACGGCCGGCGGCACAGGAACGCGCCGCCCTGCCAGGTAGCGCCCCAGGATCCAGATCAACGCGCCGGGCGCCAGCGGCTTCGTCAGGTAGTCGTTCATTCCGGCCTTCAGGCACCGTTCCCGGTCCTCGAGCATCGCCATCGCCGTCATCGCGACGATCGGCACCGCGGGGTCCAGCGTTCCCGTGCGCGGGTCGCGGATGCGGGCAGTGGCTTCCAGGCCGTCCATGCCGGGCATCTGCACGTCCATCAGCACCAGGTCGTACCGGGCCTGCCGCAACGCCTCGATCGCCTGGGCGCCCCCCTCGGCCAGGGCCACTTCCACGCCGACGCGCTGCAGCAACCCGACCGCCACGTCCCGGTTGACCGCGTTGTCCTCGACCACCAGTACCCGCGTGCCGGGAAAGCGCCCCTTCCGCGCCGCCTCTGAAGGCCGGGCCGCCGGGGGCCGTTCCGTATCCTGCGCCCCGGCCTTGGGCAGGCGCACCTGGAACCAGAACTCGGACCCTTCGCCGGGACGGCTGGTGACGCCGATCTCGCCCCCCATCAGCCGGACGATCTGGCGGGAAATCGCCAGCCCCAGCCCCGTGCCCCCGAACCTTCGCGCCATGGACGTATCGACCTGGGTGAAACTGCCGAACAGCAGTTCGACCTTGTCCTCGGGAATCCCGATCCCGGTGTCGCGCACGGAAACCCGCACCCACGCCTCGCGCTCGGATTCCGGCCCCCGTTCCACGCGGACCAGGACCTCCCCGAACAGCGTGAACTTGAACGCGTTGTCCACCAGGTTCACCAGGACCTGCCGCAGGCGGCCCGGATCGCCCCGCAGGACGCAGGGGCCCTTCGCCGCGACCTCGCACCGGAAGTCCAGCCCCTTGACCTTCGCCTGCAACTCCATCGTCGGGACGAATTCGTCCAGCCACGCCTGGAGGTCGAAATCCTGCAGGTCCAGTTCCAGCTTGCCGGCCTCGATCTTCGACAGGTCCAGGATGGCGCTGATCACGGCCATCAGCGACGCACCGCTCTTCTGGGCGGACACGGCGTAGTGCGTCTGGGTCTGGTCGAGTTCGGTTTCCAGCAGGAGGTCGATCATCCCCAGGACGCCGTTCATGGGCGTCCGGATCTCGTGGCTCATGTTCGCCAGGAAGGAGGACTTGGCGACGCTGGCCGTCCGGGCCTGGACCGCCAGATCGTTCGCGCGGCGCGTTTCCTCCTTCAGCAGGGAGTTCAGGCGTTCCGCCTCCTCGAGGGCTTCCTGCAGCCTCGCCACTGCCGCCGCCCGCGCCTCCTCGGCGACGTGGCGCTCGGTGATGTCGCGGCTGATCCCGAGGATTCCGGCCAGCACGGAGCCCTGGCTGTAGTACGGCGTCTTCAGCGTGTCGACCAGCAGCCGGCGCCCGTCCGGGTACGTGATCCACTCGTCGTTGTGGCGCGAGGCCAGGTGCGCCAGCATCAGCACGTCCTGCTGCCGGAACGAGTCCGCGACCTCCCGGCCGAACAGGTCGTAGTCGGTCTTGCCGACGATCTCGGTGCGCGGCCGGCCCACGAACGCCGCGAACGGCGGGTTGCAGCCCAGGTACACGCCGTCGCGATCCTTGAAGAAGATGATGTCCGGAATGGAATCCAGCAGGCTTTCCACCAGCGCCTGCTGGCGGCGCAGTTCGGCCTGCGTCCGATACCTCTCGTTGATGTCCAGGAACGTCACGACCGCACCCAAGACACGCCCGTCGCGCCGCTGCGGATGCGACCAGTATTCGGCCTGGAACGACGTCCCGTCGGCCCTCCACAGCGACTCGCCCTCGCTGTGCGTCCCGGTACCGGCACGGAACGCTAGGAAGATATTGCAGTTTTCCTCGGCCAACGGGGTGCCGTCCGCGCTGGAATGGTGGATCAACTGGTGCATGTTCCGACCCAGCAACTGTTCGGGCACCTCATAGCCCAGCAGCCGGAGGCACGACCGGTTGCAGAACGTGCAGTTCCCCTTGGTGTCGATCCCGTAGATGGCCTCGGCGGTCGAGTCCAGCAGCAGCGCCAGCCGCTCCCGCCGCTCCTCGGCGACGGTCAATGCATGCCGTTCGGCGCGGGCCAGCGACAGGAACAACTGGAGCAGGACCAGGCTCCCCAGCAGGCCGACGCCCAGGATGACGAGGTTCCCGCTGCCCCCATGCGCGCTCTGGAAGCCCGCCCGGGGCGCGGCCCTCAAGGTCCACATCCGCCCGGCCGACTCGAAGTTCCGCCGGCTCCAGGCCGCATCCTCCCCGGACTCGGGGCGACCGGACTCGAAGAGGAGGTCCGGCTCGGCTTCCGAGGCTCCGTCGAACACCTGGAGGTACATCAGGCTGTCGGCGTCCCCGACGACCTCGCTGATCAGTTTCTGCATCCGGAAGGCCATGTAGGGCCATCCCAGAAAGGCCTCGCGCCGCTGGGCGACCGTGGCGACGGGCATCCCCTGCCGGTAGGCGGGAGCGTACAACAGCGTGCCGGCCTGGACCCCGGTCGCGGTCTCCTGGTACAGCGTCACCCGGGCGCTCAGCGTGACCAGGCCGGTGTCCCGGGCGCGAGCCATGGCTGCCCTGCGGGTCGCGTCGCTGTACATGTCGCGCGAAAAGGCCCGCTGGTTCCGCTCGTCGAACGGCTCGATGAACACGATCGACGACAAGCCTTCCTCGCCGGGAGGCAGGCTTCCGCCCGCGCCGACGCTGTAGTCCGGGAAGCCTCCCGCCCGGACCGCCCGGACGTGCGCGTCGATCTGGTCGCGGGCGATCCAGGCCGCGAAGCCCATGCCCTGCACGCCGGGGTTCAGGAGGTCCAGTTCCAGGGCCGCGACGTAATCCCGCCACTCCTGCCGGTTGATCGGCTCCCGCCGAAGCGACACGAACTCGGCGGCGCCGCGGAGGATCTGGACATGGGACGTCATGCGGCGGCTGATGCGTTCCACCACGAGGTCGACGTCGGCGTTGAAGCGACGATCCAGGCTGCGCTGCTCGGCGTCCCGGACGAGGAACCAGACGGAAAGGACGAGGCCGACGGACAGCGCCGCACCAACCCACGGCCGCCAGGAGCGCCCCTGCAGACGCGTTGCGCGGGGTCCCGCGCGGCCGAAAAACCGGGTCGTCATCGATTCGTCCCCAGAAAGTATTGGACGCGGATTCGCCGCGGGTCAACAAGGAAATTCCTGCCACGCCGACGCGGGCCTATCCCGCCGGCAACGCCACGACGGAACGCATCGGAGCGGGCCGCTCCGCGAAGGCCTGCCAGATCGCCTCGAACTCCCCTTCCTGTTCCACGAAGGCGTCCACCAGCGACGGGTCGAAGTGCCGTCCCCGGCCCTCGCGGATGATCCGGGCGGCATCCTCATGGGAGAACGGTTCCTTGTAGGGCCGCCGCGATCGCAGGGCGTCGTAGACGTCGGCCACCGCCACCAGGCGGGCCGCCAGCGGGATGGCCGTACCCGCCAGCCGGTCGGGATAGCCCGAGCCGTCCCACTTCTCGTGGTGCCACCGGGCCACCTGGGCGCCGATCCGGAGCATCTCGTTGCCGGGGTATCCATCCAGGACCTGCTGCAGCGTTTCGTGCCCGATCGTCGTGTGGGTCTTGATCGTGTCGAACTCCTCCGGCGTCAACTTGCCGGGCTTCAACAGGATCGCGTCCGGCACCCCGACCTTGCCGATGTCGTGCAGGGCCGCGGCCCGGGCGAGCATGCCGACGAAGTCCCGGTGCAAGCGCGGGTCCTCGGTGGCGCATTCGGCGGCGACCATGGCCAGGGTGCTGGCGAAGGCCCCGATCCGGTCGATGTGCGCACCCGTGTCGTCGTCCCGCCGCTCGGCCAGTTTGGCCAGCGCCACGATCGTCGCCACCTGCGAATCCGAGATTTCGCGCACCTGGTCGGCCACGATGTGCGAAAGACGGGCGTTGTGGTCCTGCAGACGCTTCCGCAGCAGGCGCAGTTCCATGTGGGTCGCCACGCGCGCAAAGACCTCCTCCAGGTGGAAGGGCTTCGTGATGTAGTCCAGTCCTCCCCGGTAGAAGGCGCGCAGCTTGGACTGCGTGTCGTTCGTCGCGCTGATGAACAGCACCGGCACGTCCCGGAGCCGGGCGGTGGCCTTGAACCGATCGCAGACCGCGTAGCCGTCCATGTCGGGCATGTTGACGTCCAGCAGCACCATGTCCGGCGTCTCGGCGGCCGCCATGCGGAGGGCCGCCTCGCCGGTGGGAGCGGCCCGGACCTGGTAGCCCCGCCCCGACAGCGCCACCGCCAGCAGGCGCAGGTTCGCCGGCGTGTCGTCCACGACCAGGATGGTTCCCATCTTGACGTCCATCGTCAGGCCTCCGGTGAGGGACCCAGCAGGCCCAGCAGGGCCGCGTAGTCGAAACTCCGGGCCAGGGCGCGCAGTCCCCGCCCCACCTTGGGATCCAGATGTTCCGCCCGCTCGACAGCCTCGTCGATGTCGCCCGGATACCCCCGTTCGATGGCCTGCCGCAGCCCTTGCAGCACCTCGCCGGGCATCCCCCGGACCGCGAGCCCGTCCAGGACCGGCTCCGGCCCGAACAAGCCAGGGCCCTCGCGCTCCCCGGACCAGAGGTACTCGACGTGAGCGACCCGTCCGATCTCGCGGAACAGTTCGTCCTCGCAGACCGGCATGCGCAGGAACCCGTCGGCGCCGGCGGCCATCGCCCGGCCCCGTTCCTCGTCCATCGACGTGGCCCCGACGATTACCACGGGGACGCCGCTCCCGCCGGGAAGCTGCCGGATTCGACGGAGCAGTTCCAGTCCATCCATGTCGGGCATCTGGATCCGGGGCAGCACGACGTCGGGCCGCTCCGCGACGAAGGCGGCCAGCGCTTCCGGGCCGCTGGCGGCATCCCGGACCTCGAACCCCACGGCCCCCAGCATGCGCACCAGCATCGTCCGGCTGTCGGCCCGGCCATCGACGACCAGCACGCGACATTTCGCGATCCGGGACGCCAGGCCCACCACCCGCGCAACGAAGGGACGCGCATCCGCAACCTCGGAGGCGCGCGCCGCGAACTCGAACCGGAACTGGCTCTTGCAGCCGGGCAGACTGCTGACCGTGATGTCCCCGCCCATCCGGCGGGCGAAATCCCGGCTGACGGCCAGGCCCAGGCCCGTTCCGGATTTCCGGCTTCCTGCCTCGGTCTGGCCGAAGGCCTCGAAGATGGTCTCCAGGTGCTCATCGTCGATCCCGCACCCCGTATCCTCGACCTCCAGCACGATCCGTACGTCGCCGTCCCCGCCCTGCCCGGCCGAAGCCCGAACCGCGATGCCTCCCCGCCCGGTGAACTTCAGGGCGTTGGACACGAGGTTGATGATCACCTGCCGGACCTTGCCGGCATCCGTCCGGATCCATCGCGGCAGGCCCGGCGCAGCCTCGAAGGTCAGCCACAGGCCCAGGTCCGCCGCGGTCATCCGGAACATCCGCTCGACGTCCAGCAGCAGTTCGTGGAGGTCCACCTCGGACTCGACCATCGGCAGTTGCCCGGCCTCGATCCGCGCCATGTCCAGCACCTGGTTGATCAGGTCCAGCAGGTGATCGCCGCTGCGGTTGATGGTGTCCAGGTATTCGCGCTGGCGGGTGGACAGGCCCGATTCCCGCCGGAGCAGTTGGGCATACCCCAGGATCGCGTTCATCGGCGTGCGGATCTCGTGGCTCATCGAGGACAGGAAATCGCTCTTGGCACGGCTTTCGGCCTCGGCGCGCTGCAGCCGGAACCGCTCCTCCTCCGCCCGCTTGCGACCGGTGATGTCCAGGCAGGTGCCCGACATCCGCACGGGTCGCCCCCGGCCGTCCCGCTCCAGGACCCTGCCCCGATCCAGGAGCCAGGCCCAGGACCCGTCGCGCAGGCGGATGCGGAACTCCTTCTCGTAGTGATCGGTCAGTCCGTCGAAATGCCGCCCATATTCCGCCATCATTCCGGGGAGATCGTCGGGATGCACCAGGCCGAACCAGGTACTCTGGTGGATCGCCGTCGGCCCCGAGGTCGAAAGACCTTCGACATCGGGCCAGACGCCCGTCAGGACCCCCGTCCCGGTCAGAACCTGCCAGTCCCAGAGGCCCACATCCGCGCCCTGGACCGCCAGTTCCAGCCGCATCTCGGCCTCCCGGCGCGCCGTGACGTCCCGGAAGAAGCCCCGGGCGCAGGGCACCCCGTTGTCGTTGGTGCTCGGGACGATGTTGCCCTCGACATGCACCTTCCGGCCGTCCCGTGCGATGAAGGCCGTCTGGAAATTCACGACGGTCTGCCCCGACAGGACCCGCACGAACATTTCAAGGGTCGCGGCCCGGACCTCGGGGGCGACGACGGCATCCACGGTCAGGGTCCGGCGGTGCTCGGCCGTGTACCCCAACGCCTTCTCCCAGGAGGCGCTGACGCAATCGATGGTCCCGTCGGACCGCACGCACTGGATGATGTCGAACGCATTTTCGATCAGCGTTCGGTAGCCCTCCTCGCGGGCGAGCAACTTCTGTGTCCGTTCCTGGATCAGGCTCTCCAGGCCCATCCGGTACCGGGCCAGTTCCAGGAAGACGAGGACCTTGCCCAGCAGGACCTCCGGGTCGAAGGGCTTCACGATGTAGTCCACGGCGCCGGACCGGTACCCCTGGAACCGGTGCTGCTCGTCCGAGTAGGCCGCCGTGACGAAGATGATCGGGATGCGGGACGTGGCGGGATCGCCCAGCAGCATTTCGGCCAGTTCGTACCCGTCCATGCCCGGCATCTGGACGTCCAGGATGGCCAGGGCGAAGTCGTATTGCAGTGTAAGCGCCAGGGCCTCGTCCCCGCTGGAGGCCTGGACCACCTTCGCAGGCACCTTCCGCAGGGTCCGTTCCAGGGCGAACAGGTTCTGCTTCTTGTCATCCACGATCAGGATGACGACTTCAGCCGCTTCGGCCACTTCGGCCCCTCCTTTCCAGGCGTTCCAGCAGGACCGCGATCTGTCCCGGCGACATCCCGCCGCCCAGGCCCGCCTGCGTCATCGCGGCCAACGGCATCTTGGGGAACCGGGCGGTGGCCGGGTCCTGGACCACGGCCATGCCCCCCCGGAGCCTGACGGCGCGCAGGCCCGCGGCCCCGTCCTCGTTGGCTCCCGACAGGACGATCGCAAGGAGCCCCGACCTCCAGACCTTGGCCGCGCTGAGGAAGAAGACGTCCAGCGACGGCCGGGACCACTGGACCGGATCGTCGACCGAAAGGGCGAAGGCGCCGTCGCGTTCCACCATCATGTGGTAGTCGGCCGGCGCGACGTGGACCTGTCCGGGACGCGCGGGCATCTTGTCCTGGACCTCGACCACCGGGATCCGCATGGCACGCCCCAGGTTTTCGACCAGGAGGCCGCGGTCGTCGGGGTGAAGGTGCTGGACGACGGCGATGGGCGCCGGGAAGGCCCGGGTCAACCCGGCCAGGATTTCCCGCAGCACGCCCGAGGCGCCGGCGGAACCGCCGATGGCCACGGCCCGGATGTCACGCTCGCAGCCTGGCAGGTCCATCAGCGTCATCGCCGAACCCGCTTCTTGTAGATGCGCGCCTTCTCGTCGACCGCCACGAACGAGTCCGCAACACTTGAAAACGTCAGGGTTTCCTTGTCACCCAGGCAGAGGAACCCTCCGTGATCCAGGCTTTCCAGGAACAACTGGAGCACGAGGTTCTGGAGGTCCTGGTTGAAGTAGATCAGCACGTTGCGACAGACGATCATCTGCATCTCGCCGAAGGACTTGTCCATGGCGAGGTTGTGCCGGGCGAACGTGATCTGCCGCGCGAAGGCGGCGTCCATGACGGCCGCTTCGTACCGGGCATGGTAGTGGTCGGACAGGGAACCCCGGCCCCCGGCCTTCTGGTAGGCGGCGCTGCCCTTCTTCAGGATGTCGAGGGGATAGATGCCCGTCTTGCCCGTTTCCAGGGCCGGCTGGCTGATGTCCGTGGCATACAGGCGGGCCCGCTCGAAGATCCCCTCCTCCCGCAACATGATGGCCATGGAGTAGACCTCTTCGCCCGTGGCGCAGCCCGCGTGCCAGACCTTGAAATGGGGCCACGTACGCAGCAGGGGCACGACCTTTTCGCGCAGGGCCAGGTAGATGAACGGGTCGCGGAACAGCGACGTGACCGAAATCGAGAAGTAGGGGACCACCTGGTGGAAGAACTGCGGTTCGCGCAGCACCCGGGCCGTCACCTCGGAAAACGTCCCGCACCCGCTGTCCGCCAGGAACTGCGCCAGGCGCCGCTCCACGCTGGCCCGCGCATAGTCCCGGAAGTCGTACCCGTACCGCTGGAAGATCGCCTCCAGCAGGAGATTGATTTCAATCCCCTCGATGTCCAGGACGCCGTCGCTCATCGGGATCCCCACGTCATCGACTGAGCCACACGCGCATCAGCGAAATGAGGCGATCCGGGTCGACGGGCTTGGACAGGTAGTCGGAGGCGCCGGCGTCGATGCACTTCTCGCGATCCTCCTGCATGGCCTTCGCCGTCAGGGCGATGATGGGGAGGGTCGCGAAGCGCTGCCGCTCGCGGATGCGACGGGACGCCTCGTACCCGTCCAGCACGGGCATCATCATGTCCA